>CAZSIX010000021.1:0-59262 GCA_964607145.1 uncultured Planctomycetota bacterium | reverse complement strand
CGACGCCGGGATCGGCGCGAGGACGCCGCGGGACCGCGGTCCCTCATGAATAGGGCGGGCTACCGCGCCCTCGCCGCCGTCTCCCGCACGAGGTCGTCGGGGTCGTCGGCCAGGCGGCGGAAGAGGTCGGGGAAGGAGGCGGCCCCCCCGAGGCGGTCGCGGAGAACGCGGACGGCGTAGAGGCGGCGGACGGAGGACCGCGCCTGGACGGCATCCTCCGGAAAGAGGATCCCGGCGGCCGCCGCGGCGGCGCGGTCGGGCCGGACCTGCGCGAGGGCCTCCAGCGCCATGCCGGCGGCGGCGTCGCTGCCCTGCCCCAGGAGGACGAGGGCCGCCGACTCGGTGCCCGCGGAGCCGCCCTCGGCCAGCGCCTTCGCGAGTTGCCAGGCCCGGCGACCGGTCTTCGGCGCCGCGGCGGAGTCGGCGGTGCGGGACTCGCCGAACTCGACGGGGGCGACGCCGGCGCGGGAGCCGCGGCCGAAGTAGAGGAGCGTCACCGTGCTCCCCTCGAGCCCCGAGCCCCTCTGCAGGAGCACCGGCTGGCCCATGGGGAGGTAGGGCCGCGCCGGCGTCCGCAAGAGTTCCTCGTAGATGGCCAGCGCCTGCTCCGTGGGGGCGGACAGGCGGACGGTCTCCCCCGCCGCGGACCGGACGCGGACGCCCACGGCGAGCAGGTCGTGGGTGCCGCCGGATGCGACGGGGCGGGCCGTGGCGACCACCACGGCGACCAGCGCGGCCAGGCTGAAGCGGGCGAGCATGGGGCGGGATCCTACGCCGCCCGGGCGGGACGGGCAACAACCCCGGGGTCGCCGGGTGCATGGCAACCGCACGCCCCCGTGCGAGATCGCACACCGGGGTACAATCGCCGCCATGCCCCGGCTCGTCATCACGGAGAACGGCAACCGCCGCGTCCTCGACATCGGCGAGGCCCCCGTCACGGTGGGCCGCTCCACGCGGAACGTCGTGTCCCTGCTGGACCTGCGCGCCTCCCGCCTGCACTGCCGCATCGAGAAGGGGGACGGCGGCTGGCGCATCGTGGACGAGGGGAGCCAGAACGGAACCCTGGTCAACGGGTCCCTCATCACCGCCCGGACCCTCCGCACCGGCGACCTCGTGGAGATCGGCACCGCGCGGCTGCTGTTCGAGGAGGAGGGGGGCGTCCCGCCGCCTCCCGCACCGGCGGGCTCCTCCGCGCAGGCGGCGGCCCTGGGGCGCACCATGCAACTCCCCCGCGTCGTCGAGGACGCCTCGCCGGCGGAGGTGGGGGAGGTCGTGCGCGACCGGGCCAACCTCCTCCGGCTCCAGCGCGTCGCCCGCGCCATCAACAGCGAACTGGAACTGGACCACCTCCTGGAGATCATCGTCGACCACTCGGTGGAACTGACGGACGCGGAACGGGGCTTCCTGATCCTGTTCGCCGGCGACGGCGAGGAGATGGAGTTCAAGTGCTCCCGCAACTTCGCCAAGGAGCCCGTGGACAGCCCCGAGTACGCCATCTCGCGGTCCATCGCGCGGAAGGTGCTCGACTCCACCGAGCCGGTGATGGCGGTGAACGCCGTGGAGGACGAACGCTTCCGGGACATCCAGTCCATCAGCGTGCTCGGCCTGCGCAGCGTGCTCTGCCTCCCGTTCCGGCTGCGCGACGGATCGCGCGGCGTGCTGTACATCGACAACCGTCTCCAGAAGGGGGTCTTCTCCCGGCAGGACATGCGCATGCTGGAGGCGCTGGCGGACCAGGCGGCGGCCGCCATCGAGCGGGCGCGGCTCTTCCGCCGCCTCTCCGAGAAGCAGGAGGCGCTGGAGGACTCCAGCCGCCGCGTGGAGCGGCTGAACTCCCGCCTCCAGGCGATGGTGCAGAGCCAGGAGGTCGAACTGGAGGAGGCGCGCGAGACGCTCCGCCAGCGCGAGCGGGAACTCCAGACGAAGTACAACTACCGCAGCATCATCGGGACGTCGGAGCCCATGCGCGAGGTGCTCCGGCTGCTGGACCGCGTCATCGAGAGCGAGATGCCGGTCCTCATCCTCGGCGAGTCGGGCACGGGCAAGGAGCTCATCGCCCGCGCGGTCCACTACAACGGGCCCCGGCGGCGGGAGCGCTTCGTGAGCGAGAACTGCGGCGCCCTGACGGACACCCTGCTGGAGAGCGAACTGTTCGGCTACGTGCGCGGCGCCTTCACGGGGGCCGACCGGAACACCAAGGGCCTCTTCGAACTGGCGCACAAGGGGACGCTCTTCCTCGACGAGGTGGGGGAGACGAGCCCGGACATGCAGAAGAAGCTGCTGCGGGCGCTCCAGGAGCGGGAGATCCGGCCCGTCGGCGGCAAGGACGTGATCAAGGTCGACGTGCGCGTCATCAGCGCGAGCAACCGGGACCTGCTGAAGATGACGCGGGAGACGGGCTTCCGCGAGGACCTCTACTACCGGCTCAACGTGCTGCAGGTCGTCCTGCCGGCGCTGCGCGAGCGCGCCGAGGACATCCCCCTCCTGCTGGCCCATTTCCTGGACAAGCACGCCTCCCGCGTGGGGCGGCCCGTGCCGCGGCTGGACCGGCACGTGCTGGACCTCCTCCGCGCGTACCACTGGCCGGGCAACGTCCGCGAACTGGAGAACGAGGCGCAGAAGATGGTCGCCCTCAGCGAGGGAGTGGTGACGCCGGACCTCCTCTCCGAGGCCATCCGCCGCGGAGCCCCGACGGTGCCCGGCGAGGGAGAGACCATCCGGAATCTCGACGCCCTCGTGGAGCAGGTGGAGCGGGAGGAGATCTCCCGCGCCCTCCGCGTTTCCGGCGGCAACAAGACCCGCGCTGCCGCCCTCCTCGGCATCAGCCGGTTCACCCTCCAGCGGAAACTGGAGAAGTACGGCATCGCCGCGGACGGGGGGGACGAGGAGGGGTAGGCGTATTCCGGAAGAGTGGCCGCGGAATGGGTCACCACCTCCGCGCGCAGCCGTTTCCACCGAGAGGGCGCCACCTCGAACCGGTGCCGCCGCGCCGTGGTACGATGACGACTGCGGTTGGCGAGGAGGTGTCGGTGATGATCGGCGGCCGTTCACGACGGGCTGCAATCGCGATCATGGCGTTGACTGCCACGGTGGTCCTCGCGGTCGCCGCGCCGCGCCCTCCGGGGGACCCCGTGCTGCTCTCCCGGGGGCGAGGGGGCGGGCGACCGAACAGTTCGTCCTGGGGCGGGGCCGTGACGCCCGGCGGGAGATTTGCCGCGTTCACGTCGACGGCCCGAAACATCCACCGTGCCGACCGCGACTGGAAGTCCGACGTGTTCGTCCGCGACTTCAAGCGGCGTCGCACCTACCTGGTGTCCGTGGACTCGCGGGGTCGACATCCTGCGGGGCGATCCGGCGCCCGGCCCGCCGTGGGGCTGTCCGACGACGGTCGGATCGTGGTGTTCTCCACGGACGCCGCCCTGGTACCCGACGATACCAACTCCTTGAACGATGTCTTCGTGCATGACCGCAGCACACGCGAGACCTGGCGCCTCTCCGTCCGGGCCGACGGGTCCCAGAGCGAGAGCGAGAGTTTCGTGGCGAACTCCAGGTGCATCTCGGGCGACGGGCGCTTCGTCACGTTCATGGGAGGCGCCGACCTCGTGGCCCCGTCCAAACTGGGGATCGTCGTCATGCTGGCCGACCTGCAGGAGAACACGATCCGCCCGGTGTCCGTCGGTCCGCAGGGACAACTCCCGCGCGCCGACACGGGCGGTGCCACGATCTCCACAGACGGAAGATATGTCGGCTTCGATTCCAACGACCAGACCCTCGCCGAGAACGCGGTCCCCATCGTGACCGATGGTGACGTGTACGTCTACGACGTAGAGGCGCAGAAACTGCGCCGGGTCTCCGCCGCTCCGACCGACGGACCGGGAATCTGGTTCTCGGGTGGCATCATCATGCTCGACGATGGAGTCATTGCGTTCACGTCCTTCGAAGTGGAGCCAGTGACTCGACAGCCCAAGAATGAGAAGAGGTGCAAGCTGCTGCTTGACCTGCGGACAGGGGAACGACGCTGCATCCTGGACGGAGTGTTTGTCGCCGGGGCCCTTGGCGCGGGTGGGAGAATTCTATTCAACACTCCGGACGACGCCACATCCCAGGTGTTTCTGTACGACATCGCATCCGGGCAACTTCGGACGGTGTCCACCACCCAGGACATGGCCCTCCCCACGGGCTGGAGTTCGATTGGCAGCACCTGGAACAGCAAGGGCGGACTGTCGTCCGACGGCAACTGGTGTACGTTCTCGTCATCCGATTGGCGCCTGTCCCGCCGACACCCTCCCCATGACTGGCCTGCGGCCTACGTGGCCGACCTGCGGTAGTGCCGGGCCGCCGCGCGCATCAGGGTCCTGCGGCGTTCAGAAGTGGGGACACGCCTCCGCATTGAGGTCAGCCCCCGGCGCTGCCTGCACCTCGTAGGCACCCATGTCCGCGCCCACGGTATAGGCCACGTCGTAGGCGCGGTCCACCAAAGGCCTCGAGGTGTCGCCCGCCACCACGCGCACCTTTCGCCACCCTCCTTCGATGTCCCGAGCCCATGGAAGAAACGGTGCTGTTGGCTCATCTGCGCAGGGGCGTGTCCTCTCGTTGCAGCACGGAAGGGCAGGTGGAACCGATTGGCGAAATGCGTGCGCCGCATCCACGCAGGGTGAGTCGACGGGGAGCAGATAGCGAATCCCGTCGCGGCCCGCAAGCAGCCGGGGGTTGGTGGAAATGGTGAAGGGCCCGATACCAGCGCCGAACTCGATGCAGGAGTGACCAACGTTGATGCGCCCGACGGGTCGGCCTCGCCGATCCCTTGCTCGCCCCATCTGACTGGCGAGTCCGGAGTCGTTCCCCAGGTTGCCATGAATGATCGAGTTGGCCACCACAAGCTCTCCGGGCTCCACCGCATTGAACGAAGGATCCCAGTCAAAGACGCCGAAGACGAAGATGCCGGCGCCCTCGCCGCGAGTCATGTCCGTACCCGCTGCATTGCCGTGGACCGTGCAGAACTGCAATCCGAGCCACGCCGCCGCGCTTCCCACCACGGCGGCGCCACCTACCCCGAACGGGCGCACCGCGGTGTTGGTGTTGATGACGGAGTTGTTGAGGTAGGCACGACCCCGGAGAAGGAAGATGCCGCCACCGGTTGCGGCCGTGTTGTCCACGATGAACCCGTGATTGAAGATGAACCCGGATGTGCCCCCGAGGTCGAGATTGTCGACGAAGATGCCCCCGCCGCGGCCGTTGGCGCCGGCGCGGTTGTCGCGCACGATGGACCCGTCGAACTGGGGAGGAGTCGGCCCCCACATGGGGGGCGGGTCGGAATCGGGAACGACTGTGTGCCGTGAATCGCGGGCCCAGACGCCTCCACCATCGCGTCCGGCGACGTTGTTCTCGACGGTGCAGAGACGCAGGCTCGGAGTGGCAGAGTCGATCCAGAGTCCCCCTCCGTCCATGGACGCCGCATTGTTTCCGATCACGGTACTCTCGCACCGCGGCGTTCCGCTCTCCTGGCAAGCCAGCCCACCACCCATTCGCGCGGAGTTCTCGGACAGCGTACACCCCTCGAGGGTGACGACGGAAGTGCGGATCCAGAGGGCGCCGCCACGGCGCTGCGCGCGATTGGCGGTCAGTCGGCAGCCGCGAAGGCGCGCTGTCTCGGCGGGAGTCACGACCGTCCCTTCGACGCCGGGCCCGTCCACTGCGACGGCACCGCCATCGCCGCCGGAGAGATTGGCGGTGAACTCGCATGCGATCATGAGCGGCGCGGCGCCGCCGCGGAGGTACACGGCGCCACCGGCCCTGGTCGCGCGGCATGCGCGGAACACGCAGCGCTCGATGGTGGGGCTGGCGCGCCCCGATTCGCCGTCCGCGGAGCAGAAGATGGCGCCCCCGAGATCGTGGTTGCCGTTGATGATCGTGAGTCCCTCGACGCGGGCGCCGGCCGCCGTCTGAAGTCCATCGAACAGGAACGCACGAGTCCTACGGCGCCCACGCAGATCGATGGTGCAATCGGAGGGGCCATTGAGGCTGCGAACGGTCAGCGCGAAGTCAGGGAAGCGGATGTTGGAATTGTCCGCGCCCTCGTACAGGCCGTCGTGAAGTACGACGACGTCGCCCGGCCGGGAATCAGCGACGGCCTCGCGGATGGAGGCGGCTTCAGCGCCGACATCCGGGTAGCCATCGGGGGCACGCACGTGTACGTAGCGCCCCGTCGCGAGCCGGGGCAGCGCGCGGGCCGTCGGTCGAGGTGCGGGGGCGGCGGGCGCTGCGCCTGCCGTGGGGAGACGTGGTCGGCGAGTGCCCTTGGTGGGACTGGGGCGAACCTCACTGCGAGCCCGCGCCGTAGTGCTCTCTCTGCCAGTCGTACTTCCGGGGATGCCGCGGTCCATGCGTTGGGTCGACCCCGCGGTGCCAGGCCCGCGTCGACGCCAGGAGTGCTCCCCGGGCTGGCCGTGGGCTGCACGGCTGCCGCTCGCGGCGCGACGTGGCCGCTCCCCTTGCGGAGTGCTGGATGCGCTCGGCCATCTTTCGGCTGGCGCCGTGCCCGTGGAGGACGCTGCGGCGCCGGAGCCGTTGCGTCGAAGGCGCCCCCCGATCGCGACCCCGGGTGCTGGACCGCCGGCCCCGGGGTGTGGTCGGTGTTCTTCCGCCGTCGCACACCCGGTGCAGGGGCTGCCGCCCTGGCACCGACCCGCCGTGCAGCCCATGTCAGACCTCCGCCCGATGGCACACGCACCGTCCGCGTGGCGCGGCAACGCTCACCCGCGACCACGCGCCCGCCGCTGTCTACGGGTACGCCGTGATGTCGATGCCCGTCATGCGGGCGATGGAGCCCAGTTCCGGCAGCAGCACCGAGTAGTACCCGCGTACGGTGGAAGCCCGTGCGGAGACCGAGAGCTGCGTCGGCACGTCGTCAATGACGATGCCGTAGTCGGCCGGGTCGCCGCCCTGATGCAGGATGCGAAGGCCCGTGGGCCCGTGAAGCTTGAGTGCGTACGCCGACGTGTACGTGCCTCCGCCCGGCGTGCCGCCTCCGCTCTCGTCGGTGAACATGTTCTGCGACACGTACACGGGCAGTCCGCAGAAGAGCAGCACGGGGACTCCGAGCGCCTCGTCGAAGGAGTACTCCGGGCCGCCGGTGGCATCGAGGAGGCCGAGCATCTGGCGCCGGGTGCGCGGGTGGACGAGGAGGGCGTCGGGGCCGACCCCGCTCGTCCCGTCGCTGGCGCACACCTTGTCGATGAGGCGGTAGTAGTCGTCGATGACCGGGGCGCCCACGCCGGCCGCCGGGAGGATCGCCTGCCCCGCGTCCGTGAGGATGCGGAGGCCCGCGAGCTCGGCGCCGGTGTCGTTCCCCTGGATCACCTGCTGGGCCAGTTGGCGGATGACGGAGACGCGCTTCATCTGCACCAGCAGGTCCTGCGCCTCCGGCGTGGCAACGAAGTCCGCCTCGTCCGCCTCGGCGGTGCCGCCGATGCGGCGGAAGGTGAACGAGGTGGTCGCGCTGGCGGAGGCCGTGCCGTCGGGCGTCCCTGCCGCGCCGTAGTTCGACGCGCCGCCGAGGGTCGCACGGTTGATGGCGAGGGTCGGGCCGTAGGCCTCCACGGCCTCGAACGGGACCTTGCGGATGAACTGGTCGCAGTAGCCGCCGGGGAAGAACCCGGGGAGCGTCTTGCATCGCGTCAGGTTGCCAACGGTCGTCGAACTCGGAACCGCCATCCATCACCTCCGCGCGCGTTGCCGGGTGTCCCCGCGACCCGGAGAGCGGGGCCCGGTGGGCCCGCCTTCCGTCGTGTCCGGAGTGTGGCCCGTCCGGACTGAAGTGTCCATGCCCGGACGGGCGCCAAGGGGGGTACACGTTGGCACCAGCAGGGGGGCGCTCCGGAATGGGCCGCGTGCGCGGAGTGCCCGGCGCACCGGACGTCGCTTGGAGCCTATCCCGGTAGGGCCCCCGTCGCCGGCCTGGCTGCGACGGGCATCTGCGGCGTTGCGCCTCGTCGGGAACTCGCCCCTCCGAGTTTCCCTCCTCGGCGAGCCTTGCATCTGCCACGTCTCGCCGACGGCCGGCTCGGTCCGCCCGATCGGGATTGGCTCCTGGCGGAGCGGTCCCCGCTTCGCTCGGCCCCGCCGGAGTCCGCCCTCGGGCCGTCCGGCGATCAATGGGCGGCGCGGCGCAGGGCGCGATCGCTGGAGTACAGGAGTTCGCCCGCGAGTGCCGGCCAGGAGCGCCCGGACTGTCGCCCCTCCCGTGAATAGGCGCGGACGTACGCCCGGCACACCTGCCCGGCCGTCCGGCCGACGGCCGCGCGGAACCGGATGTTCAGACGGTGGCGCTCGACACCGAGCGCCGCTGCCAGATCCTGAACCCTCACGCGGGGGACCTCGGGGATGAGGTCGCAGGCGCGGCGGACGACGGGGTCGGCGCCGACGTCTGTGGGGCACCAGAGTGAGCGAGGGATCCCGCGTCGCGGCGTCGTCAGAACGAGGCAGGCGAGCGCGGCGGAGAGCGCGTCGGAGGACCCGAAGACCTCGACTCCGGCGGACTCCCATGCGACCCGCCGCGCCGTCGAAAGGCGTGTCGAGTAAGCGATGACGAGGACCCACGGAGCTCGATCCGCGAGGCGAAACACCCGCGGGAGGATGGATTCCAGCGCCACCTCCCCGAGCACGAGCACCGACCCGCCGGGGACGGGGTCCAGCGCAGCGGCCACGCCGTCCAGCGACACGTGTTCCACGTGGAGGTCGACCGTGAGCACCGGCGAGACCGCGAAACCACAAAGGACCACCCTGCGACGCGGCGGAATCGGGTGTCCGGATCGCGCTCCCATCCCTGGCAACTCCTGCCTGACTCCATGCGCCGACCCTGCGGCGTTCGCATGCGCAGGATCCGCGTCCGATACTCCCGCGGGGCCGGTCCTCCCGGGACTTGCCCCGGCTCAGGGTGTCCGATAGGCGATCGTCTTCTTTCCGCTGACGCGCCACGTGACGGTCGCCGTGCCCGCGCTCTTGCCCGACTCCACAGCCACCGCCATCTTCGGATCCGCCGCTTCGTCCACCGTCGCGTTCTTCAGGCTGAGCGACCAGGCGCCCGTGCTTGCCTCGAAGGAGATCACTGCCTTCGTGGCCGTTCCCCGGGGCGACTTCCAGGTGGCGCGCCCCTTCTTCGTCTTCCAGCCCTCGGCATTGGGCGCGACGAGGAGGATGCGCGGGCCGTCCCTTCCGCCGAGGCGGACCTCGAACCCGGCGAGTTCCGGATCGGGCAGCGGGTCGGTGCCCCCGGCGGGGCCCACCACCCCCTTGAGGGAGACGGCGTCCTTGCCGGGCTTCGGTGAGTCCTTGACCAGGCCCTTCGTGACGGCGAGTTCGAGACTGGCGGCGAGCGAGGCCGTGACGGAGTTCGAGTAGGAGGAGAAGCCGGCGACCCCGTTGGCGCGCACGCGGTACTCGTAGGCACGGTCGGGAAGCGGGGTGAGATCGGAGTACGCCGTCGCGTTGGGCGAGGGAGTCGCCAGGACATCCCAGTTCGCATCCCCCCGGCGCCGCTGCACCTGGAAGAAGGTCTCGTTGTCGCTCTCATCGGCCCAGGCGAGATCCACTCGGGTCGGCGAGACGACCGTCGCCAGGAGCGCCGAGGGTGCGAGCGGGATGGAAGGATTCACGGGGGGAATGAGCACGCTCGCCTCGACAGTCCAGGCCGAGGCGCCCTCCTCGTTCGTTGCCCGAAGCCGGTACGTGTAGCGGACCCCTTCGGAGAGGCCGGCGTCGGTGTGAGCCTCGGTGTCCGCGGGGAGGTCCACGAGGGGTTGCCAGGCGCCGGACCCGACCTTGCGCTGGATCTCGATGGCGGTCTCGTCGGCGCTGTTGTCCGACCAGGAGAGGTCGATGGCGAGGGCCGGGGCGAGCGTGGCGGCAAGTCCGGAGGGCGGCGGGTACGGGTTGCTCGACATCGCGAAGAGGAAGGCGTCGGATCCGCCCGCCGGGGACCCCTGGTAGGACTGCTGCTTCGGGAAATCCGTGGACTTCGTCTCCCCCACGAGCACGAGCATTCCCGACTGGGGTGCTCTCGCCAGCGAGGTCCCGCGGTCCGCGCCGTCGCCGCCGACGTACGTGGAGGACTTGAGCGAGGCCCCGTCTCCGGCGATGCGGGCCAGGAAGGCGTCCGACGACCCCGCGAGCGATCCGTCGACAGGCGCTGCCACGGGAAAGTCGGAGGATGCGGTCTCGCCGGCCGCGTAGATCACGCCGCCCGGCCCCACGGCGAGGTCGTTCACGGCGTCGCCTCCGCTGCCGCCGAGGTAAGTGAGGAACTCGAGACCGCTCCCGTCGGCCTTGATGCGTGCGACGAATCCGTCTCCGCCGACGCCCCCCTTGTGGGTGGTCTGGAAGGCCGAGGAAGTGGCGAGACCCGACGAACCGGCGACGCCGCCGACGACGGGCGCTCCGTCCGCGTCGAGGGCGATGGAGCGCGCCCCGTCGCCCTCCGAGCCGCCCAGGTAGGAGGACCAGACGAGGGCGGAGCCGTCCGCGGTCACCCTGGCGATGAACGCGTCGGGCGCCCCGGCATTGGTCGCCTGGAACGGGGACTTCGTCGGGAAGTTGGAGGAGTTCGAGACGCCCGTGAGGAACGCGCAGCCGTCGTCGTCCACGGTGACCGCGGCGCCCCAATCGTCGGCGGTGCCCCCGAGGTAGGTGGACCAGACGATGGCCGATCCGGCGGCGTTGACCTTGAGAAGGAACGCGTCCCCGATCCCCGCGAGGCTCCCCTGGACGGCCGAGATCGCGGGGAAGTTCGTGGACGCCGTGCGACCGGTGACGTACGCGGCACCGGAGCCGTCCACGAACACCGCCGCCGCGCGGTCCGGTTGGTTCCCCCCGAGGTAGGTCCCGTAGACCAGACCGTCGCCCGACGGTGTGAGCTTGAGGAGGAATCCGTCCGAGAACGCGGTCCAGCCCATGATGGGGGACTTGGTGGGGAACTGCTGGGTCGCCTCGCCGACCACGTACGCGCTCCCGTCCCCGTCCACGGCCACCCCGTAGCCGGTGTCCTCGCCGATGCCGCCGAGGTAGGTCGAGTACTCCAGCGTCGTGGCGGTGGCGTCGAACTTCGCGACGAAAGTGTCCAGGTTGATGCCGGCGTGGCTCCCCTGGATGGCGTTCTTGGTCGGCCAGTTCGTCGACCACGTCGTGCCCGCCAGATAGATGTTGTCCTCGGCGTCCACGGCGACGTGCGCCGGCACGTCGTCCTTGGTTCCGCCGAAGCATCCGGAGAACTCCACCCGCGGATCGATGACGAGCGGGAGCGTCGGGTCGCAGGGGCCGGCCTCGATCCGGAAACCGCCGGCTTCGCCCACGAAGCGGCAGGGAACGGTGCGCGGCCCCGCCGGCCCCGGCTGGAGTGCCAGAGGCGGGGAGTGGACGAAGGTGCCGCCGGGCGTGGCCATCGCCAAGGCGCCGTCGCCCCGGACGCTGAGGGTGTCCGCGCCGTCGACGCGGAACGGGACGGATCGTTGCGTGGCTCCGGGCGCGCACGCGATCTCGTACTCGACGGCGCCCCGGTCCCCGCGCCAGCGGAGGTCCACGCCGGGGGCGATGCCGTCCACGCGCACGGATCGGAACCGCGGGATGCGCGTGCGCCAGAGGGCAGGGTCGTCGCCGAGGAGGTAGTTGCTCACGCCCGCGAGCCGGACCTCGGGCGCGGGCGGGCGCCCCGCCGTCGGGAGGCGCATCGACACGACGTCGCCGGAGCGCGCGACGAAGCGGGCGCCACGGGAGTCCGCGTAGAGGTGGAATCCCCGGCCGCGGGAGAACCAGACATCCGTGTCGCGCGCAGGCTCGAACGCGATGGCCGCTGGCGGCGTGAAGGCGGGAGTCGTGCGCGACGCCGCCGCGAGCGTGGCGACCGGGGAAGACGGTCGCGACCCCTGATCTCGCATTCCGCCGGGGTCGCTCTTCGAGAACGCCGCTCCGCTCGTCATCAGTGCGACGAAGATCGCGACGACGGCCGGCGCCATCCCGGAGCGCATACGCACCTCCCTCTGTAATTCGAGTGTACGCGAGCATCCCCCCCCCGCAAGGGGTGTGCCTCGAGACTTCGGAGTCGGTGGGGCACGCGCGATCGGAATCGCCACCCTGTCCGCCTCCGCCGCGCCCGGCGGCCCCGCCGTGCCGCGCGCACTTGCGGGGGCCACGCCCCTCGGGCAGGATGGGGTCACCGTGCTCCCCACCCGCTCGCCGTGGACCGTCCCGCTGGCGCTGGCGCTGCTCATGGCGTCCCCGGGGGGGCTCCGCGCCGACGAGGTCCACCTGAAGGACGGGCGGCGGCTGGAGGGCAAGGTGCTGGAGGACAAGCCCTCCGGGGTGACGCTGCGCCTGCGGTTCGGCGGGGATCTGACGTTCCCCCGCGCCCAGGTGGAGAAGGTCGTGCTGAAGGCCCTGCCGGAAGAGGAACTGGAGGTCCGCCGGAAGGCGCTGGCGGCGGACGACGCGGCGGGCCGCTGGGCGCTGGCGGAGGAGGCGAAGGGGCTGGGGCTGCGGAAGGTCTTCGAGGACCTCCGCGCCGAGGTGCTGCGCATCGACCCCGACCACGCCGCCGCGCGGGAGTCCCGGGGCGACGTGCTCCACGACGGCCGGTGGATGACGCCGGCGGAGCGGGACCGGGCCGTCGCGGAGGCCGCCCGCGAGGCGAAGGAGTCCCGCGGACTGGTGGAGTACAAGGGCCGCTGGGTCACCCCCGAGGAGCGGGACGCGCTGGAGCGGGGCCTCGTGCAGCACGAGGGCCGCTGGATGTCGGAGCGGGAGGCGAAGGCGCTGCAGGGGCTCGTGGAGTTCAAGGGGAAGTGGGTGAAGCGGGAGGAACTGCTCGCCCACGCGCTCCTCGGCGTGCTGCAGGAGGCCGCCGGTGTGCCCATGACGGTGAGCCTCTCGGAGCACTTCTGCGTGGCCGCCATCTACGGCCAGGAGGCCACGGACCGCATCGCCGCCGACGCGGAGAAGGCCTACGCCGAGTTCGCCGGCTGGTTCGCCGTTCCCCCGGGCGCGCGCCTCTTCGACTACGTCTACGCGCGGGGTTCCCGGGAGCGGCTGCCGAAGCGCCTGGGCGGGTTCCTGGCCGACGACGCCGAGGGGGTCGCCGACCGGGAGAACCCGTTCCTGCAGGGCGCCGAGGGGCGCCGCTGCTTCATCGTGGTCCTGGAGAAGGACCAGCAGTACCAGAGGTTCATCGACGGGTTCCTCCGCTTCCACCCGGAGGCGAAGTACGTCCTCCCCGACCACCGAGTGAGCCTGCTGCGGAAGCAGAAGGGCTTCTACCTGGTCGACCCCGACTGCTGGATCGTCGGCTACCAGTTCCCGTTCCCGCCGGAGCAGATGCGGCACGCCGCGGTCCACAAGGCGTCCCACGTGCTGCTGAACCGGTGGAAGTTCAACGGCCGGTTCCCGCCGTGGTGGCTGGTGGAGGGACTGGCGGAGGTGCAGGAGGTGAACGCCTTCGGCCGGTGCGACTCGTTCTGCATCACCAGCGGCTACGGCGAGAAGGGCGGCGGCGAGAAGTGGATCGAGGACTCGTGGAAGGTGACCGCGAAGCGCATGGTGGCGGGGGGCGGGGACAGCCGCCTGGAGGCGATCCTCCCGCGCGGCCTCAACGACCTGACGCCGCTGGACCTGGTGAAGTGCTGGTCCTTCGTCCACTACCTGCTCAGCCTCGACGTGGAGAAGTTCCGGCGGCTGGCGGAACTGGTGAAGGGGGGCACCCGGTCGGACGAGGCCCTCTCGCTGGTGTACGATGCCACCGTCCAGGAACTGGACAAGCGATGGAGGGACTTTGTCTCCCGCTCGTACTGACGCCCGGAGTCTCAGGCGCACGGCGGCCGTCGCGTTGCTCGTGACGGCGGCGGGGCTCCCGTTCGCCCGCGCCGAGGACGTCCGCGACGACCCGGTCTTCTTCCGGAAGCCCGATCGGGAGACGGCGGCGGACATCCGCAACTTCATCAGCCTCTTCGGCAATCCCGCCCCCAGCGATCGGGAGCGCGGGCGCGACGGCCTGTACGAGATCGGCTACTGGTCCGTGCCGCGGCTCCTCGAGGAGATGCGCCGCGACGCGAGCAACGTCCGGTCCAACTGCATCCTCGTCCTCGGTCGCCTGTGCGACCCGACCCACGGCAAGCTCCACGACGATCGCGTGGTGCCCGAGATGCGCGAGATCGTGCTGGCCGAGGCGCGGAGCGAGTGGCCGCCCGCCCTCGCCGCCCTCATGCTCGGCCGCGTGCGGTCGTCGGAGGATCGGACGCTGGACGCCCTCCGCGGCGCCCTGGGATCCCGGGAGAACGAGCAGCGGCGGATCGCCGTGGGGCTGGCGCTGGGGCGGCTGGCCCGCGTCCGCGAGGTCGAGGCGGGGGACATGCTGATGGGCATCCTCTCCCAGCGGCAGGCCATGCCCGACGTGCGCGCGGCGGCGCTCCTGGCCCTGGGGTTCTTCCCGCGTCGGGTCGCCGAGGTCTCGCCGTCGGGGGACGAGGTGCCGTCCCCGGTGTTCCGCGAGGCGCTGGGGGACACCACGGCGGGGGCGCGGCTCTCGGCGGTGCTCGCGCTGGCCATCTCCCGCCGGGACTCCTTCCACCCGCTCTTCGTGGACCGGTTCCGCAACGACGGGGACATCGAGGTCCGGGAGGCGGCGCTCCTGGCGCTGGCGGTGGACCGGTCGCCGGAGACGACGCGGCTCATCGAGGGGGTGCTCACCTCCGTGAAGTCGCGGGGCGCGGAGCGCAGGCTCGCCGCGTACCTCCTCTCGCGGCGGGGGGACGCGGACTCGCTCCAGTCCCTGCTGTCGGTGGTCAACTCCCCGCGAAGCGCCGAGGTGGCGGCGTGCGCGGTCGTCGCCCTGGCGTCCATCGCCGATCCCCGTGCGGTGACGACGGTGCTCCAGAAGATGGTGGACCGCTCGTCCACCGTCCGCGCCGCCGCCGCCATCGCCGCCACGCGGTTCCGCCGCGACGAGGACCTCGCCATGGCGGAACTCCAGATCCGCAAGCGCCTCGAGACGGGCGAGCCGGACGCCTCCGCCCGCTACGACCTGAAGAAGGCGGAGGCGGAGATCGCCGCCCTCCGCGAGGACATCCGGAAGAAGGCGCGCGGCGAGCCCCTCGAGCCGCGGCCGGCGATCCAGTGGGAGGAGGGCGAGGCGCGCGGCCTGTTCGCGACCCTGGAGCGGGACGAGCGCCAGGCCATGCTCGACCGGGTGAACGAGCGCGTGCGCGAGGTCATGGGGGTCGTGGGCATCTTCCCGTACCGGCCCGGGGCCGAGAGTTCCGAGGACGGCGAGGGGGGAGGTCCCCTGGCGGGCCGGGAGAAGCGCCCCCACTCCCGGTTCGGCGAGCAGTACGACCTCGACATCGAACTGCGGGCCCGCCCGTACTACGACCTCGAGGACATCCCGTCGTACTCCCCCACGCCGGTGCCGGAGGGCCGGTGACGCCGCCACCCGACGGGTGGCTCGCGATCTCGGGGGAGGACGGCCTGCTGCACGGCGAGGTCGTGTTCCTCCGCGAGGGCCAGGAGGTGGTGTTCGGCCGCGGGTCCGGGAGCACCTTCCCGCTGACGCGGGCGGCGGCCTACCGGCGCATGGCGGAGGATCCCTCCGCGCTGCGGCGCGCGTGCCAGGGCGTGAGCCGCCTCCACATGCGCATCGCCGTCCCCGCCGCCGGCGAGGCGGTGGTGGAGGACCTTTCCACGACGGGCACCTACGTGGACGGTTCGCGGATCGCGGCGCCGACGCGGCTGCGCGACCTCCGCCACCGCTCCCACGAGGTCCGGTTCGGGAAGGCGGAGCGCCTCTCCGTCCGCTGGGTGGACGCGTGACGGACCGGGAACTCTCCCCGGCGGATCGCGTCCTCCTCCGCGCGCTGCTGGAGCGCGGCACCATCACGCCGGAGGCGGCCCGCGCGGCGGAGGCCGCGTGGGCGGAGGCCCCCGAGGGGACGGCCCTCGCGGCGCTCCTCGTCGAGCGGGGGTTCGCGACGCGCGAGGCGCTGGCCGCCCTCGACGGACCGGCGGCGGGCGGCGCCGCGCCGGAACCGGCCCGCGCCACCGGCGGCGCGGACATCGTCCAGGGCTACCGCATCCTCGACCGCCTCGGACGGGGCGGCATGGGCAGCGTGTTCCGGGCCCACCAGGCCAGCATGAACCGGATCGTCGCGCTCAAGATCCTCCGCCGCCCGCTGGCCCGCGACGAGCAGCAGGTCGAGCGCCTCCGGCGGGAGGCCCGCTTCGTGGGCTCCCTCGATCACCCCAACATCGTCCGCGGCCTCGACGTGGGGCAGAGCGGGCCGTACCACTACTTCGCCATGGAGTTCGTGGAGGGGGAGTCCCTCCGCGACCGGCTCCAGCGGGGGCCCGTTCCCGAGGCGGAGGCGTTGCGCATCATCGAGAAGCTGTGCGATGCGCTGGATCACGCCCACTCCCGCGCCGTGGTCCACAGGGACGTCAAGCCGGGCAACATCATCGTGGCCCCCGACGGCGAGCCGAAACTGACCGACTACGGCCTCGCCAAGGGCCCCTCCGACTTCGCGCTGACGCAGTCCGGCGTCACCATCGGCACGCCCCAGTACATCTCGCCGGAGCAGGCGCGGGACCCGTCCAACGTCGACATCCAGACGGACCTCTACTCTCTGGGCGCCACGGCGTACCACATGCTCGCCGGGGTCCCGCCCCACACGAGCGACACGCTGGCGGGCCTCCTCACGAAGGTGCTGTACGAGAAGCCCCGCACGGTCCAGCAGGTGAACCCGCGGCTCTCCGCGGAGGCGTCGTTCCTGGTCGAGAAGCTCATGGCCAAGAAGCGCCAGCACCGCTACGCCACGCCCCGGGAGGTGCTGCACGATCTGCGGCGCATCAAGGCGGGGCGCACCATCGTGCCGCGCAACTGGAGCGGCGACTTCGAGGTGCAGGAGGTCCGCCTCCGGGCGCGGCTCATCATCGCCGCGTTCGCCGCCGTGGTGGTGGCGGGCGTGGGCCTCACGGCGTGGCTGCAGAAGCGCCACGAGCAGGAGACGCGCCTCTACCGCGAGGACCTCGCCCGGCGCGACCTCTCCGACGTCCGCAACCTCCCGCGCCGCGGGGAGGAGGCGCTGCGGGACTACCGGGATCGCCTCCGCGAGTTCGTCGCGCGCCACGCCGCGACGGAGGCCGCCGGCGAGGCCATGGTGCTGGCGGCGGACGCGGAGCGGAGGCTGGCGCTCTGGTCGGACGCGCGCGGACGGCTGCTCCCGGCGCGCGACCTGGCGGACAACCGCAAGTTCCGCAAGGCCATGGAGCGCATCGACGAGGCGACGGCGGAACTGATGCGCGCCGGGGGGGACGCGGCGGACGAGCCCGTGGCGATGCTGGCGGAGTGGCGCCGGAGGTTCCAGAAGGACGGGCAGGAGGCCGCCGAGGCGGCCATCGTCGCGGAGCTCTCCTGGCTCGAGCGCGTCTCCATCGGCGACGAGACGGTCACCGCGGTGGAGACGCGGCTCCGCGGACTCCGCGCGCAGATCCTCGAGGAGATGGTGGACCGGCCCAACGTGTCCCCGGTGCAGGACATCGATCGCCGCCTGGAGGACCTCAACCGGGTCAACGCGGCCATCGCGGACTCCATCTTCGGGGAGGGGTTCGCCGTCCGCCACGACGAGGCCGTCGCCGAGGGGCGGTACCGCGACGCCGAGGAGAGCCTCGAGGCGGCGGGACGTGAACTGGCCGCCGACGCCGGACTGGCGCTGCTGCTGGTGAAGGTCCCGCGCCCGGTGGCGGAGTGGTACCGCCGCCGCGTTCCGTCGCTGCTCGCGCGCGTGGAGCAGGCGAACCGCGACGCGAACCGGCGCGCCGAGGAGCGCGCGCAGGTCCTCGCCGCCGCGGGGCGCCACGACGACGCCCTGGCCGTCCTCGAGGACGCGCTGGCCGCCTCCGTCGACTCGCTGCGGCCGGAGGTCGAGGAGGCCCGCGCGGGGATCGCCCGGGCGCGGGACGAGGGGATCCGCGCGGAGCGGGAGCGGGTGGAGGCGTTCCGCCGCGACTTCGTCGCCGACCTCGGGCGGCGCGACTACTTCCGCGCCCGGCTCCGCGTCGACCGCGAGCAGACGGAACTGGAGCGCGGTCCGCACCGGGCGCTGCTCCGGGCTTCCATCCAGGCGTGCCGGCTCCTGCTGGATCGCATCGAGAACGTCGCCTTCGAGCGCGTGCGGGCGGCCCTGCGGCAGGGCGACGGCCTCGGCCGCGGGCTCCGCTTCGACGACGCCACGAGGATCCCCTACGACCAGGTGGCCAACGTGCGCATCGAGGACACCCCCACGGGGAGCGTCGTCGTGTTCGACGCGCCGGGCCAGCCGGGGCTGCGCCAGCCCCTGGCGCTCCTCAGCCTCTCCCACGTGCTCCACTACGCGCGGCTCGACGGCTCCGGGCTCGACTTCGAGGATGCGCTCCTCCGCGGCGCCCTCGTGGTGGCCGACGGCGAGGCCCAGGACGTGCGCGGGCTGGAGGCGGCGGCGACGCTCCTCGTCCGCGCGCGGGACCAGGTGCAGGGCGTCGCCGCCGCGGTGGACGCCCTGCTCGAGCGGTGCCGGGACCTCGTGAAGGGCAAGTTGGAGGCGGCGGAGGACCTGGAGAACACGGGGCGGCGCTACGTCACCCTCGTCCACGACTCCGTGCAGGAGCGCAAGCCCAAGGACGCCCTCAACTACCTCGACCTCCTGGACGATCACCCGCTCTCCACCACGCGCATCATCCGGGAGAAGCGCGCCGAACTGGAGGCGCTCCGCGCGACGGCGCGACGGATGCTCAACGAGCAGCGCCTGGAGGGCTACTACCCGGGCGTGCGCGTGACGGAGAAGGACCGCGGCGAACTCATCCTCGGCTGGAGCTTCGACACGCCCGAGCAGCGGCTCTCCTTCGTCCCGCCGGAGGACGCGCTGCCGCCGTTCCACGACCTCCGCATCGATCCGCCGGTGCCGCCGGCCGCGGAGCCCGCGGGGCGCGTGGTGTTCGTGGCCCCGCCCCGGGACGCCGTCGTGGCGGGGCGCCGCCGGGAACTGGCGGACTCGCCCCTGGTGATCGAACTCCCGGTGAAGGTCGCGCAGGGAGTCTCCGTCGGGATGCGCGTCCGCTGGCCGGAGCGGGCCCTGTTCCTCCAGGTCTGCATCGCCGGCAACAACCTCGGCGTGCTCTCCGACGACGGGCGCCTCGAGGGGGGCCGCGGGGTCTGGGCCTGGCAGCGGGACGACTGGCGGGACGCGTTCGAGGCGTGGCCCGACACCTACCGCCACAACGAGATCCACTCCCGCCCGGGGCTCGACCTGGACGGGCGGTACAAGGACGGGGAGCGATCCGAGGGGATCCGCTACTTCCAGTTCGAGGCGGACCGCTGGTACGACGTGCTGGTGGAGTGGCGCCCGCCCCGCATGCGGCTGGCGGTGGACGGACGGGAGATCTGGGTCCAGGTGCTCAAGAACCGGTCCTGGGTGGTCCAGCCGCCGCGGCTGCGCGTCATCACCTTCACTCCCATGGAACTGGACGACCTGGAGGTCCGCGGGCTCCAGGACCACCAGTACGTGGACCGCCTGCTGCGGCGGAGGTAGTTCTACTTCCCCGGGGCGGCGGGCTTCGCGAGGTCCAGCAGTCGCTCCGCCTCGGCGAGGAGGGCCGCGTCCGCGTCCGCCAGCAGGTCCCGCTTCTCGCCGGGATCGGTGCGGAGGTCGTGGAGGCGCCGCGAGATCTCCGTCCGCGCGCCGTCGGGCGCGACGCGGTGCGTGACGATGACCTTGCGGAGGGACGTGTCCACGACGGCGAGGATGCCCCGGCGCAGCAGTTCGAAGCGCTCCTCCGGCTCGCCGGGGAGTTCCCGCCGCATCCCGGCCAGGAACGACAGCGGGGCGGGGAACTCGGCCACCAGCGCGCGCGCCGCCAGCGGCTCGACGAGGAGGGAGACGGCGTCCGGGGTGGGAGGGGCCCCCGCGGTGGCCCCCGCCGCCTCCAGCACCGTGGGGTAGAGGTCCTGGAGCCGGACCGCCTCCGTCACGCGTCGCCCGGGGGGGATGCGCCCGGGCCAGCGCAGCACCATGGGCACGTGCAGCAGCGCGTCGGAGAGGCTCAGCTTGTGGTCGAGGAGGCCCTCCTCCCCGAGGTTCTCCCCGTGATCCGAGGTCACCACCAGCAGCGTGCCGCCCGTGCCCGCCGCGGCGTCCGCGGTGGCGAGGAGCCCGTGCTTCCGCAGCACCGCCTCCAGGTCGGCGCAGCGCCGGTCGAGGTCCCGGAGTTCCGCGTCGTAGAGCGACGAGAGGATGGAGAGGGCGCGGTCGCTCACCCGGGAGAGCCCGAGGTTGTGGTGCATCTCGCGGGGGAACTCGAACCGCTTGGCCCGCGCCACCTCCTCGTCGGACACGCCGTCGGGGCGCCACGGCCGTTCCAATTCGAGGGGGGGGGCGTAGGGGAGGTGGGGCTCCATGAAGTTCAGGAACAGGAAGAGCGGCCGGGCGGCGCGGGCCGGGTCGTTGGCCCGCGTCTCCAGTTCCGTCTCCAGGAGGGAGATGACCGTGGAGGCCTTGGGCGTGCGCGGATCCTCGGAGGCCGCCACCGCCACGTCGAACCCCTGCGCGAGCCCGGTGCGGCGCCCCACGAGCGCGTTGGCCGCCACGAGGATGGTGTCGTAGCCCTCCGCCGAGAGCCGCTCCGCGAGGGTGACCCGGGCGGGAGCGAGCATGCTCTGCAACTCCACGGCGCCGTGGTCCCGCGGGAGGAGGCCCGTCATCATGGAGGCGTGGGACGGGAGCGTCCACGGGGAGGGGGCGCGGCACTGCTCGAAGAGCACTCCCTCCTTCGCGACCCCCGTGAGCCACGGCGTCGTGTCCCGGGTGTAGCCGTAGGGGGAGAGGCGGTCCGCCCGGGTCGTGTCCCAGACGAGGACGACCACGTGGGGGCGCGGCGCGGCGGTGCGCGCGGGGTCGCGCCGGAAGGCGAACATCGCCGCTCCGCCGGCGACCGCCACCGCCGCCGCGAGGAGGATCGCGCGTCCGCGCCGGGTCAACGGCGTCCGCCGGGGAAGTACCCGTTCCTCATGAGTTCCTCGCGGAAGGCCGCATCCCGGTCCGGGATCTCCTCCAGGGAGCGGAGCCCGAGCCGCTCCAGGAGGCGGGCCCGCAGGCGGGCCGCGTCCGCGGGGCGCGACGAGAACAGGTCGTTCCGCTCGGGCCTGTCGTCGGCGTCGAACAACGCCTCCGTCCGGTAGACCGGATCGAAGCGGTAGACGAGGCCGCCGGCGCGGAACCGGAGCAGCGTGCGCCCGCCGTCGTCCTGGACGGGCCGGCTCCACTCCGCCGCGGCCCACGCGGCGCCCGCCAGGACGACGGCCGCGGTCACCGCCGCCGCGTGCTTCACGGGAGCCAGAGGACGTCCACGCCCTCGAGCACGGGGTCCACCAGCGGGTCGCTCATGCCGCCGTCCCCCCCCTGCTTCACGGGCACCGAGGCCAGCGCCTTGAGGACGGCGTCGCCCCCCGCCTTCCCCTCCAGCAGGCGCCCGAACGCGGCGTAGGCGCCGTCCAGCGTGTCGGCGGTGCCGTCCATGACGAAGAACTGGCTCCCGCCGGTGTTGCGCGCCTGCTCCCGCGCCATGGAGAGCACGCCGCGCGTGTGCTTGATGTCGTTGGGCTCCAGCGCGATGGAGTAGCCCGGCCCGCCGGTGCCGTTGCCCTTCGGATCGCCGCCCTGGATCATGAAGCCCTTGATGATGCGATGGAAGGTGAGCCGGTTGTAGAACCCGTCCCGCGCCAGCGTCAGGAAGTTGACCACCGTGTTGTAGGCCTTCTCCGGGTACAGCTCCGCGGTCATGGCCCCCTTGTCCGTGCGGATGCGCGCCCCGGGCCGCTTCTCCCCCTTGGGGCCCGCGGTCACCTCCACCTCGACAGGCTCGGTCCGCACGGGCTCGTCCCAGACGTCCGCCGGGAAGCCGCCATAGAACGCGGAGACCTGGTACTTGCCCGGCCGCACCGCCATGGCGCGGATCTCCCCCTTCTCCACGCCGCCCGATTTGAGGGGCAGGTACTCCAGCGCGTCCTCCTTGAACTTCTCCCCCTCGAACCTCCCGTAGATGCGGGAGACGCGGGCCTGGATGCCGCTCCCCTCGATGGCCAGGGTGACGGACGAGGGCGAGCCGAGGCGCAGGGGCGCGATGCGGGCGACCTTGCCGTGCCCGCTGCGCACGGTGAACTCGAACACCATGTCCTCGCCCAGGGCGACCTTCGGGGAGACCGCCTTCAGGCCGACGCGGAACGGGCACTTCCCCCGCGGCGCCGCGGGGGCGGCGGGGGGCCCCGCCAGGAGGGCCGCGAGGGCGGCGGCGGCGAGCAGGGTGCGAGGACGGCAAGGGGCCATGGCGCCTCCGGGGTGGGGCCGCTCCGCGGGGCGCCCCTCGGGGGATTATACGGATGAACGTGCGGCCCCTTGCGCCCGCGACGGCCCCGGGTAGCATGGGGCCGCTGGCGCCGGCCTCCCCGCGGGAGGGAGGAGAGGCGCGAGGCACCGAGGTGACCCCATGCGTCGACCGCTCCTTCTGACCCTCCTCTTCCTCGCCATGGCGCTGGCCTATCCGGGCTCGGTCTACGCCGGCGGGTCCCAGTACCGCGGCGGAGGCGGCTCCGGCGGCGGCCTCGGCGGAGGATCCTCGGGCGGCGGCAGCGGCGGGGACACGGGCGGGGGCGGCGGCGGCGGCACGGGCGGCGACTCCGGTGGCGGCGTCGGGGACGGCGGCGGCTCCTCCGGCGGAGACGCTCCCCCCTCTCCTCCGCCCACGGGCGGGGGCGGCGGCTCCGGCGGCGGTTCCGGCGGCGGCGACTCCGGCGGCGGCTCCGGCGACGGCGGCGGGTCCTCCGGCGGATCCAGCGGCGGCGGGTCCACGGGCGGCGGCACGGGGTCGGGCTCCGGCTCGGGCTCCGGATCGGGATCCGGCTCCGGTGGCGGGTCGGGCTCCGGCGGCGACGCCGGCGGGGCCTCCGGCGGCTCCACCGGCGGCTCTTCCGGCGGCGGCAATGACGGGACCGCCACGGGCGGCAGTTCCGGCGGCGACTCCGGCGGTCGCCCGGGCACGGGCAGCGGCAGCACGGGGAACGGCAGCGGCGACTCCGGCGGCGGCGCCCCTCCCTCCAGCAGCGGGAGCGGAGGGCGGTCCGGCGGCGGGTCCGGCGGCGACTCGGGCGGGGACTCCGGCGGCGGCGGCAGCAGCGGCGGCGGTCCCACGGGGGCGGGCCGCAACGGCGGCGGATCCTCCGGCGGCGACGAGGGTCAGGGGCCCGGCGATGGCGGGGACGACGGATCCGGTTCCGGTTCCGGTTCCGGCGGCGAGCGTGGCGATCGGGGCTCCGGCGGCGATGCCGGCGGCGAGCCCCCCGCGGGCGGCTCCGACGACGGCGACGACTCCGGCTCGTCGGGCGGTCGCGAGCGCCCCTCCGAGGGGTCCGGCTCCGGTGACGGCGGGATTCCTCCCGCCGACGGTGGCGGCTCCGGCGACTCGGGCGGTCGGCGCGGCGGCGGCGGGGACGGCGGCGGCACTCCCCCTCCCTCCGACGGCGGCAAGGATTCCGGCGGACGGCGCGCCGGGGGCGGCTCCCGCGGCGGTGACGGCGGCGGCGAGGCGGGTCAGGGCCCCAGCGAAGGGGATTCCGGCGGGACGTCCTCCGGTTCCGGCTCCGGTGGCGGCGACTCCGGCTCCGAGGCGGGGAGCGGCAAGACCGGCGACGGCTCAGGCGGGGCGACGGGCAGTGGCGGCGGCGAGGATCCGACGGCGGGGTCCGGCGGCGGCGGCGACGCGGAGACCGGCGGACGCGGGGACGGGGCGGGCGGCGGGACCAACGGCGGCCAGCCGGGAGGCTCCGCGGACGATGCGGGCGGCGGCGGCTCCATGCCCGGCCCGGGCGAGGGCGGCGGCACGGACACCGGCTCCGGCGGCGAGGACGGTGGCGGCGCCGGGCCCGTGATCCCGCCCTCCGGCGGCCCGGCCCCGGGCCCCGGCAGTTCCCCTGCCCCCGACGGCGGCGCCGCGGGAGCCCGCACCGGCGGCCGGCGCGCCTCCATCGGCCAGGAGCGCTGGGAGTTCTGGTGGGAGTACAACAAGGACCGGTACCTCGCCCGCGCCCTCGGCACGGTGACCGAGTCGACGACGGTCTCCGGCGATGCGGAGGAGAAGCGGCGCGCCGAGTCGGAAGCGCGACGTGCCACCGTGCTGCCGGCGCTGCTGCGGCTCCTCGGCGATGGCAGCGCCGAGGTCCGCTCCTCGGCGGTGATGAGCCTCGGCAAGCTGGGCGGCGTGGAGGCCACGGCCCGCGTCGTCGGCGCGCTCCACGACCGGGACCGCCTCATCCGCGAGTCGGCCCTTCTGGCGCTGGGCTACCGGGGCGAGGGCGTGGGCACGCCCGCCATCCAGCCCTTCCTCGAGAACCGCGCGGAGGAGTCCCAGACGCGCGCCGTCGCCGCCGCGGCCCTCGGGCTGGCGGGCGGCTCCGACGCCGTGGCGAGTCTCGTCGCCGTGGCGGGCAACCCCCGCGAGGACCTGGACGTCCGCGCCACCGCGGCGGCGGCCCTCGGCCTCCTTCCCGGTCAGCCCTCCCACGACCTGCTGACGACGCTGGCGGCGGATCGCCGCGTGCCCACGTCGCTCCGGGCGGTGGCCGTGGTCTCGCTGGGCAAGATCGGGACGTCCGGCGATGCCGGGCTCCTCATGCACCTGGCCGAGGACAAGAACGAGGAGGTCCGGCGGTCCAGCGCCATCGCGCTGGGCGCGCTCGACTACCGCGGCCCCGCGGAGCGCATGCGGGACCTCGCGCGGGAGCGCCTCTCGAAGTGGGCCGCCCGGCACGGCGACGACGCCGCCCGCGCCGCCATGGACGACGAACTCCGCGAACTGGATCGCGCCGCGGAGGACGAGTCGCGGATCAGCGGCGCGTTCCGCGACGGCGCGCGCGCGCGGCTGCGGCAGATGCTCGAGAAGGAGTCCGACCTGCAGACCCGGCAGTTCGCCGCCGTCAGCATGGGCCGCCTCGGCGGACCCCAGGCGGTGAAGGCCCTCACGGAGATCCTCGCGCGGAGGAGGCCCTCGCTGCGCTCCTTCGCGGCCATCGGCCTCGGCCTGACGGGGGACGTCGCCGTCGGGAAGACGCTGCGGCAGGAGTACGCGGAGGAGAGCAACGATCCGAGCCACCGGGCGGCCTGCGCCATCGCGCTGGGCCTGCTCCGGGACCGCAACGCCGTCGCCGAGTTCCGCGTCATCGTCTCCGACCCGGCCAAGGACCCCGACCTGCGCGGCTACACGGCCATGGCCCTCGCCCTCACCGGGGATCGCTCCTCGGCGGTCCTCCTGCGCGCGGCCCTGGACGGCAAGGACAACGCCGCCATCCGCCGCCCCGCGGGGCTCATGCTCGGCCTCGTGGGCGGCGCGGAGGACGCGAAGTCCATGGCGGAGCGCGTGCTCGACGCCAACGACACCACCATCAAGGCGGCGTGCTGCATCGGGCTCGGCTACATGCGGGACCAGGGCGCCGCGGCGCTGCTGGCCCGGCTCGCCCTGGACACGCGCCAGCCCCTGATGGGTCGTAACTACGCGGCGCTGGGCCTGGGATACGTCGCCGACGAGCGGGGCGCGCCTCCGGCGCTCTCCCGCCTCGCCTGGGATCACAACTACCGACTCCGCCTCCGGACCCTCGACATCGTGACGTCCCTCCTGTAGGCGGACCGGACGGACCCGCCCGCGGGGGGGGCCGTCCGCGCGTCGTCCGCCGTTCCGTCGCGGCGGCCCGCGAGGAGAGCGACCGGGGGTCGTGGGGCGCGCAAGCGCGTGCCCCTACGACGGCGCTCCGCCCATGATCCGGTCCCACCAGGTGCGGATGCGGCCGCGGTAGTAGTCCACCTCCTCGGCGAGGCTGACGCCGGGGGAGGCGAAGGCGGTGGCGACGTAGCCGAGGCGGCGGGCGAGGTCGTCCCGCGCCGCCGGATCCGCGGGGAACACGCTGCCCGTGGCATCGGAGGCGAGCCGCAGGCGCATCTCCACCGCGCGGAGGAACAGGTAGCAGGTCGTCAGCCCCTCGTGCGCGGCGGCGGAGAGCAGGCCGTCCCGCCGCAGCGCGCCCAGCGCGGCCACGGTGTTCGCCTGGCGGACGTCGGGGTGGGCGTGCCCGTGCTGGAGCGTCAGCGCCTGCACGAGGAACTCCACCTCCTGCAGCCCGCCGCGCGAGGTCTTGAGGCTGCCCGGCGTGGCGGCGGCCTCGGTGCGCGCGCGCATGGCTCGCACCTCCGCGAGGAGGCCCTCCGGCGGCGGCGCGCCCCAGAGGACGTCGGCGATGCCCGCCATGGCCCGCGCGCAGAGTTCCCCGTCGCCGGCCACGGCCCGGGCGCGCACCAGCGCCTGCCGCTCCCAGGTCTCCGCCCTCTCGCGCAGGTAGCGGAGGAACCCTCCCAGGGACGCCACCAGCGGACCGCGCGCCCCCTCCGGCCTCAGTCGGAGGTCGAGCCGGTAGACCGGTCCGCGATCCCCGGCGCCGCCGAGGATGGCCACCAGGTCGCGGGCCCGCCGCGCGAACCAGGTGGTGGCGTCGGTGCCGTCGGGCGCCGGCGCGTCCCCCTCGCTGAGGAACAGGAGGTCGAGGTCGCTCCCGTAGGCCATCTCGCCGGCCCCGAGCCTCCCCAGCGCGAGCACGGCGAAGCGGGCGCCGGGCGGGGATCCGTGCATCCGATCCAGCCGCGCCGCCGCCGCCCCGTCCGCCAGCCGCACCGCGGACTCCGCGGCGGCCGTCAGCGCGCGCGCCGTCTGCCGGGCGTTGTCCTTCCCCTGGAGGTCGCGGACGCCGATGCGCAGGAGTTCCAGATCGCGCAGGTCGTGCAGCGCCGCGGAGGGGTCCTCGGACTGTTCGATGGCGCCCAGCGGGAGGTCCTCGAACGGGGGGAGCCCGTCGCGGGGCGCCACCACCAGCGCGTCGAGGAACGCGTCCATGGTCGCCGGTCGCGCCGCCAGGAGGCGGGAGAGGTAGGGGCTCCCGCCGCCGAGATCGCAGAAGACCCCGAGGACATCCGGGTTCTCCGTGAGGAGGCGGAAGAAGAGTCCCGACCCGGCGGCCCGCTCGGACAGCGTCTGCACGAGGGCGAGGGCGCGGTCCGGGGCCGGCGTCTCCGCGGCGCGGGCGAGGAGCGCGGGGGCGGCGGAGGCGAAGTAGGTCCGCGTGCGCGGGAGCCACGGCGAGGACGCGTCCGCCATGCGGCGGAGGTCGCGCCACGCGGCGCCCGGGTCCCGGAACCCGAAGGGTTCGAGCACGCCGCGGAGCGCGTCGTCCGTCGGGGCGGTGCCGCCGAGGAGCAGGTCCACGACGTCCGCGGCCCGCCGTCCCTCCACCGAGAACGCCTCCAGCAGGATGCCGTCCAGCGCCGCGCGGGCGGCGGCGGAGTGGCGCGCGTGCTCCCGGCGGAACCGCTCCAGCGGATCGCCCCCGTCGCCGCCGAGCCCCATGCGGCGGGCGAGCCGCCGGAGCGCCGCCTCCTCCGGCGGCAGCGTGTGGGTCTGCACGTCGTCGGCGGCCTGGAGGCGGTGCTCCGCGGTGCGGAGGAACACGTAGGCGTCGCGCAGGCTGCGGGCCTCCTCCCGCCGGAGCGCGGCGGCGCGCTCGAGGCGGCGGAGCGCCTCCATGGTCCCCGCGGCGCGGACCTCCGGGTGGGCGGCGCCCAGGAGCAACTGGAGGAACTGGACGACGTACTCCACGTCGCGGATGCCGCCGGGCGCGGACTTCAGGTCCGCGGCGCCGCCCGACGACGCCCGCTCCATCTCCCGCTTGAGGCGGCGGATCTCGGCGATCTCCGCGGAGAGCAGCGGGCGGCCGAAGACCCACGGTTCGATCTCCGCGAGGAACCGGGCGCCGAGTTCGCCGTCGCCCGCGACCACGCGCGCCTTGAGCAGCGCCTGCCGCTCCCAGCCCCGTCCCTGGCTCCGGTAGTAGTGGACCGCCGACTCGACGCGGGGGGCGATGCCGCCGGCGCTCCCCCGGGGCCGGAGGCGGAGATCCACGCGGTAGAGATGCCCCTCGGCGGTGGGGCGGGAGAGGGCGCGCGTGACGGCGGCGGCGACCCCGGAGAAGTGCTCGTGGAGGCCCGTGCCGGGCGCGCCGTCCGCGCCCGCCGTGGCGCCCTCGCCGGATCGGAGGAACAGGAGATCCACGTCGCTCGAGTAGTTGAGTTCCCCGCCGCCCAGCTTCCCGAGCGCGATGCACGTCAGCGCGGCGGGGGATCCGTCCCCGTGGAGGGGAGGCCCGTCGCGCGCGACCGCGGCGGCCCGCTCGCGATCGAGCACCGCGCGCACGGTGGAGTCGGCGAGGTCGGAGATGGCACCCGCCACGGTCTCCAGCGCAGCGCCGCCGACCACGTCGGCGTGGAGGATGCGCAGCACCTCCCTCCGGCGCGCGCGGTGGAGCGCCAGGGGCTCCGCGAGGGTCGCGGCGGCGGCCCCGAGGCGCGCCGTCACGTCGCCCAGCGGAGGGCGGGCCGGTCCCGCCAGCGCGAAGGCGAGGGCGCCGGGGTCCCGCGCCAGCGCCGCCGACGGCGCGGCCCCCTGCGCGCAGAGCCCCGCCAGCCCCTCCGCGGCCCCCGGCGCCGCCAGCCACTCCTCCGCCCGCGGGCCCGCCGCCGCCATCCACCTCTCGGCGCCCCGCGCCGCGCCGGCGGGATCCGCGGAGTCCGCCACGGCGCGCCCGAGGGGCCCCGGGAGGGGCGGAGTCAACGGGGCGCCCCCGCCAGCAGCGCGTCCACGTGGCGCTCCACCTCCGCCGTCTCGATGCCGGTCATGCAGACCGGGTCGTCGCACCGCCGCAGTGCGCAGGGGCTGCACCAGGGCTGGCGCCAGAGGACGCGGGCGCGGGGTCCGCGGGGGGCGTAGACCGCGGGGTCCTTGGGGCCGAAGAGGCAGAGGGTCGGTGCGCCCAGGACCGCGGCGAGGTGCGCCGGTCCCGTGTCCGCCGCCACCACCAGCGCCGCCCTCCGGAGGAGCGCCCCCAGCTCCCCCAGCGTCGCCGTCGCGGGCCCGCGGACGGCGGCGCCGCCGGCACCGGCCACGACCCGGTCCGCCAGCGGCTCCTCGCCGGGGCCCGCGGTGACGAGCACGTGCAGGCCGCGCGTCTCCCGGAGGCGGCGCGCCAGCGCGGCGAAGCGCTCCGGGGGCCACCGCTTCATCCCGCCGAACCCGCTGGTGCCCGGGTGGAGGATGGCGTACCCGCCCGCGGGGACGGAGTGCTCCGCCAGCCACCGCTCCACTCCCGGTGCCGCCCCGTCGACCCCTCCCACGGCGGCGGTCCCGCTGCCGGCGACGGCCCCCAGGGGGAGGAGGAGCGTGCGCGCGCGGTCGGCCCGATGGACCGGGGGGCGGGGGAGCACCACGGTCTCCGTGGCGAACACGTGGGCCCGGTCCCTGCCCCCCTGTCCCGGCGCCAGGCCGATGCGGCGGGGGGCCCCCGAGAGGCGCGCCAGCAGCGCCCCCTTCAGGTTCCCCTGCAGATCGACGACGGCGTCCGCCCGCAGCGCGCGCAGGTCCCGCACCAGGCGGAGGACCAGCGCCGCCGCGCGGGGCCAGCGCCAGGGACGGCGCAGCGCCGCCGCCAGTTCCCTCCTGCGGTAGACGACGACCCCGTCGAGGTGGGGGTGGTCCCGGAGCACCGCCGCGCAGCGCTCCTCCACGAGCCAGTGGATGCGGGCCCGCGGCCGGGAGGCCCGCAGGTCCGCGAGGGCGTGCAGGCACTGGAGCACGTCCCCGATGGCGGAGAGCCGCACCAGCAGGTAGGTCCGCCCCTCGCCGTCGGGAACGTCGTCGGCCATGCTCCCCCCGTGCGCGCGGTCCCCCGCGGCGGGGGAAAGGGTACCCGGAGGGGACGTCGGGGACCGGGACAGGGAGCGGCTACGGCACCCGCCTCCACTCCCGTCCGTCGTTGCCGACGGCGTCGACGGCGGCGGGGGCGTCCCATCCACCGGGGGCGCCGCGGGCGCGGGCGGCGTCCCACCGGGGGACGAGGTCGGCGGCGAGGTAGTGGCGGTCGGCGTTGTCGGAGGCGAGCACCGTCCCGTCGGCGTCCACGAAGTACGCGTCCCCCGGCTCTCCGCGGCTCCACAGGTACGCGCACCAGCGCCGCTCCGCCGGGTCCGTGGCGACGGTTCCCTCGAACCCCGCCCCCGCCAGCCCCTCCCGCGCCGATCCCCCTCCCGTGGCGGGGAGGTGGACGGCCAGGATGTAGCCGTGGGCGCCGGGGGCGTGCACGAGGCCGTTCCCCCAGAGTTCCCGCGGGCCGGCGGCCAGGGGCGGCGGGGAGAGGGCGGGACCGCGGGTCCGGCCGTCGGGGGAGGTGCGCACGCCCGCCAGCCCCGTCAGTTCCTGGAACGTCAGGGCCTCGCCCACGCCGTCCCCGTCCAGATCCACCGCCCGCGCCTCCAGAGCGGCGGACTGCGCCCGGGCCAGTTCCCGGAGCGCCGTCGCCATGGCCCCCTCGCGCCGCGCCCGCGCCTCGTCCTCGGAGCGCAGGGCGAGGTGGACCCCCAGGCCCGCGGCCGCCGCCACGGCGAGGAGGACCGCCGCGGGCCCGGCGCGGCGCACGCCGCGGCGGCGGGGGGCCGGGCGGGGGGGGCGGGGTGCGGGATCGGGCATGGCGGAACGATGCCCCGGGGAGCCTCCGGCGCGCAAGGTCGGTCGAACCCGGCCCGTGCTGGCCCCGGGGCCCGGGAAGCGGTAGTCTCGACCGCGGGTGGTTGACGACGGGAGGGCGGCGTGGCGCGCGAATGTCCGGGTTGCGGCAAGCCGGTCTCCGGCGAACACGACCTCTGCCCCCATTGCGGGGCGCGGATGGCGGGTGCGACCCCCATCGCCACGGGAGCGCCCATCGCCACGGGGTCCCCCATCGCGGGCACCGGACCCGGGCCGCGCCCCGGCGTCTCCCCGCGGTTCGACGTCACCGAGTCCCTGGGCACACTGGGGAGCACGCGGGCCTACCTGGCGGTGGAGAAGCGCACCGGGGCGGAGGTCCTCCTGCGCCTGCTGCCCTCCTCCGTCGCCCCCGGTTCCGACGCCGTGGAGTCGCTCCGGTCCGCGCTCACGTCGGTGCGGGGGCTGGAGGCCTCTCCCCACATCGTCCGCGTGCTGGGCGTCGAGCGGGAGGAGCCGCAGGCCTACCTGGTGGTGGAGTCCTTCCGCGGGCGCACGCTCATGGACCGCCTCCGGAAGGAGCGCCGGCTGGACCCCGACGAGGTCATCCGGCTCGGCCTGGGCATCGCGGCGGCGCTCCAGGAACTGCACAAGCCGGGGATCATCCACGGGGAACTGCGGCCCACCAACGTGCTCATCGGGGAAGAGGGCACCATCCACGTCACCGACGTGGGCATCGCCCGCGAACTCTCCCATCTCGCGTCCAAGGGGTCCTCCCTGGCGGGCCCGCAGCGGGGCGTGTTCTACCGGCCCCCCGAGGCGGGCGCCTCCGACGGGCCCGACAAGCGCCACGACCTGTTCGCCCTCGGCTGCATCCTGTTCGAGGCGGCCACGGGGTCGCGCCGCCTGCCCGCCGCGTGGGAGACGGTGGCGACGAAGAACCCCACCCCCGGCGTGGCCTACCCCGATCCCTGCGGCGAGAATCCGGAACTCCGGAAGCATCTGGCCGACGTGCTCCGCGTCTTCCTCGCCCCCAATCCGCGGGACCGGTTCCCCTCCGTGGAGGACGCCATCGCCGCCCTCTCCGGGCGCAGCCGCCCCGCTCCCCGCGTCCTCCCCATCATGGCGCCGGGAAGCGTGGGCGGCGGCGCGTCGCCGGCCGCCCTGGGGCTGGCGGAGGAACTGCGGGCGGAGGCGGACGCGGCGGGGAAGCGGCGGTCCGGGGCGCCGCCCGTGGCGCGGGCCGCGCTCGCGGCGGTGGGGCTGCTGGTGGTGGCGGCGCTGGCGGTCGCGGGATGGCGGGTCCTCGCGCGCGACGGGGCGGGGACGGGTCCCGCCGACGACTCCTCCTCGGGACCCGCGGCCCCCATGGCGGTCCCCGGTCTCCCGCCACCCCTCTCGGCGCCCCCCGAGGACGCTCCGCTCCCCTCCGGCGTCCACCGCGAGGGGGGGCGGATCCTGGGCCACCGGGACGGCGCCGAACTGGTGCTCGTCCCCGCCGGGGAGTACTCCCTCGGGGAGGCGGGGGCCACGGAGGGCAACCGGCGCGCGCGCCGCGTGCGGCTCCCGGCGTTCCTCGTGGATCGCCACGAGGTCACCGTGGGGCAGTTCCGGCTCTACGCCGCCGCCGCCGGCCGCGCCGTTCCTCCCCAGCCCGCGGGCAGCGGGGACGGCCATCCCGTCGTGGGCGTGACCTGGTCGGAGGCCGCCGCGTTCGCCGCGTGGACCGGTCGGCGCCTCCCCACGGAGGACGAGTGGGAGGCCGCCGCGCGGGGCGGCGGCGGCAGGCCCTTCCCGTGGGGCGCCGCGGACGAGCCGCGGCGGCGCAACGGACCCGGAGCCGAGGACGGCCACGCGGCGCTGGCGCCGGCGACCTCCTACCGGGACCAGGGGGGCGCCTTCGGCTGCTTCGACCTCGTGGGCAACGCGTGGGAGTGGTGCGCCGACGCGTGGAGCGAGGAACCGGGCAGGGCCGGCGCCGGACCCGCGCCCGCGACGGCGGAGCGGGCCGTGCGGGGAGGCTCCTGGCGGGTCGCGCTGCCCCCCGCGGGTGCGGCCTTCCGCAACGCCGCTCCCCCGGACGTCCGCTGGGACGACGTCGGCTTCCGCTGCGCCGTGTCGCTCCCCGCCGGCGAGTAGCCCCTTCCTTCGGCCCGTCCCCGGCGCGTGGCAGCATCCGCGCCGTGACCTCCCCCGCCCCCGCCGTCCCGGAAGGGTTCCGCGTCCTGCGCGAGGACGGGGACACCCTCGTGCTCCGGGAGGAGTGGGCCGACGGGCTCGTGGCCGCCGGCGTGCGCGATCCCGAGGGCGCCGCCCTGGCCGCCGGGGAGGGGGTCCGGCATTTCGACGGGCGGGGCCGCCCCGCCTCCTTCCCCGTGCCCGGGGTCGACGGCCTGCGCGTGGTGGCGCGGCGCTACCTGCACGGCGGCGTCCTCCGCGGGCTGACGGGCGGGCTCTTCCCCGGCGCCGGCCGGTTCCTGCGCGAACTGCGGCTGCTGGAGGACCTCCACCGGGAGGGCGTGCCGGTGCCGCGGCCCGCCGGGCTGGTCGTCCGCGGCGGCCCCGCGGGGACCGCCCGCGGGTGGATGCTCACGCGGGAGATCGAGGACGTCGAGGACCTGCGCGCCCTGCTCCTCCGCACGGAGCCCGGCGACGTCGCGCGGGCGGTGGCCCTGGTGGCCGCGGGGCGGGCGGTGCGGCGCCTCCACGACGCCGGCGTCCTCCACGCCGACCTCCACGTGAAGAACATCCTCGTGCCGCGGGACGGCGGCCCTGCGGTGGTCATCGATCTCGACGATGCACAGCGGCTCCCCGGCGGGCTCCGGCGGGAGCAGCGGGTCACCCAGATCCAGCGGCTCGACCGCTCCCTGGAGAAGCTCTCCGTCAAGGCCGGCGCCCGCCTCGCCCGCACCGATCGGTGGCGCCTCGTCCACGCCTACATGGGGGACGACCGGCCCTCCCGCGAGGAGCGGGACCGGTGGGTGCGGCGCCACCGCGCGCACCTCGCCCGGCACCGCATCGGCTGGAAACTGGGGGGCTGACCGCCCGCCGCGCATTGGCGCGCCTGGGGGAGGGACGGGCTACCGTACGGCCCGTGGCTCGACCCCCGATCTCCGTCTGCATCATCACCCGCGACGAGGAGGCGAACCTCCCCGACTGCCTGGCGTCGGTGGCCTGGGCGGACGAGATCCTCGTGGTGGACAGCGGGAGCAGGGATCGCACCCGGGACATCGCCGCGGCGGCGGGCGCGCGGGTCGTCGAGCACCCGTTCGAGGGCCACGTGGAGCAGAAGAACTTCGCCGTGTCGGCGGCGTCCCACGACTGGATCCTCTCCCTGGACGCCGACGAGCGCCTGACGCCGGAACTGGCCGCCTCCGTGCGCGCGGCCCTGGAGTCCCCCGGGACCCACGCCGGCTTCGCCTGCAACCGCAGGACCTGGCACCTCGGCCGCTGGATCCTGCACGGGGGCTGGTATCCCGATCGGAAGGTCCGGCTGTTCCGCCGGGACCGCGGACGGTGGGGGGGCCGCAACCCGCACGATCACGTGGACCTGGACGGCCCCGCGGGACTCCTCCCGGGGGACCTGCTCCACTACTCCTACCGGGACCTGTCCGCCCACCTCCGCCAGGTGGACTTCTTCACCACCGTGTCGGCGCGGGAGAAGCACGCGCGGGGGCGGCGCGCCGGTGTGCTCGACCTGACCCTGCGCCCCGCGGGGAAGTTCCTCCGCATGTACCTGCTGAAGGCGGGGTTCCTGGACGGCTTCGCGGGGTTCGTGGTGGCCGTCACCGGGGCGTACTACGTGTTCCTCAAGTACGCGAAACTGCGAGAACTGGAGCGGGGCGCCGGGGACGCCGCGCCGGATGGATGAGCCCGGCGTCGTCGCCTTCCCCGGGGCCGGCGGGCTCGCGTGGCGCGCCGGCGCCGCCGATGCCGAGTGGGTGCGCGCCGTCCTCGCGCCGGACCCCGACGGCGTGGCCCGGCTCCCCGGCGCCGTGGAGGTGAAGCGCAACGCCGTCCGCAGCGTCCACCGCGTGCCGCGCGCCGGCGGCGCGGTCTACGTGAAGCGCTTCCGCGCCCCGGGCCCGCTGGATCTCGTCAAGTACCTCGTCCGCCCGAGCCGCGCGGAGGCGGAGTGGCGCGCCTCCCGCGGCATGCGCGCCGCCGGCCTGCCCGTGGCCGAGGTCTTCGCCGTGGCGGAGGCGCGCCGGGGCCCGCTCCTCGGCGTGTCCATGGTGGCGCTCCGGGAGGTGCCCGACGCGGCGGACCTCGTCCCGTACCTCTTCCGGCGCTTCCCCGGATCGGGCCCCCGGTCCGGCGCGGACGCGCGGGCCCGCCTCGACCTGCTCCGGCGCGTGGGGAGGCTCCTCCGCGCGATCCACGACGCGGGCTTCGTGCATCCCGATCTCCACGGCGGGAACCTGCTGGTGGGAGCGGACGAGCCGCCGACGCTCACGGTCATCGACCTGCACACCGTGACGCGGCCCGGTCCGCCGCCGCCGCTCCGCCGCGAGGAGGACCTCGCGAAGCTGCTCCACTCCATGCGCACCGCCACGGCGGCCCACGATCGGGCCCGCGTCATCGCGGCCTACGAGGGCGGGGCGCCGGCCCTGCCCTCGGGACCGCCTCTCCCCCGCACGGAGCGGGCCCTCGCGCGCATGGAGGCGGAGCGCATCGCGGGCCGGACGCGCCGGCGGCGGATCTTCGGCGCGTCGGGGCGGTTCGACGTCCACCGGTCGTCGGGGAGGCGGATGGTGTTCCTCCGGCGATGGACGCGCGCGCCCTTCGAGCGGGCGCTGGAGCTCCATCGCCGCCTCGACGCCGAGGGCGGGCCCGACGTGCTGAAGCGCGGCGGCCGATCGCTGGTGACGCGCGTGCGCGTGGAGACGCCGGACGGGGAGCGTTCCGTCGTCGTGAAGGAGACGCGCGTGCGGGGCCTCGCCGACCGCTGGAAGAACCTGCTGCGGCCGCCGCGCGCCGTGCGGGCCTGGATCGCGGGGCAGGGACTCTGGCACCGCACCGTGGACGTCGCCGACCCCCTCGCCCTCGTGGTCGGCGGACCGCTCCTCTTCCCGCGCGAGTCGATCCTCGTGATGGAGGATCTGCTGGCGGCGGAGCGGCTCGACCTCCGGCTCCTCCGGCTCTACGGGGGCCCCCTGGACGCCGCCGCGCGCCGGAGCAAGCGGTCGGAGATCGGGAGGGCGGGGCGCTGGCTCGGCGACCTCCACGCGCGGGGCATCTACCACGGCGATCTCAAGGCCGTGAACGTGTTCCTCCGCGAGAAGCACGGGGATCCGTCCCTCTGCCTCGTGGACTACGACCGCGTCGTGTTCGGCGACGCCCCCGTCGGGCTGCGGCGCCGCGTCAAGAACCTGGCGCAGCTCGCGGCCAGCGTCGGGACCCACGTGGGGCGCGCGGACCGCCTGCGGTTCTGGCGGGCGTACGTCGACCGGTTCGGTCCCGCCGCCGGGGACGCGCGGGAGGTCGGCCGCGCGGTCGCGGAGGCGTGCGCGCGAAAGATCGTGGTCGTGCGGGAGCCCATCGAGTAGGCACACCCTTCGTCGCGCCCCGCGGGCGGGGGTGCAACGGGATCCTGCCGGAGGAGAACGGATGCGCGCGTTCCACGTCTACGCCAACTGGAAGTGGACCGGTCCCGCGGAGCCCGCGGTCAACCTCGCGTGGGGGCTCGCCGGGCGGGGCGTGACGGTGGGGTTCGCCTGCGGTCGCGAGGTCTCGGGGCTGGAGAACGAGGTCGAGGCCGCCCTCGCGGAGCGGGACCTGGAGCCGGCGCGGGGCCTGCGCCTCGGCAAGCACCGCAACCCGCTGCGGGACCCGCTGGATCGGCGGGCGCTCCGCCGGATTCTCGAGCCCTGGAAGCCCGACGTCGTCCACTGCCATCTCCCCAACGATCACCGCATCGCCGCCGGCGCCGTGCGCGCGATGAAGGCCCCGCCGCGCGTGGTCCGGAGCCTGTACGAGGGGGAGGTCCCGAAGGCGGACCGCGACCTCGCCGACCTCCTCGGTCCCGGGGCGGACGCCGTCCTGTGCGTCTCCCGCCGCGTGGCGGAGGCGCTCCCCGCGCGCGTCGGCATCCCCGCGGAGAAGGTGTTCTTCGTGGAGGGCGCCGTCGACATGGACCGGTTCTCCGCCCCGGCGGGGCTCCCGGCGCTGGCGAAGGAGTACGGCATCCGCCGGGAGGACTTCGTCGTCGGCATCGTGGCGCGCATGCAGAAGCACCGGCGATTCGAGGTGTTCTTCGACGCCCTCTCGCTGGTGGCGGAAGCGGTCCCGGGACTCAAGGTCCTCCTGGTGGGGCGCGGCACGTGGATGGACGAGGTCGCGGTCAAGCCCGCGGCGCGGAAGGAACTCGCCGGCAAGGCCATCTTCACGGGCTACCGCCGCGGCGCCGAGTACGTGGACACGCTCCGCTGCATGAGCGCCAAGGTCTACCTCACGCCGGGCAGCGACGGCTCCTGCCGCGCCGTGCGCGAGGCGCTGGCCATGGGAGTGCCGGTCGTCGCCGCGCGCCGGGGCATGCTGGACGAACTCGTGGAGGACGGCGTGACCGGTCTCGTGGTCGAGGACACGGCGGAGTCGCTGGCCGCCGCCATCGTCCGCCTCGCCACGGAGGACGGTCTCCGCCGCCGGATGTCCCGCGCCGCCCGGGACGGTGCCCGGGCCCGTTTCACCATCCCCGGGCAGGCGGAGCGCGTGGAGGCGATCTACCGCTGGCTGCTGGAAGGCGGGGAGCGCCCGGCTACGGGGTAGCCCGACCTGTTCGTGGGGGGGCGCGGGAGGTGCACGGAGGTGGCGATGGCGCAGGGACTGGGGACGACGGAGTGGTGGTTGGGCAGCGCGACACCCTGTCCCGCGAGCGGCATCGCGTCGAGACCAAAGGGCTCCCGGGGACTCGTCGGACTCCCTGCGGGAGTCCGACCCCGGGACGGCGACGAAGACATACTCCGTAGAGTAGGCGAGTCGCCGCGACGCCGGGATCGGCGCGAGGACGCCGCGGGACCGCGGTCCCTCATGAACAGGTCGGGCTGGACTACTTCTTCCCGCCGCCCTTCCCGCGGCCCTTGCCCTCGTCCTCCCGGGGCGGGCGGTCGCGGTGGACGGTGAGGTTCTCGCGCGCCGTCGAGCCGTCCTTCAGCGTGACGACGATGGAGAAGGTGTACTCCCCCTTCTCGCGCCCCAGGGTCTTGGCGAAGCGCCCGTTGAGCATGCCGTCCTGGTCGCGGGAGACCTCCAGGCGGCGGTTCTTCTCCGTGTAGGTCCGCACGCGCTTCGGCCGGTCGCCGCGCCACCACTGGATCTCCAGCGAGCGCGCGTCGGCGGCGTTCACGCGGAACCGGAAGTCCTGGATCAGGCCCGGCGCGTAGAGGGGCTCACCCCGCTCCGGCAGATCCCGCTCGTTCCACTCCTCGCTCTCCGACGGCCGGGCCCGCCACTTCACGAGCGTCACGAGCTTGCCCACGGGATCCGCCGCCACGGCCTCGCCGTTCTCCACCAGGTCCCCGTCGTCGTCCGGGTCCGTCGCCGCCGCCGTCGCGGGAGCGGCGGGGCCGCCCGGCGCGGGCGCCGGAGCGGGGGCCTTCGGCGCGGCCACGCGGAGCCGGCACGAGCCGCGCGCGTCGGGGTACGCCGCGAGGCGCCCCTCCACGGTCACGTCGAGATCCGCCGCCACCGCATCGGGGGCCCGGTAGACCCACTTCGTCTCCCCGGCGCCGTCCGAGGCGGGGGCCACGGTGCCTCCCCCCTTCGCGGTGAGCGTCACGTCGGTGGCCCGGACCGGCACCGCGGACTTTCCCTCCGGATGCACCCGCACCAGCACCGTGATCGTCGCCGTCCCTCCGGGGGCCGGGTTGGGCGTGTCCGCCTGGAGCACCAGCGAGTCGTCCGCGGCGCGGGCGGGGGTGGGGGACACGAGGGTCGCGGCCAGCGCGACCGCGAGAGCGACGGGTGCGAGGGTGCGGATCATGGAGGCCTCCGGGAGCGGTGACGGGGCCATCGTACCCCGTCGCCGCGTCACGAGAACCACCACCACCGCCGCCATCGCGCGTGCCGCGCCAGCCGCGCGCGCTGCTCCTCCGTGAGGGACCCGGGGAGGAACCGGTTGCGGTACTTGAGCACCCCCGAGTCGTCCAGCGGCCCGAGGAGGCGCAGGAGGCGCCGGCCCACGGTCCCCTCCGGGTCCACGGTGAAGCCCGACGAGAAGTCGATGATCCGGGGGATCCGACCGTCCTCCACGAGGACGTTCCGCCGCTGCCGGAGGTCGAGGTGCAGCACGCCCCGCGCGTGCATCCCGTCCACCGTCGCCTGCAGCCGATCGAACACGGCCCCGTCGAGGCTGCCCCGCGGGCACTTGCCGAGGTCCTTCCCGGGGACCCACTCCACCGCCAGCGCGTACGCGTCGATGCGTCCCGCGTAGCGCGGCACGCCCTCCAGTCCGGCGAGGCGCCCGTACGCCCGCGCCTCCCGCGCCGTCAGCAGCCGGCCGTAGGTCCAGCGCCAGAACCACGGGCAGGGGAGGAAGTCCTTCACCACGATCCGCCGCCCGTCGGGCCCCGCCAGCAGGTGGACGACGGGCCGGTACCAGCGCCGCTTCCCGAGGGTGCCCGTGGAGAGGGCGGCGATGTCCTCGCGGCGGGGGCCTCCCGGCGCCAACGTCACCCCGCGCCGAAGAGCGGCCGCAGCAGGTCGGTGTACCGGGCCACCAGCACTCCGAGCCCCAGCAGGATGAGCCCCAGCGTCTCGAACTCGCTGTTCTCCGCCACCAGCGCCCAGGAGAACGGCGCCGGAACGGATCCCTTCCACGCGGTCAGGCGCGGGAGGTAGCCGGGCACGGCGGCGTGGTACCGATCGAACTCCTCGCCGAAGCGGCGGCGCAGCCGGTCCGACTCGACGCGCTCCTTCTTGGGGATGTAGTAGAGGAAGAACACGAGCAGCCCCGCGGGGAGGAGTCCGAACATCACCACCGGCTCGCCGGCGGCGATGCAGAACCCCACCAGGTTGAGCAGCGTGCCGAGGTAGAGGGGGTTCCGCACGCGGGCGTAGGGCCCGGATGTGATGACCGCCTGGTTCTTCCGCAGGTGGCCGCAGCCCCAGATGCGCCAGAACTCCCCGAACAGCGCCACCGCGCCGCCGCCGGCGAGTCCCCAGATCCCCAGCGGGCTCGCCTTCGGATCCGCCAGCGCCAGCAGCGCCGCACCGAACAGGTACGCGACGACCCGGCGCCAGGTGGGGGTGCGTGCAGCGGACAGGGGGACCTCCGGGTGGGGACGCCGGGAGTATAGGGGCCGCGGCGCGGCGCCGCGGATGAAGCCTTGGCGGAGGGGCGGGGGCGGGCCGCGGGGGGCCTCGTTTCGCGGCGGACCGGCCCGCCACCGGGCATCATGGGGCGCCCGCGGCCGGGCTGCGGGACTCCGCCTGCCCCCGGCGCTCCCGGAGGCCCCCTGCGCATCGGCATCGACGCCTCTCCCCTGGCGAAGAAGGAGCGGACCGGCATCGCGCGGTACGTCCTCTCGCTGGTGGACGCGCTGGGCCGCACCGCCGACGGGGAGGAGGTCCTCCTCTGCTACCGGCTCTCGCGCATGCGGCGGGTGGCCCACTTCCACCGGGTGCGGCGGCCGAACTTCGGCGTGCGCGTGTTCCAGGAGGGGTTCACGCCGCTCCTCGCCCGGCGGCTGGACGTGTTCCACGGGCCCGACGCCCGCGTGCCGCGCATGGGCCGGGTCCCCCTGGTGGCCACCGTCCACGACGTCTTCAGCCTCGACTCGGAGGACTACGCCGACGGGTCCTTCCGCGAGCGGAAGCGGCGCGCCTACGCGGATCTCGCCGCACGGGCGCGGGTGCTGGTGTTCGTCTCGGCGTACTCCCGGGATCGCTTCCGCGCCCACATCCCGCTGGAGGACGCGAGGACGCGCGTGGTGGGGCTCGGCGTGGACCCGGCCTTCGCGGCGCCGGACCCCGCCGCCGACGGGGCGACGCGGCGCCGCCTCGGTCTCCCCGGCGAGTACCTGCTGTTCCTGGGACAGGTCTCCACGCGGAAGAACGCGGTGCGCCTGCTGGAGGCGGTGGCGCGCCTCCCCGCGTCGGCGCCGCCGCTGGTTTTGGCGGGCCCGCGGAAGCACGGGGCGGAGGAGGTGCTGGCCGCCTACCACCGGCTCGGGCTCGGCACGCGGGCGGCGTTCCTCGGCCACGTCGCGGAGCGGGACCTGCGGGCGCTCTACGGCGGCGCGTCGGCGCTGGTTTTCCCGAGCCTCGACGAGGGGTTCGGGCTGCCCGTGCTGGAGGCGTTCGCCGCGGGCGTGCCGGTGGTCGCCTCCACGGCGGGGGCGCTTCCGGAGACCGCCGGCGGCGCCGCGGTGCTCGTGGATCCGCTGGACGCCGCCGCCATCGCCGACGGGATCCTGCGGGTGCTCGGGGACGGGGCCCTCCGGGGGGACCTCGTGGCCCGCGGCCGCGCCCGCGCCGCCGCCATGACGTGGGACGCCACCGCCCGGGCGACGCTGGACGTCTACCGCGAGGCGGCGCGGTGAAGGCCGTGGTGGTCCTCCCCACCTTCGACGAGCGGCCCAACGTGGCCGCCGTGGTGGGCCGCATCCTCGCGCTGCCCGGGGAGTTCCACGTGCTCGTGGTGGACGACGCGTCCCCCGACGGCACGGGTGAGGAGGCGGACCGCCTCGCCGCCGCGTCCGGCGGGCGCGTGGAGGTCCTCCACCGGCCGCGACGGGAGGGCCTCGGCCGCGCCTACGCGGCGGGCTTCGCGCGGGCGCTCGAGGCCGGCGGCGACCCGGTGTTCCAGATGGACGCCGACTGCAGCCACGACCCCGCCGACCTGCCGCGGCTCCGCGCCCCGCTGGACGGCGGCGAGGCCGACCTCGTCCTCGGTTCCCGTTACGTCCCCGGAGGGGGAACCGGGGGCTGGTCCCTCCCGCGCCGTCTGCTCTCCCGCTGGGGGTCGTTCTACGCGAGGACGTGGCTGCGGCTCCCGGTCAGCGACCTGACGGGCGGATTCAAGGGCTGGAGGGCGGAGACGCTCCGGCGCGCGGACCCGGGCTCCGCCGCCTCCCGCGGCTACGCGTTCCAGGTGGAGACGACGCTGCGGGCGGTGCGCGCCGGCGCGCGCGTGCGGGAAGTCCCCATCGTGTTCACGGAGCGGGCCGGCGGGCGGTCGAAGATGACCCTGGGCATCGCGCTGGAGGCGGCGTGGCGGGTGCCCGCCATGGCGCTCCGGGCGGGCGGCGTCGGGGGGGACGGCCGGTGAGGATCCTCCACGTCAACACGGAGCGTACCTGGCGGGGAGGCGAGCAGCAGAACCTCTGGCTGGCGACGGGACTCCGCGACCGGGGCGAGGAGTCGGAGGTCGTCGCCCGGCCCGGCTCCGCGCTGGCGGAGCGGGCCCGCGCCGCGGGGCTCCCGGTCCACGAGATCCCGCTGCGCGGGGAGTGGGACCTGGCCTCCGTTCTCTCCCTCCGCCGCCTCTACGGCCGCCGCCGCCCCGACATCGTCCACATGCACACGAGCCACGCCCACACGCTGGGCTGCCTCGCCCGGATCGGCCGTCCCCTCCCGAGGACGGTGGTGTCCCGTCGCGTGGACTTCTCCATCTACCGGAACGCGCTGCGGCTCTCCCGGTGGAAGTACCTGTGGCTGGGGGACCGCTACGTGGCCATCAGCGGCGCCGTGCGGGACGTGCTGGTGCGGGACGGCATCCCGGCGGACCGCATCGAGGTCGTCCCAAGCGGAGTGGACGCGGACCGCATCGAGAGGGCGGAACGACGGGACCTGCGCGCCGAACTGGGGCTTCCCCCCGGGACCCCGCTGGTGGGGGACGTGGCGGCCTTCGGGTGGCACAAGGCGCAGGAGGTCCTGGTGGACGCCGTCCCGTCGCTGCTCCGCCGGGTCCCCGACGCCCACGTCGTCCTCGTGGGGGACGGGGAGTGCCGGCCCGCCGTCGAGGAACGGGCCCGGGCCCTCGGCCTCCTCGGCACGCGGGTCAGGTTCCTCGGGTTCCGGGACGATGTACCGGAGGTGCTGCAGTCCCTGGACGTGTTCGTCATGTGCTCCGTGATGGAAGGGCTCTGCACCAGCGCGCTGGACGCCCAGGCGGCGGGGGTGCCGGTGGTGGCCTCCGCGGTGGGCGGACTCGTGGAGGCCGTGGCGGACGGCGAGACGGGGCTCCTGGTCCCGCCCCGGGACCCGGAGGCCCTCGCCGACGGCGTGGCCCGGTTGTTGCTGGATCGGGAGCGGGCGGGCAGGCTCGGGGCGGCGGGGCGACGCCGCGTGCGGGAGGCGTTCAGCGTGGAAGCGATGGTGGAAGGGACCCGGGCCGTCTACGGGCGCGTGCTCGCCGGCGAGCCCGTGGCGCCGTGGCCCCGCGCCGCCGCCGGGGGGCGCCCGTGAACCCCGGCCGCCGCGCCGCCGTCCACCGGGTGGCCACCACCGCCGTGGCGATGACCGCGGCCATCCTCGTCTACCTCCACCTGAAGGGGCGGGACCTGGCGGTCCGCGAGGCGGAGGCCAACGTCTCCGCGGTCTTCGACTTCGCGCGGACGCAGATCACCGAGGAGGTCCGCGACCTCGTGGCCCGCCTCCGGCCGTGGAAGGAGGGGGACCCGCCGCCGCGGGCCTTCACGGAGATCGGCGTGTTCAAGCGGGGCGCCGGCACCGGGGAGGGGCTCTTCGCGGGGCTCCAGCCCATCAACCGGGAGCGGGAGAACGACCTCTCCCTCCAGGACGTGCGCGTGGCGACGTTCACGCCGCAGACCGACTTCCTGCTCTCCGAGGAGGGGGTCGTGCCCCCCACGGGCTGGACGCCGCGGCTCGGCTTCCAGGCGGGCGGCAGTGTGGTCCTCCATGTCGAGGCGCAACTCGTGGATCCGGCGCCCTCGGACCAGCCGCCCGTGGCGCTGGAGGTGTCCGTGCAGGCGGGGCAGGAGCCCCCCACGCTGCTGGCGGGCGCCCCCGTGTTCGTGCCGCCGGCGCGGGAGGTGTCGGAGACCTTCCGGTTCGACCTGAAGGACGAGGCCCTCCAGCGGAACGTCCACGCGCTGGTGTTCCGCACCCCCGCCGGCGCGCCCGCGGTGCGCGTGAAGTGGTCGGCCCGCGTGGGGACGGCGAGCCGCCGCGAGGTCGTCATCGCGCTCCGGCGCGAGCGCGAGGTCCCCGCCGCCGACCCCGCCGCGCCGAAGGCGCGGGAGACGGTCTGGGTCATCGGCACGGTGCCGCTGGAGCGCTTCCGCGAGCGACTGCGGACCGCCCTCGCGTCCCGACCCGACTTCGACCCCGACGGCTCCAACGATCGCGTCTACCTGACCAACGAGTCCGGCTCCGTGGGCCTGGCGGTCCCCGAGTTCGACCCGCGCGTCCGGCTCCGCGTGCAGAAGGAGGGGCAGGGGAGCCTCTCCTCCCTGGCGACGCAGAAGGTCAAGGTGTCGGCCCCGCCGCGCCCCGGCGACTACGAGGGGTTCGCCCGGGTGACCGTCATCGGGGCGGCGGGCCCCGTGCCCCACATCAACGGCGGGCTCATCGTCGAGCGGGACGAGCGCCAGGTGCTGCGCTCCTACCGGGGCCTGCAGGCGTGGCACGTCGCGGCGATCCTCTTCGCCATCCTGCTGGTGGCCCCTGCCGTGCCGCCGCTCTGGCGCCGCGTCCGCGAGGATACGGAACTGCCTCGCCTGTTCGCCTACGCGCGCCCGTACACGCTGCACATCGTCGCCATCCTCGTCACGACCGTCCTCTACGCCGCCACGCAGGGCGTCTACACCGCCATGGTGGACAGCCTCGCCGACGACATCCTGCTGAGCGACGAGCCGAGCGCCGGGGGGAGACTCTCCGGGTTCTGCTGGCTCCTCGCCGGCGTCGCGGCGGGCTCGTTCCTCGTGGCCTGGGTGCGCGAGTTCCTCTCCAAGTACGTCGAGCACAAGGTCATCACCGACATCCGCTGCATCCTCTGCGACAAGGTCGTCCACCTGCCCATGGCCTTCCACGCGCGGCAGCACGCCGGCGACCTGCTCTCCCGCATCAACAACGACGTGGCGGAGACCAAGCGCAGCCTGGAGATGCTCTTCGACGACGTGGCGAAGCAGCCCTTCGTCATCCTGGTCCTGGTGGGAGCGGCGTTCGTCATCAACTGGCGCCTCGCGCTCGTGGTGTTCTTCGGGATGCCCATCATCCTGCTGCCCATCTCCTACTTCGGGCGCTCCATCAAGCGCTACGCGAGGAAGCGGCAGGCGCGCAAGGCGGACGTGACGCAGGCCATCATGCAGATGCTCGCGGGCATCCGCGTGGTGAAGGCCTTCCGCATGGAGGAGCACGAGTCCCAGCGCATCCGCCACGTCTCCCACGTGCATCTCCGCGAGGCGCTCCGCGTGGCGCGGAGCCAGGTGCTCAGCAAGGAGTCGCTGGAGTTCCTCCAGAACCTGTCCGGTGTGGTGGTGCTGGCGGTGGGCGGGTACCTCGTGCTGGAGCGGCAGGTCACCGTCGGCGACCTCATGGCGTTCGTCCTCATCATCACGAAGGTCTACAAGAGCAGCAAGGACCTCACCTCGACCTACAACAAGATGCAGGAGTCGCTGGCGGGGACGGAGCGCATCTTCGAGATCCTCGACACGCCCGACAGCATGGCCGACCGGCCCGCGGCGCGCGCCCTCGTGCGCCCGCGCCAGACGCTCACCTTCGAGGGGGTCGAGTTCTCCTACGCCGCCGACGGGCCCCCGGTCCTCACGGGCATCGACGTGGAGGTGCCCATCGGCACGACCGTCGCCCTCGTGGGCGCCACGGGTGCGGGCAAGTCCACGATGCTCGACCTCGTGGCCCGCTTCCACGACCCGACGCGCGGGCGGGTGGCCATCGACGGCGTCGACCTGCGGGACTACAGCCGGACCTCCCTGATGGCGAACATCGCCGTCGTCACGCAGGAGCCGTTCCTGTTCAACGCCTCCATCGCGGAGAACATCCGCTACGGCCGGCCCGGCGCCACGCAGGCGGAGATCGAGGCGGCGGCGCGGGCGGCGTTCGTGCACGAGGAGATCCTGCGGCAGGCGGAGGGATACGAGACGGTGGTCGGCGAGCGGGGAGGGAGGCTCTCCGGCGGGCAGCGCCAGCGCATCACCATCGCCCGCGCGCTGCTGAAGGACCCGCCCATCCTCATCCTCGACGAGGCCACGAGCGCGCTCGACTCCCAGGTGGAGAAGCGCGTGCAGGACGCCATCAACAACCTGCTGAAGGACCGGACCACCTTCGTCATCGCCCACCGCCTCTCGACCATCCAGGGGGCGGACATCATCCTCGTCCTGGACGAGGGCAGCATCGTGGAGCGGGGAACCCACGAGGAACTCCTCCGCATCCCCGGCGGACGCTACCGCGAACTCTACGAGATCCAGTTCGCCGCCGCCCTCCAGGGCGGCCCCCCCTCCGACGACGCCGTCGCCGTGTAGGGGCAGGCGCGGTCGAGCGGCCCGCGAGGTGCAGTCGGGGGCCGTGCCGTGTAGGGGCACGCGCTTGCGCGCCCCACGTGGGGCGGCCGGTCTCCTCGGGGGTGTCGCGCGATCGAACGGCCCGCGAGGTGAGGTCGGGCCGGGTGGGGGGGGCAAGCCGCCCCCCCTACGGGCCCCGCGGCGGGCGGGCTAGGTGGGTTCCTTGACGGCGCGGCCGGGGAGGGCGCGGATGGTGGCGCCCTGGCGGGCGTCGCTCCTCCGGTCGGGATGGCGGTCGGCGTGGGGGGGACGGAGGAACCGGCGGGAGTCCGCCTTCAGGACGCCGTCCACGAACGCGGCCAGTTCCTGCAGCGCCGCCCCGTCGCCGCCGCCGGAGCGGGGCGCCATCAGTTCGTCCACGTCCGACTCCTGCAGCCGGCCCGTGCAGAAGAGTTCGTCCCCGACGTAGCAGCGGATCTGGACGGCGAACCGGTCCGCCTGCACTTCGAAGGGCCACTTCCCCAGGGGGACCCGCCAGCAGTAGACGCCGGAGCCGGGATCGCGCTCCACGAACTCCGCGCCCCCGGCGGCATGGATCCGCCGCACCCACTCCCGCACACGGTCGCTGTGTCGCATGGTCGGCGGAAGTCTACCCGCGGTCCCGCACGCCTACCATCCCATCGCCGACCCCGCCTGGTACACGACCAGCGACGCCACGTACGCGAGGCCCGTCATCCAGCCGAGCTGCAGGAGGGGCCACTTCCAGCCGCCCGTCTCGCGACGGACGATGGCGAGGGTGGAGATGCACTGCATGGCGAGAACGAAGAACACCAGGAGGGAGACGCCGACCAGGGGCCGGAAGGTCGCCCGGCCCGTCCGCGGGTCGACGTCCCGGAGCATGGCCTCGCGGAGGCTGACGCCCTCCTCGTCGTCGCCGGCCGCGTACACGATGCCCAGCGTGGAGACGAAGACCTCCCGCGCGGCGAAGGACGCGATGATGCCGATGCCGATCTTCCAGTCGAACCCGAGGGGCTCGAGGACCGGCTCCATGAACCTCCCCATGCGGCCCGCGTAGGAGGACTCCATGCGGTGGGACCGATCCTGCCGCTCCAGCGCGGCGATGCGGTCCCCCTCGGCGCCGAGGAACCGCTCCCGCTCGCCCTCGGGGAGCGTCTCCGCTGTGGCCGTCGCGGCGGCGCGCAGGCCCTCGTAGTCCGCGCGCGGGCCGTCCCCCCGCGGGAACGCCGCGAGGACCCAGAGGACGACGCTGAGCACGAGGATCACCGGCCCCGCCCGGGAGACGAACTGCCACGTGCGGCGGGAGACGTTCACGACGACGCTGCGCGGATCGGGGAGGCGGTAGGCGGGGAGTTCGAGGAGCAGCGGCGAGCGCCCGCCGCGGAGGAGGGTCCGCCGGAGCAGCCCCGCGCTGAGCAGGCCGGCGGCGATGCCGAGGAGGTACATGGCGATCATCACCACCGCTCCCGTGGAGAGGATGCCGAGCACGGTGCCCGTGGAGAAGAGCGCGCCGATGACCATGGCGTAGACCGGCAGCCGGGCGGAACAGGACATGAAGGGCGCGATGAAGATGGTGGCCATGCGGTCCCGCGGGTCGCGGATGGTGCGGGCCGCCATCACGCCGGGGATGGCGCAGGCGAAGGAGGACATGAGGGGGAGGAAGGCGCGCCCGGGGAGACCGGCGGAGCCCATGAGCCGGTCGAGGAGGAACGCCGCGCGCGCCAGGTAGCCCGAGTCGTCGAGCACCTCGACGAGGATGAACATCACCGCGATCTGGGGCACGAACACCAGCACGCCGGCGAACCCGGCCACCAGGCCGTCCGTCAGGAACTCGCGGAAGAGCCCCGCCGGCACCGCCGCGGCGAGCCAGCCCCCCAGCGCGCCCACCGCCGCGTCCACGGCGTCCATGAGCGGCCCCGACCACGCGAACACGGCCTGGAACAGCAGCGCGAACACGCCGAGGAGGATGAGCGTGCCGCTCACGCGGTGGGTGAGGACCGCGTCCAGCCGCTCCCGCACGTCCCGCTCCGCGACGGGCCGGCGCACGACCTCCGCGGCGAGGGAGTCGCACACCGCGTAGCGGGCCTCGGCGCTGGCGGTGGCCCCGTCCACGCCGCGGGCGGGGATGGAGGCCCGCTCCCTCTCCACGCGGGCCGCGAGGTCCGGCGGCAGGCGCCCCAGCAGGTCCCGGGTGAGCCCCTCGGAACCGAGGATCTCGGGCAGCCTCCGCCGCGCCTCCTCCCGCCCGCCGAAGGACGCGGCGAGGGGGCCGGCGAGGAGCGCGGCGACGCCGTCCACTTCCGGGCGCCAGACCGGGACCGGGGCCGCGCCCCGCGCGCCGCCCGCGGCGATGGCGGCGGCGAGGTCCCCGATGCCGACTCCCCCCCGGCCCACCGTCGGCACGACGGGGACGCCCAGCAGCCGCGAGAGTCCCGGAGCGTCGACGCGCAGCCCCTCCGCCTCCGCCGCGTCCACCTGGTTGAGGGCCACCACGCAGGGGACCCCGGTCTCCAGCACCTGCGTCGCGAAGAAGAGGTTCCGCGCGAGGTTCGTGGCGTCGAGCACGAGCACCACGAGGTCGGGAGGTCCCTCCCCGCCCCGGCCCAGCACCTCGTCCCGCGCGACGACCTCCTCCGCCGTGTGGGGGGAGAGGCTGTAGGCGCCGGGAAGGTCGATGAGCTCGACGGGGCCCGCCGGGGTGGGGGCGGTGCCGGCGCGCCGTTCGACGGTGATCCCCGGGTAGTTCGTCACCTTCTGGTGGAGACCGGTGAGGGCGTTGAAGAGGCTCGACTTGCCGACGTTGGGATTCCCCGCGAGGACGACCCGCCGCATGGCGCGCCGCGGCGGCGGCGGGAGGGTGGCGGTGGCGCCCCGGTCGCCGGCCCCGGACCCGTGGCAGGAGTCGCTCACGCCGGTTCCACGAGGACGTCGGCGGCCTCGTCGGCGCGCACCGCCAGGCGCGCCCCCCGGACGGCCAGTTCCAGCGGGTCCCCCAGCGGGGCCCGACGCAGCACGCGCACGACCTGCCCCGGCGTCAGGCCCAGTTCCACCAGCCGCTCGCGGACCATGGGGTCGCCGCCCACGCGACGGACGCGGACGGAGGTGCCGTCGGGGACCTCGGGAAGGAGGATGGCCGGACTCCCTTGTTGAACCTGAGACTCAGTATCAGGTGGAGGGAGGGTACCCGCCGGGCGGGCCCGGGGCGGAGGAATCGGTCGCAGTCCCGGTGACGATCGTCACGGCCGGAAGGGCCAGATGGCGGGAATGACCAGGATGGCCACGACGAAGCAGAGCAGCGTGAGCGGGACCCCGACGCGGAGATAGTCCCGGAAGGAGTACTGGCCGGGGCCCATGACCAGCGCGTTGGACTGGCCCACGGGCGTGAGGAAGTCCGCCGTCGCGCCGGCGGCGCACGCGATGAGCAGCGGTCGCGGCGAGATGGCCAGCTGCTCCGACAACTGGATGGCGACGGGGGCGAGCATGATGGTGAGGGCCGCGTTGTTGAGGAATCCCGTCAGGAGCGTGCCCGTGAGGTACATGACGGAGAGCGCCGCCAGGGGCCCCCAGGGCCCGATGGTCTCGCCGAGCCAGGAGGCGGCGGCCGTGGCGAGCCCGGTCTTCTCGAGGGCGGTGCCCAGCGGAAGGACGCCGGCGATGAGGATCACGACGGGCCACTCCACGGCCTCGTAGATCTCCCGGCGCCGCAGGACCCTGAACACCACCAGCGCCACCACGCCCAGCATGGCGGCGAAGGCCAGGGGGAGCGGGGTCAGCGTGGCGAGGCCGATGACGGACAGCATGATCCCCGCGGAGAGGAACGCCTTGCTGCGGTCCCCGGGTTGCCGCTTGTCCTCGTCCAGCACCATCCAGTCGGGGCTCCTCCGGAACCGCTCCACCCCCTCCACGTGGCCCTGGACGAGGACCACGTCCCCGATGCGGAGGCGCACCTCGCCCAGTTCCGAGCGCAGGCTCTCGCCGTGGCGGGCGACGGCGAGGACGTTCATGCCGTAGTCCTCGGGCAGGTTCAGTTCCCCCAGGGAGCGGTTCACGAGCCGGCTGTTGGGGGAGAGCATCATCTCGGCCAGGACGAGGTCCCCGGAGCGGAGCGTGCGGTCGCCGATCTCGACGCGCGGCACCAGATCGAGGACATGGTCCCGGCGCATCTTGAGGATGGGGTCGGACTTGCCCTGCACGAGCAGCACGTCGTCGGCGTGGAGGAGGGTCCACGGATCGGGGGCCTCCAGGACCTTGCCGCCGCGCACGATGCCGAGGACGACGACGCCGTAGCGCTCGGGGATCTGCGCCTCCACCAGTTTCCGGCCCACGAGGTCGGACCCGGGCTTCAGCAGGACCTCCGACAGGAACTGCTTCACCTCGTAGGTCTCCGAGAGGCTCTCCTCCTTGCGGTGGGCGGGGAGGAGGCGCGGGCCCATGAGGGAGAAGTAGAGGACGGAGACCCCCACCAGCGCGAGGCCGAGACCGGTGGTCTCGAACATGGTGAGGGGCTGGAGCCCCCGGGCGGCGAGGTCCGCCGCGGGGATGACCTCGCCCATCTCCCGGAGGCGGGCGTCGAGGGCGAGGCTGGCGGGGGAGCCGACGAGGGTGCACAACCCCCCCGTGAGGGAGGCCGCCGCCAGGGGCATGAGCAGGCGCGAGGCGCTCAGCCCCCGCTGCCGGGCGACCCCGATGATGGCCGGCAGGACGAGCACCATGCCGGCGATGTTCTGGACCCAGGCGCTCACCGCGGCCACCGCCATGAACGACACCGCGATGATCGTGCCCTCGGATCGTCCCCCCATGGCGAGGACGGCCCGTTCCAGACGCGTCGCGGCGCCGGTCTTGAGGACCGCGTGGCCCACCACGAACATGGCCGCGATGGTGATGACGACCTGGTTGCCCAGGCCCGACGTCGCCTCGTTCCAGGTGAGGACGCCCAGGAAGTAGAGCGCCATCACCACGCACATCGCCGTCACGTCGGCGCGGAGCCACTCCGTGGCGAAGAGGATCAGCGCGCAGAAGAGCACCAGCAGCGTCGCCAGGGCGGGGTCCATGAGAGGCTGGGACCCGGCGGCGAGGACGGACGGGAGGAGGGTGCCCATGGGGGAGGGGGATTCTCGGCGGACGGGGGGGGCGGGCCCATGGATTCCGCCCGGGGGGGAGTCGGGGGGAGGCTACTCCGCCCCGACGCAGGTCGTGAGGCCCGTGGACCTCGTGAAGGTCACCGGTCCCGCGACGACGGGGATCTCCACGAGCACGAACCGGTGACCGGGCTCCAGCTTGTCGGGGCACTTCGGATCCGGTCCCCACTCCGTCCAGAACACTTCCGCGCCGAACCCCTTCGAGCGCACGTCCGTCACCTGCGGGCCGTAGGACTGCGAGGGCCGTACGCCGAGGAAGATGCCGACGACCTGGCGCGTGGTGAAGTCCAGCGGCCACGTGGGCGCGAGCCCCAGGCTCTTGAGGCCCGCATTGAAGCTCGCCTGGTCCCGGTAGATCCGCGTGTGGTCTCCCCAGGGCGGCGTCCCGACGCCGCCGTACCCGACGAGATGCCTCCAGCCCAGCGGCTGTCCGTCGGGGGGCGGGTCCCCGGTCCCCGGAAGGGGGACGTCGCTGCCCGCGGCGGGGAGGGCCAGCACCCAGCGGCGCTCGCCCTCCGCCTGCAGGGTCGCCTCGACGCGGAACGTCGAGAGGCCCACGCGGATCTCCACGGGCACCGCGGCGGGGCCCGCGGCGGCGAGACCGGCGAGGTCCACGCCGCGCGCCTTGAGGGAGAAGTTCCCGTTGGCGGGGTCCAGCCGGAAGGTGACCGCGCTGCCGCGACCGTAGGGATCGCGGGAGCGGACGGCGACGGTCCATCGGCCGCGGGGCGCGAACTTCGTGCGTCCGGGGAACGCGGGCCCCTCCAGCAGGCGGTAGTTCCCGACGGAGACTTCGAGGGAGTCGGACGCCGGCCGGAACGCGCGCAGCGTCGTGTCCGCCGTGAAGTCCCCCTGGAGGTCGATGCGGCCCCCCGAGGCTCCCGTGCGGGCCCCCCGCGCGGGGGCGGGGAAGCGGACCGTCAGCCCGATGACCGAGAGGGTGTCGCCGGCGGCGCCGCCGGCCACGCTTGCCAGCAGGAATACGGCGGCCCCCGCGAGGACGACGGATGGCTTCATCGGACCCTGCCCTCCCCGGTGGTGGCGCGCGGCCGTCCGGCCCGCCGGAGCCCGCGCGGGGTGGGCCCCCGCAAGCGCCGGGCCCAGCGCGCTCCCCGCGGCGGCGGGCCCGCGCGTCACCGGGGGGGAACGTCGGGGCGCCGCGCCGTGACGACGACGCTGGCGGCGTAGTCCACGCCGAGGAAGCGGTGGAGCCAGCCCAGCAGCGCGCGGCGGGCGATGCGCTCCAGGAGCGACCCGTTCCAGGCACGGCGGAGGTCCACCTCGGCGAAGCCCGCCTCCTCCGCGAAGGCCCCCAGTTCCCAGGGCGTGAACGGGGTCCGGTGGCCGGCGTCCCGGTGCCAGCGACCGGGGGTGAAGACGTCCGGCGTGGAGAGCACGATGCGGCCCCCCGGCGCCAGGAGCGCGTGGGCGCGGCGGAGGAGCGCCAGCCCGTCCTCCGGCGGGAGGTGCTCCACCAGTTCCAGCGAGACGACGACGTCGAAGGGTCCCTCCGCCAGGTCGACGGAGGGCCAGTCGTGGGGGTGGGCGGGGTCGGGGTCGGCGCTCCGGTACAGGGCGCCCGGCGCGGCGGCCTCGATGCGGGGGCCCAGGCGGCGATCCCCGGCGCCCACCTCCAGCACGCGATCCCCGGGCCGGACCGTGGCGAGGACGACGTCCGAGGCCCGGCGCACCAGCGGCAGGTGGAAGACCGTGGGCCAGCGCGCCTCCAGGGCGCGGCGGCGGGCGTGGATGCGGGACCAGGGGGGGAGCGTGTGGCCGGGAGTGGCGGGGGGGCCCGTCACCGGGGGGCCGCCGGGGCGGGCGGGCCCGGGCTCACGCGGGGAAACGCAGGAGCCGGAGTTCGCCGCGGGCGGCCCGCTCCCGGGGGGTCCAGACGTGGTGGACCACGGTCCAGCCGCGGGCCTCCAGGGAGTCGGCAATGAACCGCCGGTGGCAGCGCGCGGGCTCCCGCTCGGCGCAGAGGAGGAGGGTCGGCGCCTCGCGAGCCAGTTCCTGGAGCCCGGTGAACGCCCGGGCGAAGGGGGGGCTGGCCATGTAGCGCGGGAACCCGCCGGGCCGGTCGCCGCCCAGCGCGTCGCCCATGTCCACCACGTCGAGCCCCGCCTCCCGCAGCACCGGGTGGAGCGCCCCCGCGTCCAGGTGCGGGAACCGCTCCGCCGACGGGTACCGCCGGATGTCCACCACCCGCCGGACGCGCGCCCGCCGCAGCAGGTCCAGCAGCACCTCGAGGGATCGCCCCCCCAGGCCCGCCGTGTGGATCACCGGTTCCGTGTCACCGCCCATGCCCGCGAATCGTACCAGAGCCCGCCCCCCCCGAACCCGACGACAACATTCCCGGAATGTTGCGTGCGAGTTGGCGGATCCTCGGGGGACGCGCGGCGAGAGGCTGGAGTGGTCCGTCGCCGGGCGCTACGATTCCCCCCGGCCAGGAGGGTCGCGGGATGGGTGGCGACGCCGTGCTCTGGAGGGACGCGCTGGACCGAGCGGGGACGGATGGACCCGGTGCCCTTGCACGCGCATGGTCGGCGCTCCGCTACGACCATCCCCGCTTCCAGCGGTGCCAGGCCTGGAGCATCGACGCGGGAGGAGATCAACACCGGGAGGTCGTGGCCGGATTTCTGCACTACCTTCGCGGGCATGCTCCCATCCCGCCGACAGAGGAGTCGCACGGGCTCGCGGCACTGGAGGCCACCGACCTCTGGCTGGCGGAAGTGCGCTCCGGCGTCGGGGCCACGGCAGTCCGCTGCGCGGTCCCGGCACCGGCAGGCGACGTATGGGTCCGCCCCCGCCCCGCGGGCTCCAGTCCTCGGGCGGCGACCCAGCCCAACCACCTGCAGGCGTACCTCACGCGCCACTGGGTCTGCCCGGCGTCGGTCGCCGGCATCGCAGTGCGCTTCGCCGAGCCGCCCCATTGGGTCGTGCGGGACCTCGAGTCGATGGCGCGCGCGTCCGGGCCGACGGTCTACGCCGGGGGGTTCGCCGACGGGGTCGCCCCCCGCTGGGAGGAGGCGGACGGCCTCCTCACCACGGCCGGCCTCACGGACGACGCGGTCCGGGAGGCCGTGGCGGCTCAGCACCTCGCGGCGGCTAGCGCGGGCGCGGCGGACATCCTCCTGCTGCCGGAACTGACGCTTCCCGCGCCGCTCCGGGATCGACTGGCGGGTCGTCTCGAAGGTCGTGCCGGAACTCCGGCACTGGTGCTTCCGGGCACGTACCACGAACGGGTGGGCGGCGCGCTCCTCAACCGCGCGCTCCTCTACGATCGCTGCGGGCAGGTGGTCCTCATGCAGGACAAGATCCAGCCCGCGGGCCATCTCGGGTCCGCGGGAGGGAGCCGTCGCGTGGAGGGGATTGCGACAGGGGACTCGGTCACCGCGCTTCTCACTCCCGCCGGCGCGCTCGGGATCGCGATCTGCCTCGACTTCTGCCAGGAGGGGGATCCCATGCGCGGACTCTGGCAGGACCTCGGCGCCGAGCTGCTTCTCGTTCCGTCCATGAGCGATGGAGCGACGCTCCGCGCCCACGCGCGCCGCGCCGAGTCGCTGCGGCGCATGCACGGCACCGGGACCGTCATCGCCATCCAGCCCGCGGGAACCGAAGACGCTCTGGCCCACGCCACCTGGTACCCCGGGCGGGGGAAGGGCTCGACGCACGCGTGCAACCCCGACCACCACGGCGAGACCCCCGCATGCGGCGCCACCCGGGGGGTCTGGTGAGGCCGCCGGTAGGTGCGGATGGCGATCGACACCCGGTGGGGACTTGACTTTTCGTCGTGTGAATGGTTATGTACGGTGAAGAGCGATTTGGTTCAGGATGATACAGTCCCCATGGAGCTAGCCATGACGCTCGATCTCCGGCATGCCGATCCCGTTCGCCTCCTGGAGGACGCCACGGCCGCCGATCTGCTCGAGGTGGCCGAGGCGGTGGAAGCGTGGGACGAGTCCCTCGCGGACGTGCTCGACTACGTCTACAGGAACCGCGCCGCGCGACTGCTGCGCGCGGACCCCCGTTCCCGGGACATGAAGGAGTTCGTCGAGCACGTGCGCCTGGTCACGGCGGGGCGTCGGGGGCAGGTGCTGAACGGGTTCGCGCAGCGCTACGCCGATCGATGGCTGGCGTACGCCCGGGTCGTGGACGCGCGGATCGAGGCCCGGGAGAGCCGCGACAGCGCCGCCGTCCGGCGTCAGGCGCACGTGAACGAGATCCTCGCGCTGGTCGGTGCCCGCCCCGGGCTGGCGCAGACCGAAATCGCCGCGGCGCTCCACCTCTCGCCGCAGAACCTGACCCGGATCCTCGCCATGCTGGAGGCGAACGACCTCGTGATTCGCCGCGCGTCGGGGAGGAAGAAGCAGGTTTGGCTGGGCACGCAGGCGGGGGGGGCGATGGTCCGCTCCAGGCCCGGACTGAAGCGACTGCTCTGCGGCTCCCGGCCATGAGCCCCGGCGCGCAGTCCGACGGCCGCTGCCACGTCACCTCCTTCTACTCGTTCAAGGGGGGCGTGGGCAGGACGCTCCTGATGGCGAACGTGGGCCTGCTGCTCGCCCGCCGCGGCCGGCGAGTGCTGCTCTGGGATCTCGACCTCGAGGCGCCGGGACTGCACTTGATTCCGGCCCTTGTCACGACCCGCCCCCCAGCGTCGGGGTTCCTGTCCTGGCTCGCGGGTTCGGCGAATCCGGGCGCGTCGACACCCTCCGAGGCGAGCCTCCAGTCGCTGCAGAGAGGGGTCCTCGAGTGCTCCGGTACGAAGGGGCTTCACGTCCTGCCTGCGTTCGGTCAGGACGAGGACTTCGCGTCCCTCCACGCCGGCATCGACTGGCGGGGCCTGCTGGCGGACGACGAGGAGGCGGGCATCCGGCTCTTCCGGTCGGTCCTCGGGTCCCTGGCCGAGCGGGGCGAGTTCGATCACGTCCTCCTGGACTCGCGGACGGGGATTACGGACATGGGCGGGCTCGTGGCGGCGGTGCTCCCCCACGCCACGGTCCTCGTAGGCGGGTTCGGGCGCCAGAACACGGCCGGGCTCGCCGCCGTCTGGAAGGCCCTCCGGCCCGCCATCGACGGGCGCTTGGCGGAGCGGGGCGACCTGCCCCCGCTGAAGTTCCTTCTCGTCGCATCGCCGGTCCCCTCCGACGGCGGCGCCGGATTGGAGGCCCGCCGGGCAGAATGGAGGAAGCACTTGTCCATTCCGCCGCGGGAACTGCTCCTCGAGGTGCCCCTCGACGCCAGCCTGTTCGTGGAGGAAGATCTGCTCGCTGCGTCCCGCCCCGATGGCCCCGTGGCGGCGGTCTACGCCGAGGTCGCGGCCCGCATCGAGGCATTCCGGGAGGAGGCGCGGAGCGAGGCGCGCGCCGACGCCGAGGCGGGACTGCGGCGCCCGGAGTCGCTGGAGCCGTCCGACCCGCGCCGCCGGGTCCACAAGGGGGCCGCGTTCGAGGACCGGGTCGCCCGCCTGCTCCGGCTTCTCGGCTACCGCGTCGAGAGGGAGCAGTTGATCGGGCCCAACCGCGCCGATCTCGTGGCGCGGAAGGACGGCTTCCCCCGGTCCGAGTGCTACGTGGTCGAGTGCAAGGACCACGGGGCGGCCACTCCCAAGGAGGACCTGGAGCGGCTCTGGTCCTGGGTGCAGGGAGAGGCGGCGAAGCGCGAGCGGGCGGCGGGGATGCTCGTCGCGAGGAGGTTCTCGCCGGCGGCGCTCGCCTTCGCAAAGGACCACCCGGGCGAGGTGTTCGCATTCACTTTGGAGGAACTCGAGCGCCGCCTTCTCGACTTCGGCCCCTACCTCGCGCAGATCCGTCGACGCTTCGAGGCCTCCCCACTTGCGCAGCACTACGTGCCCCAGAAGGTGCTGATCGAGGGGCGGCCCCGGGACGAGGCCGTCGCCGGACTCCTGGATCATGCCGTCGCCTGGGCCGGCGGCTCCGGCCGCCGCCTCTGGCTGCTGCTCGGCGACTACGGGACCGGCAAGTCCGCGTTCTTTCGACGGTTTGCCTACGAACTCGCGTTGCGCGCCGAGAAGGACCCCGACGCGCCGGTCCCCATCGCGGTCGATCTCCGCGCCTGCCCCAACGCCACGTCCCTCCGCGCGCTCGTCCAGGAGCATCTGGGCGAGGCGCTGCGGTGGTACGGAGACCCCGACGCCGTGCTCTACCTCCTCGAGACGGGGCGCATCGTGCTCCTCCTCGACTCCTTCGACGAGATGGGACTTGCGGCGGCGGGGCGTACGGTGGCGGAGCAGTTCCGGGAACTCGCCGCGCCGACGAAGTCCATGGCCGACGGAGCGGCCGCCGCCCGCGCGAACCGGGTCCTCATCACCTGCCGGACCCACTTCTTCCGGGACCAGCAGCAGGTGAAGTCCGTGGCCGATGGCGTGGTCGGCGACCTCGCCGCTCCCGTGGACTCGCCGCTGGGAGAGGTGGCGCGTCGCTTCGACGCCGCCATCGATGAGCTGATGCTGTTCGACGAGGAGCAGATCGGACTGTTCCTCCGGAACCGGCTGGGACCGGCCCGTGCCGAGGAGGCGCGCCGGTTCATCTCGCGCACCTACGATCTCGGGAGCCTCGCGCCGCGGCCGGTGCTGCTGGAGATGATCGTGGACTCCCTCCCGAAACTGATGGAGGGGGGCGGGGCGGTGACCCCCGCCGGCCTCTACGACGTCCACACGAGCCAATGGCTGGAGGACACCCACGGCGCGTCGCTGCAGACGCCGCCGGAACTCCGGAAGCGCCTGCTCTGCCACCTCGCGCAGGCGCTGTGGGGTCGGCCGGGCAACCGGGTTCACCACCGGGAACTGAGCGACCTGCTCGCCCGCTGCCCTCCCGAGTTGAGCCGGGGCGTGGACCCGGAGCGGCTGGACCTCGAACTGCGCACGGCGGCATTCCTCACGCGCAGCGCGGACGGTCACTTCGGTTTCTCCCATCGGTCGTTCCTGGAGTTCTTCCTCGCGCGGCAGGCGCTCCACACGCTGCGGGGGGACGGGCCTCCGCTGGCGGACCTCCTGGACACGGAGCCGCTCACTCCGGAGTGCGTCCGCTTCCTTCTCGGCCTCTCGGGGGAGGAAGACCGCAAGGTGCTGGCAAAGTCCCTGCGCAAGGCCCTTCGCGGTGCCCGCCGGCCGCGGGTGGGGGAGAACGCCCTTCGCATGGCGACCCTGCTCATGCGCGAGGGGGGCGCTCCCGGCGGGATTGCCGAGGAGGCGCGGCTCGACGGCGCGCAACTTCGCGGGGAGGACCTGTTCGGCGTCTCGCTGGCGCGGGCCCGACTGGCGGGGGCGGACCTGTCGGGTGCGATCCTCGCCTGGTGTGCGCTGGACTATGCCGACCTGTCGGGCGCGGATCTCTCCCACGCCAGCCTCCGGAGCGTGACGGCGGCGGGGACGACGTTCGTCCGGGCGAATCTCGAGGGAGCCGATCTGCTCGACGCGTCGCTCCCGGGCGCCGATCTCTCGGAGGCGCGGCTCGCCGGGACGGCGGCGGTCGGGTGCGACTTCAAGGAGGCGCGGTTCGATGGCGCCTGGCTCCGCGGGACCCGGTTCGGCGGCGCCCGCCTGGAAGGCTGCCGGTTCGACGATGCGCGGATCGAACGCGTCACCGCGGCAGGGGCGGTGGGGGCGCGCGCGGGCCTGGCGCGGACGCTGCCGGAGCGCCCGGCATGGCGGTTGAGGGAAGCTCGTTCGAAGGTGGACGCCTGCGCCTTCTCGCCCGACGGCGCGCTCGTGCTGACGGGACACGGGGACGGCTCCGTGCGCCTCCACGATGCCGAGTCAGCGGAGGAGTTGCGGGTACTGGCGGGGCACACGTACGCGGTCACCTCCGTCGCCTTCTCCCCCGACGGCCGGCGCGTCCTCACCGGCTCCTACGACAAGACCGCGCGGCTGTTCGACGGGGAGACCGGGAAGGAACTCCGACGCTTCGAGGGGCACTCGAATTCGGTGACCTCCGTCGCCTTCTCCCCCGACGGCCGGCGCGTCCTCACCGGCTCCTGGGACAACACCGCGCGGCTGTTCGACG
>CAZSIX010000020.1:0-60403 GCA_964607145.1 uncultured Planctomycetota bacterium | reverse complement strand
GGGTCCGGCGGAACCGTCTGCACCACCGTCTTCGCGGCGGTCTCCCACGACGGCGGCCGCGCCGCGCCCGTCGGCCCGCCGGCGGGGAGCGCCGCCCCCTCCGCGGAGCCGAGGCCCGCGCGGATGCGCCGGATCTCCGCCGCGACCTCGCCCATGTCCGCGGGCCGGAGGGCGCGGTCCTTCTCCAGCAGCCGGCTCACCAGCGCCTGGAGGGCCGGCGGCACGTCCGCGCGGAAGCGGGAGAACGGCTCCGGCGGCTCGTGCAGGATGGCGTTGATGGCCGTGGCGGGCGTGATGGAGTCGTGGCGGAAGGGCAGCCTCCCCGCCACCAGTTCGAAGAGCACCATCCCGAAGGAGAACAGGTCCGTGCGGGCGTCCAGCGGCTCCGCGCGCGCCTGCTCCGGCGACATGTAGGCGAGGGTGCCGAGGGTCGAGCCCTCCACCGTCAGGCGGGTGGCGTCGCGCACCATGGAGAGCCCGAAGTCCATCACGCGCACGCGGCCCTGGCGGTCCACGAGCACGTTGTCCGGCTTGACGTCCCGGTGGATGACGCCCTGCGCGTGGGCCGCGTGGAGGCCGTCCGCCACCTGCACCGCCAGGTCCAGGGCCGCCCCGGTGGGGAGCCCGCCCGCCTCGATGACGTCGCGCAGCGTGCGCCCGTCCACGTACTCCAGGACGAGGAAGTCCCCCTCCTCGTCGGACTGCTCCACGGCGTACACGCGCAGCACGTTGGGGTGGTCGAGCCGGCTCCCCGCGCGTGCCTCGCGCAGCAGCCGATCGCGGGCCGTGGACGCGGCGTCGCCCCCCTGCGTCAGGAACTTGAGCGCGACGGCGCGCTCCAGGCGCGTGTCGCGGGCGAGCCAGACCTCGCCCATTCCCCCGCCGCCGAGGCGTCGCTCGAGCCGGTAGTGGAGGACGATCTCGCGCATGCAGCGGACAACGATAGCCGACCGGTCGCGGCGGGGCGGGCGGGGAACGTGCGCCGGAGGACCCCCGACCAGACTCCTGACGGCGGGGTTCCGCGGGCCGCTACGGGTACGTCTCGATGGCCGTGATGTCGAACGTGCCGCCGCTGACGGCGGTGGGTCCGGCGGAAGCGTTGTTGGCCGGGAAGGCGAAGGTGCCGGCCACGCGGTTCGGCGGGTCGAAGGTCGTCACCGTCAGCGTCCCGCCGGGGAGCGCGTCGTACTGGGTGGGGTCGCCGGAGTCGGGCACGAAGTTCACGAACGCCGTCACGCCGCCCGCGTCGAGCGCGTAGGTGTCGGCGGCGGTCACGCCGGGGACGTACACGTACAGGTACCAGGTGCCCCCCGGGCCCGGCGCGCTGGCGGAGACCTGCATCGCGTCGTTGCTGCCGTGGATCTCGATCTTCGTGTCCGGGCCGCCGGTGAAGGCGAAGGAGCCGATGTTCATGCTCAGGCTCGACGCGCCGCCGCCGCCGGAGTCCTTGTCCGCCGCCTTCACGCCCTTCGCCGTCGACTTGTAGGCCTTCGCGAGCGCCTTGTAGAACGTCTTCCCCGGGAGGAACGCGCCCGCCCCCTCGGCGGCGGCGTTGGCCTTGTCCACGGCCTTCTGCACCTTGACGGCGCCCTTCGCGGAGAGCCCGGGGATGCGTCCCTCCAGCGCGGAGATCCCGTTGGCGACGTCGGACCGGAGGGAGGCGGCGAGGTCGGAGAGCAGGCTGCCGAGGTTCTCCTTCGCGGTGAGCGTGATCTCCTCGCCGTAGACCTTCTCCAGGAGCCCGGAGACCTTGCCCGCGGTCTTGAGGTCGTCGCCCAGGTCGTCGGCCTCCTTCTCGATGAGGGCCAGCGACTTGACGACCGCCTTCAGCCGCTTCTTCGCGACCGAGTCGAGCGTGCCGCCGAAGTCCTCGTCCCGCCGGAGCGCGAGTTCATCCTCCAGCGGCACGAGGTGCCCGGAGAACGAGTGCGCCAGCGCGGTGGAAGCGACGGCGGCGAGGGCGACGGCGGCGACGACGGCGGCGCGACGGAGCATGGGGACTCCCCTCTCGTGGACCTGCGGTGCGGGGCGTCCCGCGCGCCTCGCGGCCCCGATCATAGCGCCCCCCGCGGGCGGGGACGCCCTTGTGGGCGCCGTCGACGCGTCCCGGACGACGGTGCGACGCCGGGCCGACCGGCCGACTCCGCGCCCCGCAGCCCCTCCGCTCACGGCCTCACCCCGGGAACCCCGCCCCCCGCAGCGCCGCCCGCACGCCGGGGTCCGCCAGCAGCCGCACGAAGGCCGCCACCGGCGGCCGGTCCAGGCGCTCCCGCGGGACGAGGAAGTCGAACCGCTCCTCCCGCAGGAACGCGAACCCGAGGCCCGCCGCGCGGGCCGCCGTCTCCTCCGCGAGGCCGCCGTCCGCCTTGCCGTGGCGCACCGCCGCGCACACCGCCGCGTGCGTGCGGAGTTCGGCGTCGCCGCCGGGCAGCGTCCCCGCGTCGCCGCCGAAGAGTCGATCCAGGAGGAGGCGCGTCCCCGATCCCCGGTTGCGCTGCGCCAGCAGGAAGCCGGGGTCGGCCCGCGCCGCCGCCGCGCACGCCGCCGCGTCCCGTCCCTCGAACCGCGCGTCCCCGGGCCGGAAGACCCAGCCCTGGCGCCGCCCGTACCCGGGCACCAGCACCACCCCCGGGTCCCCCTCCACGAAGGGCGCGTTGTAGCGATCCGTCGCGCCGTCGAGGAGGTGTACGCCGGCCACGTCGCACGCGCCGCGCCGCGCCGCGTCGAGCCCCGCCATGGAGCCCGCCGCGATGACCTTCCCCCGGAACCCGGTCCGCTCCGCCAGCATCCCCACGAGGAGGTCCACGCCGACGCAGTGGCTCCCGACGACGGCGAGGTCCGCCGCCGCGCGCCCCTCGCCGAGGAGGACGACGTCCACCTCCTCCCCCGCCTCCACCTGCTCCCGATCCGCGGGGACCACGGTGAACCCGTCGGCCCGCGCGAACGTCGTGACCGAGCCGGAGCCCCGCCCGATGGGCCAGGCCGCGAGCCCGTCCCGGCCTCGCACGAGGTCCACGAGCACGAAGTCGAGGAACCCGCGCCGGCTGCGCACGCGCACCGCGAGCCGCGCCGGGGCGCGCTCCGCCGGGGCCCGCGGGGGGAGGCCGGCCATGCGCCGGATCACGGGCGCCACGAACTCGTGGAACGTGAAGACCGCGCTCGTCGGGAATCCCGGCAGCACCGCCAGCGGGACCGCGCCGACGGTCGCCAGAAGCAGCGGCTTCCCCGGCCGGAGGGCCACGCCGTGGACGACGACCCGCGCCTCCGCCATGGCGGCCAGCGCCGTCGCCGCGACGTCCCCCGCCCCCTTGCTCGTGCCACCGGAGAGGAGGACGAGGTCGGCCTCCGCCGCCGCGGCGCGCACGGCGGCGGCGAAGGCGGCCCCGTCGTCGGGCACCACGCCCCGCTCCACCGGGTGGCCGCCCGCGGCGCGCACGGAGTCCGCCAGCGCACGCCCGTTGACGTCCCGCACGAGCCCCTCCGCCAGCGCGCCGCCGGGACCCGTGATCTCGTCCCCCGTGGAGAGGACGGCGACGCGGGGCCGCCGCACCACCGCCACCGCCGCCACGCCGCACGCCGCCAGCACCGCCGTGTCGCGGGGCGAGAGCACGTCCCCCCGCCGCGCCACGGTGTCGCCCCGCGCCACGTCGGTCCCCGCCTGCGCGACGTGCTCCCCCGGGGTGACGGGCCGGAGCGCGAGGACGCGGTCCCCCTCCTCGACGGTGTCCTCCACCATGAGCACCGCGTCGGCGCCGCGGGGGACGACGGCGCCCGTGGCGACCTGCGTCGCCGCTCCCTCCCCGTGGACGTCGGCGGGCCGGTCCCCCGGCGCCAGCGCCTCCCGCGCCCGGCGGAGCGGGACCGGCGCCGTCTCGTCGGCGCCGAAGGTGTCCCGCGCGCGCACCGCGAAGCCGTCCCGATCGGCGCGCCGGAAGCCGGGCACGTCCTCCGGGGCCCTCACGTCGGCGGCGAGCACGCGCCCCAGGGCCGCGCCGAGCGGGACCTCCTCCTCCGCCCGCGCCGAGAAGTCCGCCGCGCCGTGCCACGCCCGCTCCGCGTCGTCGCGGGACAGCACCTGCAGGAAGCCGGTGTCGCGCCGCGCGCCCTTCACCCCACCGCCCCGTACAGGTGCACCTCCACCCGTTCCCCCGCGTCCCACCCCTCCACGTCGTGGGGCACGACCACGTATCCGTGGGCGCGGGACGCCGACGACAGGATGGACGCGCCGGACACCGCCACCGGCACCACGCCCCCGGCCGTGACCTCCACGCGGGCGTAGTCCGTGCGGCCCGCCTCGGAAGCGAGGCGGCGCGCCAGGGGAAGGGTCACCACCGGGTAGGGCGGCGACGGCGGGAGCCCCTGGAGCCGGCGCAGGGTCGGCCCCACGAGGAGGTCGAACGCGCAGAGGCAGGCCACCGGGTTCCCCGGGAGGAGGAAGACCGGCCTCCCCTCCAGCACGCCGAAGGCCGTGGGCGACGCGGGGCGGAGCGCCACCCCGTGGAAGACGAGGCGACCGGCGTCGGCGAGCATGGCGGGGGCGTGGTCCTCGCGGCCCACCGACGTCCCGCCGGTGATGAGCACCAGGTCGACCCCCGGGGACACGGCCATGCGCGTCGCCGCGCGGCGGATGCGGGGCTCCTCGTCGGGCTGCAGCGACTGGGTCGCCACGCGTCCGCCCCACCGCTCCACCAGCGCCGCCAGCATGGGCGTGTCGGCGTCGTAGACCTGGAAGGGGCCCAGTTCCGCGCCCGCCTTCACGATCTCGTTCCCCGTGGCGAGGAGGGCGACCCGCGGGGCCGGCGCCACGGCGAGGCGCGCGAGGCCGAGGGAGGCGAGCACGCCGAGATCCTGCGGGCGGAGCGCCCGGGAGCCGGGCACGGCGACGGCGCCCTCCTCCAGGTCCTCCCCCGCGCGGCCCACGTTGCGGCCCGGCGCCACGGGACCGGAGACCCGGAGCAGCCCGCGGGACTCCTCCGCGAACTCCGCCGGCACCACCCCGTCGGCGCCCGCGGGCATGGGGGCCCCCGTCATGATGCGCACCGCCTGCCGCGCGCCCACGGACCCCTCGAAGGGCGCGTCCGGGAGGCTCTCCCCCACCACGTCCAGCAGCACCGGGTCGTAGGCCGTCGCCGGGAACGTCGCCTCCCCCCGCACCGCGTACCCGTCCATGGCCGCCCGGTCGAACCCCGGCACCGCCCGCGGTGCCCGCACGTCCGCCGCCGGGAACCGCCCCAGCGCCTCCCGCAGCCCCACCTCCTCGGCGGTCCCCAGCGGCGCCACCGCCCCCAGCGCCGCCTTCAGCGCCTGCCCCAGCGGGATGCGCCGATGGAACCCCCGCATGCGCACGTCGTCGTGGGAGGGAGGGGGCATGCGGGGGGGGATTCTAGCCGGGGCGCGGGGGAGGGGGGCGGGGGAAGGCGTGGCAGGGTGCGGCCGAACGCTTCGGGGCCGATCGCCGGGGATGGGCGGTTGGATCCGGAGGGCGGGGGATGGAGTCCCGCGGGTGTCGGCACCGTCGTCGGCGTGGACCGGCATCCCCGCAGGCACCGGGAGGCGGGCGGAACGCGATCTCGAGTCCTGCCCCTTCCCCGGCGGCACGGCCCCGGCATGGGCCCATGCTGCACCGTCGGGTCCGCTGGTTCCGCGTCCACCACCGAAAGGCCCACCCGCCGGAGCGTGATTCTCCCGCCGAAGACCGCCCGCCGCGTCCTCGGGGATGTCGTCGAGGCGGGACGCGAGGCGAAGGAGACCGGGAAGCGGCGGTTCCTCGACCTCGCCGACCGTGGGCGCGAGCGCAGGATCGGCGCCGAAAACCGACCGGTGGCTGACGCGGTACGCGTGGACCGGATCCCGTCCGAGGACCGGATGGAGCCTGCGAGCGGCAGGGTTGACCGCCATTGCTCGTAGGATGTCGGGGCATGACACTGCCTCCGCCGGGCGTCCTCGCCGGCCCGCTCGTATCCCTCCGGCCCCCTGCCACCTCGGACCGGGACGTGATCCTCAGGACCTTCTGCGACGGGGAGGCCTCCACGCGGTTCGTCGGCTGGCGGCCCAAGCGCACCGGGGAGGAGGCAGGGCGTTTCCTCGAGTTGGTGATCGCGGACGGATGGAAGGGGCGCCCCTCGTGGGTCATCGAGCGCAACGGCGATGGACGGGCGGTGGGGTTCATCATTGCCGCGTCCGACGGCGAGGAGGCGGAGACGAGTTACACCATCGAGCCTGCCGCATGGAACGCCGGCATCGCGACGGCCGCCGTGGACCTCCTCGCGGCATCCCTGCTCGCCCGCACCGGCGTGGCCCGGGTCCGGGCCATCTGCGATGCCGAAAACCGGGCATCCGCCCGGGTCCTGGAGAAGGCGGGATTCCGGTTGGTGCGCCGCCTTCCTCGCCACTGCCGGCACAACATCTCCCCGGAACCGCGGGATGGCCTTCTCTATCACCGGGAGAGCCCGTAGCGGAGGGGCGACACGCTCCCCCCGGGCCGGCGCTCACGGGCGAACCGTCGTCCCGCTGGACGCCGTCGCCGGCCCTCCGCATGGGCGCCCACCAGCCGGCGGAAGCGCTCCACGAGGGCCGCCCTTCGGGGCGCGAGCGTGGCCGTCGGGAGCGGCGGCGGGGGACGGATCTCTCCCGCGGCGGGGATCGGCCGCCCGTACGCCCGCGGGAACCAGCAATTCGAACTGCGGGCGCAACTCCCCGTCCGGAAGGGATCAACGCCCGCCCGGCGCCGCTCACCGCGCGGAACCAACCCGGGGTCCGACCCCGTACCGGCCCTCACCCGCCCATCTCGTCCGGGAAGTGGCGCCGGGCCGAAAGCGCGGGGTTGAGGGCGGCCTGGCCGAGGCCGCAGATGCTGGTCATGGCGAGGGCGTCGGCGAGGTCGGGGAAGGCGGCGAGACCGGCGGAGGCGCCGGGGGCGCCGGCGGCGACGTCCTCGAGGATGCGGACGGCCTTCTCCGAGCCGACGCGGCAGGGGACGCACTTCCCGCAGGACTCGTTGCGGAAGAAGCGGACGACGTTGGTGGCGAGGGGAAGCATGGGCGTTCCCCCGGCGACGACGAACAGCGCGCCGGAGCCGAGCATGGAGCCGGCCTCGGCCATGGTCTGGAAGTCCATGGGCGTGTCCGCCGCCGAGGCGGGGAGGAAGTTGGAGGACGCGCCGCCGGGGGAGAAGGCCTTGAGCGGGCGGCCGCCGGCGACGCCGCCGCAGAGGTCGATGACCTCGCGCACGGTGGTGCCCATGGGGACCTCGACGGCCCGCGGGTTCGCGACGTGGCCGGAGACGGAGAGGAACTTGAGGCCCGCCGCGCCCCGCACGCCCAGCGCCTTCCACGCGGCGGCGCCGTGCAGCAGGATGCGGGGGACGAAGGCGAAGGTCTCGACGTTGTTGATGAGCGTGGGCTTGCCGTGGAGGCCCTGCACGCCGGGGAACGGGGGCTTGTTGCGGGGCTCCGCGCGCTTCCCCTCCATGGCCTCCAGCAGCGCCGTCTCTTCGCCGCAGATGTAGCCGCCGGGGGAGACGAACACGTCGACCTCGCAGTCCCAGCCGGAGCCGAGGACGTCCCGCCCCACCGCCCCCGCCCGCCGCGCCTCGTCCAGCGCCGCGCGGAAGGCGTGCTCCTCGGGCCCGTACTCGTGGCGGACGTAGAGGACCGCGCGGTGCGCGCCCACGACGCGCGCGCCGCAGAGCATCCCCTCCAGCACGAGGTGCGGCAGGCGGGCGAGGACCTCGCGGTCCTTGAAGGTGCCGGGCTCGCTCTCGTCGGCGTTGCAGACGACGAACTTCGGCGCCCCCTTCGCCCCCCTCACGAATCCCCACTTCATGCCCGTGGGGAAGCCGGCACCGCCCATGCCGCGGAGGCCCGCGTCCTTCAGCGCCGCGACGGCACGCTCCTCCGCGGCGGCGCCGCCGGCGAGGAGGGCGCGGAGGGCGCCGTAGCGCTCCGCGGGGGCCGCGTAGGGGTCCGTCCGGTAGGGCGTCGCCGGGGGCGGGGCGAGGAGCGGGTCGGAGGGAGGCGTCGCCGCGAGGGCGGCGAGGCGGGCGCCATCGGCGCCGCCCCGGGGGACGTCGTTCACGGTGAAGGCCGGCGCGATGTCGCAGCGGCCGAGGCAGGAGACCTCCTCCACGTGGATCGTGGGGTCGGCCACGGCCGCGGCGCGGGCGCGCGCGGCGAGGGCCTCCCCTCCGGCGAGGAAGCAGGCGGCGTCGCGGCAGACCTGCAGCGTGCACCGGGGCGGTGCGGCGCGCCGGAAGTGGGGGAAGAAGGAAGCCACGCCGTGGAGGCGGTAGAGCGGCGTTGACGTCGCCTTCGCGTGGGCGGCGAGGGCCGCCGGTTCCAGCCAGCCGTGCTCGTCCTGGATGGCCTTGAGGGCATCCACCACGCTGGCGGGCGGGAGGAACTCCGGCTCGTCGCTCATGGGGGCCGAGTGTACGGCGGTGGCGCGAGGGGAGGACGGCATTCGGAAGGGGTAGAGGGGGCGGGCGCCGTCGCCGGGGCTCCGCCCGCCGGAGGGCCCGCGTCAGGCGGGAGCGACCGTCGGCGCCCCGCCCGTCCCGCGCCTCCCCCGCAGCGCCAGGCCGGCCGCGAGGAGCGCGAGGACGGCCGCCGCGATCCACGGCCAGGGGACGTCCGCGGGGAGCGGTCCCGTGGCGAGGAAGACGTCGTCCGTCCAGGTGCGGATGGTGTCGCCCGCGTTGACGCGACGCGGCGTGAGGAAGTTCAGGTACCACGTGGTCCCCGGGCCGGCGGGCGCGCGCAGCGGTTCCGGGATGGCGCCGGGGAGGTCCGGCGCGCCCACGGACACGTTGCGGAGGAGGCCCGTGTCCGCCCAGCCGATGCGACGGAGCGCGTCGGCGGACTTCTCGTAGTCGATGGCCTCCGCCGTGAGGGTGACGAGGTCCAGCGGGAAGACCCCCTGCCGGGAGGAGAACTTGAGCGGGTAGTAGGGGCGCTCCGACGCGAAGGAGAGGTGGAGCGGCGGGAGCGCGGCGGCGGCGGTGACGGCGGTCTCCCCCGCCGGGGGCGCCACCTTCACGGCGAGGAACGTGAAGCCGTGCTCCACGAACCACGCCATGTGGTCGGGGTCCTCCGTGGGGAACCCGTTGGCGCCGAGCCACTCGTTGAGCGCGCCCAGGGCGGGGAGCCCGCGGGCGCGGACGGGCTGGATGTCGTAGGGACCGACGACCTCGCGGCGACCGAAGTCGAGGGGGGTCGCCTCGGCGGCGGGCGCCATGACGCTGCCCCGCGAGGCGCCCAGCGACCAGTCCTTCGGCGGGGGTGGCGCCAGGCGGGCCGCGGCCCACGTGAACGCGTCCAGGAACTCCTTCGCGTCCACCAGCGCGTACCGGTCCGGCTCCGACGGGACGGTGATGACCCACGCGAAACGGTCCGGGAGGGTCTCCCCCTTGATGCGGTACCGGATGCCGAGGAGGAGGTCCTCCCGCCCGTCGCGGTGGACGAGGATGCCCCGCTGCCCGTCCTGCCCGATGGAGCCGGGGTAGCCGCGCGGGACCATGCAGCAGGCGGCCGCCCGGGGGGCGGGGGCGAGGGCGACGGTCGCGAGGGCGAGCACGGCGACGGCGGCGAGGGGGCGCATGGGGACTCCTTCCGCGGGGACCCGCCCTTGGACGCGGGAGAGGATAGCGCGGTTCCCGCGGGGGCGCGGCCGCCGCCTGCGGCGGAGCGGGCCGGTCCCCCTACACCTCCACGTGACTCGCTGCCACGGGAGTCGCGGCGAAGCCGAGGAGGAGTTGCGGGTCCGGGGGCGCGGCGTCGGTGGGCGACTCGGCGAGGCCGTGGCGGCGGCGGGAGCGGGAGACCCGGCGGGCGACGGCGGCCCGGAGGTCCCCGTCGGCGTGGGCGCCCCCCGCGTACCAGCGGCGGTACCGCTCCAGCAGCGCGGGGAAGTCGCGCCCCACGCGGTCGAGCCAGAAGGAGCGCGTCGGCTCCCGCAGGAACGCCACCTGGTGGACGAGGTAGCGGGCGCCGCACTCCGCCGCCCGGGCGACGACATGCTCCAGGGCGCCCGGGTCGTCGGTGAGACCGGGGAGGACGGGCATGAGGAAGACCCCCGTCTCGATGCCCTCGGCGGCGAGCACGCGGACCACGCGGAGGCGGCGCTCCGGCGTCGGCGCGCGGGGCTCGAGGAGGCGGGCGAGGCGGCGATCGAGGGTCGTGATGGACACGTTCACGTGGAGGGAGCCGTGGCGGGCCAGGACCCGGAGCAGGTCGAGGTCGCGGAGCACCAGATCGGACTTGGTCGTGATGGAGAGCCGGAGCGGCCGCCCGCCGGCGGCCCGCCGCGCCATGACCTGGAGGCAGGCGCGCGTGACCTGGTGGACGCGCTCCGCCGGCTGGTACGGGTCCGTGGCGGTGCCCAGGGCGATGCGGTGGCCGGGGGCGACGCGCCGATCGAGGTCGCGGGCGAGGGCGGGGGCGAGGTCGTCCTTGACGAAGATGCGCTTCTCGAAGGCGACGGGGTCGTCCAGCCCGAGGAACCCGTGGGTGTAGCGGGCATAGCAGTAGCCGCACGCGAACTCGCAGCCGCGGTAGGGATTGAGCGTCCACTCGAAGGGCAGCGCGCGGCCGTCGGGGGCGGGCCGGTAGCGGGAGAGCGCGCCGCCCCCCGCGGCGGGAGGGAGCGGGAGGCGCTCCACGCGGACGTCGTCGGCGGCGGGAGGCGGCCCCGGGTCGGGGACGCGGGCCAGCGGGTCGGGGCGGTGTGCCCGCGCCACCCCCGTCGAGAAGGGCAGCGCGGGCGAGCCCCCTCCTGCCCGACCGGTGCGTCGGCGCGTCGGAGTCGCGGTCGGACGTGCGGTGGAACCCATCCGAACGAAACACTAACACGCCCCGGGGACAGGGGAGCACCGGGGGGGACGCGGGGGCGACGGGATCGGCCCGCCTCCCGGCGGGCCGTGCGCCGCGGCCCCTGCCGAGGCTTCGCCCACGGGTCCGCGGGAGTCGTACCATGCGACCGTGATCCCGCCCCGCCCCGCCGCCTCCGCCGCCCTCGTCGCGGGTTGGGTGCTCGCGGGTGCGCTCGGGGGCCCTCCCCCCGCCGCCGCGTCCCCCGACGACGGCCTCCCCGGGCGCCTCGCGCGCGTCGAGGTGGGGACGCTGGTCCGCCTCGGGAAGGCGCGCCTCCGCCACTCCGCCTGCGACGTCGGCCGCGCGGAGGACGCCTTCGACGGGCGCCCCGCCACGGCGATGCGGACGCGCGCCGTCAACCCGGCGTTCCTGGAGGTCACCCTCGCCGACCCCGTGGCCGTGAGCCGCGCGCAGGTGTTCCTCGCGGGCGAGGGTCCGCACGAGTGGAGCCTCCTGGCGGGGGAGGACCCGGAGCGGCTGGAGGTCGTCGTCCGGCAGCACCGCGTCTCGGGGGGGACCTGGAGCGACGACGAGCGGTTCCGGGTGCCCGTGCGGGCCCGCATCTTCCGCGTGGTCGTGCTGCGCCGCGACGGGGACCCGCGCGTGGAGATCGGCGAGGTGGCGCTGTGGGCGGAGCAGCGCCCGGTGGCCATCCGCTGGGACGTGGACGGCGACGTGGTGACGAAGGGCGGCGAACTGCCGCTCCGCGCGGTCGTCGAGTTCGACGGGGGGCACCGCACGTACAGCCTCGCGGGACTGGAGATCTTCTCCGCCAGCCCGCGGGTGGCCTGGGTGTTCAGGGGCGCCCACTCCGACGGCCGCGCCGGCCCGGTGGCCCACTACGTCGGACCCGGCGAGGCGCGCATCGAGGCCCGCCTGCGGGGCCGCCCCGGCGTGGAACTCCGCGCGCCGCCGCTCCTCCTCCGCGCGACGGAGCGCGGCCTCCCCGACCTGGACGTCACGTTCATCGAACGGACGCCCCGGATCGATTTCGATGCGCGGGACGGCGGCCGGCCGCGGCAGGGGGATGCCGTGGTCTGGGTCGCGCACGTGCGGAACACGGGGACCTCCGACGGGGTGCGCGTCCGCTGCGCGTGGCTCGTGGACGGCGCGCCGGCCTCCGACGGGAGCGTGGACGCCATCGATCGCTTCGGGGAGGGGACGTCCACGCTCCGGCTGCCCTGGGACGGGGCGCGCCACGAGGTGCGGTTCGTGGTGGATCCCGCCGGCGAGGCGGAGGAACTCTCGCGCGCGAACAACGACCTCGCGGTGGTGAGCGACGCGCTGCTCCTGGGCGTGTGGGTGGAGCGCTCCGTCGCGCGTCGGTTCGCGGCGACGTTCCCGGGACCGGGGGACGGGGCCGCCGGGTTCGAGGCGCGGATCCAGCGCCAGGTGGCCCGGTGGAACGGGATGCTGCGGGACGCCGTCCATCCGCTCACGCCGCGCGGCGTCTCCGATCGGCTGGCCGTGGATCGGATCGTCATCGTGGACGACGGCGCGCTGCCGCTCTCCGGCGGCGACCCCGTCGCCGACCCGGACGCGTCGGACCTCACCGTGGACATGATGGTCGGCTTCCCGGCCACGCTCCTCGACGGCGACGCGCCGCGCGACGGCGCCGGGGGCGCGGCGCCCGATCCGCCGTGGCTCGGACGGGACCTGCTGCGGGATCTCTGCCGCGCGCGCTACCTCGTCGACCTCCGGCGGCTCGACGTGGCCGCGGACGAGGTGCGGATCGCCGACGGGGAGGGCGGCGCGCCCGCGCTGGCCGTGGCGGAGGACGGCACCGTGCACCGCACGACGGCCGGCGGCATCATGGCGGGCGAGACGGAGGGCGGACTCGACGCCCACTCCGCGGCGGCGCTGCAGCGCATCGCCGGGAGGCGCGCTCGCGCCGGGAACCGGAACCCGCCGCCGGATCGCGGCGAGTACCTGGGCGACCTGCCCGCGACCTGCGGCATCCGCGTGCTGGCGGCGGACGGTCGCCCGCTGGACGGCGCCGAGGTCGCGGCGTGGCGGCGCTCCCCCCGCGACGGCGGCGCCGAGGCGTTCCACGAAGCCCCCGTGCGCACCGGCGAGACGCGGGACGGCGGCACGCTGGATCTCTCCGTCGGCGGGGACCCGTTCTTCGACGGCGCGCGCGGGGCGCTCGACGAGGGCCGCGGCGTGCTGCTGCTCCGCATCCGGGCCGGCGGGCGGACCTGCTGGCGGTTCCTCGAGGTGATCCCGTTCAACCTCGCGCGCTGGGCGGGGAGCACGCGGGCGCACTACGAGGACGTCCGCACGGACCTCCCGTGATCCCCGTCGCCTACGGGACGAACGTCCATCCCGCGGAGGATCTCCCCGCGCTGGCGGCCATGCTGGCGGGACCCGCGGCGGCGGTGCGCGATCGCGCCGGCGGGGGCGAGGGAGCGTTTCCCCTCGGGCTCTGGCTCCCGGCGCGCATCGCCGCCACGCTGGCGCGCTCCGCGGACGCCGCACGGGATCTGCGCGCCCGCCTCGAGGGCGGCGGGCTCGCGGTGGCCACCGTCAATGCGTTCCCCGCGGGCGACTTCCACGCGGCGCGCGTGAAGGAGCGGGTCTACCTCCCCGACTGGGACGACCCGGCGCGGCTGGCGTACACCGTGGACGTCGCCCGCGCGCTGGCGCGGCTGCTCGATCCGGGCACCCGCTGCGTGGTGAGCACGTCTCCGGGGACGTGGCGGCGGTTCCGCGGCGGCCCCGGCCCGCGCCGCACGCTCGCGCGGGGCTGCGTCCTCGCCGCGGAGGCCTTCGCGGAGACCGCCGCCGCCACGGGAGTCCATCTCGTCCTCGCGCCGGAGCCGGAACCGGGTTGCACGCTGGAGACCGTGGAGGACGCCATCGCGTTCTGGCGCGGCGATCTCCCCGCGGTTCTCGCCGGCGACGGGGATCGATGGCTGCCCCACCTCGGGATCTGCCTGGACCTCTGCCACGCGTCGGTGATGGGCACGGACCCCGCCATCGCGTGGGCCCGCCTCCGCGCCGCCGGAGTCCCCGTGGCGAAGGTGCAGATCTCCGCGGCCCTGGAGATCGCCGACCCCGCCGCCGACGGGGCCGCCGTGGAGGCGCTCCGCGCGTTCGACGAGCCCCGCTGGCTCCACCAGTGCGCCGCGCGGGACCGGCTGGGGGTGCTGCGCTTCGCCGCCGACCTGCCGGAGGTGCTCGCGGACCTCCCGCGCTGGCGCGCGTTCCATCCGTGGCGGGTCCACTTCCACGCTCCGCTCCACCGCGCGGGCGTCTCCGGCGTCGCGACGACCTCGTCGGCGGTCGGGGCGGCGCTGGCCGCGCTGGCGGCGGACCCCGGTCCCGTCCCGCCGGCGCTCGAGGTCGAGACCTACACGTGGAGCGCCGTGCCCGGCGGTCCCGGGGACGACGGCGCCCTGGGCGACGCCATCGCGGCGGAACTCGCCTTCGCGCGCGCCGCGATGGCCGGGTCCGTGCCTACTTCCGGCCCGGGTCGTGGGCGTTGAACCAGTCGAGCATCGCGCGGGCGTAGGCGAGGCGGCTGGAGGGGTACGCGAACGCGTGCCCCTCGCCCTCGAGGTACACGACGTCCGTCGCGACGCCGACCCGCTGCAGCGCCCGGAACATCTCGAGGCTCTGCCCCAGCGGGACCCGCTCGTCCGCGGTCCCGTGCACGAAGAGCGTCGGCGTCCCGCACTTCCCCGCGTGGAACACCGGCGACTCGCGCACGTACATCTCCGGGGCCTCCCACGGAGCGGCGCCGTAGCGCGTGTCCGTGGAGAGGAACCCGTCGGAGGTCCCGTGGAAGGAGACGTCGTCGGAGATCCCCGCGCCCACCACCGCGGCGGCGAACCGCCGGCCCGAGACCAGCAGTCCGTTCACGACCGCCCCTCCGTAGGAGAAGCCGGCGAGGAACACGCGCTCCCGGTCGGCGACGCCGCGCGCGACCATGGCATCGATGCCCGCGGCCACGTCCCCCGCGGGCCCCGTGACGGGGGCGCCGTCCATGGCGCGGAGGAACGGTTCCCCGCGGCCCGTGCTCCCGCGGTAGTTGACGAGGAGCGTGCGACGCCCGGACGCCGCGAACACCGTGGTCGGCCCCCACCACGCCGCCAGGTACGGGAGCGATTCGAGGTCGGCGTCCCAGGGACCTCCGTGCAGGGAGACGACGAGCGGGAGGCGCGCGTCGGCGGCGGCGCCCGCGGGGGACACCAGGAGCCCCTCGATGGCGAGGCCGTCGGGGGCGGTCCACTCCACGGGTTCCACGCGCGGCCGCGCGCGGCCGTCCAGCCCGCCATGGAGGTTCGTCACCGGCTTCGCCTCCGCCATGCGATCGGCGGAGGGGGCGACCCAGACCTCCGTCAGGCGGTCGACGGTCCCGCCGGCCACGGCGATGCGACCGGTGCGCGGCGCCACCGCCAGCGCGTCCACCGCCGTCACGGGACCGCCCAGCGGGCGCACCTTCCCCGACTCCAGGTCCACCGCCACGACCTCGCGGCGACGCCCCCGGGTCGCGATGGCGACGAGGGACTTCCCGTCCGCGGAGGGCGCGAAGGGGGCCCGATCCGCGGGTGCGGAGAAGTCGTGGGTGCCGCCGCCCGCCAGCACGCGCACGGCGCCCGTGGCGGGGTCGAGGACGCGGGGCAGCGTCTCCGTCGTCCGCGGGCGGCCCCCGGGCCCGATCCCGCCGTGGGCGACCCAGGCCAGCCGCCCGTCGGGGAGCGGGACGGGGAACTCCTCCGCCGCCGGGTCCTCGGTCCTCCGCCGCGGCGGGCCCCCCGCCAGCGGGACCTCGTGGAGTTCGTACGGCACGAGGTCCTTGGAATGGGAGCCGCGCGGCCCCGAGACGAACCACACGACGGGCCGGACCGCATCGCAGGCGATCTCCTGGATGCCCCCGTCGAACCCGTGGAGCAGCGGTTCCGGCGCGCCGCCGGCGTCGGGCAGGCGGAGGATGTCCGGCCCGTCCGTGCGGTCGCTCTCCCGCCACGCGACGGATTCGGGCGCGTCGTCCTCCTCCTCACCGCCACCGTCCTCGTCGACGGGATCGGGGAAGGCGAGGACGACGAGCCAGCGGCCCCGCGGGTCCCACGCGAAGTCGAGGGCGCCGTAGGCGAGCGTCGTCAGCGGCACCGCGGCGCCGCCGCCGGCGGGCTCCGCGTAGACCTGGGTCGTCCCGTCGCCGTCCTCCCCGAGGAACGCCAGGCGCGCGCCGTCGGGGGACCAGCGGGGGGATCGCGGGTGGAGCGGCCCTCCGGGGCGGGGCGCGACGCGCGGGGCGTCGCCGGAGAGGTCGGCGACCCAGAGCACGGACGTGTCCTCGTCCGCGTCGAGGTCCACCCCCTGCACGACGAACGCGAGGCGGTCCCCCGCGGGGGACCACTCCATCTCGTGGACCTCGTACAGCGCCACCGAGTCCTCCAGCGTGAAGGGGTCGTCGCCGGCGAGGGCGGGGTCGGCCCCCGAGGGGAGCACGACGCCGACGAGGAGGAGGAGCGCGGTGGCGAGGGGTCTCACGGGAGAGGTCGGGAGCGGCGCGGAGGGATCGGTCCGCTACCTGGTGATGATCAGGTCCGACGCCTCCGCGTCGGCGTCGGAGAACACCTCGCGGCCCAGCGGATCGAGGGTGCGCGCCCGCCAGAACACCGTCGGCGTCTCGTTCCCCTCGTCCAGGCGGCGCGCCTTCGCGACGGCCCGGCGCCACGCGGAGGGGGAGGGGCTCCCCTCGATCTCGCCGTCGACGACGGTTCCCTCGAGGCGCGCGCGGAGGATGCGGCCGTCCTCGAATCCGCCCGGTCCGGCGATCTCGATCCAGACGCGACTCCCCTCCGCCGCTCCCACGGTGAACACGGGGGGCGCGGCCGCGTCGACCGTGCTTCCCGCCTCCGGGTCGAGGGCCTCGCAGGGTTCCGCCTCCTCCGCCAGGAACCAGACGGGCTCGCCGTACTCGCGGAAGGAACCGAACTGGATCTCGTTGACGCGCACGTGGACCCTCCGGCTGGGCAGCCGGGCCGCGCTGCGGAGGACGCGCCGCCAGCGGGCCGCCGTGGGCTGCAACGGAGGAGAACCGGACCCCGGGGCGGGCACACGCTGGACGACGCGGCGGTTCCCGGTCCCCACGATGAAGTCCTCCTGGGTGCCCATCTCGATCTCGATGCGGCGCGCCGCGCCCGACTGCCCCACGAGTTCCAGCACCGGCGGCGGGTCCCCCGCGGCGACGACCTCGCCGTCGTCGTGGTTGCCGATCTTCGGGCCCGTGGACTCGGTGGGCTTCGGAACGAAGAGCCGGGCCGGACCCACTTCGCCGGCGACGCCGGGCTGGGGGAACGACGCCCCCGCGAAGGGATCCAGCGGGAGCGCGAGCGTGGTGCGGACGAGGTGCGGACCGGGGGCGGCGGGATCCGCCTGGATGAAGGCCAGCACCGACCGGCCCGTGGCGACCATGGTCTTGCCGTCGCCGATGACCCGCAGCGAGTCGAGCCCCGTCGCGTCCGGAACCGTGAGGACCTGCTCCGGCGGCAGCGTGCCGGAGCCGCCGACCCGGAGGACGGTCCAGCCCCCGTCGGACTCCCGGGCGTAGTAGAGCTTCGAGACGTCGTTGAACGCCAGCGTCGTCGGGAGCCCGCCTCCGGCGATCTGCTTCCGGCTGGCGAGCGTGCCCGTGGCCGGGGACCAGGCGGCCACGCTGTCCAGCGCCAGCGGCGGGTCCTTCACCTCGCCGGGCACCGGCGCGGCCGGGAGGAGGACGAGGCTCTGACCGTCGGCGTGGGGCCACGCGTTCCGCGTGTGGATGTCCGCGGTGAGGCTGACGGAAGTGCCCGAGATGGCGAACGCCAGGGGGAAGAACTGCACCGGGAACTGGATGCGGCCGCGGCGCGTGAGCGCCGAGTCCCCGGTCCCGCCGGGCTTGAAGATGAAGTACTCGACGACGGACGAGAAGTTCGGGTTCGTGTCCGACGGCAGCGTGACGTCCAGCGTCTGCACGTACATCTGGCCGTCCTTGTAGGGACCGGTGGTGCTGGTCGTCAACTGGAACAGTCCCCCGTCCGTCACGCCCACGTCGACGGTGCGCTCCACGGCCACGGAGGAGGTTCCCAGGACGGAGATCGTGTGGGAACCCATGTTCGTCACCGCGAACCGGCTGCCCACGTCCTGGATGTGCCCGAGGAACGAGGAGTTCGTCCCCCACTGCCGGTACGACGGGTTGCCGTACGCCATCACCGGCAGCATCCCCACCGACGCCGGCGTGGCCGGCGAGAGCACGGGGGCCGCCTTGTCCGTGACGTCGTAGCGGCGGACGCTCCCGTTGGGGAGGGGGAACGATGCCGCCTTCCACGACCCCCCGTCGCAGACGTAGAGATGCTGCCCGTTCTCGGCCAGGGCCACTTGGTACGGGTTCCCCTGGGTGTCGAGGACGGCCAGCACCGGGTCCCCCGCCTCGGCGCCGACGACGCGCGCCGTCCTGAGGATGAAGACCTTCCGCGAGTCCCGCGCGCCCGGCGTCCCCTGGGTCGCGACGAAGGCATGGGCTCCGCTCGCGTCGAAGAGGACCTGCGTGGGCTCCCATTGGAGGTCCCCGACGAGGTCCGGGTCGTTGGCGTTGAGGTCGACGGAGCCGGCCACCCGCTCGTTCACCGTGTCCACGACGACGAGATCGATGCCCGGTGTGCCCACCCCCGTGACGACGCCGTCGGCGCGGGGAATCCACAGGTAGGCGGGCGGCGCCAGGTACTGGAACCCGTTGGCGAGGACGAAGGTGGTCGTGTCCGGCGGGGCGGGCGGCACGGTCTCGTGGCGGATGACCACGGGGACGAGCCCCTTGGCTCCGAGGGGCGTCTTCAGCGTCAGGGTCGTCGAGTTGAGGATCGTCACCTCCGTGGCTTCGTTGCCGCCGAAGGTCACCCGGATGAGGTCGCGGAAGTCCGTGCCCTTGACCGTCACGATGGTCCCGCCGTTGACGGTCCCGGCGGAGGGGGAGATGGAGGTGATGGTGGGCGTCGGATCGGCGGCCCGGGCGGCGGGGGGCGCACCGGCCACGGCCAGGGCGGCGGCGGCGAGCGCGGCGATGGCGAGTCGACGACCGATGCGCATGGAGGATCTCCTCGGCGTTGGGGCCCGCCTCCCTTGGACGACCGCCGGGCGCGGGGTGCTACAGCCTACCGGGGATCGCCCGGCTCGGGGCATGGGCCGCGGGGGCCGGGGACGGTCGGCCCGGGACCCTACAGGTTCACGTAGCGCGGCCCGTCGCCCCCCTCCGGCGGCACCCAGGTGATGACCTGGTAGGGGTCCATGATGTCGCAGGTCTTGCAGTGGACGCAGTTCTCGAAGTTGATCTGGAGTTTCTTCCGGCCCGCCTCACCCGCGGGGTCGTCCACCATCTCGTAGACCGCCGCGGGGCAGAACCGCGTGCAGGGATTGCCGTACTCGTCGGCGCACTTCGTGGCGCAGAGGTTCGTGTCCGCGACGCGGAGGTGGGGCGGCTGATCGGGCTCGTGCTTGGTGCCCGACGCGTACACGTCGGTGACGCGATCGAAGGTGCGCTCGCCGTCGACCTTCTCCCGCCGGAACTCCGGCACGCGGTCGCCGAACTGCTCCCGGAGCGTCCGCATCCGCGCGTGGCCGGGCTCGACGGAGGTGCGCTCGCCGAACCCCTTGCCGCCATTCAGCGTGAGCAGCGCCGCGTTCATCATGCCCTTCCAGAACCCGCCCTCGAAGCCGGCGTGGAAGTTCCGCGACGCCCGCAGTTCCTGCCCCACCCACGATGCGCGGACGCGGTCGTCGTAGCGGGAGAGGAAGTCCTCCGTGAACTCGTCCTGGACCAGCGCCTCCAGCGTGACCTCGGCGGCGATCATGCCGCTCTTCATGGCCGTGTGGATGCCCTTCAGCCGCATGGGATTGAGCAGCGACGCGCTGTCCCCCACGAGGAGGCAGCCGGCGAGCCACGTCTTGGGGATGGAGTACCAGCCCCCCTCCGGCAGCGCCTTCGCGCCGTAGTGGACCATCTTCCCGCCGGCCAGTTCGGCCGCCACGGCGGGGTGGGTCTTCAGCGCCTGGAACAGTCCGTGGGGGTCGAGGTGGGGATTGCGGTAGTCGAGCCCGACGACGAGCCCGATGTCCACCATGTCGGAGCCCATGGTGTAGAGGAAGGCGCCGCCGAACGTCTCCCGGTCCAGCGGCCATCCCATGGTGTGGATGACGCGTCCGGGCTTCACGGTGCCCGCGGGCATCTGCCAGATCTCCTTGATGCCGATGGCGTAGACCTGCGGGTTGCGCTTCTCGCCCTTGTCGAGCCCGAACCGCTCCGTGAGGACCTTCGTGACGGTGCCGCGGGGACCCTCCCCGAGGATGGTGAGTTTCGCGCGCACGTCGATGCCCGGCTCGTACGAGGACTTGTGCGTGCCGTCCCGGGCGACGCCGCGGTCGCCGCAGCGGACGCCGACGACGCGCCCGTCCTCGACGAGCGGCTCCAGCGCGCCGAAGCCGGGGAAGAGGTCGACGCCGCCGCGCGCCTCCACCTGGGCCGCCATCCACCGGACGACCTTGCCCAGCGAGGCGACGTGGTTGCCGTGGTTCCGCAGGGGGGGCGGCGTCCACGGGGCGCGGTGGCGCCCGCCCTTCGTCAGGAACCAGACCTCGTCCTCGACGACGGGGCCCTCCAGCGGGCAACCGTCCTTCTCGAAGTCGGGCCAGAGTTCGCGCAGCGCCCGCGGGTCGAGCACGGCGCCGGAGAGACCGTGGAAGCCGATCTCCGATGCCTTCTCCAGCACCACGATGGAGGGCTCCAGCGCCGCGTCCCCGGCGGCGGTGCGCCGCTGGTTCTCCTGCTTCACGAGGCCCGCCAGGTGGTACGCCCCGGCGAGGTTGGCCGGCCCCGCGCCGACGAAGAGGACGTCCACTTCCAGCGTTTCGCGGTCGGGCATGGGGGGAGCCTACCGGCCCCGCGGCGCGCGGTCACGCTTCGGATCGCGCGCGCCGGGCGGGAGCGGGGGCGGATAGACTCGCCGGCCACGGGGAGGAACGATGGACACGAGGGGGTTTCCGCTGCGAACGGGACTCATCGCCGCCCTCCTCGCCGCGGGCTGCGTGCAGGTGCCCGAGCACCGGGAGAACCACTTCACCGGCGGGACCGACGACGTGCGGACGCGGATCGAGGACCCCGTCCTCCGGGCCGTCGCGTTCCCCGTGAACCTTCCCGCGAGCATGGCGTCCAACTTCGTCACCGCGCTCTACCCCGGGAACCTCTGGCCCCTCCAGTACGCGCTCCTCCCGATCTCGGCCACCATCTGGGGAGTGCAGGACGCGGCGCAGGGGACGGTGTTCTGGAGCCCGTCGGCCCTCTACGAGTAGCGTTACCGCGCCAGCCGCCGCTCCCGAGCGGCCACGTCCGCGAGCAGGAGCACGAGGGCCGCAACGGACGGTGCGGCGCGGGTCACGGCGGGATCGTATCGCCGGGTCACCGCGCGCGGTCTCCGCCCTCCCGCCCGAGGCGCAGGAGGCGATGGGCGGTCCCGCGGGCGGCGCTCCCTCCCGTCCGCAGGAGATCGCGCGTGCCGCCGGGGTCGGCGGCCAGGTCGAACAGTTCCTCCCGCTGCAGGAACGGCGCGGCGCCGTCGGGGTGCAGCGTCCGCGCGACGTGCTTCCAGGTGCCCGCGGGCGACGACTCGCGCACCGCCACGAGGGAGAAGCGGAGCGGGGCGAGGCTCTCCTCGGCGGCGTCCGGGAACCTCCCGCGCATGGAAGGGAGGAACGCGAGCGGCGGCCCGAACTCGGCGACGGCGACGCGCGCCGCAGGCGGCCCGTCGAACAGCGCCACCGCATCGCCGACGCAGCGGGGCGGCACGGGGATCCCGACGGCGGCGAGGATCGTCGGGTGGACGTCCTGGAGCCGCACCTGGGCGTCCTCCACCGTGCCCGCGTCGAGTCCGCCGGGCCGGCGGATGATCAGGGGCACGTGGAGGACCGCCTCGTCGAGGGAGAACAGGTGATCCAGGGCGCCGCCCTCGCCCAGGCACTCGCCGTGATCGCCCACGATGGCGACGAACCGCGGACGCTCGCCGCCGGACCCGTCCACGGCGTCCAGCAGGCGGCCCGTCAGCCGATCCGCCGCGCGGAGCGCACCGTCGTAGGCGAGTCCGAGGGCGGCCACGGTCTCCGGCGGCAGCGGGTCGAGCCCGAGCACGTGGGCCATGGCGTCGTGGGGCATCACGGCGTCCGCCACGGGCCGCGCCACGGCTTCGGCCTCCGGGCCGTGGACGGCGGCGACGTCGCCGGGGGCGAACGAGTAGGGCAGGTGCGTCTCCATCAGGTTCACGAACAGGAACAGCGGACGGCGGGCCCTCGCGGGATCGCCCGCGCGGCGGGCGAGGAACTCCTCCACCCGGGCGACGACCTCCTCGCCGCGTCCCTTCCCCAGCGCGCGATCGTGGACCTCCACGAAGGGGTCGAACCCGCTGGCCAGCCGTCGCACGCTGGCCAGGAACGGGTTGGCGGCGAACCCGGCGCACTCGTAGCCCTCCGCCGCGAGCGTCTCCGCCAGGAGGGGGACGTCGGGCGCGACACCGTCCCCCCTCCCCTCGCGGACCCCGTGGTGGCGGGGCAGGAGACCGGTGAACAGCGACGCGTGCGCGGGCGGGGTCCAGGGGCTCGGCGTGAACGCGCTCCGGAACGTGACCGCGGTCCGCGCGAAGGCGGCGAGGCGCGGGGTGGTCGAGGTCGGCGAGGCGACGAGGGAGACGCGATCCCCGCGCGCCGTGTCCCAGACGACGACCACCACGTCGGGCCGCTTCCGCTCCCGCGCTCCGGCGGTGGCGAGGGTGAGCAGGAGCCCGGCGGTCAGCACGGCCGCGACGACCGCTCCCAGGACCACCCGCCGCGAGGGGCGGGCCGGGTTCACAGGTATCCCAGCGTGCGGAGCGCCGCGACCCCGTCCCCGTGCTCCGTCGGGATGTCGTCCAGCCGGTCCACGTCCAGGTGGCGGAGCAGCGCGTCGCGCATCGCCAGCAGATCCGCGCCGGCCCCCTCGACACGGGCGTGGGCACCGGGACCCGGCACATCGGCCCATAGGGACTCGGTGCGCCACACGGTGTCGAACTCGTAGACGCGGGCGCCCTGGCTCACGCGGTAGAGCCCCCGCTCCCGTGCCACGCGCGGGGCGAGCGCCGCGGCGCGGACCGCGACCGCACCGACCACCAGAGCCGCGGCCACGGCGGCGCCGAGCCGGACGCGCGTACGCCAGGGGCGGGAGCGGACCTGCGGGGTGTGCGCGTGGCGATCGACGGGCATCGGCGGTTCTCGATGCGGGTGCCTCATGTTGCTCCGGGCCACACGACCCGCGCGAGGGGAGCGCAACCCCCGTGCCATGCCCGCGAGGCTCCCGTAACCGTCGCGGACCGTAAGGTCGCGGCGCGATGTAAGGCGCGCCCAGTGCCGGCTCCGCGTGCAGCCGGCTCGGCCGAATCGGGCGTTCCGGATTTCCGGTTCGGCACGTTCGTCCGCAGTCCCTATGCTGGCGAGGGCGGAGAACGAGAGAGGAGACGTCGATGCGAGGACGATTCGCGAGACTGGCCGTGGTCGTCGTCGCACTGGCGGGCACGACCGTGGCGCTGGACGCTTCCGAGTCCCGGCTGGACTACGCCTACGACGCGGCGGGACGGCTCGTCCGCGTGGCCGACGGGACCGGGCGGTTCGTCCTCTACCGCTACGACCCCGCGGGCAACCTCCGGGGCTCCGTCACGCGCCGCGTCTGGCACGTGTCCGTGAAGAAGCCCGCGAAGGGAGCCTGGGTCCTCCAGCATGCGCCCGACGGGACGCTGGAGGGGCACGGAGCGGACGATCAGCGCGGCTTCTACGCCCTGACGGGCAGTCTCGACGACTCCGGCGAGGGAGCAATCCAGTTGCGGGACCCGGACACGGCGGCGGTCCTCGCCTCGTTCACGCTGTCCGGCAGCAGCGCCTCGGTGAGTTCCGACACGGGCGCTTCCGTCAAACTCGTCCTCAAGGGACCCGACGGGATTGCGGCCACGGGCCTCGCGCCACGCGGCGCCCTGGGCGGGTTCCGGGGAACCTACGCCAGCGCGAAGAACCAGATCAGGGCGGGCGCGGCGAAGCTCCCCCTGGGCCGGGTCGACTTCGTGGAGGAGGGAACGCGGGCCGGCGTGACGCTCGTCGACGGCGCGCTGGACGGCATCCTCGTGCGCGACGCCCGCGGCAAGGCCTACGGGGAGATCCGGTACGAGGGGAGCACGTACCGCGTCGCCTCGCGACTGAAGGACGGCGCGAAGACCGTGAAGGCGAAGACCGGCAAGGGTGCCCCGGAGCGACTCCTCCTCAAGGTGAAGCCATGAGGCCCGCCGCTCCCGCCCGCTCCCGGGCCGCGCTGCCGTGGCGCGCCGGCGCCCTGGTGGCGCTGCTGGCCCTGCTCATCGCGCCCGGGGGAGGCGTGCTGCGGCGCGCCCTCGCGCACACCTACCCCTCGCAGATCGTCATGAAGGTCAACAGCACGGCGGTCTTCGAGGTCGCCGACCAGGGGACCTGCGCGGCGCTCGTTTCAGCCCGCGTCGCGGACACGTCGATGGCCACCGTCTCGCCGGCGGAGGGCAGCGGGATCCGCGTGCCGTTCACGGTGACGTCGAAGGGCATCCCGGGGACGACGACCGTGTTCGTCTCCTGGCTCGGCATCGGCACCGACAACGGCGGCGGCCCGTGCGACGAGTTCGTCGTGGACCGGCCCATCGAGCTCATCATCACGGCGGAGCCCGAGGAGACGAGCACGGCAAGCCGCCCCAATTCGGGCGTCGCCGGCGACCCCGTCAACACGTACACGGGCGAGCTGTACTTCCACGAGGCGCCGGACCTCCGGATGGGCGGTCCGCTGCCGCTCCAGTTCCGGCGGTACTACGCCTCCCGCATGCGCATCGCGTTCATCGTCGGCGACATGGGCGACAACTGGCGGCACGAGTTCGAATGGCGGATCAACACGACGGGCACGGTGCTCCAGCTCACGACGGCGACGGGGAAGGTCTGCCGCTACCTCAAGTCGGGGAACGTGTGGACGCTCCAGAGCGCCACCGACCTCCCGTACGAGGTCGTGCAGCAGGGCCAGGAGTTCCTGGTGGCGGATCCGCGTTCGAACCTGCTGTACCGGTTCGCGGCCACGGGGAAGCTCGCGGAGATCTCCGACGGAAAGGGAAACCGCCTGCTCCTCGCCTACAGCGGCTCCACCGGGAGGCTCCTCCGGGTGGAGAACGATCTCCCCGAGCGGCGCGCTCTCGTCTTCACGTACCAGGACGGGCGCGTGGCGACGGTGCAGGAGGAGTGGGACGGCGCCGTCGGGCGCTCCGTCTCGTTCGCGTACTCCGGCGAGGAACTCCAGTCGTTCACGGACGCCGCGGGGCGCGTCTCGCAGTACGTCTACGACGCCGATCACGCCGATCCCGCGCTGCTCCTCCGCAAGGTGATGCCGGAGGGGAACTCCCCCTGGGCCCAGACCTACGACGACGTCGGCAAGGTCGCCACGCAGACGGACGCGTCGGGGAACATGACCTCATTCGACTACGGGAAACCGCAGACGCCGGGCACGACCACGGTGACGCGGCCCGACGGCAGGCGCTACGTCCACGAGCACGACGGTGACGGGAACCTCGTGGAGGTCCGGACCGAGGACGGCGGGACCCTGGTCCTCGGGGCCGACGGCAACCAGCGGCGCACCTCCGTGCGGGACGCCGGCGGCGGGACGTCGACGCTCGGCTGGAACGCGGCCAGCGGTCGCATGTCATCCTTCACGGACGCCAACGGCAACACGACATCCTGGACCTGGGCCTCGCGGGCCGATGTGGCCACGGGGATGCTCCAGTACGACCTCGCCCGCGTGGATCACCCCGACGGGACGTCGGAGACGTTCACCTACGACGGCGCGGGGAACCGGACGTCGCGGACCGACGAGGAGGGCAACACCTGGACGTGGACCTACGACTCCCGCGGCCGCGTTCTCGTGGAGACGAACCCGCGCGGCGCCACGACCACCCATGCGTACGACGCGTGGGGGGACCTCGCGACGGTCACCGACGCCGCGGGCAACACGGACACGCGGACCTACGACTCCCGGCGGCGGCTCGCCGCCATCACGCACGAGGACGGCTCCGTCCAGACCTGGTCCCGGGACGCGCTCGACCGGCGCGCGATCGTCACCGACGAAGACGGTCGCACCTGGACCTTCACGCACGACGACAACGGCAACCGGACCTCCGTGCAGGACGCCCTCGGGAACACGGTGACGTACGCCTACGACCTCATGGATCGCGTGTCCTCCGCCACCGACGCCGACGGGGGGCTGTCCTCGGTCACCTACGACTCGATGGGTCGGTTCGCGGGCAAGACGGATCGCCGCGGCTTCTCCTGCGCGAACGGCTACGACGCCCGGGATCGCATGGTCCGCGTCACGGACCAGGCGGGGTTCGCGTGGACGAGCGCCTACGACGCGGACGGGAACCTCGTGGAGAGCGCCGATCCGGCGGGGCGGACCGTCACCTGGGAGCGCGACGCCGAGGGACGCCTGATCCGGGCCACGACGGCGGCGGGGCACGCAACCGTGTTCGAGTACGACGCGCGGGACCGGGTCGTGCGCATCGTGGACGGCGGCGACCGGCCGGTGGAGTTCGCCTACGACCGCCGGGGACTCCTCACCACGGCCGACGCGGGTGCGGGGCTCTGCGTCGCCGGCTTCCAGCACGACGCCAACGGCCTCCTCACCGCCATCGTGGATCCCAACGGCGGAGTCTGGACCTACGCCCGGGACGCGCAGGGCCGCACGACTTCGCGCACGGACCCGCTCGGGAACACGACGACTCTCCAGTTCGACGAGCGCAACAGGCCGGTGCGCCACACGTTCCCCGGCGGCCTCGGGACCCTCGATGTCTCCTACGACGGCGTCGGGAACGTGACCCGTCGCTCGTTCTCCGACGGCCTCACCATCGACCACCAGTTCGGCGCCGACGGACTGCGGACCGGTTCGGCGGAGGTGTCCCTGCAGCGGAACGACCGGGGCCAGATCGTGGCATCGGGCGGACTCGCCATCGGGCGGGACGCGGAGGGCCACATCGCCTCGGTGACGCTGGACGCGGGGAAGGTCGTCACGTACGCCTACGACGGCCGCGGGAAGCCGATCTCGGTCCAGGACTGGGCCGGCGGCGGCGTCACGATGACGTGGGACGAGTCGGGCCGGCTCACCGGTCTGGCACGGTCGAACGGCGCCGCGACGGCGCTCACCTACGACGACGACAACCGGGTCGTGCGGATCTCCGACGGAGCGCTCGGCACGATCGATCTGGAGCGGGACGGCGCGGGCCTCGTCGCCGCGGCGCAACGGGACCTCCCGCTCGTCCCCGGGGTCCCCGACATGGCGGACGCCCTCCTGGCGTTCGACGCCGCCTGCCAGGTGGACGGGAGCGACTACGACGCCCTGGGACGGATCCTGGACGACGGAACGGCCACGTACACCTGGGACCTCGCCTCACGCCTCCTGTCGCGGACCGACGACGGGGAAGACGTCCTGTGGACGTACGACGGCCTCGGCCTCCCGGTCAGCCGGACCACGGAGGGGACGACGGACACGTTCACCTGGAACCACGCGTTCTCGCCGCCGGTCGTGGCAGTCCAGTCCCGCGACGGCTCGCCCCTCCGGTACTACATCCACGCGCCCGACGGTTCCCTCCTCTACAGCGTGGCGGCCGCCGACGGCGCCCGCCGGTTCCACCACTACGACGAGATGGGCAACACGGTCTTCCTCACGAACGACCAGCGCGCCGTGACCGACGCCTGGGCCTACTCCCCCTACGGCCGCGTCCTCGAGCGCACGGGAACCTCCGACCAGCCGTTCACGTGGATGAGCCGCTCCGGCGCCATGGAGGAGGGCAACGGCCTCTACCGCATGCGCCTGCGCGTCTACGACTCCGTCACGCGGCGCTTCCTCTCGAGGGACCCCATCGCGCTGCAGGCCGATCCCGTCGCCGTCAACCCCTACGCGTACGGCCGGGGCAATCCCCTGTTCTGGTCCGACCCCACGGGGCAGAACCCGCAGGCCTCGGGCGGCGTCGACGTCGCCACCGCCACGGGCATCGGCGCGAACCTCGTGAGCGGCTTCTCCGAGGGGCTCCAGGCCAACGTGCCGGGCGTGGGGCAGGCGGGGTGGACCCGGGCGGGCCAGCGCGTGTCCAACGTGGGTAACGTCGCCGGGACGGCGGCGACCGTGGTGGGCGCGGGGCTCGAGGTCTACAACACGAACGAGCGGATGAACGTGGCCGGCGAACGCTTCATCGGCGCGGCGGAGGAGATCTGGGCCCGCCATCGCCTGTTGCTGGCGGAGGCGTGGCGCCTGTACGCCCGGAAGCGGCGCATCTCCTATGACCAGTACACGAGCATGCGCCGCGCCCTCATCGAGCTGCGGGAGTACGAACTCCAGACCAACCGCGACCGGTTCACGGTGGATTCCCTGTCCATCGGGACCATCTCGACGCTGAACCTCCTCACGAACCTCATCCCCGGAGGAGGCCTCATCGTCGACTGGTCCGCGCACATCCAGCACTGACAGCGTCGGGGCGGGGAGCGACTACCGGGGCCCGGGTCCCGCGCCGCCCGCCTCGCCGATCCCGGCGAGCCGCTTCGCCTCCGCGCGCGGCGCGTCGCCGCCGCCGCGGAGGAGATCGGTCTCCTCGCCCGGGTCGACGGCGAGGTCGTAGAGCTCCTCCCGCTGGAGGAAGGGCGTCCCCCCGTCGGGATGGAAGGTCCGCGCCACGTACTTCCGCCCGCCGCCCGCGCCGGGCTCGATGACGGCGCGCAGGGAGTACTGCATGAGCGCGAAGCGCTCCAGGGGCACGCCGGGGTTCTCCCGGAGAAAGCCGGGGCGGAAGAGGGAAGCCGGCCCGAACTCCGCGACGGCCGTCCGCGGGAGCAGCGGCGTCGCCGCGAGCGAGACCGCGTCCTTCCCGCAGGGGGCGGGCACGGGCAGGCCGGCCGCCTCCATCAGCGTCGGGTAGAGATCCTGGAGGCGGACCTGCGCCGACTCCACGCGTCCGCCGTCGAGCCGTCCCGGCCAGCGCACGACGAGGGGGACCCGCAGCACCGGCTCCGCCACCGAGAGCAGGTGCTCGAGGTGCCCGTGCTCGCCGAGGTTCTCGCCGTGGTCCCCGGTGACGACCACGACGGCCCGGTCGAGGGAGTCGTCGGCGGCCAGCGCGTCGAGGATCGCCCCCGTGGCGCGGTCCGCCGTGCGCACGGCGCCGTCGTACGCGCGGGAGAGCACGCCGAGGACCTGCCCGTCGGCGCGGCGGATGTCGAACACGTGGCGCATGGCCTCCTGCATCGTGACGGCGTCCGCCACGCGCCGGGCGTCCGCCAGCCCCTCCGCGCCGTGGACGGCGGCGTACTCCGCGTCCTCGAAGGCGTAGGCGAGGTGGCAGTCCATGAGGTTCACGAACAGGAACAGCGGGCGGCGGCGGCCCTTCGCCTCGCGGCGGGCGGCGAGGACGGCCTCCACCTCCCGCTGCACGTCCCGGGCGAGCCCCTTGGAGTAGTGCCCGTCGATGACGGGCGTGCAGGGATCGAAGCCGTCGCGGAGCGACGCGTTGGCGGAGAGGAACGCGTTGGCGACCACGGCGCGGCAGTCGTAGCCGGACTCGCGCAGCGTCCGCGCGAGGGTCGGCACGCCCGGCCGGATCTGCGCGCCCACCTGCTCCGCGAGCCCGTGGTGGCGCGGGAGGAGCCCGGTGAACAGCGACGCGTGGGCGGGCATCGTCCACGGGCTCGGCGTGTAGCAGGTCGGGAACGTCACGCCCGTGGCGGCCAGCGCCGCCAGGCGGGGCGTCGTCGGCGGGGCGTACCCGCCGACCGCCGTGCGGTCGGCGCGGCAGGTGTCCCACACGATGAGGACGATGTCCGGGCGCGTGTCCGGCCGGAGGAGGAGCCACGCGACGACGGTGGCGACGGCGGCGAGCAGCGCCGTCGCCGCGAGCAGCCGCCCGCGGCGCGGGCGCGCCGGACCGGGCCCGCCGCTCACAGGTAGCCGATGCCTTCCAGCGCCTGCCGGTCCCCCTCGCGCTCCCGCGGGATCTCGTCCACGCTGCGGAGCCCCAGTCTCCCGAGGAGCGCGGCGCGGTGCGGCGCCACGCGCGCCGGGTCCGGGGCGGTCACCTGCGTGAACGTCCCGTCGGCCCCCTCCTCCCACAGCGTCTCGGTCCCGAAGACCGTGTCGAACCGGTACATCTCCCGCCCTCGGACGACGCTGTAGCCCCCGGCCTCGCGGAGCACCCGCGGCGCCGTCAGGGCCCGCCAGCCGACGACCCCCGTCGCCGCCAGCGCCAGCACGATCACCACGGGCAACGCGCGGCGGATCGGGGACGGGGAGGGGGTCGCCATGGCGGGTGGAGCCGGGATTGTACGGTCGCGCCGTCAGCGCCGGGCGGGACCCCGCCCGCCCCCCCGCCTCGGCGGCGGCCGCCGACCGCGGTCGTTCCCCCTCCCGCCCCGGCGGCGTCCGCCGCCACCGCCGGCGGGACGGGGGGGACCCTCGGGGAAGTCGGGCACCGCCGGGCCGGCGTCGGAGGGGAGGAGGTCGGGGGCGAGCTGCTTCGCGAGAAAGGTCACGGCGCGCCACCACGCGTCCGCGGCGTCCTCGGCGCGGTACGCGGGGCGGGTGTCGTTCATGAACGCGTGGCCGGCGCGGGGGTAGGCGATGACGTGACCCCGCCCCTGCAGCCGGTCCCGCAGCCGGACCACCTGCTCCAGCGGGATGAGTTCGTCCTGCGCGCCGAAGATGCCAAGGAGCGGACAGCGAAGTTCCCCCACCCGATCGAGGTTGCCCCGGGGCTTCGTCGGGGTCGGCTTCGGGTAGACGAGGCGGCCGTAGAAGTCCACGCACGCGCGGATGGGTGCGTCGGGCTCGCAGGCGAGGTGGAACGCGTAGATGCCGCCCATGCAGAAACCCACGGTGCCGATGCCGTTGGGCCGGACGTCGGGCCGGGTCCGCAGGTGACGGGCCGCCGCGGCGAGGTCCCCGGTCATGCGCGCGTCGGGCTGCGTCTCCACGAACCCGCGGAGCCGGACCAGGTCCGTCTCCGCCAGCGGTCCGAGGGCGGACGGGTCTCCCGCCGCCGCGGGGACCTTCGCCTCCGGCGAGCGGGACCAGAGGTCGGGCACGAGGGCGACGAACCCCTCCTTCGCGAAGCGGCCCGCCACGTCCCGCATGTGATCGGTCACGCCGAAGATCTCGTGGACCACCACCAGCGCCGGCCACGGTCCGGGCTCGTCGGGGCGTGCGAGGAAGCCGCCGATCTCGTCCTCCCCGTGCCCGGGGAACCGGATCTCCGACCTGAGGACTCCGTCCATCGCCACTGCCTCCCGGGAGCGCCTTTCCCGCGCCGTCGCGCCCCTCGCGCCCCCTACAATGGCCGGTCCCCCCGGCAGGAGACGTGCGAGAACAGGGGGACGCACCCAGGAGGAGGTCCCGTGCTGAAGACCCTGATCAACCCGAAGAACCTGGCCCGTCCCGCGGGCTTCAACCACGCCGTCCGCGTGTGGCCCTGCGGACGCATGCTCTGGCTCTCCGGCCAGGTGGGCTGGACGGCGGAGAAGCAGTTCGTCTCCAAGGACATCCTGGGCCAGTTCGGGCAGGCGCTGGCCAACCTCCGCGCCGCCGTGGACGCGTCGGGCGGGCGCATGGACGACATCGTCCAGATGCGCATCTACGTGACCGACGTGCAGGAGTACAAGCGCCAGTTGAAGCAGCTCGGCAACGTGTGGAAGGAGTTCTTCGGCGGCTACTACCCGGCGGTGACGCTGGTCGAGGTGGCGGGCCTGTTCGAGGACAAGGCGAAGGTCGAGATCGACGCCGTCGCCGTCCTCCCGCCGCCGGACGAGGCGAAGGAACTGGGCGGGAACGTGGCGAAGGCGGCGGCCGCCGACCTCGGCGTGCCGGCGAAGCCGACCCCGGCGCCCATCAAGAAGGGGGCAAAGGGCGGGAAGTAGCCGTCACTCCCCCTTCCGCAGATCCAGCGTCCCCTCCCACAGGTCCTGGTCGGGGACGTCGATGTCGACGCCGACGACGGTGGAGTCGCGGGAGCCGCCGGGGATCAGGTGGAGGACCAGGTCGTGCCGGCCCGGGGGGAGCCGGCCCTCCAGGACGCCGGAGATCCAGCGGAGGGCGGCCGCGGCGGCGGGGCCGCCGGCGACGCCGACGCGGTCCGGGGATCTCCCTTCCCACCGCAGCGTGATGCGGCAGTCCACGAGGCGCGTGGCGCTCCGCACCTCCACGACGGCGATGCCGCCGGGAGCCCGGGGGAGACGGACCTCCGTTCCCGCATCCCCCTCGATCTCGAGGGCCACGCGGTAGAGGCCCCCCGGCCGGAGGCCGCAGAACTCCACGGTCCCGTTGTCGTCCGTGGTCCCGGCGCCGTCCTCGTCGAGGCGAGCCGTGGTCCCGTCGGGGCGCACGACCTCCCCCGCTCCCGCGCCGACCATCCCGCGAACCCGGGCGAACCTCCCGTCGATGCCGCCGGCGACCACCGCACCGCTCCCGCGCAGGCCGTCCACCTCGTGGAGGTACGCCGCCGTGCGCGCCACCGGCGCTTCGGCGCGATCGACGAACCGCACGCGCATGCCGGCGCCGTCGGTGAACGGGATCTCGCCCAAATCGACGGTGCGCCCGGCGTAGTAGAAGCGCCGCTCCGCCCAGCGGGTGCGGCCGTCCGCGCCGCGCGCCGCGGCCTCCAGGAGCCAGTCCCCCTGCGGGAGGTCGAAGACCGCGAGTTCGTCGGCGCCGGCCCCGCCCGGTCGCACCGGCTCGAGACCGCGGGGCCCGGGGAGCGCCGGGGCGAGGCGGGTCTCGGGGGCGACGATGCGGAGGAGCCGGGGCTGCCGCGCTCCCGGAGGGAACACCCACCGTCCCCGCACCGCCGCCACGGCGGCCGGCAGCGGCAGGACGTGCCGGCCCGGCGGGAGGTCGGCCCGCGGGACGCGGAGTTCCCCGCGGCCGTCGGCGACGACGTGGAGGGTCCACTCCACGGGCGGCGGCGGAGGAGGAGGCGCCGCATCCGCGGCGGCCCCGCCGGGCGCGAACACCTCGGCGCCGGTGAAGACGACCCCGCCGTCGATGATCCGGACGCGACCGGAACCCGCGACCCGCCCCTCCGCCGCGGGCGGCGGCAGCCGCAGCCAGCCCGACGGATCCGCGCCAGCGCGCACCTGCTGGAACCGCGGGACGCCGTCCGTGGACTCCCCCAGCCACGTCAGTTCCAGCCGCCCGCCTCCCGCGAGGGAGCCGAGGTCCTCCGCGCGCGCCGGACGCACCCAGACCGCGTCCTCCGCGTCCGCGAACCGGAGCAGGAGCGGCCCGCGCCCCGGCTCGGCACGCACCACCGGGCCGCCGTCGAACTCCCCCGCCCGCTCGCCGTTCTCCACCGCCACGAGGCGCGCGTCCCGGGCGCGCACGAGGAGGAGGATCTCCCCGGGACCGCGGTCCCAGGGCACGGTGAAGGTCCCGTCGCCGCGGGAGGCGAGCCCGTCCGTCGCGGAGGGCGTGAGGAACGGCACCAGTTCCTCCGACGGAAGACGCTCCACGTCCATGAACCCCACGTCCACCAGCGGGATGTCGCCGGCCACGAGGGCCACGCCGGGGACGAGGCGGCGATCCGCGGGGACGTCCTCCCCCGCGGGCGGAGACTCCGGCTCCGCCGATGCGGCGCGGGTCGCGGAGGAAGTCGGCGGCGGCGGCGAACGGTGGCCCGCCGACTCCGCGGGTCCCGGAGGGTGCGGCGCCGGCGGCGCGTCGCCGGCCCGGGTCGACCGGTCGCGGGGCGACTGCGGCGCGAGCAGCACGAAGGCCGCGCCGGCGGCCAGCAGCGCCGCGAGGACCGTCGCCGCGGCCAGCCGTCGCCGCCTCACCGCGCGCCGCCGCCGTCGGGCTCCAGCGCCAGCGTCGCGGAGAACCCGTCGCCCGACGGGACGTCCACGACGGCGGCGTAGAGGCCCGCGGCCGTGCCGTCCTCGTACACCACGTCGATGGCGAACCGGTGGCGTCCCGGGAGGAGCGCGGTGACGAGCGTCCCCTCGTCCTCCCAGCGCACGCGGCTGTCCCGCACCGGCGTCTCGCGGAGGGCGGTGGGCCGGCGGAGCGGCCTCCCCTCGAGGGTGAACCGGAAACGGCACTCCACCACGGAGCCCGTCCAGCGGAACTCCGCGTCCACGCTGGCGCCGGGCGCCGCGGGCGTGCGGACGACGCGCTCCATGGGGGTCGGGAGCCCGAGGACCACGACGCGGTGATCGATGCCCGGCTCGAGATCGCCGAAGGCGACCCACCCGGACGGGTCGGGATCGAGGCGGCGCGCCTGCGCGGGGTCCTCCTCGGGACGGACGACGACCACGTCCGCCTGCGGGAGCGGCCGTCCGTCGGCGTCGAGAATCCGGGCGCGGATGCCGGCCCCGGCGCGCACGACGATCTCCCCGAGATCCGCCGGCGCGTGGACGTCGAACCGCCGCGTGGCGCGCGCCATGTAGCCGCCCATGGACGCGCTCACCTCCAGCACGTAGGACCCCTCCGCCAGGTCGTGCAGCGCGAAGGGTCCGGGCGCCGTCGGCAGCCCCCGCGCCTCGGACGCGGCGCGGGCCGCGGGGACGGACTCGATCCCGCGGAGTTCCGCCGTCACGCGCGCGTTCGCGAGGCCGGGACCGAGGACGACGGTGCCGCGGGCGGAGGGGATCTCCGGCTCCAGCCGCAGTTCGACCCTCCCCCGGAGGTCGGTCATGGGGACGCGCCGGCGCGCGAACTCCGGCGCGGAGAACTCCACCTGCGTGGTGGCGGGGTCGAGGGGCTCCGTGAGCGTCTCGCCGAGGAACTGCTCGTCCATCGCGATCCACCCGCCGAGCCCGTTGTCCCGGCGGAAGTCGAACCGCCACCGGCGTCCGTCGGCAGCCATCCACTCGATGCGCACGCCGCTCACGTCGCGGATCGCCGCACCGCTGACCGCGTTCCGGAGGAGGACCTGGGCGAGGCCGTCGCGATCGTGGAACACGAGGCGTACGGCGGTGCCGCCGGGAGGGAGAGCCACGCGCGCCCGGTCCGCGGCCACGTGGACCTCGCCCGCGTCCTCGGCGCGCACGAACGTCGCGAACGGGTGGGACACCGTCACCGACGTCGCCGCCGCCGGGATCTCCGCGCGCCCCTCCCCGTCCGTGGCCGCCTCGCCGCTCTTCCGGAAGTACCCCTCGTCGCGGAGGCGCTGCCGCGATGCGGCGGTGAGCGGATTGCCGTTCCTGTCCACGAGGTTCCCCATGGAGGGATCGTCGTCGGCCATCTCGCCCCCCTCCCAGTCGAGGCGCACGCCGGGGAGCGGGAGGCCCGTGTCCGTCGCGGCGGTCACGGGGCGGAGCGCGGCCAGGGCGGCGCGGTCGCCGTCGGCGCCGCGCGCGGGATCGTGCGCGGGCGGCTCGATCGGGGATCCCCGGCTGCCCGGCGCCCCGCCGGAGGGGCTCCCCTCCTCCCCGGCGGGAGGCGCGCCGGCGACGGCGCCTCCACTCCGTGCGTCGGGGGAGGCATCGGCCGGGCCCCGGGCGGAGCGCGGCGGCGACGTCGGCGCGAGGAGGAGCCACGCGAGCCCGCCGCAGACCGCGATTCCCGCCGCGGCGAGCGCGAGCACGGCGCGGCGTCGGGCCATGGGTCCCTCCGGCGAAGAGCGGCGAGAAGCCGGGATTCTAAATGCGCCCGCGCGCCGCGCCCCCGTCGACGGTTAGGACCCTGGTCAAAACTACTGCTACATTTGGCCGGCTGCGGAGGCCCATGGCCGCGTTGCACCTCCTCTGTGACCCTCATTCGGGTCACATTCGTCGGTGCGCCTTGCCCTGGGCCTCCTCGCTCGGCCTCGGTGTGACGCAGTAATTTCGACCAGAGTCCCTACGCCTCCGCGAGCGCGGCGCGGAACGCCGTCGCCACATCCTCCATGGACGCGGGGCGATCCTCGGGGCGGCGCGCGATCATCCGGTGGACGAGGGAGACCACGTCGGCGGGCACGGACGGGGCGGCCTCGCCGAGCGGGCGGGGCTCCGACGAGAGGACCGCGTAGATGATCTGCTGCGGGGTGCGTCCCGGGTACGGGAACGTCCCGGACAGCAGGTAGTAGGCCGTCACACCGAGGGCGAAGATGTCCGTCCGGTGATCCATGCCGCGGCCCTCGAACTGCTCCGGCGCCATGAAGTGGGCGGTGCCCATGACGCGCGTGGTGCGACGCTCGCGGTCGACGCGGCGGGCGAGACCGAGGTCGGTGATCCGCACCGTGCCGTCGTCGAGGAGCATCACGTTGTCCGGCTTCACGTCCCGGTGGATGACGTCGTGGGCGTGGGCCGCGCCCAGCCCCTCGGCCACGGCGAGCAGGATGGGGAGCGCCTCCTTCGCCGGCATGGGACCGCGCTCCTCGAGGACCGCCTGGAGCGTCCGTCCGCGCAGGTGCTCCATGACGATGTAGTGGCGCCCGCGCTTCGGGTCGAGGCCGACGCGCAGGATGCGGACGATGTTGGGGTGCTCCACCTGGGAGGCGGCGATGGCACCGTTCAGGAACTTGCGGATGACATCCTCGCCGGACCGGCCACCGGGCCGGACGACCTTGATGGCCACGGGCCGGCCCGTCCGCTGGTCGATGGCCCGGTAGACGGTCCCGTAGCCCCCTTCGCCGAGGTGGGCCACCACCAGGCACTCCCCCACCACCCGTCCCGAGAGGGTGCGGTCGGGGGGCGGTGACGCCTCCTCGTCCGGCCATGTGTCCGCGGGCGGGGTCTCTGTCTGGGACATCCGGTCTCCGGGGCCCGGGGGCGGGGCCTCCGGCCAACGGTACCGCACGGGACCGCGGGATGCACTCCCTCGGACGACCCGGCGGCGCTACCCGCCCGCCGCGACGGCGCGGAGGTCCGCCATGACCTCGTCCATGGTCTGGTAGCGGTCCGCGGACTTCTTCTCGATCATGCGGTGGGCGATGCGACAGACGGCCTCGGGCACGTCGGGCCGGGCCTCGGCGAGCGGACGCGCGGGCCGGGTGAGGATGGCGAACACCACCTGCATCTGGTTGCCGCCCTCGAAGGGAACCGCGCCGGAGACGGCGTTGTAGAGCGTGGCGCCGAGGCCGAAGATGTCCGTTCGGCGGTCCATGTCCTTCCCCTCGAACTGCTCCGGGGCCATGAAGTGGGGCGTCCCCATGACCTTCGTCGTCTGCCCGCTCCCGACGACGCGGGCGAGCCCCATGTCCGTGAGCCGGACCCGCCCGTCCCGGCCGATGAGCAGGTTGTCGGGCTTGACGTCCCGGTGGATGACGTCCCGCGCGTGGGCCGCCGAGAGTCCCTCCGCCGCCTGCAGGATCAGGTCGACCGCCTCGCGCCACGGCCGCGGCCCGTCGCGCGCGAGGCGCACCTCCAGCGACTCGCCGTCCACGAACTCCATGGCCATGCAGTGGAGTCCGGCGGTCTCGTCGCGACCGACGCGGAGGATCCGCACGACGCCGGGGTGCTCGATCTGCGCCGCGGCGATGGCGCCCCGCAGGAAGCGCTTGAGCAGGCCCGGGTCCGACGCCTTGCCGGGGTCCATCGCCTTCAGCGCCACGGTCGTGCCGGAGGCCTGATCGACGGCCCGGTAGACGGTCCCGAACCCGCCCGTCCCGAGGACCGCCTCCACGCGGCAGCCGAACACGACGCGGCCGAGGAGCGGGTCCGGGGGCGGCGGCGCCACCGGATCCTCGCGGAACGGGATGTCGAGATCGCTCACGGACGGGCCTCCGCCGCGCGCCGACGCGACGGCGCCGGCGACGCCGCCCCGTCCCGGCGCCGGAGGAACGCCAGCCACTCCCTCCCCTGCCGCGCGTGGACCGACTCCACCGGCGCACGGGCCCGCTCCAGGTCGAAGAGGCCGGTGCCGACGAAGCGGTGGAGGATCTCCTCCGGCGTCGTGCCGAAGGGAGGCCCCTCCTCCGCGGGGAAGGTGAAGAAGAGGCCCAGGAGCAGCCCGCCGGGCCGCAGGCAGCGGGAGAGGGAGGCGACGTAGTCCTCCCTCCGCGACGGGTGGACGGCGCAGAAGAACGTCTGCTCGAATACCAGGTCGAAGGCGCCGTCGTGGGCGGCCGGCAGCCGCAGCGCGTCCCGCCGCTCGAACCGCGCGCCGCTCACGCCCGTGGCGGCGGCGAGGCGCCGCGCCTCGTCCACGGCCCGGCGGGAGAAGTCCACGCCCACCGCGTCGAAGCCGCGGGCCGCCAGCAGGCGGACGTCGTGCCCGAATCCGCACCCGGGGACGAGCGCCCGGCCGGGAGGAACCACCTCGCCGCGCGCCAGCGCCGCCACGAGCGGCGGGGACGGGCCGCCGATGTCCCACCGGTGCTCGCCGCCGGCGTACATGCCGTCCCAGTCGGAGGCATGATCGACGGAGCGGGACGGCCGACCCGCCACCTCGGGGAACGGGGCCCGCGGGCTCACGGGGATCCCCCCGCGGCGGCGGCGGGTGGCGGGAGGGGAGCGAGGGTCCCCGGCTTCTCGCCGGCGCGGCAGACGTTCTTGCCCGGGGCCGCGGGCGCGTGCAGCAGCCGCTCCACCGTCGCGCCGCCCAGCAGGTCCGCACGGAGGATCTCCTCCGCATCGGCGGCGGTCACCGCCGCGTACCAGCGGTTCTCCGGGTGGACGACGACCATGGGCCCGTGCCCGCACTGGGCGAAGCAGCCCGCCTTGTTGACGCGCACGCGGTCCCCGGCGCCCGCCGCGAACACGCCCTCCTTGAGCAGCGCGTGGACCGCCTCCGAGCCCTGGGTGGGGCAGACCTTCCCCCCGGTGCAGACGAAGACGTGGCGTTCGTAGGGAGGGCGGGGCGCGACCATCGGCCCATTGCACCGGAAGCGGTCGCGGGGGTCAACGTGTGCCGCACGGCGGCGGCGCGCGGTTCTACGGCAGGGCGTCGCCGAACACGGCGACCGCCTCCGGCCGGGCGGCGCGGAGGGCGGCGAGGCACGGGTAGCACTCCGCGGGTGCGTCGGGCGTCTCCAGCGTCGCGGGACCGTCGCCGTGGGTGACCACGCGGGTGACGCGGTCGCCGCGCGTGGCCTCGTACACCCGCAGCGCGCCGTCCCCGGGAGGGTCCGTCGAGCGCACGTGGATCTCCGCCGCGACGAACACGCCGAGCGGAGCGCCCCGGGGCTCCCCCAGGCGCAGGACCAGCGTGCGCATGGCCTCGTTCATGCCCGCCACGGCCTCGTGCAGCCGCCCCGACGGCACGTCCACGCGCCACAGCCCCTCGGCGCGGCGCTGCAGGACGAAGCCCACGCCGGAGCGCGGGAGCGGCTCCGCGTCGATGACCGCGGCCCCCCGCACGATGGCGGGGACCACCGTCTCGTCGAACGCGCGGAGGCGGGCGAGCCGCCGGTGCCGCCCGCCGCCCAGGGAAACCACCGCCGCCTCCTCGCTGGCGCCGAGGGAGAGATCCTCCGCCGAACCGGCGAGGCGGATGCGCACGCGCCCCGCCCGCACCGCCACCGAGGGTGCGCCGTCCCCTCCCGCGACCCAGATCGCCGGGTCCGTGCCCGGGAGGCCGCCGGCTCCGGCGGGTCCGCCCGACGCGAGGGCGAACACGCAGGTCGGCAGCCCGCCCCCGCCGGCGATGCGGAGGTCCGCGGCGGCCGCCTCCACGAGTCCGCCGGCGAACTCCACGCGCCCGCGGATCACCTCCAGCCTCCGCGCCGCGTCGACCCCTTCGGAGCGGAGCCGGAAGAGACTCCCGGCGTCCGGCCGGAGGATCCCGCCGGAGCGATCGATGAGGGCGCGCACGCCGGGCGGCGCGTAGATCCACGCGTCCAGGGACACGGCACTGGCGGGCCGCCACGCGCCGCGCTCCAGCACGCGCACCGGCTCCCCCTCCACGCTCAGCGCGCGCGCCTCGCCCGCCGGGGCGAGGAGGACGGCGAGGAGCCCCGCCGCCGCGGCCGCGGTCCAGGCGCCGCTCCGGAGGAGCCGCTTCGCGGGGCGCGCGGTCTCCGCGGCGGATCGCGTCCGCCGCGCGGCGGCCAGGGCCCACGCCCCGTCCGCGACGCGGGCGGCGGCGGCGGCGCCATCGGGGGAATCCCCGGCCGAGGCCGCGCGCAGCAGCGCGGCGAGGGACGCGTCCGCCCCCCGCATCCCGTCCCGGTCCGGTTCATGCATGGTCCACCCCTCCCTCTCCGTCCAGCCTGTCGCGGAGCGCACGCAGCCCGCGGCTCACCCAGGTGCGCGCCAGCGCCGTCGAGACGCCGAGCCGCCGCCCCACTTCCTCGTACGGGTGGGACTCCACCACGCGAAGCGTCACCGCCACGCGGTGGGCGGCGGGAATGGTGTCCAGTGCGACGCGCACGCGCTCCCACTCCTCGCGGCGCTCCGCCGCGGCGCCCGGTCCCGCCCCCGGCGCGCGGGCGGGGACGTCGTCGGGCGCCTCCTCCGCGCGCGGAGCCAGGCGGCGCCGGCGATCCTCCCGCCGCCGCCAGTCGGTGGCGAGGTGGAGCGCGATGGCGGTGGCCCAGGTGAGGAAGGACGAGCGCCCCTCGAAACCGTCGAGCCGCGCCAGCGTCCGTGCGAAGACCTCCTGGAGGAGGTCCTCCACCGGCGCCCGCGGACCGAACCGCTGCCGCAGCACCGCGGCGAGCGTCCGGTGGTGGCGCTCCACGAGGACCCCGAACGCGGCGCGATCCCCGGCCCGCGCGCGGCGGAGCAGTTCCCCGTCGACGCCCCCATCCGCCGGGCCGGCGGGCGCGGGGGGCTCCACGGGGACGCGCGGGACGGCGGCCGGGGCGGGCCGGGCGGCGGCCGCCGCCCGGCTCCCCGCGGTCGGGGAGAGCCCGCCGGACATGGCGGCTCCCCCGCCCTACTTCTCCGACTTCTCCGCCGACTCCTCGCCGCCCACCCACGTCGACGAACTCTCCACCGCCATGATGGACACGGCGTGTCCTCCCCCGAGCCCGCCCCCGTGGCTGCTGCCGAAGGCGTGGTCGTAGCCCTTGTCCTGCCAGCCCTTCTGCTGCTCGGCGGTGAGGCCGCGGTTGATGCGGTCCTTGTGGTCCCGCTGGATGGTCGCCGCGCGCTCGGCGTCGAGGCGCTTGATGGTGATCTCCTCGCCGTCCTGCCCGACGGAACGCTTCTCCGTCACCATGGCGTCCGCCATGGCGCGGTCCCGATCGGCGATGGCCGCCTGGAGGTCCGCCACCTGGCCGTCGGAGAGGCCGAGGTCCTCCTTCGCCTGCGCCCAGCGCTCGGCCTCGGGCTTCATCCGCAGGCGGAGCCCTTCACCGAGTCCCTTGAGGCGACCGGAGATGTCGCCCAGCGCCACCAGCGCCGCCTCCTGCTCGCCGGCCTTGCCCGGCTCCATGTGGAAGCGGAGGCGCTGCGGCAGGAGACTCGTCTTCTTCGCCGCGTCGGCGGGGCGCGCCTCCGTCTCGTCCTCGAACTCGAGGTCATGCGCTCCCGACTCGAAGCGGGACGCCGTCGCGTCGGCGGCCTCGCGGGCGGCGGTGGCGGCGGTGGCCGCCTCCTCCGCGCGCACCTCCACCGCCTTGATGGCGGCGCGGGCCTCGTCCAGCGCTGCGCGGGCCTCGGCGAGGCGCTTCTCCATGGCCTCCAGGCGCTCCAGCAGGGCCACGTCCATGCGACCCGCCGGCGGCAGGGGCGCCGCCGCGACCACTCCCGCGCCGTCCCGCAGGACCGCCGCCGCCGTGCCCGCCCCCGCCCCGAGCACCGCCGCGCCGCCCAGCACCACCAGCATCTCCTTGCCCGTCATGCACCCTCCTTCGCCGAACTCGCACGCATCATTCCGGGAATGTCGCCGCCGCGCGGGCGGTCCGGGGTTGGACGCGCGGGGGCGCGGGGCATGACGTCGGGCTACGGTTTCCCCAGCAGTTCCCGCGCGAGGATGATCCGCTGGACGAGGTTGGTGCCCTCATAGATGCGGAGGCCCTGGATGTCCCGGTAGTGGCGCTCCACGGGGGACTCGTTGCTGTAGCCGCGCGACCCGAGGAGGAGGACGGCCTCCGTGGCGGCCCGCTGCGCCGCCTCCGTGGCGAACAGCTTCGCGGCGGCGACCTCGGCGGTGTTCCGCTCGCCGCGGGAGCGCTTCCACGCGGCCCGGTGGACCAGCAGCCGCGCCGCCTCCAGGGACACGTGCATTTCGGCGATGCGTTCCTGCACCATCTGGAAGTCGCCGATGCGGCGCCCGAACTGCTTCCGCCGGCGGGCGAAGGCGATCACCTCGTCGAGGCAGGCGGCGTGGAGTCCCACGGCGCCCGCGGCGACGCCGAGCCGCCCGTGGTCCAGCGCCCCCATGGCGACCTTGAACCCGCCGCCCACGGGGCCGAGGACGTTCTCCCGCGGCACGCGCACGTCCCGCAGCACGAGCCGCGCATGATCGGCGCCGCGATGGCCCAGTTCCACGCCCGGCATGGGATGGCGCTCCAGCCCCTCCATGCCGGGCTCCAGCACGAAGGCAGTCACGCCGTCGTGCCGCGCCGCCGGGTCCACCGTCGCGTACACGAGGAGGAGGTCCGCCACGGAGCCGTTGGTGATCCAGATCTTCTCGCCGGAGAGCGTCCAGCCGTCGCCGCTCTCCCGCGCCGCCGTGGCGATGGCCGCGGCGTCGGAGCCGGCGCCGGACTCGGTCAGCGCGTACGCCCCGAGCCACGCGCCGGACGCGAGGCGCGGGAGCCAGCGGGCGTGCTGCTCCGCCGTCCCGTGGTCGAGGATGCAGCGCTCCACGAGCCCGACGTGGACGCAGACGAGCCCCCGCACGGAGGCGTCGACGCGGCCCAGTTCCTCGCAGCAGAGCGCGAAGGAGAGGTCGTCCCACCCGCGGCCGCCGTGCTCCCGCGGCAGCGGCCCGCCGAGCACGCCCTCCCGGGCCAGCGCCTGGATGACGGTGCGATCGAAGCGCCGATCGGCGTCGGCGGCGCGGGCCGCGGGGCCGACCACCTCGTCCGCCAGGCGACGCGCGAGGGCCTGGACCGCCTCCTGCTCCGGCGCGAGGGTGAAATCCACGGTCAGCCCGGCCGGCGGAAGACCGGCTTCCGCTTCTCGCTGAAGGCCGCGTGGTACTCGTGGTGGTCGGGCCCGCCGAGGAGAACGGCCTGGCCCGCCGCCTCGACGTCCAGCGCCGTGTCGAAGTCCATCTCCTGCTCCTGGAGGAGGAGGCGCTTCGTCGCGCGGACGCCGTCGGCGGCCCCGTCGGCGAGGCGCCGGGCCCACTCCTCCGTCGCCGCCGCCAGCCCCTCGTCGGGCACCAGGCGATCCACGAGACCGATCCGCTCCGCCTCCTCCGCGGGCACGGCGTCGCCGAGCAGTAGGATGCGGCTCGCTCGCCCCAGCCCCACCACGCGGGGAAGCAGCCATGCCGCGCCCATGTCGGCGCCCGTCAGGCCGACCTTCGTGAAGAGGAAGGAGATGCGCGCCGAGGCCGCCGCCACGCGGAGGTCCGCGGCCAGCGCGATGACCGCCCCGGCCCCGGCGACGGCGCCGTGGAGGGACGCGATCACCGGCTGCGGGCAGCGGCGGATGTTGCGGACGAGGGAGCACGTCGTGCGCGTGAAGGCGAAGCGCTCCTCCACGGAGCGGCCCAGCAGGCGGCCGATGATCTCGTGGACGTCCCCGCCGGAGCAGAACGCCCGCCCCGCGCCCCGGAGCACCACGACCCGCACCTCCGGGTCGCCGCCCACCTCGCCGAAGAGGCGGACCAGTTCGTCGTAGATCTCGAAGGTGAGCGCGTTCAGCCGCTCCGGGCGGTCCAGCGTGACCGTGCCGACGCCCTCCGCGACCTCCCAGCGGAATCCCGCGTACGGTGGCGCCATGGGACCTCCTCAGCCCGCCCCGCCGCCGTCCAGCACGAGGGCCTGCCCGTTGATCCCGCGGGACGCCTCCGCCGCGAGGAAGCCGACGGCGGCGGCGACCTCGTCCGGATCCAGCAGCCGTCCCTGCAGGCTCCGGCCCTCCAGCGCGGCGCGGGCCTCCTCCGGGGTGCGGCCGGTCTTCTCGACGATGACGCGGATGGACTCCGCCGTCATCGGCGTGTCCACGAAGGACGGACAGACGGCGTTCACGGTGATGTCCTTCCGGGCCACCTCCGCCGCCAGGGCGCGGACGAGGCCGAGGACGCCGTGCTTGCTGGCGGTGTAGGCGGTCACGTAGGGCGCGCCGGCGAGGGACGCCGTGGAGCCGACCACCACGATGCGACCGAAGTTCCGCTCGATCATCCCGTGGAGCACGGCCCGCATGCAGAGCCAGGGGCCCGTCACGTTCACGTCCATGTGCAGGCGCCACGACTCGGGGCTCGTGTCGAGGAGGCGGGCCGACGAAGCGGTCCCCGCGGCGCACACGAGGACGTCCACGGGGCCGAGCCCCGTCTCCGCCGATTCGAAGGCCGCGCGGACCGACTCCGGATCGGTCACGTCGAGGCGCACCGCCACGGCGGTGCCGCCGGCCCGGCGGACTTCCGCGGCCACGCCCCGGCACGCCGTCTCCGTCCGGGAGCCGAGCGCCACGGCGAGCCCGTCCCGCGCCAGCCGCAGCGCGCACGCCCGCCCGATGCCCGATCCGCCCCCCGTCACGAACGCGACCCTGGCCCGGCCCATGGTCCCGGCCCTCCCGATTGCCGGGCCACTCTACGGGCGGCGCGCCGCCGAGGCCAAGGAGCGTGCGTCCGCACCGCCATGCCTCGCCTCCCACAGTGATGTACGAGAGCGAATCCGGCGCGGACCGCGGGCACCGCGTAGTGTCATCGTGGGAGGGATCATGAACCAGCGGACGGCGGGAGTCCCCGGCGACGGGCAACGGGGTTCGGTGGGGAGTCCGACGATGGTGCTCGCGGTGAGCCTGGTCCTCGGGCTCGGGGTCGCCGTCGTGGGTCCGAACCTCTTCGGGCGGCGGACATGCTGCTCCAACGACACGGCCGCCATCGCGACGCTGCGGAACCTCCACCATTGCCAGGCGCAGTTCCGGGAGGGGCGGTGGGTGGACCTCGACGGCGATGGCCTCGGCGAATGCGGCACCTTCCAGGAACTGACGGCCACCTCCGGCGTGCGCGCCGATCCGCGGGGCGCGACGCGCGGCCCCGCTCTCCGCGCCGCCGTGCTCTCCCCGTCCCTCGCCAACGTCAGCCCGCGGGGCATCGTGACCAAGGCCGGGTACGCATTCCGGATCCTGCTTCCGGGCCCGCGGGGGACGACGGTGAGCGAGCGGAGCCCGGCCCCCCTTTCGGAGCCCGCGCCGCGTCGTCCGGCCGCGCAGCCGTCGGCGCCCGCCTGCGGGGCCCCGCGACCCTGCTGCGGCCCTCCCGTCAGGCCGAGGACCGCCGAGCCCCCGGGGCCCCGGGAGACGACCTACACGGGCGACGTGGACACCGACCTCGCCGAGGTCGGCTACCTCGCCGTCGCGTGGCCCGTGGCCGCCGGGAACTCCGGCATTCGCGCGTTCCTCGGCGACGGGTCCGGCACGGTGTGGTGGTGCGCCAACGCGGACCGCCGCTTCACGGGGACCGCAGGGAGCGGCGAGGTCACCCCCCTCTCCCTCCCGCCGGGCTGGAAGTTCGGCGACTCCCTGCCCGCCGCGTTCACCGGGCTCGACGGGACGCAGTGGAAGGAGACGAACTGACCGGGACCCGTCGGCGGCGGGATCCCCCGTCGCCGCGGGACGGGGCGGAGCGTCACCCCGCCGCCACCAGACGTTCCGGCCCCGTCGCGGCGCCGCGATACTGGCGCCGTGCCCCCCCGCCATCCCGTCCCGCCCGCGCGCTGGCCCACGGAGGCCGAGGCGGCGGGGGCGCGGTGGTTCTCGCCGGTGCGGCTCGGTCCCGGGGTGACCGCGGAGCAGCGGACGTGGGTGCCCGCCATGGTGCCCTGGCGCGCCACCGACGACGGGTTCGTGACGGAGGACGTGCTGGACTGGTACGCGCGGTTCGCGCGCGGGCGGCCCGGCGTGCTCGTCGTGGAGGCGACGGGCATCCGCGACGTCCCCAGCGGGCCGCTCCTCCGCATGGGGCACGACCGGTTCCTGCCGGGCCTCCGCCGGCTCGTGGAGACGGTGCGCGCCGCGAGCGGCGGGCACACGCGGCTGTTCATCCAGGCCATCGACTTCCTCGCCATCCGCCGCCGGCCGGAGCCGGGGAAGTTCTTCCGCCGGTTCCTCGCGGTGGACGACGGCCTGCGGGGCCGCCTCACCGACGCCCTCGGCGAGCCCGCGTGGCGCGACGCCCCCGAGGAGGCCCTCCGCGAGCGGCTCGCCTCCGCGGACCGCGCGCTGGTGGAACGCGCGCTCGCGCCGCGCGACCTCGAGTCGCTGGACATGGGCTATCGCGAACGGGTGACCGATCTCCACCTCCCCCACGTCCGCGCCCTTCCGCAGGTCCTGCCGGGGCTCTTCGCCGCCGCCGCCGTGCGCGCGCGCGAGGCCGGCTTCGACGGGGTCGAACTCCACTTCGCCCACGCGTACACGATGGCGTCCTTCCTCTCCCCCCTCAACACGCGGGACGACGGCTACGGCGGGCCGCGCGAGGATCGGGCGCGCCTGCCGCTGGAGGTCCTGGCCGCGGTGCGCGCCCACGCGGCCCGGGACTTCGCCGTGGGCATCCGGTTCCTCGGCGACGAGGTGGTGGAGGGCGGGCTCCGCGCCGACGAGGCGGCGTGGTTCGGCGCGCGGTTCGCCCGCGCCGGCGCCGACTGGCTCTCCGTGAGCAAGGGGGGGAAGTTCGAGGACGCGCGCCAGCCCCGCGTCGGCGAGGCGGCGTATCCGTACACGGGCCCCAGCGGCAAGGAGTGCATGCCCACGGTCCACGCCGACGGGGCCGGCCCCTTCGGGCGCAACGTGCCGCTGGCCGCGGCGGTGCGCGCCGCGGTGCGCGCCGCCGGGCTCGAGACCCCGGTGGTGACCTCCGGCGGCATCTGCGACTTCGCGCAGGCGGAGGGTATCCTCGCGCGCGGCGAGGCGGACATCGTCGCCGCCGCGCGACAGTCCCTCGCCGATCCCGACTGGTTCCTGAAGGTCCGCCTCGGGCGCGGCGCCGAGGTGCGCCGCTGCGAGTTCACCAACTACTGCGAGGGCCTCGATCAGCGCCATCGACAGGTGACCTGCAAGCTCTGGGACCGCGCGTTCGATCCCGACGAGGCGGGACTCACCCTCTCCGCCGACGGACGACGAAGGCTGGTGGCGCCGGAGTGGGCGGGACGACCGTCGACCGCGCGCGGCGAGGACTCCGCCGCGGAGTGATCGCCTCCGCGCGATTCGGATTCCGTCCATCCTGTCCCCGCGGGGTTCTACACTCGTGACGGCATCGGACGCGATGCCGTGACGAACGCAGGAACCCACGGGGTGCGCGCCTTCCGGTTCACGGGCCCGCGACGCACCCGGGAGAGGCGATGGAAGGGACGAGGACGGTCCACTACTCGGCGGAGCGGGGTGTCGCCGTACTCACTCTCGATCACCCGCCCGCCAACACCTACTCGTACGAGTTCAATCGCGCGCTGGACGACGCGGTGCTGCGCGCGCGGTTCGACGACTCCGTCCACGTCCTCGTGCTGCGCGGGGCGGGCGACCGGTTCTTCTGCGCCGGCGCCGACATCTCGATGCTCAACGAGGTCACCCCGTCCTTCAAGTACGCGTTCTGCCTCCACGCCAACGAGACGCTCCTCCGCCTGGAGAACACGCCGAAGCTGGTGATCGCCGCGCTGAACGGGCACACCGTGGGCGGCGGGCTCGAGATCGCGCTGGCCGCCGACCTGCGCTGGGGATGGCGCAACACGGCGGCGGGGGCGAAGCCCGTGCAGGTGGGACTCCCCGAGGTGAGCCTCGGCGTCCTGCCGGGCACCGGCGGCACGCAGCGGCTCGCGCGCCTCGTCGGGAAGTCCCGCGCCATCGAGATCATGACCGGGGGCCGCAACTTCGACCTCGCCGAGGCGGAGCGCCTCGGGGTCGTGAACCGGGTCCTCGAGGCCGACTCCGTGGACGCCTTCATGGCGCAGGTGCTGGAGGGCGCCCGCGCGTTCTGCCCGCCGGGCCGGGCCTCCCGCGCGGTGGGCCTCATCAAGCGCGCGGTCCAGTCGGGGGCGGAGGTTCCCCTCGAGGCCGGGCTCGCCCTGGAGCGGGAACTCCAGCAGCAGTTGTTCCAGAGCGAGGACGCGCGCGAGGGCATCGCGGCCTACGCGGAGAAGCGGCGCGCGGAGTTCAAGGGGCGATGACCGCCACCGCCTCCGCCGGGGGCGTGCAGGTCGACCTCTCGCGGGGCGCCGTCGCCCTCCTCCGTCTCGACCGGCCGCCTGTCCACGTCCTCGGCATCCCCACCATCGAGGCGCTCGACGCGGCGGTGGCGCAGGTGGAGGAGTCCTCCGCGTCGGTCCTCGTCCTCGGCTCCACGGGAGCGAAGGCCTTCAGCGCCGGCGTCGACGTGGCCGACCACACGCCCGACAGGATCGAGCCCATGCTGCTCTCGTTCCACCGGGTCTTCCGCCGCCTGCACGCCACGCGCCTCGTCACCGTCGCGGCGGTCCGCGGCGCCTGCCTCGGCGGCGGCATGGAACTCGCGTTCTCGTGCGACATGGTCGTCGCCGAAGAGGGGGCGAAGTTCGGCCTCCCCGAGATCCGGCTCGCCTGCTTCCCCCCCATCGGCATCGCCGCGCTGGCGGGCCGGTACGGCCCGCGCCTCGCCGAGATGTGCCTGACCGGCGAGACCATCGACGCCGCCGAGGCCCACCGCCGCGGCTGGCTCTCCCGCCTCGTCCCCGCGGGCGGCGCCGAGGAGTCCGCCCTCGCGCTTGCCGGCGGGATGGCCGCCCACAGCCCCGCCGTGCTCGGCCTCACGGCACCGCTCCTCCGCCGGCTCACGCTCCCGCACTTCGAGCACGGGCTGGAGAAGGCGGAGCGGGCGTACCTCGCCGACCTCACCGCCCTCCCCGACATGGACGAGGGGATCCGTTCCTTCCTCGAGAAGCGTCCGCCGCGATTCCGCGCCGCCGGCGCCGACGGGGGCAACCGGGAGAACCGTACACCATGAAGTCCCGCCGCGTCCGTCGCGTCCGCGCCGCCGAGGAGAAGGCGAAGGGTGTCGTCGCGACCTACCGCGTGAGCAGCCGCGGACTCGTCCGCGTGCTGGGCTCCGTCTCGGCGGGCCGGGGCGATGCCGTCACCGACGCCGCGACGCGCGCGGCGCACCACCTCGCCGAACTGGAGGCGCGCCTGCCGGGCCTCCGCCAGGCGATTCGCTCGTGCCGGTATCCCGGCGCGGAGAAGGGCGACCCCGCGGCGCTCGTGTGGGGCCTCTGGGTCCATCTCTCGGACTCCGCGTCCCACGTGAGCGGCGCCGTGAAGGCGCTGGAGCGCGTCGGCCGCGGACTCCGTCCCCCCGACGCGGTATCGTCCGGCGAGGGTTCTGCGAAAGTCACGAAGCGATCCACGGGCGGGCGCAAGGCCTCCACCAGGCGTTCTCCGGCCTCCGGTACGAAGGCGAAGAAGAAGGAAACAGGCAAAGGACCGGCCGGGCAGGGGCGATAGAGGATCAAACCGAACATCGCGTCCGGGGCGCCACCGCTCCGGGCGACGTGAACACGGAGCGGCCCACGGGCCCTCGGACGCACGCGGGTGGGACCCGCGCGAGACACGGGAGTGGCGAAGTGACGCGGGAAGAAAGGAGGCGCCGCATGTCGGCAGACCCCATTGCCGACACCGGGCCGGGGTAGCGAAGACCCCGACCGTCGTCGCTACGACTCGCCCCGGCGCGCGCGTCGCGCACCGGGTCGTCCCCTGGGTCGGTGGGACCGCGCGGCCCCTCGGGCCGCACCGCGCATCCGCGACCGCGGAAGCACGGAGGACACTCTTCCCCGGGGAACACCACCAGTCTCACGAGGAGATCATCACCATGGCTGCCAAGAAGAAGTCGGCCGCGAAGAAGTCCGCCAAGAAGCCCGCCCGCAAGGCGGCCCCGAAGAAGAAGATGGCGGCGAAGAAGCCCGCCAAGAAGGCGGCGAAGAAGGCCGCGAAGAAGCCCGCCAAGAAGGCCGCGAAGAAGGGCAAGAAGTAGCACCGCAGCCCCCGGCGGGAACACCCGTCGTCTGACGGGAGCGCCCATCGAAGGTGCCGCGGCGAGACGACGCAATCGGACCGCGGCACCGCAGGGCGCGACCGGAGCACCGGGTGGAAGGGGCCTCACGGAGGCCTTCGCCGTTCAAGGAGGGCACCGGGAGTGAGGGCCGTCGTCGTCAGGGAGCACGGAGGTCCCGAGGCGCTGATCCTCGAGGACCGGCCCGTTCCCGAGCCCGGTCCCGGCGAAGCGCGGGTCCGCGTCGAGGCGGTGGCTCTGAACCACCTCGACATCTGGGTCCGTCGCGGAGTCCCGGGCCACCCCTTCCCCCTGCCCATCGTTCCCGGCTGTGACATCGCGGGCACCGTAGACCTCCTCGGGCCGGGCGCCTCCACGGCGCTCAGGCCCGGGGACCCGGTGCTCGTCGCCCCCGGCATCTCGTGCGGGTCGTGCGCGCAGTGCTCCCACGGGGACGACCACCTCTGCCGCCGCTACGGCATCCTCGGTGAGACCCGCGACGGCGGGTGCGCCGGGTTCGCCGTCGTGCCCGCCGTGAACCTCCTCCCGGCCCCCGCCGGTCTCCCCCTGGAGCGGGCGGCGGCGCTCCCCCTGGTCTTCCTCACCGCGTGGCACATGCTCGTCCACCGCGCCCGGGTCCAGCCCGGGGAGGAGGTCCTCATCCACGCCGGCGGGAGCGGCGTGTCGTCGGCGGCCATCCAGATCGCCCGCCTCCTCGGCGCCCGCGTCTACACAACCGTGGGGAGCGACGGGAAGGCCGCGAAGGCGCGCGACCTCGGCGCCGACGCCGTCATCAACTACCGCACGACGGACTTCCCCGCGGAGATCCGCCGGCTCACGGGCAAGCGGGGCGTGGACGTCGTGGTGGACCACGTCGGCCCCGACACGTGGGAGGGGAGCGTGCGATCCCTCGCGAAGGGGGGTCGGCTGGTCACCTGCGGCTCCACCTCGGGGTTCGAGGTGCGCACCGACCAGCGCTTCATCTTCTTCAAGAACATCTCCGTGCTCGGTTCCACCATGGGCAGCCGGGGCGAACTCCACGACATCCTGCGACTCGTGGCGCAGGGGCGCCTCCACCCCGTGGTGGACGCGGTGCTCCCCATGGCCGAGGTCGCCGAGGCCCACCGCCGCCTGGAGGCCCGCGACGTCTTCGGCAAACTGGTGCTCCGCCCGTGAGCGCGTTCGCGGAGATCCTGCTGGAGCCCGCCGGCGACGACGGCGTCGCCGTCCTCCTGCTCAACCGGCCGGAGAAGCGCAACGCCATCGGCCTCCCCATGGTGGAGGAGATCCACGCCGCGCTCTCGCTGCTGGAGCGGGATCCCCGCGCCGGGGCCCTGGTCATCGGGGGGGCGGGCGGGAAGGTCTTCGCCGCCGGGGCCGACATCGCCGAACTCCGCGATCGCTCCGCGCCCGACGCCGCGCGCGCCATCAACCAGTCCCTGTTCTCCCGCATCGAGGCTCTCCCGATCCCGTCCGTGGCGGCGGTCACGGGCTACGCCCTCGGCGGCGGGTGCGAACTCGCCCTGGCGTGCGACCTCCGCGTGGCCGGCATGTCGGCCCGCTTCGGGCAGCCGGAGACCGGTCTCGGCATCCTCCCGGGAGCGGGAGGCACGCAGCGCCTCCCCCGCATCGTGGGGCTCGGTCGCGCGAAGGAGTTGATCCTCACCGGTCGCCTCGTGGACGCCGCCGAGGCGGAGCGCATCGGCCTCGTCAATCGCGTCGTCCCCGACGACCGCGTGATGCAGGAGGCCCGTTCCCTCGCCGCCGTCATGGCGTCGAAGGGCCGCGCGGCGCAGGCCCTCGCGAAGGCCGCACTCAACGCCGGGACCCGCTCCGGAGCCGCCGCCGGACTCGCGCTGGAGGTCGCCGCCCAGGGCGTCCTCTTCGAGTCCGACGACAAGCGGAGCCGCATGACCGACTTCCTGGAGAAGCGGCGCCGCTGACGGTCTACCCGTTGCGCTCCGCCGACGCCACTCGATAGCGTGTCCCCGGTCCCCGCCCCTCCCTGACGAGGCGACCCCCCGCGACCAGGTCGTGGACGGCGCGCTGGACGGTCCTTCGCGGGACGCGGCACGCGGCGGCGATGGCCCCCACGGACGCGGCGCCGCCGGGAGCGAGGGCCTCGAGGATGCGGTCCTCGGCGCGGGTCTCGAACGCGATGGGGACCGGCGGGAGGGATCGGGGCGCGGCGACGCACTCCTCCTCGGCGATCCCGCCGCACGCGTCCGACGGGGGCAGCGCGAAGTCGACGGCGCGGAGGAGTCCGTCCCGCGCCAGGGCCGCGGCGGCGAAGACGCGGGCGCGGAGTTCCCGGACATTGCCGGGGAACGGGTGCCGGACCAGCGCGGCCATGGCGGCGCCCTCCACGCGCGGCGGCGCGGCGCCCCGGGCCCACTCCTCCAGGAACGCACGCACCATCAGGGGGACGTCGGTGATGCGCTCCCGCAGCGGAGGGATGGGCAGCGCGTGGCCGAGTCGCCAGCGGAGATCGGCGCGGAAGGTGCCCGCGCGGACCATGGCGTCGAGGTCCCGGTGGGTCGCCGCCACGAGCCGGAAGTCCACGCGCGTCTCCCGCGTCTCGCCCACGCGGCGGACGACACCGTCCTCGACGACGCGGAGCAGCGCCGCCTGGAGGTGGGCCGGCATGTCGCCGACCTCGTCGAGGAACAGCGTCCCGCCGTGGGCCGCTTCGAAGAGTCCGCCCCGCGCGGCGTCGGCGCCGGTGTACGCGCCCCGCGCCGCGCCGAAGAGTTCCGCCTCCACCAGGCCGGGAGGCAGCGCCGCGCAGTTGACCGCGCGGAAGGGTCCCCCGGCGCGCGGGGAATCGGCGTGGAGCAGGCGCGCGAGGAGTTCCTTCCCCGTGCCCGTCGCGCCGTGGAGGAGGACCGGCTGGTCGCCCGCGGCGAGCCGTGCCGCGACGTCGAGGAGTTCCAGCATGCGCGGGTGGCGACCGAGGATCACGGGCCGCGGGACGTACGACGCGTCGGGCCCGCGGTGCTCCGTCGCCCGGTGCGTCCCCGTCGCGGTTCCCCCACGCATGGTCGCCCCCGCGCTCGCGCGCCGCCGGAGCTCGCTCCTGCGCGTCGCTGCCGGCGGGATCAAGACGCGGCGACGCGGGGAATCTGTCGGCCGCGGTCGCGGCGCGGGAACGCGGGGCCCGACCCTCGAGCCGGGCCCCGCGGAGCGCCCGGCGTCCTACTTCGTGGCGGCGGTGAGGCGCGCGCGGTTCTCGCGATACCAGCGGCCCCAGGCGGCGGTGTCCTCGCCGAGGCTCTGTCCGGTGAGGCGGGTGAGCGCGCCGTAGATGGCCTGCCGCTCGATGCCGGTGGCGTACCACTCGGTGCCGATGAGCTTCACGTCGAGGGAGATCCCCTCCTGCAGCACGCCTACGATGGGGTCGGCGATGAACGCCGTCTGCGCGACCTCGACGTCGAAGTCCTGGATGAAGGACAACTGGTTCGCCACGTAGATGTGGGAGCGGCTGCCGCCGCCGTGGCCCTCGATGGCGTAGATGAGGTACTGCACGCCGCGGACGTCCCCGGCGCGGCCCATGGCCTCCGCGGCGGCGCCGCGGACGGCGGCATTCCCGTTGGAGAGGAAGGCCCGCGCCAGGGGCGCGAGCAGTTCCCCGTCCCCGAACCCCTTCGCGGCGTCGATGCAGTCGGCGCGGACGGAAGCCTCGGGGTCCACGAGCGCGCGGTGGACCAGCGGGCGGAAGGCGCGGCGATCGCGGATGCGGCCCAGTTCCGCGGCGGCGAAGCGGCGCACCGACGCGTCGGCGGCGCGGAGGGCGAACGCCAGGGGCTGGACCTTCGCCCCGTCGGCGATGGAACCCAGCGCCTCGCGCGCGATGCGGGCGGCGCGCGGTTCCCCCGCCGCCATGGTCTCGAGAAGCGACCGCGCCCGGGACTCCTCGCGCGCCAGGTGCTCCCGTTCCTCCTTCGGCCGGAGCAGCGCGGCGCGCTCCTCGGGCAGCATCCAGCGGCCGTCGTGGCGGACGAGTCCCTTGGCCTTCATCGCCTCCTCGGACGCGACCCAGCGGCCGTCCACCTTCGACTCGCCCAGTTCGGCGCGCGCCGCGGCGTGGGCGGGCTCGATGCGGACCGCCTCCTGGAACTCGGCGCGGGACTCCGCCAGCAGTCCCTGATCGCGGCACCAGAGCCCCAGCGCGTACCGCGCCTCCGCGGTGGTCGCCGCGGCGGAGCGCTCGCGGTAGCCGGGCTCGATGGGAGCCGCACCCCCGGGTCGCACCGACTCCCCCGCCAGGGCCGCCGGCACCGCCGCCGCGCCCGCCATCGCCGTCGCCAGGAGCCACTTCCGCATCACGCACCTCCGATTCCGAGGCCACCGAACCCGAGCCCCCATCCTATGCCGCCCTGCCGGGCCGTCAACGGGACGGGGCCGCGGCGCCGACCGGTACGATGCGGGCATGCGACCTCCATGGACCGCCCCCGCGCTCGGTGGCGCCCTCGCCGGCGCCGCCCTCCTCCTCTCCACCGGCTGCGCGGCGGCGGGACTCCCCGCGACGCCGGGGGCGGTCCGCGACGCGCGCATGCGCGAGGGCGGCACGGTGGAGGGGATGCTCGACGACCTCGCCACCGTCCCCATGGTGTTCTTCGGGGAGCAGCACGCCCACCCCGATCACCAGGCCCTGGAGCGGCGCATCCTCGAGGGTCTCGTCGCCCGCCGGCGCGGCGTGATGCTCGGCATGGAGATGTTCGAGCGCCCCTTCCAGCCGGTGCTCGACCGCTGGAGCGCGGGGGAACTGTCGGAGGAGGAGTTCGTCCGCGAGGGGTCCTGGTACGAGGGATGGGGTTACGACTGGTCCCTCTACCGCGGGATCCTTCTCGCGGCGCGGGACCTGCGCGTGCCCGTGATCGCGCTGAACGCCGACCGGGCGGTGGTCCGCCAGGTGGGCCAGCGCGGCATCGAGGGGCTCGATCCGTGGATGCGCGCCCGCATCCCCGACGAGATCCCGGTGGGCGAGGGACCCCACCGCAGCGCGCTGTTCGAGGTGTACCGCGCCCACGTGCCGCCGGGAAAGCCCGTCGACCGCGCCGCGTTCCAGCGCTTCTACGAAGCGCAGGTGACGTGGGACGAGACCATGGCCGAGTCGGCGGTCCTCGCCCTCGGGCGCGCCGGGGCGGGCGGGTCCATCCTCGTGCTCGCCGGCTCCATGCACGTGGACGGCTTCCACGCCATCCCCGAGCGGGCGCGGCGGCGGAACGGGCTTCCGTACCGGACCGTGATCGCCATCCCGCTTCCCGATGCCGCCGGGGAGGACGCCGCGCCGGAGCGGCTCCCCGAGGGGCCGGGCCGCCGGGCCGACTGGTACGTGCGCACGGCGCCCCATCCGGGCCTCGGCCCTTGGACGGGCATCCGCTTCTCCGGGCGGGAGCCGGTCGTGCGCGACGTGGCCGCGGACTCCCCCGCCGCCGCCGCGGGCCTCCGCGCCGGGGACGTCCTTCTCTCCGTCGACGGCCGCCCCGCGCGCGACACCGTGGCGTTCCGGCTGGCGCTGGAGGGGAGGCGCGCGGGGGACGCCGTCGCGCTCGAGTGGCGGAGGGACGGAGGCGTCCTCGCCGGCACCCTCGTGCTCGCCCCGCCGCCCCCACCCACGTTCCGGTGAAGACCGTCCGCCTCCGCACGACCCGCGCCGGCGGGCAGCCCATCGCGTTCCGCAAGATGGTGGCCGGGGCCGACCCGGGGACCGGGAACGGCGAGACGGTGCGCGTCGTGGACACGCGGGACCGCGTGCTGGGGCGCGGGTTCTACAACCGCCGATCGCAACTGGCCGTGCGCATCCTCGAGCGGGGGGACGGACCCGACCTCGACGAGGCGTGGCTCCGGGATCGGCTCCGCGCCTGCCTGGACCTCCGTCGGCGCGTCCTCGGGCTGGAGGCGGTCACCGACGCGTACCGCGTCGTCAACAGCGAGGGGGACGGGCTCTCCGGCCTCGTGGTGGACCGCTACGGGGACCTCCTCTGCATCGAGATCCGGGCGCTGGGCTGGTACCGCCGCGCGGTGGAACTGAAGGACGCGCTCCGCGATCTCCTCCGGCCCCGGGCCATCGTCGTCCGCGGCGACGAGGTCTCCGAGCGCATCGAGGGCTTCCGGGTCCTGGGGGACGTGGGCGGCGAGGCGCGGACGGAGATCCGCGAGCACGGCCTCCGGTTCGCGGTGGACGCCGCGGCGGGCCACAAGACCGGCTTCTTCCTCGACCAGCGCAGCCAGCGGGCGCTCGTCGCGGCCCGCGCCGGGGGGCGACGCGTGCTCGATCTCTGCTGCTACTCCGGCGGCTTCTCCCTCGCCGCCGCCCGCGGCGGCGCCGCGGAGGTCGTCGGCGTGGACCTGGACGAGGAGGCCGTCGCCGCCGCCCGCCGCAACCACGGCCGCAACGGCGCGCCGCGCTCCGTCACCTTCCGCCACGCCGACGCCTTCGACGCGCTCCGGGACGCGGCGACCGGCGCGTACGACCTCGTCGTCCTCGACCCGCCGAAACTGGCCCCCGCGCGCGACGACCTGCCGAAGGCCCTGCGGAAGTACGAGGACCTGAACGCCATGGCCATGGAGAAGGTGGCGCGCGGCGGGCTGCTCCTCACGTGCTCGTGCAGCGGGCTCGTGAGCGAGGGGATGTTCCTCGAGACCCTGGGGCACGCCGCCCTCCGGGCCGACCGGGAGGTCCGCATCCTCGAACTCGCCGGCGCGGCGCCGGACCACCCCTTCGCCCTCCACCACTCGGAGGGGCGCTACCTCAAGTGCGCCTGGGCGACGGTGGGGTAGCCACGGGGGGGCGGACCCCGCTGCGGTATCCTCCGCCCATGCGCCGGCTCCGCTGCGAACACTGCGCCCGCCCCGTGCACGAGGGGGTCGCCTACTGCCCGTCGTGCGGCGGCGTCGTGGCGGCCTACCACGAGACCGAGACGCCCCTCCGCCCGCCGGCGGCCATGCTCCTCATCTACCTGCCGGGAAGGATCGTGAGCCAGGCGGACCTCACCGGGCAGTCGGCCCGCATCGGGCGGTCGGACCGCTGCGAGATCGTGGTGGACCACCCCCATGTCTCCCGCCACCACGCCACCGTGGAGTACCACGATGGCGCCTACTGGCTGAGCGACGCCCGCTCCACGGGAGGCACGCTGGTGAACGATCGCCCCGTCCACGAGCCCCGCCGCCTCGTCGGCGGCGACACCATCCGTCTCGGGCGCCTCGCCGAGGACGTGCCGACGATGGTGTACCGGGAAGGGCAGGGGCCGGGGGAGGCGTAGGCCTACTTCTTCGCCGTCTCCTGCTCCACCGGGGTGCCGCAGTCGGGCATGCCGGAGCCGCAGAACGGGCAGGCCTTGGTGGCGGTGGCGGGCTGGGTCCAGGTCTTCCCGGAGCAGCCGCAGCGGTAGGTCGCGTCGTCCGTCGCCGTGGTCGCCTTCTCCGCGGCCGCGGCCTTCGCCGCCGCCGCCTTGAGGGCCGCCTGCACCTTGGCCACGGACTCCGCCAGCGCGGTCAGCCGCTCCTGGCCGAGGATCTCGCCCATGCGCGCCCCGAGACCGTCCACGGCGGCGTGCGCGGCGGCCACGATCTTCGCCTTGTCGGCGGCGTACGCGTTGCTGACGCAGTCGCCCAGTTCCTCGCCCGCCTCCTTCGCGTCCGCGGCGGCGGCCGCCGCCTCCTGCTCCAGGGCGGCCAGCGCCTTGCGCGCCTTCGCGACGGTCTCCGCGGCGGCGGTGCGGACCTCCTCGACCTTCTTCGCCAGTTCCGCGGGGATGCCGGCGGCGACGGCCTTCGCCGCCTCCGTCCCGTCCTCCAGCAGCGCGGCGGCCACGGACCGGGCGCGCTTGAGCGCCATCTTCGCGGCGCAGCAGGAGCCTTCGACCTTCGCGCCCTCCTCGCACTTCCCGCAGGTCGCGGAGGCCTCGCAGCCCGCGTCGCCGTCGGTGCACGAGACTTTCACGGCGGCGGCGCCGGACTTCGCGGCCTCGCCGCACTCCTTCGCCTTCTCCCCCTTCTCACCGCACTGCGCGGGCTTGTCCCCGTCCTTGCAGGTCGGGGGCGGCGTCTCGTCGGCGCGGGCGGACGCTCCGAGGGCGGACACGAGGGCGCCGGCGGCAAGGGCCGCGGCGGGAAGCAGGCGGGAGAGGTTCATGGTGGTTCCTCCGGTTTCCGTGGACGGGGTCCGGCGCGGCGACGCATTCCCATGGTAACCGGAGCCGCCCTCCCCCCGGAGAGACCGGTACCCCCGCTGGGCCTCCGCCGCCGCCGGTGCTAGCATCCACGGCTTCCCCTACCGAGGAGCCGCGGAATGCCCTACCAGCCCATCTCCGAGATCCTGGACGACCTGCGCGCCGGGCGCATGGTCATCCTGCAGGACGACCCCCGCCGCGAGAACGAGGGCGACCTCGTCATGGCGGCGGAGAAGGTCACGCCGGAGGCCATCCACTTCTTCCTCAAGGAGGCGCGCGGGAAGATGTGTCTGGCCATGACGGAGGAGCGGGCCGACGCGCTGCACCTTCCGGAGCAGGTCACGCGCAACACGTCCCTCCACCGCACCGCCTTCGCCGTCTCCTTCGACGCGGCCACGGACGTGAGCACCGGCGAGTCGGCGCGGGATCGCGCCGTGTCCATCCTCCGGGCCGCCGATCCGGAGTGCCGACCGGACGCGCTCGTGCGCCCCGGGCACGTGGACCCGCTCCGCGCGCGCCGCGGGGGCACGCTGGTCCGCACCGGGCAGACGGAGGGCTCCGTGGACCTCTGCGCGCTGGCCGGACTCCAGCCCATGGCGGTCATCTCCGTCATCCTGCGGGACGACGGCGACGCGGCGCGCCTCCCGGACCTCGAGGTCTTCCAGGCGCGGCACGGGCTGAAGATGTGCTCCGTGGCGGACGTCGTGCGCTGCCGGCGGGAGCGGGAACGCCTCGTCGAGCGCGCCGTCAGCGTGCGCCTCCCGACGGACGTGGGCGAGTTCGACCTGCACCTCTACCGCTCCACCGTGGACGAGCCGCTGCACCTCGCGCTCTCCGTGGGCATCGCCGTGCCCAAGGAGGGGCCGGTCCCCGCCAGCGATGCGCCGATCCTCGTCCGCGCGCACTCGGAGTGCCTGACCGGCGACATCCTCGGCTCCGCCCGCTGCGACTGCGGACCCCAACTGCGGGAGTCCATGCGCCGCATCCGCGACGCCGGGCGCGGCGTCATCCTCTACATGCGGCAGGAGGGGCGCGGCATCGGGCTGGAGGCGAAGCTCCGCGCGTATCACCTCCAGGACCACGGCCTCGACACGGTGGAGGCCAACGAGCGCCTCGGCTTCCGCGCCGACGAGCGGGACTACGGCGTCGGCGCGCAGATCCTGCTGGACCTCGGCGTCCGCCGCATGCGCCTCATGACCAACAACCCGAAGAAGCTCTACGGGCTGGAGGGCTTTGGCCTCCGGGTCGAGGAGCGCGTCCCCATCGAGATCCCGCCCCGCCCCGAGAACGCCCGCTACCTCGACACCAAGCGGGAGAAGCTGGGGCACCTGCTGGGGTAGCCGGGGGGCGGTGCGGGGAGCCGCCGGGACGACCGCCGCCCCCGCCGCATGATCCCGCCCCTTCCCGTCGTCCAACCCCCCGTGATCACCGCCTCCGCCGTCCGCGGGCCAGCCGGGGCACGCCGCCGGCGGCCGCAACCCGTTCCGGCAGCGCCGGTTACACTCGGGCTCCCGGGGTCCGACCGGGTTCCGCAGAGGACCGGGGGGAACAGGGTGGAGGACGCCGAGGTCATCGCGAGGGTGCGCGCCGGCGACGCCGAGGCGTTCGGCATCCTGGTGGAGCGCTACGGCGGCCGGCTCCAGCGCCTGGTGCGCGGGTTCGTGCGGGGCGAGGAGGAGGTCGAGGACGTGGTGCAGGACGCGTTCCTGAAGGCGTTCTCCCGCCTGGACCGCTTCGACGGCCGGTCGGCGTTCTACACTTGGCTCTACCGCATCGCCGCCAACACCGCCATGGACCACAACAAGAAGGTCCGCCGCCGCCCGCGGCCGCTCTCCCTGGACGGTCCTCCGGCGGGGGACGAGGGGGACGGCGGCCCGGCGGCGCCCGCCCCGGCGCACCCCGGACCCGCGCCGGAGCACGGCGCCATGCGGTCGGAACTCCGGGACGCCATCGATCGCGCGCTGGACTCGCTGCCGGACCGCCACCGCGAGGTCATCGTGCTCCGCGAGATCGAGGGCCTCTCCTACGAGGAGATCGCCCGCACGCTGCGCGTGAGCCGGGGCACCGTCGAGTCGCGGCTGTTCCGCGCCCGGGAGCGCCTCCGCGCCCGCCTCGGCGGCGGGGGGAGGCACATGTGAGCCCGGCCCGTTCCGCCGGGTGCGCCGCGCACCGGCGCGCGCTCGATCTCCTCCGGGACGGCGAACGCGTTCCGGCGGACGCGGCGGCGGCGGCGCGCGCCCACGCCGACGACTGCGACGCGTGCATCGCCGCGGCCGGTGCGGCGGCGGCGG
>CAZSIX010000019.1:0-68757 GCA_964607145.1 uncultured Planctomycetota bacterium | reverse complement strand
GCACCTGGTGGCGCAGTACTAGGTGTACCGAAACTTCTCGTGCGTGGCACTAGTCGGTGCAGGCCTAGGCCCATCGACCTACGCTCAGGTCTTCTCCGTGGAGACTGGTCTCGCGCTCTTTGACTCTGGGCCACAGAGCGCGGGGAGTCGCTTCGGCGTTGCGGTGGCCGGTCTAGGAGACATCAACGCCGATGGCGTGCCTGACTTTGCGATCGGCGCTCCCGGAGGGTGGGCAATTGACTCATCCGCGCGCGGCGTCGTCCACGTGTTCTCGGGTGCCACTCGCACGGTGCTGCGCGTACTGGAAGGACCCTCGCCTGGAGACGGTTTTGGCGAGACCATTGTAGGCTGCGCGGATGTGGATGGCGACTCCGTCCCGGATTTCGCCGTGGCGAGCCCTGGATATCGCGCCAATGGTGGGGCTTCGGCCGGCGCTCTCGGGCGCATCACGGTGTTCTCCGGCGCGACACTCGACGTAATGCGCGTACTTGAGGACTCCGGCCATACTATCGGGGCAAGTATCTCTGCGGGGACTTCTCACGCGGGCGACTCGCCCTTCATCTTCGCACCCGTCTCCCCGGGTTCCAAGTGGTCAGGCTTCATTGCCTTCGACGCCCGCTCGGGCGTGCGGCGCACCGTGAAGGTCTCGAGCGCGCCACGTCGCGCATTCGGATCTCGAGTAGTCGGCCTAGGTGACTTGGATCGTGATGGTGTCCCAGAGATTGCAGTGTCTTCAGCAACTGTAGGGAACGACGATGCGCACGATGGTGCTGCGCTCGTGGAAGTGTTCTCCGGCTCCGATGGACGCACGCTCTTCGCATGGCGCGGCGTGGCGGGAGATGCTTGGGATCTTGCGCTAACGAACGTAGGAGACATGACGGGTGACGCGATGGCTGACCTGGCCATTGGCCTGCCGAATGCCGGTCTGGTCGCCGTCTTCGGCGTTACTCCCGATCCTGTTGTCCCTTCCGTGTACTGCGATCTTCAGCGCTCGCCCCAGGAGCCGGACGCGGATTGCACAGGCCACCTTTCGTTGGGACCATATCTTGGCACGGTCATGCTGGCGCTGGACGTTTCGGGCCTAGAACCTACTGACAGTGACCCGTTCGCAGTCTACCTGGAAGCCGTTCCTGATACGGGAGGGTTCGTACGCCTCGGTGAGCTCTCGATTGTGTCGGTGCTCGGTTGGACGTGGGCATTCGGGCTTGACGTGAGAGACTGGGCTCCTCCGGACTTGCTTCGATTCAAGACTCTGGCTGAGCTGGCTGAGTGCAGGATTCAAGTGAGACGATCCTCTGGAGAGGTAGTGCTGCAGGCGCGCATTCCGGTGGGAGGGCCCGCCTCCAAGCGATTGCGCACGCCACTCCGCGCTCCCCTGTCGTCCTCGCACCGGGCACGCGGGGCACTCCTCGTGCGACGGCAGAGTCGCCGCGGGAGCCTCCGACTGAGGCTTGTGGCGAGGGGGCTGGAACGGTCCGGGCAGTATGACGTCTGGGTTGAGGATCGCGCGGGGAGCGGAGTGTTCTCCTTCACCGGAGAGCTCGTCAATGGACGGCTCAGCCGTGACTCACGACGTGGCGATCCTCTTCCCCACGCGACGGCGGACGGCCTCTCCCTCCGCGGGTGCACTGTGGAGGTTCGCGAGGGATCAAGCGTCCTGCTCGTTGGTCTAGTGCCCTAGGCGCTGGTTCCGGTCGCGATGGGGCATCCCCACCATCGGCTGGCGAAGGCTCGGAGTCAGGGTTCGTTGGACCCCGCCGCGATGACCCCCGGCGACCGGGACCGCGAGGTCGCCTCCATCCTGGCCACGGGGTGCCTCCGCTTCCGCCGCTCGCGCGCGGACCGCGGCTCGCCGGCTCCCGCTCTCCCCCCCCGGCTCACCGGAGAACTCCCTCGCGCGGCCGGGGGACCACAACCCCTTGTGTGCCCCAACATGTGTCCCGACCGCAAGGCCCGCGAGGTCCGGGCTCGGGCGCCCTGCAAAGGGGGAAGGCTCAACGGTCGGTGACGACGGCGGGAATCCGTCGCGCTGAGGTGGCCGCCTACCGGGCCGTGAGCGGAGTCGTCTCGCTCGCGGCCTCTCACCCGCCGGTGGTCTCCACGGGCAGCCCGCGGGTCCGGCACTCGCGGGCGACGGCGTCGGCGGCGTCCTCGAGGAGGCGGCGGACCTGCGCGTCGTCCTCCCCTCGGGCGGAGAGGGTGACGCGGATGCGCACGCCGGGACCGAAACGGCGGGCGCGGCTCTTCACGCGGACCGCGGGGAACGCGGCCGCCACGGCGGCGACCACGGGGGCCACGGCGGACTCGTCGTTGGTCGCCACGAGAACGAGGTCCTCCCTGTAGACGGAGGCGCCGAGGATCGCGCGAAGGTCGGCGCGGAGGGGGCCCTCGACGATGGCGCGCAGTTCCTCGGGCACGCCGGGGAGCGCCACCACGGTGGTGGAGCCGACGTCCAGCACGCAGGCCGGCGCCGCGCCGGCGGGATTGGGGACGGCGCGGCCGCCCGCGGGGAAGCGAACCATCTTCCGCCGCGAGTCCGTGAGCGTCCCGTCCTCCAGCCACCCCTTCGCCGCGAGCGCCTCGTACGCGGCGCGCACGTGCTCCAGCGCCGCCGCGTCCTCGGCGAGGGCACGCCCGGTCGCCTCCGCCAGGGCCGCCAGCGTGCCGTCGTCCGGAGTGGGGCCGAGCCCGCCGCAGAGGAGGAGCAGCCGCGGGGCCCGCGCCAGCGCGTCCCGCAGCGCCGCGGCGAGGGGTCCGGGCTCGTCCCCCACGATGCGCATGGAGAGCACGCGCCCGCCGAGGCCCGTGGCGGTGCGGGCGAGGAAGTGCCCGTCGGTGTCGAGGACCTCGCCGGAGAGCAGTTCCGTGCCGACGGCGATGACCTCGACGGAGGGCGCCGCCCCCGCGGTCATCGGCGGGCGCGCGAGCGACCCCGGGGCTTCCGCGGCTTGCGGAGCGCCGGGTGGAGTCGGATGGAACGCAGGCGCCGCCGGAGCGCGTCGGCGTCGAACACGCCCTCGTCCAGCACGAAGCCGGTGAGCGACTCCAGGCGCGTGAGGTCGTAGTAGCGGTCCGTGACGCGCACGCCGGGCAGGGTCGTGCCCCACTCGTCGGCGAGCCGCTCCCCCTCGCGGTGGGGATCGATGAGCGCCGCGGAGGGCAGCATCTTGAGCGCGCCGGCGATGCAGTAGCACGGCACGTTGGCCGCCTGCGCGAGAAGCGCCAGTCCGGACGTGCCGACCTTGTTGATGAGGCCGACCGGGGTGATCGCGTCGGCGCCCACGAGGACCATATCCGCCGTCGGGATGAGGCTGAACGCGGCGGCGTCCACGAACGCCGTGACCTGGATGCCGGCCTCGGCGAGGCGCGTGGCGAGGATGCGCCCCTCCATGGCAGGGCGCGCCTCGGGGCAGAGGACCGTGAACCTGCGCTTCTCCGCCGCGGCCTTGAGCAGCGTCGCCTCCACCGTGGAGGAGCGGGAGTAGACGAGGATGACGCTCCCGGCGCGGACGAGGCGGGACGCCGCCGCGGCGGTGCGGGCGCGCTCCTCCGAGGCCTTCGCGACGAACGCGTCCAGCGCGGCGACCACGTCCTCGCGGGCGGAGGCCAGATCCTCGGCGCCCTCGGCGGCCTTCAGCGCCGCGTTCCCGAGGTGGACGAAGGGGGCCATGGCGGACTGGGCGTCGGCCACCAGCAGCGCGGTGCGCGCCAGCGAGGACACGAACGACCGGCGCGTGCGGGCGCGGCTCCCCTCGGCGTGATCGCGGAGAACGCGGGCACCGCGCTCGATGAGTTCGGTGGCCCCGCTCAGCGAGTCCCGGCGGAGGGCGTCGACGGCGTCGGTCATGGGCCCCGCATCCTACGGCACCGTCGGCGAACGGCCCGGAAGCAATCGGTCGGCCCGAAGTCGGGACCACCTCCCGAGCCGGATACGATCCCGCCCCATGCCTGCCGACGGACTCCACATCTTCGTCGTCTCCGACGGGACCGGCACCACCGGGGCGGCACTCGTGAAGGCGGGACTCGTGCTCTTCAAGGGCGAGGGCACGCTCCCGGACTCCGTCTCGGTGACCCGCTTCCCGAACATGCGGACGCGCCGGGCCATCGAGCGCGTGCTGACCCGGGCCGTGGACGAGAAGGCGTTCGTCGTGCATACGTTCGGAGACCGGGAACTCCGCGCGATCGTGGCCGAGGGCTGCGCCACGCGGAAGATCCCCTGCGCCGATGCCATCGGCCCGCTGGTGGAGTCGTTCTCCGCGTTCCTGCACCGGCGGCCGGAGTCGGAATCCGGCCTCCTCCACCGCGTGGACGACCAGTACTTCCAGCGGATCGACGCCGTCGAGTTCGCCGTCATGCACGACGATAGCAAGGCCACGGCGGGACTTCCCTTCGCCGACATCGTGCTCGTGGGCGTCTCGCGCACCGGGAAGACCCCGCTCTCGGTCTACCTGGCGCTGGAGGGATGGAAGGTCGCCAACGTCGCGCTCGTCATGGAGCAGCAGCCGCCGCCGGAACTGGAGAAGGTCGAGCAGCGGCGCATCGTCGGCCTCGTCATCGACGCGTCGCGCCTCGCGGACATCCGCCGCTCCCGCCTCCGCGTGCTCGGGCAGACGCAGTCCGACTACGACGACTACGGGCGCATCGAGGAGGAGATCCGCTGGAGCCGGCGCCTGTTCCGCCAGCGCGGCTGGACCATCATCGACACGACGGAGAAGTCCATCGAGGAGTCCGCCAACGCGGTCCTCGACCACGTCGTGGGAGAGGGCCGCCACCTGGGGGAGATCTAGCCACCCGTGACGTGGCGGGGAGTTCCGGCCGCGGCTCTTCTCGCCGCCTGCGCCGTCGTGCCCGCCTGCACGACCGTCGTGGTCCCGCAGCCAACGCTGGATCGCGAACTGGCGGCGGCGCTGGAGGCGCGGCGCGTGGCGGCGCTGGCGGACCGCGTCATCGAGTTCCGCGACGGCCTCCACCGGGAGGCCGTGGACGGCGATCGCCTGGACCACGCCCACCGCGCCGCCGCGGCCCGTCGCGTCTCCGCGGAGTTGCGCGGCGAGGCGGCCGCCGTCCACCGGGGGCGGCTCGATCGGGAGGCCGCCGTCGACCTCGACCTCTGCCTCTTCCTTCTCGACGCGGCGGAGGAGGAGACCGCCGAGGCGGACGGGGACGACGCCCGCCTGCGCGCCGCGGGCGTCCTGCCGGCGGCGCTGGACGACCTGGTGGATCCGCGACCCGACGCCCGCCTCGCCGACCGCCTCGGGGCCGCGGCGGATGCCACCCTCCCCGACGGCGACACCGCACCTCCGCCGGAGTGGTCCCCCGTCGACATCGGCCGGCTCGCCGGGCGCGCGTCGCACGGCGCCCGCCTCCTGCGTCGCCGCGGCGCGGAGGCGGCGGTGCTGCTGGGGCCCGATGGCGAGGACCTCCACCGGCGCGCCTCCGCGGCGGCGGATCGGCTGGAGCGCTTCCGCGACGCCCTCCTGGGACTCCGACGCGAGCGGGAGAAGGAGGGCGCACCGGAGCCGCCCGTCGACGCCGCCACCTTCGCGCGACTCCTGCGCGCGAAACACGGCGTGACGGAGAGCCCCGCCGAGGTGGAGGCGTGGGGCGCCGCGCAACTCGACGAGGCCCTCCGCGAACTGGACGCCCTCGCGGCGGCCGCGTTCCCCGGCCGCACGTGGAAGGAGGCGCTGGCGGAGATCCGAGCCGACCACCCGGACGCTCCCTCCCTCCCGGCGGAGGCGCTGGCGGCCGCCACGGACGCGCGGGACTTCTGCATCCGCAGGGGGATCGTCACGATCCCGGAGGCGGCGCGCGAGGCCCACGTGGAGATCGTGGGGGACGACATGGCCCGCTCGTACCCGTTCGCCGCGTACGGGTTCCGGACCGAGGATCCGGCGGGGCCCAGCGGCCGCTACCTCGTGTCGCCCGGCGCGACGTGGATGGACGGGGCCCAGCGCGTCGAGCGGCTCCGCGGCAACTGCCGGGCATGGACCCGCGTCGTCGCCGCCCACGAGACCTGGCCCGGCCACCACCTCCAGTTCTGGTGGGCGGATCACGAGACCTCCCGGCTCCGGCGCGAGGCGGCGACGTCGGTGTACGTGGAGGGCTGGGGCTTCTACTGCGAGGGCCTCCTCGAGCGGCACGGGTTCTTCCCGACCCCCGCGGAGCGGCTCTCGCTGCTGGTGATGCGCGCGTGGAGGGCGGCGCGCGTCGTGCTCGACGTGCGGCTGCACGGGGGGGGCGCGACCTTCGACGAGGCGGTCGCATTCCTGGTGGATCGCGTGGACCTCACCCGCGACGCCGCCGCCGCGGAGGTGCGCCGCTACCTCGCCCAGCCCACCCAGCCCTTCGGGTACGCGTGGGGCCGCCGCGAGATCGAACGGCTGCGCGGGGACGAGGAGCGCCGCCTCGGGCCCGCGTTCTCGGAGCGGGCGTTCCACGACCGGCTGCTGCGGTGCGGGCCCGTCCCCTTCCCGTTCGTGCGGAGGCTGTTCGGCTACGACGTCGAGTGAACCGCCGGTCTACCGCAGCGCGACGACGCGGCCGCCGGCGACCGCGTACGCGGTGCCGCCGCTCACCAGCGGGCAGGCGACCTCGCCGTCGAGGTCGATCTCCCAGAGGTCGTCGCCGCTCTCCGCGAGCACGGCGACGAGCCGCGTCCGCGCGCCGAAGAGCACCACGGACCCGGCCAGCACGGGGCTCGAGATGTGGAGCGTGCCCACCCAGCGCCTCCAGAGCCTCCGGCCGGAGGCGGGGTCGTAGGCCTCGACCTCGTGGCGCGTCGTGGAGACCACGACCGCCACCGGCGACACCGCGGGGCCGTCGCCGTGGAAATCCCCCTCCACGGAGCGGGTCCAGAGGACGCGACCCGTCTCGGCGTCGATGCAGCGGAGGCGCCGCCCGCCGTCCCCCACGATGACCGACGAGCCAAGCGCCGCCGGCGCGAACGCCATGCGACCGTCCACGGTCAGCGCCCACCGGCGGACGCCGGTGGCGGGGTCGAGGCCGAGCACCTCGCCCGCCTCGGTCCCCACGATCACGCGGCCGCCGGCCACCACGGGGGCGGATCGCCCGGCGGCGCACCGGTGGACCCAGCGGCGCGACCCGTTCTCCGGGTCCACGGCGACCACGCCCTCCATGCCGAGGCACGCGTAGAGCGTGTTGCCCGCGGCCAGGGGCGCCGCCCCGACGCCGTAGGCGGCCGCCACGGTCCAGACCTCCCGGCGCGTCTCCAGGTCGATGGCCGTGAGGCCGCGGGCGGTGCCCACGTAGACGCGGCCGCCGGCGGCGACGGGGGAGGAGATGATGGGCGAACCGAGGGAGACCTCCCACCGGTGGGCGAGGTCGCCGGCCTGGAGCGCGGTCAGGCGGTCGTCGCGCACGGCGAGCACGAGATCGCCGGAGGCCGCCAGCGGCGCGTCCAGCGGCGGCCGGTCCCCGCGCGCTCCCAGTTCCCGCACCGCCCGGATCTCCACCCTGGCGGGCGCCGCGCCGCGGGCCCCGGTGCGCCCCATGTCCCCCTTGAGGGTGAACCAGTCCGCGGCGTCGGCGGTGGGGGAGGCCTCCGCCGCCTCCAGCGTCTGCACGAGGAGCCGGGCCCGGGCGCGCAGTTCCTCCGACCGGCCCTCGCGGGCCTCCCGGAGGAGCGGCAGCGCGCGCGCCCCGAACCCGCGGAGCGCGTCCATGGCGGCCTCGCGGCGGGGCGCCTCGCGATGCCCCAGGTCCTCGATCCAGGCCCGCAGCGTCTTCGTCTCCTGCGGGGTGAGATCCCCGTCCCCCGCCCGCGCACCGGCGGCGACGAGGGCCAGCAGCGCGACGGCGACCGCGGCAAGGAGAGGGCGCAAGGGGGGAGACCTCCGGGGGCGGGGATGACCATAGGCCCGGGGCGACGGTTCGTCAAGGGGGCCGGGCCATCGCCCGCACCACGGACGGAGGCTCGGTGCCGGATTCCCCTACCGGACCACGGGCCGCGCCGGGACTCTCTCCCCATGCAGGCCCGCGGCGAGGGCGCCGCCTCGTTCTTCGATCGGACGGCCGCCACCTACGCGGGTGCGCGGTACGGGGCCCGCGCGCGACCGTTCCACCGGGCGTTCTTCGGGACGCGGCTCCGCTACGCCGCCGCCGCCCTCGACCACCTCCCCTCGGGATCGCTCGTGGTGGACGTGGGCTGCGGGCCCTCCCCCCTGGCGCCGGCCCTGCGGGCGCGCGGCATCCGCGTCGTGGGGCTCGACTTCTCGCCGGGCATGCTGGCGGAGGCGCGCCGCGCGGGCGCGCTCCCGGTGCAGGCCGACGCGACGGTGCTCCCGCTCCGCGGCGGCTGCGCCGACGGGATGCTGGTGCTGGGCGTGACGACGTACCTGGAGGATCCGGCGCCGCTCCTCCGGGAGGCGGCGCGGGTGCTCCGGCCCGGAGGGACGCTCGTCGTCACGGCCACCAACGCCGGTGCGCCGGACACCGTCGTGCGGGCGCTGGCGCGGCGCGTGGCGGGACTGCGGCGGCGGGGCGGCGAGCGGGAACTTCTCCTGGCCGGCGTCCCGGTCCACGCCCATCGACCGGCGGCCTTCGAGGAGGCGCTCCGCGCCGCGGGACTCGAGCCCGTGGGCCGGCGCGGACACAACTTCACCGTCTTCCCGCTGGGCCGCGTGCTGGAGGGACCGAGCCTCGCGCTGTCCGCGGCGGCGGAGGCGGCGGGCCTCCCGCCCTCGCTCGCGTCGGACACCGTGTTCACGGCCCGCCGCCCCGGGGCCGCGCCGCCCCGCCGCGCGCGGCCTCCCCGCCCGCTGCGCGTGGCCCGGGTCATCGCCCGGCTCAACGTGGGCGGCCCCGCCCTCCACGTGGCGCTCCTCTCCGAGGGACTCGACCGGCGCGGCTTCCTCCACGTCCTGCTGGCGGGCCGCTGCGAGCCGGGGGAGGCGGACATGTCCGACGTCGCCGCCGGTCGCGGGGTCGCCACGTTAAGCGTGCCCGGGCTCGGCCGCTCCGTCTCGCCGCGCGAGGACGCGGCGGCGTTCCTCCGGCTCTGGTCCCGGCTGCGGAGGTTCCGTCCCCACGTGCTGCACACGCACACCGCCAAGGCCGGCGCCCTGGGGCGCGTCGCGGGAGTCCTCTGCGGCGTGCCGCTCCGCGTGCACACGTTCCACGGCCATGTCTTCCACGGGTACTTCGGGCCTGCCGTCTCCCGCGCCGTGGCGCTGACGGAGCGCGCGCTCGCGCTCCTCACGCACCGCGTCCTCGCCGTGTCCGAGGAGGTGCGCCGGGACCTCGTGGACGGCTGGCGCATCGCGCCCCCCGGCAAGGTGACCGTCGTGCCCCTCGGCCTCGACCTCGCTCCCTTCGCGCGGGCGGCGGCGGGAGAGGGTCGGGGCGCGCTGCGGGCCGGGATCGGCGCGGCGCCGGACACGCCGCTGGTGGGCATCGTGGGGCGCATGGTGCCGGTGAAGGAGCACGGCTTCTTCCTCGAGGCGGCCGCCACGCTGCTCCGCGACCGGCCCGACACGCGCTTCGTCCTCGTCGGCTCCGGCCCCCTGGAGCCGGAACTGCGGGAGCGCGCCCGCGCGCTCGGGATCGACGACCGGTGCGCGTTCCTCGGCTGGCGGCGCGACACGGCGGCCATCGCCGCGGACCTCGACGTGCTGGCGCTCACCAGCCGCAACGAGGGCACGCCGGTCGCGCTCATCGAGGGGGCGGCGGCGGGGTGCCGCCTCGTGGCGCGGGACGTGGGCGGCATCGCGTCGGCGCTGGCGGGCGTGGAGGGCGCCACCCTCGTCCCCGCGGCCGCGCCGCCGGCGGAGTTCGCCCGCGCGCTGGCCGCCGCCCTCGACGGGGCCCGCTCCTCCCCCCGCCGTGCCGACGCAGGCGTCCTGCGGCGGTTCTCCGTGGATCGGCTGTGCGACGACGTGGAGCGGATCTACCGCGGTGGGCCGTCCTCCGGGTAGCAGGCGCCGGACGGTCGGCCGCTGCCGCGCTCCCGCCACCGACGTTCGGGCGGGGGGACGGCGCCCCGTTCCGCCCCCGACCCCCGTGCTAGAGTCGAGCCATGCGCAACGATCCGGCGGGAATCCTGAGGGCGATCGCCCACGCATCCATGCGGGACCGGACGCTCATCGCCGCGTGGGCTCGGAGGGGAGGGGCCACGTCCGCCGGGGGAGACAAGGTGCGGGCCCTTCTGGACGTGGTCGCGGTCCTGGAGTCGCTGGGTGCCGACCGGCGCCCCAGCAAGGCGCTTCGCGACCGGGCGGACGTCGCGCTGCTGATGGAGGAGGCCGCCGACCCCGACGAGGGGTGGTAGGACGCCGCACGGGCGTCCCGGACACGGGAATCCGCGCCGGCGTGCACGGCCCCGGGCGGGATCGGCGGCCGTCTACTTCCCCTTCGCCGCCGCCTGGTCCCTCACCTTGCGGATCTCCTCGCGCAGCTTCTCGAGGTCGTCCCGCAGCGCGCGGATCTCGTCCTCGCGGGAGCCGCCCTCGCGGACCTTCCGGGCCGCTTCCAGGGCGGAGCGGCGGACGCGGCCGTCGAGGTCGTGCTGCGCGGCGCGGTCGAGTTCCGGCAGGGCACGGGGGTCCCGCAGCGCCGCGAGCGCGTCGCACGCGACCATCTGGACGCGGAGCCACGGGTCGCGCACGAGGCGCGCCAGTTCCTCCACGAGGTCGTCCTTGGGCGCGTCCTTCACCTTCGCCAGCGCGCCCAGCGCCGCGACGCCCGCTCCGCGGAGGCTGTTGCTGGCGGATGGCCGCGCCGCGCGCCGCGCGACCTCCAGGCCGCGCAGGTCCTTGAGTCCCGCCATCCCGCCGAGGCAGCCGGACCGCACGGAGTCGTTCCACGAGTCCCGCTCGTCGAACGCGCGGGCCAGCAGTTCGAACGCGCCGTCCGCGCGGCAGAGGCCGAGCGAGCGGGCGGCATGCGCCTCCACGAGGACCGACGGGTCTCCGGCGGTGACGAGGGCGGTGAGCGCCTTCGACACGCGCGCGTCCTCGCGCCACTCCCCCAGCGCCTGCACGACGGCGCGCCGCACCTTCGGATGATCGGTGGCGACGTGCCGGAGGAGCGCGTCGCGCGCCGCCGCGGTGCGCGCCTTGCCGAGGGCGGCCGCCGCCGCGCCGCGCACGCCCCAGAACGCGTCGGAACCGAGGCAGGCGGCCAGCGCCTTCACGGCCTCCGGTGACCCGTCCTTGCCGAGGCAGCCGGCGGCGTGGACGCGACCGATGACGTCGCCGTCGCCGGAGAGTTGCGCGACGAGCATCTCCCGCGGCGGCGTGAAGTCGAGCGTCTTGAGGATCCCGAAGCCGGGGTCGAGGTTCACCCACTTCGGTCGCGAGGGGAGGTCGAACCGCCACGATCCGTCCACGTCGCGCATCTCGACCTCGCGCGTCTCCGTGCGGCCCCGGGCGAGGCCGAACACGACGCGGAGCGGCATGCGGAACAGCGCGGTCTCCTCGTCCACCTTGTGGGCCTGCTTGACGGTGATCGTCGCGATCTTCTTCCCGTCGTCCCACGCGTACGTCGCCTTGAGTTCCGGGTGCCCGGCGCGGAAGACCCACTGGTCGAAGAAGCCCTCGAGATTGCGGCCGGTCACGGACTCGACGGCGCGGCGGAGGTCGTCCGTCTCCACGTTCTGCTCGCGGTGGGTCGCGATGTAGTGGCGGATGGACTTCCAGAACAGGTCGTCGCCGAGGACGCGGCGGAGCATGTGGAGGACGAGCGCGCCCTTCTGGTAGAGGTGCCGGTCGAACAGTTCCACCGGGTCGCGGTAGCGGTTGCACACGATGGCGCGCCGGTAGTGGCCGCCGTCCTCCGCCAGGTACGCGTCGCGGAGTTCCAGCAGGTGGAAGTCGTACTCCTCCTGCCCGAGGTCCTCCTCGCGCCACACCTGCTCGAAGTAGGTCGCGAACCCCTCGTTGAGCCAGCCGTGGGACCAGTCGCGGCAGGTGACCAGGTCCCCCCACCACTGGTGGGCGAGTTCGTGCGCCACGAGACCGTCCATGGAGACGTCGAGGAACGAGCGCGCGTCGAGGAGCGCCGTGTCCGTGAGCGTCGTGGCGGTGGTGTTCTCCATCCCGCCGAAGATGAAGTCCTGCACGAACACCTGGTCGTACTTCTCGTAGGGATAGGCGACGCCGGTGACCTTCGAGAAGTGGGCCATCATCCGCGCGGTCCTGCCGCAGGCGCGCTTCGCGTCGTCGAGGCGGCCCGCGGGCGCGTAGACCGTCAGCGGGACGTCCCGCCACTTCGACTCCCAGGTCTCGAACTCCCCCGCCACGAGGGTGACGAGGTAGGAGACGTGCGGGATCTTCTGCGACCAGTGCCAGGTCGTGAGGCCGCGTCGGCGATCGCGCGTGCGCTTCACGAGGCGCCCGTTGGAGAGGACCTTCATCCCGTCGGGGACGGTGGCGAGCACCTCGGTCGTGGCCTTCTGGTTGGGATAGTCCCAGCACGGGAACCAGTGGCGGGAGTCCTCGTCCTGCCCCTGCGTCCACGCCTGAAGGAGCGTGTCCGGGCGGTGCTCGTCGGGACCGCAGAAGTAGAGGCCCCGGCGGGGCGTGCCCCGGTACTCGACGGAGATGGTGGCCGCGCGGCCGGCGCGGAGGGGACGCGCGAACCGCACGCGCAGCCGGCCGTCCACGCTCTCGAACGTCACGCGGCCGCCGCCCTTCAGGCGGACGGAGCGGACATCCAGTTCGACGCAGTCGAGTTCCAGCGTCTGGAGCCCGTCGAGGATCGGGACGAAGGTGTGGTGGACCACGCCCCGGACGGAGCGGGACTCGAAGTCGAGCGCGATCTCGATGCGCACGTGCTTCCAGTCGGCCAGCCGGTCCCGCGACCACCGCGTCTCCGCGCCGGGCACCGGGAACGGCCGCACGCCGCCCTTCGCCGGAGGCGCGCCGACGGACCGGGCGGAGGAGCGCCCGCACACGAACTGGTTGCTGCCGAGGGACTCGAAGGACATGCCGGGGAAACCTCCGCGCGGGACTTCGGGGAAGCGGGAGGTTGTACCAGAGCGCGTCGGGAGCGCCGGAGGGAGTCCCGGGAGGCGCGGGTCACCGGAACAGGCGCGCCTCGACCTCGAACGGACCGGGTCCGTCCGCGGGGACGACGACCTCGAGGTAGAGCGGCTGGTGGTCGGGGGCCTCGAGGTGCAGTCGCAGCGGGCCGGCGGGCACGGTGAGCGCCCAGACGCCGTCCTCGCGGTAGAGGCTCGACGAGTGCAGCGGCACCCACCGGCGCTCGCCGTCGACGTCCCGCTCCCGCTCCATCTCCGCCGCGAAGAGCGGCAGCGCCTCGCCGGTCCCGGCGTCGCGCAGGAGGACGCGCAGCAGCACGCTGCGCTCGACCTCGACGACGAGTCCCGGGGTGGGCACGAGGATTCCGGTCTTCGTGACGGGGAGCACGCCGGGCTCGTCGGGATCGGTCATCACGGAGATCACGACGCGCTTCCCGTCCAGGCTCCGCGGGAGATCCTCGAACCGGAACGAGCCGTCCTCGCCGGACACGGCGTCCCGCGCGAACCCCATGGGGCCGCCCCCGCACCAGAGCGGCACGCCCGCCACGGGCTTCCCCTCCGCGTCGCGCAGGTGGCCCTCGAGGACGAGGTCTTCGGCCACCGCCAGCGAGAGCGGGACGTCCCCCATGTCGAGGACGGCGCGCGGCTCCACGCGCACGGTCCGGTTCTCCGTCCTGAATCCGAAGTCGTCGAAGGTCACGCGCACCTCGCCCGCCGCGATCCCGTCCACGCGGAAGAGGCCCGCCGCGTCCGTCCGCTCCCCCTGGAAGCCCACCTGCACGCCGATGTTGCGAAGGGGCCGCCCGTGGCGATCCACGGCGCGGCCCCGCAGGCCGCCGAATGCGTCCCGATCCACCGCGACCGCGAGGCGGATGCCGTCCACGGTGGAGTTCTCCGGCGGATCCACGGGCACCAACCCCTGGAGAAGCAGACCGCGTCGGCGGTTCATCGCCCCGTGGTAGTTCGCCGCGAGGCGCACGGCGCGGGCCGGCTGCGCGCCCGCCGCGAACCCGCCGTCGGCGCCGGTCCGCGCGATCTCGCGGATGTGCCGGAAGTCGCGGATGTCTCCCTCGACGCCGCCGGCCTCCGCCTCGATGGCGTAGACCTCGGCGCCCTCCAGCGGCCGCCCCTCCACGTCGACCACGGTGCCGCGGAACGTCACCGTCCCCTTCTCCGGGATCGGCGCCCACTTCGATCCGCCGGGCTCGAGGGTCATGCCGCCGAAGCCTCCCAGCGCGATCTCCCCCTCCTCGCCGTCGCCGCCCGCGATGACGGCCTCCTCGCCGGCGGGCTCCTCCCCGTCGCCCCCGGGCGCCCGCGCCGGGCCCCCGCCGGACTCGCCCGGTCGGACCCTCGCGGGAAGCACGCGCGCGGCCAGGCGACGGGGTCCCGGATCGGCCGCCGGCGGCGGCGGGTCCTGCGGGGCGACCGGTCCGACGGCCGGCGGTGCGACCGGGTCCGCGACGGGTGCCGCGGGCGGCGCGGGCCGCACGGCGTCCTCCGCTGCGGCGGCGACGGCTACCGGGGGAGGCGGAGGCGCGGGCGGCGGCGCGCCGACCCCGTCCGCGGACGCGCGGAGGAGCAGCGCGACGAGGATCGCGGCGGCGACCCCGCTCACGACCTTGGCACCGGTGCTCATGGCGGCGACTCCTTTCCAGGCGAGGGGCGCGGAAGGCGGCGGAGTCGCGGGGAGCGCCCCCGGTCCGAGCAGCGCGGCGGCCCACGCGGATCGATCCCCGCCGTGGATCCCGTCGAGGCGGACGCGGAGCGAGGCCAGCGCGCGATGGAGGCGGCTCCGGACGGTGCCCGCCGGTTCGCCGGTGCGGAGCGCGATCTCGCCCGGCTCCAGGCCCTCGAAGTACCGGAGCAGGACGACGGCCCGGGACGGCGGATCCAGCGCGAGGACCGCCTCCAGCACGCGCCGCTGCGCGTCCGCCCGGGCCACCAGGTCCGCCGCCGAGTCCGCGGGCGCGCGGGCCGGGACGGACTCCTCGCGGGCGCGCCGCCGGGACTCCGAGCGGGCGCGATCGGCGGCGCAGGAGCGCACCAGCGCACGCAGCCAGCCGCGGAGGCTCCGGACGTCGGCGGCCGGCCGGGAGAGCGCGCGCACCCACGCCTGCTGGGCCACGTCGGCGGCGGCGTCGGGATCCCGCACGAGGCGGCGCGCGAGGTCGTCGATCCAGCGCCGCTCCTCGAGGAGGCGCTCCGCGGTCGGCGGGCCGGTCCCGGGTCCCTGGGTCATCACCATCCAGACGTCGCCGCGGGGCCCGGCGTTGCGACGGAACTCAATCCCCATCGCGGCGGAACCGCCGGAGCGCCTCCCGGAGGTCGTCGGGCACGGGCACGGGGCGCAGTCCGTCCATGTCCACGCAGACCGTGCGCGCGACGATCCCCGCCGCCGGGGCTCCGCCGCCGGGCCGCGCGATGGCGTAGCGGAACTCCGCCGACGTGCGCCCGACGCCGCCGACCTCCACGGTCACGGTGAGCACGTCCCCGTACCGGAGCGGCTCGCGGAAGTCGCACTCGAGCCTCCGCGTCGGGAAACCGAGCCGCCGCTCCCCCATGAGCCGCGCGTAGGAGAACCCCACCCCCTCCTCCCAGAACGCCTCGAACACCGTGTGCTGGAGGTGCAGGATGGACGGGTAGTACGCGATGCCCGCCGGGTCGCAGTCGCCGAAGCGCAGGGGGACGGCGGTGGTGAAGGGGGGCATGGGGGTAGAGTACCCGCGGGGCCCGGGAAGGGGACCGGCCACCCGGTCGCGGGACGCGGGGAGGGCACGACGATGGCAGCGACGGAACCGACGGACGGACGGTCTCGCCGCGGTCCGCTGGCACCCGTCGTGCGGGGCGTAGCGCTCGTCGCGCCCATCGCCATCCCCTGCCTGCTCCTGCCGCTCGCGGTGCGGCCGCTGGGTTCGCTGCTCGCCGGAACCGCGCAGCCCGTGGACGACGCGTCTGCCCCCGGCATCGTCGCCATCGTGATCGTCCTCGCGGCGGCGGTCGCCACCAGCCTGACCCTGTCGCGGCTCGCGCGCCGCTGGGTGCCGGCGGCGTTCCAGGAGCCCCTCCGGGAAATCCGTGCCGGTGACCCCCCCGTGATCGTGGCGTGCCCGAAATGTCGGACCGCCATCGACGTCACGGCCTGGGCACCCGGGGCGCGGGTCCGGTGCGGCGGCTGCCGGGCGGTGCTGCGCGTGACCGCGCAGGCGAACGCCTGACGGCGGCTTCGGGCACGCCACGGGAGCCGACCCCGGTCGGCCCCTGCCGCCGATTCCCCTCCCCCCGCGCCGTCCCGTTCCGCAGAATCGCCGGCTTCCCGCGAACGGAGGAGGGCGCGTCCTGGACATCCAGCGGATCGTCGTCGTGGGCGCCGGCACCATGGGGCGCGGCATCGCCCAGGTGGCGGCGCAGGCGGGGTACGAGGCGGTCCTCGCGGACCTCTCGGCGGACGCGCTCGCGAAGGCCCTGGAGGGCATCCGGGCGTTCCTGGAGAAGGGCGTGGCGAAGGGGAAGGTCTCGCGCGCGGACGCCGACGGCGCGCTGGGCCGGCTCTCCACGGACACCGACGCTGCGCGCGCGGCGACCTCCGCCGACATGGTCATCGAGGCGGTGTTCGAGGACCTCGCGCTCAAGCACCGGATCTTCGCCACCCTCGACGCGGCGGCGCCCGCCCGCGCGGTGCTCGCGTCGAACACCTCCTCGCTCCCGGTGACGAGCATCGCCTCGGCGACGAAGCGGCCCGACCGCGTGCTCGGCATGCACTTCTTCAACCCCGTCCCCCTCATGCCGCTGCTGGAGGTGGTGCGCACGCGGGAGACGTCCCCGGAGGCGCTGGAGGCGGCCCTGGGCGTCGGGCGGCGCATGGGGAAGGAGACCATCACCGTCCTCGACAGCCCCGGCTTCGCCACGAGCCGCCTCGGCCTCGCCATCGGCCTCGAGGCCATGCGCATGGCGGAGGAGGGCGTGGGTACGCCCGCCGACATCGATCGCGCCATGGAACTGGGATACCGTCATCCCATGGGTCCCCTCCGGCTCACCGACCTCGTCGGGCTGGACGTGCGTCTCGCCATCGCCGAGCACCTCGCGCGCGAACTGGACGGGGCCCGCTTCGCCCCGCCGGCGGTGCTCCGCCGCCTCGTGGCCGAGGGGAAACTGGGGAAGAAGACGGGAGAGGGGTTCTACCGCTGGGAGGGCGATACGGCCCACCCGAAGGAGCGGCCTTGAGCGACGGCGCGCCGGTCATCGACGCCCACGTCCACGTGCAGCCCTGGGACCTCATCCGGCCCGAGGCGCTGGAGCGGATGAAGAAGGGGCGGAAGGACGTGGACCGCATCCGCGAGCGCATGGACCGGCCGGAGAAGTTCCTCGCGTTCATGGACGAGCAGCGGATGGAGAAGGCGGTGCTGGTCAACTACGTGAGCGAGGTCATGGGGTTCACCGACGCGGTCAACCCCTGGATCGCGAAGTTCTGCTCCGCCGCGACGGACCGTCTCGTGGCCGTGGGGTCCGTGGACGCGCGGACCTCCCGCGACCCCGACGGCGACACCGCCCGCCTCTTCGAGATGGGCATCCGCGCACTGAAGATCCATCCCTCCCACCAGTTGCTGGCCCCCAACGGGTACACGGACGGCTCCGTCCCCGGCCTCGAGCAGGTGTACGAGACGGCGGAGAAGGCGGGGCGGCCGGTGATGTTCCACACGGGCACCAGCGTGTTCCCCGGCGCGCGCAACAAGTACTCCGACCCCATGCTCGTGGAGGACGTGGCCATCGACTTCCCGCGTCTGCGCATCGTGCTGTGCCACGCGGGGCGGCCCCTCTGGATGGACCGGGCGCTCTTCCTGGCCCGCCGGTTCCCGCAGGTCCACGTGGACCTCTCGTCCATCCCGCCGGGCTCGCTGCTGGAGTACCTCCCCCGGCTGGAGGAGTTCGCCGACAAGGCCATCTGGGGGACCGACTGGCCCGCCCCCGGCGTCCCCGATCCGGCGACGAACGTCGCCGCTTTCGAGGCCCTCCCGCTCTCGGCGGCGGCGAAGGAGAAGATCCTCCGCGCCAACGCGCGCCGCGTGTTCGGACTCTGACGCGCGGTCCTACGCGGCCAGCAGACCCCGGAACGCCAGCACCGCGACGCCGATGAGCGCCAGGAGCGCCCCCAGCCACCCGCGGGCGCTGGTACGCGTCCCGTGGAACACGCGGACGAGGGGGATGACGAACACCGGCGACGTGGCGATGATGGTGCTCGCGACGGCGGTGTTGGCGTGCTGCACCGCCACCAGCGAGAGCCAGACGCCGAGAACGGGACCGGTGACCGTCGCCGCGCCGACGAGGAGCAGGAACCGCCGGTCCCGGATGGACTCCCGGAGCCTCCCGCCGCCGTAGCCGAGCAGCGCCGCGCCCCCGATGGCGACGGTGGCCGCGGCCATGCGGAGGAAGGTCCCGTAGAGCGCGTCGGCGGGCACGCCGGAGAGTTCCCCGCGCGCGGCGAGACCCGACCACTCCGCCAGCGGCGCCCCCGCCGGCGCGGCGCCGAGCCCCACCTTGCTGAGCACCATCCCCGATGCCTGCCCCGCGGCGCCGAGGAGGCCCCAGAGGACGCCGGTCCGCGCGCTCCCGTGCACCTCGCCCGCGGCGGCGCGCTCCGACTGCACCCACGCGACACCGGCCAGCGTCGTCGCCATGCCGAGGCCGCCGATCCAGCGGAGTCCCTCGTGGAGGAGCGGCACCATGAGCGCCGCCGCCAGGGCCGGCGCGAGGCTCATCATGAGCGCGGCGCGGCGCGGGCCGAGGATCTGGAGCGCGCGGAAGTAGCCCACGTCCCCCAGGGCGAGGCCGACGAGACCGGAGCCCGCGAGGCAGACGACCTGCCCGGTGGGCAGCGAGCGCGCCGCCCCCGTCGCCAGGGTCACCACGCCGAGCACCAGTGTCGCCGCCACGAGGCGGAGGAGGTTCACCGTGTCGGGGCCCCCCCGCCGCGCCGCCGCCCCGAACAGCAGCGCGGTGCCGGCCCAGAGCACCGCCGTGGCGAGGGCCGCCGATTCCCCGACGGGGAGGTCTCCCGTCACTCGCCCCGTCCCGGGCGGGGGACGACGATGCGGAGATGGGCCCCCTGCCACCGGACGGGATCTCCCGAGGGAGACTTCGCCGCTCGTCGGCGCAGGACGCCGTCGACGGCGGTGGCCTCCGCCCACCCTCCCGGCGGCGGCACGTCCGGATCGGGCACGAGGCGGACTCCCTCGTCCGCCAGCAACTCGTAGTGGAGCCGGTCCTCGACGAGGTCCCCGTCGAGGAGGGCGGTGTCGCCACCCAGCCAGGCCCGCAACTCGCCGTCGTCCGTGGGGAGCCGGCCGCGCTCCTCGGCGACGCGGACGAGGCGCACCACCACCCTGGCGGCGCGATGGAGGACCCGGTGACCGGCCAGGCCGCGGTCCGCGCCGAGCAGACTGTTCCGGACCTGGTGGAGGAGGATCCTGCCGGCTCCCGGGACGTCTCCGACCGCGCCCTCCATCGTGGCGAGGGGCGGGGGCGGAGCGGACCGGAGCCGCGCCTCCGCCTCCGCGAGCCGCTCCAGGTAGCGGGCGCAGTCGCCGGGCCCGTGGACCCAGACCTCCAGCGCCGCGCCGGGCGCGCTTCCCGGTCCGGCGACGTCGCGCGCGGCCACTCCCTCCTCCAGGAAGCCCTGCGCCACCGCCCCGCCCACCAGCAGGCGCTCCCCGCGAAGGCCCTCCGCGAGCAGGGCCGGGGCCGGATCCTCCTCGGCGCACCACGCGTCCTCCCGCTCCCGAGGGAGGTCCCCCCGGAGGGCCGCCTCGAGGTACGCGTTGTCGCGGGCCGCCGCCAGATCGAGGGCGACCATGGCCTCCCCCAGGAGGCCCGGCCGCCGCCGCGCCTCCCGGTCGCGGTCCAGCGCATCGAGATGGGGACCGGCGTCCCGGGTGAGCGCCGCCTTCGCCCGGTGCCAGCGCGCCGCCACTTTCGCACCCATGAAGTTGCCGCGCATGAGCGTCGAGACGACGGCCGGCGTCACGCGGCCCGGCGACACCGCGACGCCCGCCCCCGCGTGGATCGGCGTCCCACCCGTCCCGAGGATCACGTCCCGCGCCGCCACCGCCGCCGCGTGGGTCGCCACCCAGGCGGGAAGCGCCGAGGGCGGCTTCGACTCGTACCCGTGCACCCAGTCCCTGGCCGTCGCCGCGAAATCCGGACTCCAGCCCCGCTGGAGCCGCTGCTCCGCCGCCGTGAGGCGGTCCAGCGCCAGGGCGTCCGCGGGCGGCGCCGCGGCCAGCGCGTCGGCGGGGAGCGCGCCGAGCCCGGCGGCGCGGTGCCGCTCCACCGTCGCGCGCAGCGCCCGCAGCCCCGACCACCGGACCGCCAGCGGGATGGCGGAGACGGCGAGGGCCGACAGGACGACCCCCGCCGTGACGCGCGTCCAGGCCCTCCTCGCGGAGCAGGGCGGGGTGTCCGGGCCGGTCACCCGGGCAGGATAGCGGTCCGCCGGGGCGGTTCCGCATCCCGCGTGGGGTCAGCGATTCCGCCGCCCGCGGCGTCGCCCGCCCCCGTCCTCCCCGTCCGGGTCGCGGTCCCCACGGGGGGGAGCGCCGCCGTCGCGGACCGCGACCGGCGCGCGCACGCCGAACTCGTGCACCAGGCGACCGCCGTGGTGCCCGGCCTCGGCCAGGAACACCAGGGCGCCGGTCCAGGCGAGGAGGAACGCGCCGTGGAGCACCAGCCGCGGTCGGGGTCCGGCGTCGCGTGCCAGCGAGCCGGGAACGAACGCGAGCACCCCGTACACCAGCGTCAGCCCGCCGAACACCCAGGGGAGCGGCTCCGCGAGTTCCTCATGCCTCTCGAGGACGGCCTCCGCCGGCCCGTCGACCCGCACCGCGTCCGCCGTCGCTTCGCCGGTCAAGACCGCGGCCGCCGCGCCGACGGTCCCGCCCGCCATCGCGAGCAACACCGCGAGAGCCAGACCGCGCATTCGACCGCCCAGAGCGACGTGGGCCGCCGCCAGGAGGGGCGCGAAGAAGAGGAGGGCCAGGGGGGCGTGCACCACCAGCGGGTGCATCCCTTCCCACGGGGGGAGGTCGAGGAAGGACATGTCGGTCGGGATCAGCAGAGCACCGCCCCGGGCCCTCGCCAACCAACCCGCGGTGTCTCCCGCGGAGTACCATCCCGCCCGTGCCCGACCGCCGCGTCTCGCTCCGGAGAGCGCTCTCGAAGGCCGGCGCCGCCACGCGCACGGAGGCGACGGACCTCGTGACCGCGGGACGCGTGCGCGTCGGCGGCCGGGTGGTCCTCGACCCGGCGCTGCGCGTGGACCCGGCCCGGGATCGGATCGAGCTGGACGGGCGGGACGTGGGGGACGCCCCGGCCCCCGCCACCGCGCGCGTCCTCGCGGTGAACAAGCCCCGCGGCGTCGTCACCACGCGGAGCGATCCCGAGGGGAGGCCCACCGCGTGGTCCCTCCTGCCCCCCGACGGCGGGCGGTTGCGGTTCGTGGGGAGGCTCGACCGGGCCAGCGCGGGCCTCCTCCTCGCCACCGACGACACGCGGCTCGCCGCGGCGCTGGAGGACCCCCGGGCCGCCGTGGAGAGGGTCTACCGCGTGAAGGTCCGCCCCCGGGTCGGGGAGGACGCGCTGACGACGGTGCGCGCCGGTGTCGTGGTGGGTCGGCGGCGCGCGCGGCCGGCCTCCGTCGAGGTCGAGTCCCACGGGCCGCGCTCGTCGTGGCTCCGCGTCACGCTGACGGAGGGCGTGAACCGGGAGATCCGCCGCCTCGCCGCGGCGGCGGGCCTGGAGGTGGAGCACCTCGTGCGCGTGTCGTTCGGTCCGGTGGCGCTGGGCGACCTCCCTCCGGGGCGGGCGCGGGAGTTGCCGCCGGCCGAGGTCGCGACCCTCCGCGCCGCCCTCCAAGGCCGCGGAGCGCCCTCCCGCGGGCCGCGCCGGTTCCCTTCACCCCCCGTCAAGCCCTGACGGATGCCCCCACTCCCACCTCCAGCCGCGGACCCGCGAGGTGGCAGGGCCACGAGCGCACGCGGAGGTCTGCGGGGCCGCGCAACGGTCGCCCGTCCATGCGGAACGCCACCTGCCCGCCGGGGCAGAGGACGGCGTCCGTGGGGACGTCGAAGGCGAGCGCCCCGCCGCAGTGGGGGCAGTCGCCGTCCACGGCGGCGAAGTGGTCGGGCGTCACGCGCACGACGAGGAGCACCGCGCCGTCGCCGCCCTCCGCGACGAAGCGGCGTCCCCGGGCCACGGGCACGGGGTGACGGGCGAGGTCCACGACGAGGCGGTCCCGCTCCCGCGGCACGGGGGTGGCGGGCGCGGGCGGCAGCCTCCCCGACGGCGGCGCGCCGGCGGCCGCGGAGAGGACCCGTCCCGCCTCCCGCGCGGCTTCCGCCGGGCGGGACCCGTCGGCGAGTTCCGCCAGCGTCTCGCCGAGGAGGCGGAACAGATCCCGCCGGGACGCCCGCCTCCCGCCGCTCATCCCGGGCCGGCGGCTTCCAGGATCTGCCGGACGCGCTGCGCGAGAACGCGCGGCGTGAACGGCTTCTGGAGGAACTCCCCCTCGGACGGCTCCGGCCCGCCCTGCGGCGCACCCGACGCGGTCCCGTACTCCGTGTAGCCGGAGACGAACAGCACCGGCAGGGCGGGTCGCGACGACCGGAGGACCTCCGCCAGCCGGCGCCCCCCCATGCGGGGCATCACCACGTCCGTGAGGAGGAGGTCGATCCGGCCGGGGTGCTGCGAGGCCGCGAGAAGGGCCTCCTCCCCGTTGGGGGCCTCGATGACCTCGAACCCCTCCCGCCGGAGCGTCTCCGAGACGAGGGACCGCACGGCCTCCTCGTCCTCGGCCACGAGGATCACGGGAGGGGCGGGCGCGGCCCGGACCCGCCCCTCCACCGTCGACCGGGCACCGGCGGGGGGATCGGAGGGCGCCAGCGGCAGCAGGATCCGGACGCGACAGCCCTCGCCCGATCGACCGCGACCCGCGGTCACGCTCCCGCCGGCCTCCCGGACCAGCCCGTAGACGGCCGCCAGACCGGCCCGCGATCCGCCGGGGCCATGGCCGGCGCCATCGGACGGGGCCCCCCCCGTGTCCTCGTCCAGCGGAGGGCCCGTGTCCGCCGCTTCGAGCGCCGCGAACGCCCCGCCGGGAACGCCCGCGGGAGGGCCGGCCGGCGCGCCGTCGGCGACGCCGCTTCCGGTCTCGATGAGGAACGTGCCGCCCGCCTTCATGGCGTCCCGGGCACGGACGGCGAGATGGATGAGGATCTGCTCCAGCTGGCCGGGGTCGGCCACCACCATGGCGCACCGCTGGCCGCGCTCCCGCCGCACCTCCACGCCGGAGCCGAGAACCCTCCGCAGCGTGGGCAGGGCGTCGTCCACGACGGCGTCGAGGTCGATGACCCGCGGCGCCCCCTCCGGACGGCGGCTGAACGTGAGCAGGTCCCGCGTGACCTGGGTGGCGGTCTCCGCGGCCCGGCGGATGGCCACCACGTGGGGCCTGTGGGGATCCTCCGGCGGCAGGGTCGCGTCCAGGAGTTCGGAGTGGCCGGCGATGGCGGTCAGGAGGTTCCGGTACTCGTGCGCGACTCCTCCCGCGAGGCGCCGCAGCGCGTCCAGCCGCTGCGCCTGCCGGAGTTCGTGCTCCATCTCGCGACGGCCCGTGAAATCCTCGACGTACACCTCGAACCCGCGATGGCCCGCGTCGCCGCCGCGCAGCGGGCGCCCCGTGAGACGGACGGTGATGGGGGTCCCGTCCCGCTGCAGCCAGTCGACCTCGAGTCCCTCGAACCGCTCCACGTCGCTGTACTTCGCGACGATGTGCGCCCGCTCCTCCGCGTACCGGTAGAGCCGCGCCGGATCCGTGGCCACCAGATCCGCCGTCGACGGGTAGCCGAGCATCTTCGCAAGCGCGCTGTTCACGGCGGTGAAGCGACCGGCACCGTCGGTGCGGTAGGCACCGAGGACGGACGCGTCGAACGCGTCGCGGAGCGCCCGCTCCGAGGCGGCCAGTTGCGCGACGACGCGCCCGATCTGGAGGGCCTGTCCGATCTGGAGGGTGACGGCGCGCGAAATGTCGACCCAGTCCGCGAGATCGAACCGGTGGGACGCCAGGAGGAGGACGCCGAGCACCTCTCCCTGCGCCGCCAGCGGAGCGAGCAGCATCGATCTCGCCCGGGAACCCTCCAGCACCTGCGTCGCCACCGCCTCCCCGACGGTCTCCCGCGTGATCACCAGCGGCACGCCGTTCTCGGCGACGCGGTCCAGGAGTTCCGGCCAGCCCCAGAGCGTCGACAGCCCGTCACCGCCGTCGTCCCGGAACCCGAGCCGGGCAGCGAGGGCGAGGGACCCGTCCGGGGAGCGGAGGAAGGCCGCGCCCAGGGAACTCCCCGCGGCGGTGAGGCAGCGCGCCAGCAGGTCCCCCGGGTCCCGGTGGTGCGTGCCGGATTCGTGCAGGGACTCGGAGATCACCCCCAGGAGGGAGAGCGCGGCGTCCTGGAACCGCACCCGACCCTCCAGGTCGTGCACCCGTGCGTGGGTGAGCAGCAGCGCCCGGGAGACCGCCGAGGCGTGGGCGTGCTCGAACCCCACGTCGTCCCGATCCGCGGCCGGCGGAGGGACGCGCAGAGCATCGGCCAGACCCGTGGCGACGTCCTCCAGCACGCGGGTCCGGAGCGAGGAGGCGCCGCAGCGTGCGGCGAGGGCGTGGTCGGCGGCCTCGGTGAAGACGTTGGAGAAGAGGACCACCGGGAGCGCGGCGAGGTCGGGATCGCTGCGGAGCGCGCGGCACAGCCGGAAACCGTCCAGCCCCTGGACCAGGATAGCCGCCGCCACCGCCGACGGAGGCCGCGCGCGCACCTCCGCCAGCGCCTCGGCGCCGTCCTCGCAGAGGACGATCCCGTACCCCTCCTGCTCCAGCCGCATCCCGAGGCTGCCCAGGGTCTCCGCCCGATCCACGACGAGCACCCGGGGAGGACCGCCCCCGACGCCCCGCACCGCGGGCAGCACCGGTCCGGGATCGCCGGCCCGCGAGATGTGGGACTCCACCGCGAGGAGGAGCGCGCGGCCGGAGATGGGCTTCTCCAGGTAGTCCGTGAACCCGCGGACTTCGAGATCCGCCTGCGCCCGCTGGAGTTCCTGCGGCAGCCCCGAGAGCGCGATGACGGGCACGTCCCCCCCGGGAGTGCGCCGCGTCCGCTCCAGGAGTTCGATGCCGTCCATGTCCGGAAGCGCCATGTCCTGGAGGACGAGGCGAGGGCGCCGCTCGGCGATGAGCCGCAGGGCTTCGGCCCCGGACTCCGCTTCGAGGACCTCGAAGCCGCCCGTCATGAGCATCTCGCGCAGAAAGCCCCGCGTGAGCGGGTTGTCCTCGACGACCAGCACCGTCCTGCCGGACACGGATCCTCCCCTGCCCCGCCTGCCCGCGGGGTCCGCGGCGACCCCCTCCCGCGGCGGGCGACAGTGTAGCACCCCCCCCGGTGCGTTCCGATGGACGGCTACCGCTCGAACAGCACCGCCATCCCCATCCCGCCGGAGACGCAGAGCGTCGCGATGCCCCGGCGGACACCGCGGCGGCGCATCTCGTGGAGCAGGGTCACCACGATGCGGGCCCCCGTGGCGCCGATGGGGTGCCCGAGGGCGATGGACCCGCCGTTCACGTTCACGCGTTCGGGGTCCAGGGAGAGATCCCGGACGCAGGCGAGCACCTGCGCGGCGAACGCCTCGTTGAGTTCCACGAGGTCCACGTCGTTCACGGTGAGCGAGTTCCGCGCGAGGAGTGTGCGGACGGCGGGGACGGGCCCGATGCCCATGACGGAGGGATCCACGCCGGCCACGGTCCAGTCGACGATGCGGGCCGCGGGCTCGAGCCGGTGCGCGCGCAGCGCCTCCTCCGAGACCACCAGCAGCGACGCCCCCCCGTCGGTGATCCCGCTGGCGTTCCCCGCGTGGACGGTGCCGTTCTCGCGGAACACGGCGGGGAGCTTCCGCATCCCCTCGATGGTGGTGCCCGCACGGGGATGCTCGTCCTCGACGACGGTGACCGGCCCCTTCCTCCCGGGGACCTCCACGGCGACCCTCTCGTCGGCGAAGCGCCCGGCCCCGGTGGCCTCCTCGCAGCGGCGCTGGGACTCCACGGCGAACGCGTCCTGCTCGTCCCGGGAGAGGGAGTACCGGTCGGCGAGGGTCTCCGCCGTGGCGCCCATCAGTTCGCCGCAGAGCGGGCAGAGGAACCCGTCCCGGTACATCCCGTCCACCACCTCCGCGTGGCCGAGGCGGTATCCCCAGCGGGCCCGGTCGAGGAAGTACGGCGTGCGGCTCATGTTCTCGTGGCCGCCGGCGAGCACCACGGACTGCTCCCCGAGACGGACGGCGCCGGCCGCCAGCGTGATCGCCTTGAGCGACGACGCGCAGGCCTTGTTCACGGTGTACGCCGGGACCGAGTCCGGCAGGCCCGCCATCCGGCCCACCTGCCGCGCCGGGTTGGGCCCGTTGCCCGCCTGGCGCCCGTGGCCGAAGATGACCTCGCCGACGGCTTCCGGGGGAATCCCCGCGCGGCGGATCGTCTCCCGCGCCGCCGCGGCGCCGAGATCCGCCGCGGGGAACTCGGCGAAGGCGCCACCGAACCTGCCGATGGGTGTCCGGACCGGGGCGACGACGAAGACGGGGGGATGGGTCATGGGGGTCTCCGGGATCGGGGGGCCGCGAGGATACCGGGATCCGGCGCCACCCGGCGAGGAGCGGCAGCGGCGCTCTCCGTCGCAGCCCGCGCGTCCCGCGGCGCGCTCCCCCGCGGCGGCGGGGCCGTCCGGGGCGAAGTCCCAGCGCGGTTCCGGTCCCCCGGTCTACCCGAGATCCACCCAGACGCTCTTGACCTCGGTGTAGGACTCCATGGCGACGGAGCCCAGTTCGCGGCCCCAGCCGGACGCCTTGTAGCCGCCGAACGGAAGCGCCGGGTCGTACATGTTGTAGGCGTTGACCCAGACGGTCCCCGCCTTGAGGCCGTGGGCGACGCGGAGGCCCTTCTTGATGTCGCGGGTCCAGACCGCCGCCGCGAGGCCGTAGAACGTGTCGTTGCCCGTGCGGATGGCATCGTCGGCGTCCTTCACGCGGATGACCGAGAGGACGGGGCCGAAGATCTCCTCGCGGGCGATGGCGTGGCGGGCGTTGTCCACGTCGTCGAAGATGGTGGGCTGGACGTAGTAGCCCTTCCCGTCCTCGCGCACCTTCGCCCGGCCGCCGCCGGCGACGAGCCGCGCACCCTCGGCCTTCCCCTTCTCGATGTAGCCGAGCACGGAGTCCATCTGGCCCTTCGACACGACGGGGCCGAGGCGGGACTTCGGGTGGAAGGGGTCCTGCGGGACCATCTTCGCGGTGCGCGCGAGGAGGCGCTCCATGAACGCGTCGTGCGCGGAGTCCTCCACGAGCAGTCGCGAGCCGGCGGCGCAGACCTCGCCCTTGTTGTAGAAGATGCCCACCGTCGCGCCCCGCGCCGCCGCGTCGAGGTCGGCGTCGGCGAGCACCACGTTGGGGCTCTTGCCGCCCAGTTCCAGCGTGCAGCGCTTCACCAGTTCGGCGCACGCCTTCGCCACGCCCTTGCCCACCTCGGTGGAGCCGGTGAACGCGATCTTGTCCACGCCGGGGTGGCGGATGAGGCCGGAGCCGATGACGCTGCCGGAGCCCGGCACCACGGAGAAGACACCCGCGGGCAGGCCGCACTGGACGGCGATCTCCGCCACCTTCAGGATGCTGCACGGCGTGATGGAGGCGGGCTTCAGCACGATGCAGCAGCCCGCGGCGATGGCCGGGGCCACCTTCCAGACGGCGAGGTCCAGCGGGAAGTTCCAGGGCGTGATGGCGCCCACGACGCCCACGGGCTCGCGCCGCGTGTAGAGGAACGCGCCGGGCCGGTCGGGCAGCGTCTCGCCGTGGACCTTCGTGGCCCAGCCGGCGAAGTACTCCAGCACGTTGATGGCCTCGCCGACGTCGACGAACTTCGCCTCCGCCAGCGGCTTCCCCGTGTTGAGCGTCTCCAGCCGCGCGATCTCCCCCGCGCGATCCCGCATCATCGCGGCCATGCGGTAGAGGATGCGCTGGCGGTCGTTGGGCCCCGTCTTCGACCACTCGGAACCGGGCGCCAGTTCCCGCCGGGCCGCCGCCACCGCCATGTCCAGGTCCTCGGCGGAGCACTCCTCCACCTCCCCGATGACCTGCTCGTTCCCCGGGAAGATCAGCGGGGACCGCTTCCCCGAGCGCCCCTCCACGTACCTGCCGTCGATGAACGGCCGGAGAGGGAGATCGCTGGTCAGGTCGGGCTCGGCGGCGACGGCGGCGGGATCGGGCACGGGGGGTCTCCTGGGGCGGACGGCGGGCCTCTCGCAGCGGGACCGCGCATGGTAACGAACGAGAGAGGCCGGCCCGTGCTTTCGGGGCGGTTCCCGTCTCCGGCGGAGCACAAGCCGGTGTCGGACTCCGCACTCACCTCGCGCGTGGCGGAGGCTCCTCCGGGGAATCGCCTCCCCCCACCGCGGCTCGCGGGGGTAGCCTCGCGGACCGCACTCGGCCGTGGGGCTGCGACCCGCGGAAGGGTCGGGAAGGGAAAGGCCGTGGCCAGCGTCATCGTCGCCGTCGCCGCAGGGCGCCAGCGGACCGCCATCGCCCAGGCCTGCCGCCGCGCGGGGCACCAGGTCTACGCCACGGCGGACGCCGAGGACTGCCTGGCGCGGCTGGACTCCAAGGGGGCGGACCTGCTGTTCCTGGACCCCTGCCTGGGACGCCTCGAAGCCCTGCGGTTCGTGGCGGAACTCCGCATCCGCGGACACTCGCAGCGCTCCGCCGTCTTCATCGTCGACTCCTCCGACGTCCCTCCGGAGGCGTGGGCGGCGGTGGCGCGCCAGGCGTTCAACGGCGTCCTCTCCGGCACCCGCGACTCCGCCATCGCCACGGCGCTGGAGGAGGCCTTCGGCCCCGACGCCGCAAGCGTCTCCCACCCGTCGGGGGTGCTGCCGGAGATCGAGGAGTCCCAGGCCTCTCGTTCCGGCGGGGGCGCCGGGCCCGGCTCCACGACGGCCCCCGGAGCCGGCGCGGCGGCCGCCCCGCCGAAGGACGGCCGCCCCGTGCTGCTGCTGGTGGAGGACACGGCGTCCTTCCGCGTCCTCGTGGGCCTCCGGCTCGAGGCGGCGGGCTGGCGGGTCGAGTGGGCGGAGAGCGCCGAGGGGGCGCTGGCGTTCCTCGCCACCAGCCACTGCCGGGCGGTCCTCTCCGACATCAATCTCCCGGGGATGTCGGGGAACGACCTGGCGGGCATCGTGGTCCGCCGGTACCCGCAGGTGCGCGTGTTCCTCATGACCGCCCTTCCGCGGGACAACTGGCCCACCCCGCCCGAGGGGGTCAGCATCTTCGCCAAGCCCCTGCGGCTGGAGAATCTCCTGGAGATGCTCCAGAAGACGGGCTAACCGGGGCCCTCCCGGGGCCGTCTCCCGCCGTCGCCGGTGAACTCCGCCGGCGGGAATCCCGCCCTCCACGGGAACCCTCTCAAGGCCCGGCGACGGGGGGCCGAGGAATCCCGGTAGGCCCTTGACAGGCCCCAGAGAAAGCGTATCGTGCTTCCCCGACCCCAACCCCTTGTGGTGCGACCCGGAGCCCGCGGACGGCGGGCGGGGGCCGCGGAGGGGGTCTCCCGCAGCCCTGGGGAGAAGGGGCGGAAGGTGTCGGACCGGGAACGTAGAGTCCCGGTTGCCTCAAATCGCGGCGGTCATCAGGTCCCGGGCACGGTGGAGAAGGTCCGACCCCCCCACTTGGGGGCGAGCCTCCCCTTCCTTCCCGGCGACCGCGCGGGTCGCAGCGAGGACGGATGGCGGCGGTGGGGGTTGCGGCCCCCCGCTGCGGGGACTCACCAGTGCCACCCGAGCCGGGGATCCGGAGCGGGGAGGGGGGAGTCGTGTCGAGTGTCCGGCCCGCGAGGGCCGCGGGGAGCCATGGGCATGGCCCCCGAGATCGCCCGGTTCTGAGCCCGCCACGCCCGGTTCCGAACCAGCAAGGAGGGGTAGCACATGGCCGTGATCCCGTCGCAGCCGTCGGAGGGCGCCGCTCGTCGCAACCGTTCCCAGACCCAGAAGGGCGCCCGCTCCACGGCGGCGCGGGCCCAGGGGGGCCGCGGGCCGGCGCAGGAGCCCGCCGTGGGCCTCCGCCACGAGCGGGTGTTCTCGCGGGCGGGGGTCCACCCCTTCGACGAGATCCGCTGGGAGAGCCGCACCGCGGCCATCACGTCCGACTCGGGCAAGGTCATCTTCGAGCAGAAGGACGTCGAGGTGCCCGCGTCCTGGTCCCAGCTCGCCACCAACGTGGTGGTGTCCAAGTACTTCCGCGGGGCCGTGGGCCATCCGGGCCGTGAGCACAGCGTCCGGCAGCTGGTGGGCCGCGTGGTGACCACCATGACCGGCTGGGGCCGCGATCTCGGCTACTTCTCCTCCGAGGAGGATCTACAGGCGTTCTCCGACGACCTCTGCTTCCTCCTCGTGAACCAGTACCTGGCCTTCAACTCTCCGGTCTGGTTCAACGTCGGCATCGAGAAGAAGCCCCAGTGCTCCGCCTGCTTCATCAACTCCGTGCAGGACACCCTGGAGAGCATCCTCGAACTGGCGAAGACCGAGGGAATGCTCTTCAAGTACGGCAGCGGCGCCGGCTCCAACCTCTCGCGCCTCCGCTCCAGCCGCGAGATGCTGTCCACGGGCGGGCGTCCCTCCGGCCCCGTCTCCTTCATGCGCGGCTACGACGCCTTCGCCAACGTCATCAAGTCGGGAGGCAAGACCCGCCGCGCCGCCAAGATGCAGATCCTCGACTGCGATCACCCCGACGTGCTCGAGTTCGTCTGGTGCAAGAGCCGCGAGGAGAAGAAGGCCCACGCCCTCATCGACGCCGGCTACGACGGCTCCGTCAACGGGGACGCCTACGGGTCCGTGTTCTTCCAGAACAGCAACCTGTCGGTCCGCGTCTCCGACGCCTTCATGAAGGCCGTCGACCGCAACGGCTCCTGGTGCACCACCGCCCGGACCTCCGGCGAGGTCGTGGACGAGATGCCCGCGCGGGAGATGTTCCGCCAGATCGCCCAGGCGGCGTGGGAGTGCGGCGACCCGGGTCTCCAGTACGACGACACCATCAACCGCTGGCACACCTGCAAGGCCACGGACAAGATCCACGCCAGCAACCCCTGCTCGGAGTACGTGTTCCTGGACGACACCGCCTGCAACCTGGCGTCCCTCAACCTCATGAAGTTCCGGCGGGATGACGGCGAGTTCGACTTCGAAGCGTTCCGCGCGGCGTGCCGCGTCTCCATCATCGCGCAGGAGATCATCGTCGACTCCGCCTCCTACCCGACCCCCCGCATCGCCGAGATGTCCCACCGCTACCGCACCCTGGGCCTGGGCTACGCCAACCTGGGCGCCCTCCTCATGGCCCGTGGCTTCGCCTACGACTCCGACGAGGGCCGGGCGTACGCGGCGGCCATCACCTCCGTCATGACCGGCGAGGGGTACCGGACGAGCGCCGAGATCGCCGCCGGCATCGGTCCCTTCGCGGGGTACCCGGAGAACCGGGACGCCATGCTGGGCGTCATCGGCCTCCACCGCGAGGCGGCCTCCCGGCTGGACGACGGGCGCGTCCCCGGCACGCTCATCGCCGCGGCCCGCGAGGTCTGGGACCAGGCCCTGACGCTGGGCGAGGCGCACGGCTATCGGAACGCCCAGGTGACGGTGCTGGCGCCCACCGGGACCATCGCGTTCATGATGGACTGCGACACCACGGGCGTGGAGCCGGACATCGCCCTGGTCAAGTACAAGAAGCTCGTGGGCGGCGGCGTGCTCAAGATCGTCAACCGCACCGTCCCCCTCGCACTCCAGTGCCTCGGCTACTCGCCGGAGAAGGTCGCGGAGATCGTCGACCACGTCGATCGGACGGAGACCATCGAGGGGGCGCCGGGGCTGGAGGACCGCCACCTGTCGGTCTTCGACTGCGCCTTCCGGGCGCGCAACGGCGTCCGCTCCATCGCCCCCGAGGGGCACGTCCGCATGATGGCGGCGACGCAGCCGTTCCTCTCCGGCGCCATCAGCAAGACCGTCAACCTTCCGCCGGACGCCACGGTGGAGGACATCGAACGCATCTACATGGAGGGCTGGCGCCTGGGGCTCAAGGCGGTGGCCATCTACCGGGACGGCTGCAAGCGCATCCAGCCCCTCTCCACGAGCCGGGACGAGAAGGCCGTGGCGCGGAAGGTCGCCGCGGCGCCCGCCGCCCTGCCCGCCGGTCCCGCGACCCCCAACCGCCGCCGCCTCCCCGACGAGCGGCGCGCGGTCACCCACAAGTTCTCCATCGGCGGCCACGACGGCTACGTGACCATCGGGGAGTACGACGACGGCACCCCGGGGGAGATCTTCGTGGTCATGGCCAAGGAGGGCTCCACGGTGTCGGGCCTCATGGACACGGTGGCGACGCTCACCTCCATCTCGCTCCAGTACGGCGTCCCCGCCGAGGTCCTCGTCAACAAGTTCAGCCACACCCGCTTCGAACCCAGCGGGATGACGCAGCACTCCGACATCCGCTTCGCCAAGTCCCCCGTGGACTACATCTTCCGGTACCTCGGCCTGCGCTACCTCAAGCCCCGCATCGAGACCGTCGAGGCTGCCGATGCCCCGGCCGTCGCCCCCAACGGGGGAGGCACCCACGGGCCGGGAAATGGCGGGGGGACTGCCAGATCGTCAGCGCCGGCGCCGACGGGGGCCGCGACCCAGGCACCGGTCGAGGCGGCGCGGAGCCTGGGGGCGGCCGCAACTCCGGTGAACCGCATCGCCCGCCTCGAGAGCGAGGTGTTCCGCGCGCAGTCCGACGCCCCCTCCTGCCACGCCTGCGGGGGGATCATGACCCGCAACGGGGCCTGCTACAAGTGCGGCAACTGCGGGGAGACCTCGGGCTGCTCCTGACGCCGCTGCGGATCCGATAGACGACGGAGGGAGGGCACGGGCCGAGAGGCCGGTGCCCTCCTTGCGATCCCGGTTGGAATGCGGATTGCTGGACGTCGGTTCCGTGGACTGCGGGACGGACCGTAGTGGCCCCGCAGTCGTCGCCGGATCGCGTCTCGGATCGTATGCTGTTAGTCAGAGAACCCCGGGATGGGGACCGATGTCGTTACGAACGCGTTATTCGGCCCATCCCGCCGCCGTCGGATCGTCCAATCAACTTCGGGGGCCCCCCAGCGGGACCGCCGGAAACGGAGGAGTCATGTCTCTCGTGGTCGCACCCATCGCCCCGCCCCGCGCGGAGGCGCCGACGACGCATCCGGTCCTGGAGTTCCTCGACCGCAGCATCCTCCGGGAGCGGCGGATGGAAGCGCTCTGGAAGCGCGCCGCCCGGGGACCCTTCGGGGAGACCATCCAGGAGGAGTTCCTCTTCGAGGCCTACGAGGATCGCGAGCACGCCCGGATCCTCCGCCGGCACCGCGCCACCGTCGCCCGTGCCCTCGGGGCGGCCCGGCGCGCCCCCGGCTCCCGCGCCACGAAGGTCGGCCGGACCTTCACCCCGGCGGACGCCCTCGGTGAAGCCCTGTACATCAAGGCCCAGTGCCGTGCCGACTACACCGCCATGTCCCGCGTCATCCTGGACCGCTTCCTCCGGAAGTTCGTCGAGGTGCTCGCCAACTCCGAGGACGCGGCGCTGCCGCGCCTCCTGGAGCGCGCCCGGGAACTCGGTGTCCGGCCGACCCCCCCGGGCCGGCGGAACGGTACCAACCACGGGTCCGCCGCCGTCGCGGCGGCGACAACGCCCACGGCCGCCCGGCCGTCGCTGGTCATGCCCCCGCCCACGGGCGTCGGGGTGCATCAGCTGATCCTCGGGTAGTTCCGTGTCTCCGTGCGGGGACCGCTGTCCCCGCACGGAGACACCCGCCCGCCATCCCGCCCTCGCGAGACTCCGGCTCCCCGTTTGCGGTGGGCCCTCCCCGGAGGTGACCATGGGGTTCCGAGGACTCGCGCTGGCGGCGCTGCTGACGGCGGGCTGCACCGGCTCCGCGGGGCCCGACCATCGCCCCCGGGAAGCCCACGCCCCCCGCCACGCGGCGGCCGCCCCCCGCGCCGTGGACCGTGCCAGCCTGACCGCGGCCGCGCCCCTCCCGCCGGAGGTCCCCCCCGCCGCGGTCCTCTCCGACGCGTGGGGCCCCGCGGAGTTGCCCGAGATCCCGCTTCCCGCTCCCGGGAGCGGTCCCGACGGAACGGGAGACGTGGACCGCGGGCTCGAGGACGCGCCCGTGCCGCTCGACGGAACACTGCTTCTCCCCGGCGACATCCGGTTCGAGGCGGGGGACGCGTCCCGACTCTACGGACCTCCGGCGTACGCGTACGACGTCGCCTGCGACGCTTCGCCCCACGACGACGGGGCATTCGAGGACCCCGCCTGGCTCCCGCCGGCGGCGGGCGGGACGCACTTCGAGACGGCACCGGAGTCGGAGGAGATCTGGTACGGGGACGTCATCGCCGAGTCGCCGGCCCTCGTGCCGGGCACGCTGATCGTCATCGGCGCGCCGACGCTCTACCTGGACGGCCACCGCGGTCGCTGCCGGGGCCGCGTGCCCGTCGTCGTCGCGGCGCCTTCCTTCCATCCGCTCGCCCCGCCCTGCGGGGAACCCGCGGACGCCGTGAAGGGCCCCGCGTACGACCCCTGCTGGGACCCCTGCCGCGACCCCCGGTTCGGATCCTGGGAGGCCGTCCCCCGCGTCCGCCCGCCGCACCCCGCCCCCGCCGCGCATCGCCGTCCCGACCGCCGCCCGCCCGTCACCGGCCCCGCCGCTCACCCGCCCGTGCCTCCGCCGCTCGCGCCGCCCACGGTGGGTCCGCCCGCCGGCGGTGCGGCGCCGACGACGGGCCTCCGCCCCGCACCTGCGAGTCGCGTCCGGACGGGGCCGCCGACCTCGCTCTCCGGCGCGGCGGCTCCGGCGCGCGACGTCCCCGTCGCCGTCGCGGCGGCGCCGCAGCGGCACATCCTCGCGGCGCGGGTCCCGGCGCCCGAGAAGCGCCCCGCGGAACCGTCCTCCGCGCCCCGGCTCGCCCCGCGGGACGTCGATCCCGTCTCCCCGACCCCCGTCGCGGACCGTCGACGGGTGGCGGACGCGCCCCCCGCTCCCCGGGAGCCGGAGATCCGGGCGGAGCCCCGCCCGGAGCGGGATCGCGCGCAGCGGCGCGCCGCCGAGGACCGCGAGCCGGTCCGGCCGACCCCTCCGGCCGCGGACGGTGCGGCCGGGCGGCGCCATCGCCAGGAGGAGGCCCCCGAACCGCGCGGCCGCGCCCGTGGGGATGACGCGGCGTCGCCTCCGCCGCCGCGCGGAGGCGAGGGCCGCGCCGCGCCCCGCCCCCCCGCACCCCCACACGCCCGCGATGACCCGCGCCCCGCAGCACGCGGGAGGGACCGGACCCCGCCTCCCGCGCCCGAGCCCCCTCCCCCCCCGCCGCCCAGGCGCGGGGGGAAGAAGGGGAAGTAGTCAGAGCCGGTCGTACTTCCGCGCGGAGCCGCGCGCCTTGCGGACCGGGTACTTCCGCGCGGCCTTCCGGAGCTTCCGGAGGGTGGCGTCGAACAGGTCGATGCCCGCCACGTCCGCCAGCGAGACGAGCAGCATCTGCACGTCCGCCATCTCGTCGGCCACGGCCTCGCGCCCCCGGCGGGAGCGGAGATGCCGGGCGGCCGCCTCGTCGTCCTTCCACTGGAAGTGCTCCAGCAGTTCGGCGACCTCCAGCGAGAGGCTGATGGCGAGATCCTTGGGCCGGTGGAACTGGCGCCAGTCCCGGGCGTCGCGGAACGCGAGCACGGCACGCACCAGGTCATCGTGCCCGCGGGCCGCGGGGGACGGGGACCGCCGCGCGCGCGGCATCAGTACTCGATCCCGGGACGCGCGCCCACTCCGGCGTCGTAGTAGTGCTTGACGTTGCGCATCTCGGTGACGAGGTCCGCCCGCTCGATCAGTTCCGGCCACGCGTCCCGGCCCGTGAGGACGAGTTCGGCGACCGGTCGCGACGCGTGCGCGTCCACGAGGCGCATCACCTCCTCGCGCGGGAAGAGGCCGACCATCACCGCGGAGAGCGCCTCGTCGAGGACCAGCAGGCGGTGCGGCCCGCTGTCGAGGATGCGCGCCGCGATGTCCAGTCCGCGACGCGCCTCCGCGATGTCCTTCTCGTGGGTGCCGAAGCGGAACGTCCCGTTGGGGTTCATGCGCTCGCAGCCCGTGGGGTGGACCTCCATCCCCGCGAGGCCGCGGAGCACGTGCCGCTCGGCGTAGTGCTCGTGCTCGCCGTCGTACCCCTTGTCGAACTGCACCAGCGCCACGGGCCAGCCGCGACCCAGCGCGCGGATACAGAGGCCGACGGCGCAGGTCGTCTTCCCCTTGCCGTCCCCGGTGTAGACCTGGAGACGCCCGCGCGCCGCCGGGTCCTTCTCCGGCGGGAGCGCCGGCCGGACCTTGCGGCGGGGACTCACGCGCCGTCCGCCCCGCGCGCCGCCCGCTCCCGCTTCTCCTCCGCCTTGATGCGCTGCCACTGCGCCTCCACCTCCTCCGGCGTGGTGGCGGTGGCGTCGCCGAAAACGTGGGGGTGGCGCCGCACCAGCTTCTCCCGGGCCCCCTCCACCACGGCCGCCATGTCGAACCAGCCCCGCTCCCGGGCCACCTGCACGGTGAACACGAGGTTGGCGAGAAGATCGCCGCACTCCTCCCGCAGGTTCGCCGCGTCGCCGCGCTCGATGGCGGCGATGACCTCGTCGCATTCCTCCCGGAGGTGGGGGGCGAGATCCTCGAGGGACTTCGAGCGATCCCACGCGCACCCGTCGGGGCCGCGCAGCCGCTCGAAGATCCGCACCAGCGCGTCGAGGTCTCCGCTCACCGCGGCATGGTAGCAGCCGGACGCTACTTCAGGACCAGCGTCACGCGCTCCCCGTCGCGCAGGACCACGATGGACAGTTCCCGCGCGGCCGAGAGGTCCGATGTGGCGATGGCCTCGTAGTCCGCCACGGAGCGGACCTCGCGCCCCGCCAGGGAGAGGATGCGATCCCCGACGCGCACGTCCGCCGCGGAGGCCGAGGAACTGAGCAGCACGGAGTGGACCTCCACGCCCCCGCCCTCGCCGTCGGCGACGCCGAGCCCGTCGAACCACGCCGGCGGAAGGGGAGTGTCGTCGGGGAACTCGCCGAGGACGACGGGGGCCGTGCGCTCCGTGCCGTCGGCGGCGCGCAGCAGGAGGGAGACCGTGGCGCCCGGGGGCCGCCGCTGGACGAAGCAGACGAACTGGCGGCGGGACTCCACGGGCGTCCCGTCCACCGCCAGCACGCGGTCGCCGGAACGGACTCCGGCGGCGGCGGCGGGCATGCCCTCGGCGACCTCCGTCACGAGGGGCTCCCGCTCGTGGAGGTAGACGCCGCAGAGGCCCCGCGGCACGCGACCCCGCTCCCGGAGCGCGTCCACCACGCGGCGCAGTTCGGGGGCGGGGATGCACCGGGCCGGGGAGGGACGGAAGTCCTCGCGGGGCGCGTCGTCCCCTTCCGCGCGGAGGGTGGGTACGGGAAAGACGAGGGGACTGCGCCCCGCGGGGGCATCGGGACGCGGGGCGACGGCCAGGCCCGCCACGCGACCCTCGCCGTCCAGCAGCGGCGCTCCGGCGTCCCCCGCGCGGAACACCACGTCGGCCACCACGTACGCGTCGTAGAGGCCCGCGGCGCGACCGGTGGCGGAGACGAACCCCATCTCCAGCGACGGGGCGTCGTCGTCGGGGTAGCCCACGAGGAAGCAGACCGCGCCGACGGCGGGCCCGCGGGGCGCGAGGGACAGCGCCCGCACCCCGGGTACGGGACGGATCCGCAGGAGCGCCACTCCCGTCAGCGGGTCCGATCCCACCAGCGCGGCGTCGCGGGTCTCGCCACCGGGGAACGTGACGCGGATGACCTCGCACCGGCGATCCACCGCCGCCGCCACGGTGACCACGAGGTCCCCCGAGTCCAGCAGGAAGCCCGTGGCCGTGACGGTCTCGCGGGCGGTCCGGACCCACTCCGCGGCGGCCCGGTGCAGCGCCTCCGCGGTGGGCTCCCGCAGCCGGAGGGGGACGGCGCGCTCGGCGGCCACGCGCAGCACCGCCGGGGCGGAGCGCTCGTGGAGGGCGCGGACGTCCCGGTCCAGGGCCCGCAGCGCCGCTCCCGCTTCGCCGTCCTGCGCGAGGACGGGCGGGGGGGGGACGGCCCACGGAAGCACCGCCGCCACCACGACGACGGCCCTGACGGCCGCGACGCCCTGCATCACCGCACGCCGCCGACGGGCTCCGGGGCCGGACGGGAATAGTCCACGGCGATGATGACCTTGTCGGGGTCGATCCCCGGGGGGAGGGCGTAGGTCCTGCGCACGCCGTCGGCGTCGAAGCGCAGCGCCCGCTCGCCGCGCAGCAGCCGCGGACCGGGCCCTCCTTCCGCGGAGAGGGCCACGCCCGCGGGCGGGGAGGCGGTGCGCACGGACACCGGCGGGGGCGCCGGGGACGGATCCCCGGCGGGGACCGGCCCGGCGGGAGAGCCTCCCACGGGGAGTGCGAGCACCATCACGACGGCCGCCGTGGCGAGGCCCGCCCCGTAGGGAAGGAGCGTCGCCCAGCGCAGCGCGGGCCGCATCGCCGGGGAGGCCGTCGCCGCGGGGGCCACCAGAACCGGGGGTCGCACCCCGGGGAGGCGCGCCACGAGGCGCTCGTAGGCGCCGGCGGGGAGGTCCTCCTCCTGCCAGGAGTCCAGCGCCGCGAACCCGCGGCGGACCTCCTCCTGCAGGGCGGCGCACGCGGGGCAGCCGGCCAGGTGGGCGCGGGCGCCGTCGGCGTCCTCCGGTCCGAGGAGGCCGTCCACGTGGTCCAGCAGCAGTTCGCCCAGTCGTTCGCAGTCCATCGAGTCCCTCACGAGGGGTCCCGCGCCGTGATACCGCGGCGGCGCAACCCGTAGAACATCTTCGTGCGCGCCCGGCGGAGGCAGTTCTGCACCGTCCGGCTCGTCAGGCCCAGTTGATCGGCGATGCGGTCGAAGGTCATCCCCTGGAAGTGCCTGAGCACGAGCACCGTCCGCTCCCGATCGGGGAGTTCGTCCAGGAGTTCGCGCACCGCCCCTTCGACCTCGAGGCGATCGGCCTCCTCCGGCGGAGGCGGGACCGCGGCGGGGAGGCGATCGGACAACTGGGCCGAGGCGCCGTCCTCTCCGCCCACGCGGGACTCCAGGGAGATGGCGTCCCGGTACCGCTTCGCGCGGAGGTAGTCGTAGGCGAGGTTCGTCGTGATCCGGTAGAGCCAGGTGCTGACCCGCGCGCCCTGCCGGAAGGTCTCCGCGCGATCGAAGGCCCGCAGGAAGGTCTCCTGCACGATCTCCTCGGCGCGGCCGCGGTCCCCCACGAGACGGAACGCGAGGTTGTAGAGCGACTTGGCGTTCTCGTCGTGGATGGCCCGGAACGTCTCCGGGTCGCGCAGGTCCATGGGGCCCCCCCGGGAGAGAGATCGCCGCAAGGGCGACGGCCCGTGCAACGAGGGGCTCTCCAACCGGTTCGACGACGCCGGTCCTCCGGGAAGGGTTCTTTCCGCCATGTCGGACCATTGGACGGGCGGTCCCCCCCCGGGGGGAAAGGGGTTCCCGCGGCGACCGTGACCCCACCCCCCGCAGGGGAGGCCCTTCCGGACCCCCCGCGGGGCCGGCATCCCCTGTATACAGGGGGGCCCCGGGGACCCGGGCAGGGTTCGCGGGCGTCGGGAGGTGCCCCGGGAGCGGGGGCGGGAGGGCGGAGTTGCCCCGGGACATGGCGGTGGACGTGCTCGTGGACGTCGAGGCGAACCGGGGCACCGCGCGCGACCTCCTCGACGGCGCCCTTCGGCAGCGCCCCCTCGACCCCCGGGACCGGGATCTGGCGCGGGAGATCGCCTACGGCGTCCTCCGGCGCCTCTCCACGCTGGACCTCCTGCTGCGCGCCCGGGCGAAGCGGCGGCTCTCGGCCCCGGCGCCGGCGGTGCGGGCCGCCCTCCGCGTGGCGGCGTACCAGATCCTGTTCCTGGACCGGATTCCCGCCCACGCCGCCGTGGACGCCGCCGTGGGTCGGGCCCGGCGCTCCGCAGGACCGCGGCCCGCGGCGTTCGCCAACGCGGTCCTCCGCGACCTCGCCGCCTCCGTCCGAGGTCGGGAGCCCGGTGACGGGGACGACGACCCCCGCCGCACGGTGCCCACGGGCGACGGGCGCGTCACGATCCTCGCCCGCGGCGAACTCCCCGACCCCGCGCGGGATCCGGTGGCGTGGCTCTCCGCCCGCTGGTCCATGCCGCCCTGGATCGTGCGCCGGTGGCGCGACCACCTGGGGGAGGAGGGCGCCCTGGACGCGCTTCGCGCCTCGGCGGCCCGCCCCGGAACCTGGCTCCGCCCGCTGCCCGCGCGGGAGTCCGACCTGCGCGCGGCGCTCCGCTCCGCGCAGGTCGCCTTCGAGGAGGAAGGGGGGGGCTTCCTCGTGCGGGGCGCCGGACCGCCGGACGGACTCCCGGGCCACGCGGAGGGCTGGTGGATCGTCCAGGACCCCGCCGCCACGGCGGCGGTGGATCAGGTCGCCGTGGCGGAGGGCACCACGGTGCTCGAACTGGGCGCCGGGCGGGGAGGGAAGACCGCGCTCCTGGCGGCGCGCGGGGCGCTGGTGACCGCCGTGGACCCACGCGGGGAGAGGCTGGCCCGCTCCCGGGAGACGCTGGAGCGCCTCGGCCTCCTTCATCGGGTGCGCTTCGTGGAGGGGGACGCCACCAGGGAGGGGACGCTCCCCGAGGGACCCTTCGATCGGCTCCTGGTGGATGCCCCGTGCAGCAACACGGGTGTCCTCGCCCGCCGCGTGGAGGCGCGCTGGCGGGTGCGGGAAGCGGATCTGGAGCCGCTGGCCGGCCTCGGTCGGCGACTGCTGGAGGCGGGTCTGCGCCGGCTGCGACCGGGAGGGCTCGTGGTCCACAGCGTCTGCTCGCTGGAGCCCGAGGAGGGACCCGTGGTCCTGCGGCGGGCGCTCCGCGCGGCACCTCCGCGGACGGTGCTCCACGAGGAGCGGATCCTCCCCCGGGCCGGGGTGCGGGACGGGGGCTGGGTGGGCGTCGGGTGACGACCCCGGCGCGGGGCGGGGCCCGCGCGGGGTCGAGGGTACAATGCGCCCCCGCGCGGCGCCGGAGGCGTCCGCCCCACCCCACGGAGTGAGCACCATGGCCCGCCCCGCCTCCCGCCGACGCCGCGGTCGCGACGACGACGCCGGGGACGACGGCGAGCGCCCGGGGCGCCGCGGAAGGGGGAGCGCCGCTCCGGCCGCGAACCCCATGACCATCGTCATGGGGGGCGTCGTCGCCCTTCTCGTCATCGGCGTCGCCATCGCGATGATGGGCGGAGAGAAGGAGCCGCCGAAGAAGATCGAACCCCTCGGCCCCGCGACGCCCGCTCCCGTCGCCCCCCCCTCCGGATCGAAGAAGGAGCCTCCGAAGCCGCTGACGCCGGAGGAGATCAAGGAGGTCGAAGAGGTGTTCGCCGGGGCGGCGGAGGAGATGGCGGAGTTCCGTCGCTTCGTCAAGGCCGGGTGGGCCCTCAAGAACGGCGGCGACAACGACGGCGCCAACGACGAGTGGGTGCAGGCCAAGAAGCGCTACCAGAAGGCGTTGGGCATCGCCAACGAGGTCATGGAGGACGAGGACCGCTTTCCCCTGGAGCGGCAGCAGCTCCACATGAAGCGATTCCTCGACCGCATGGGGGACTGGGCGAAGGAGATGTCCGACGTCCCCAAGGTGAACGTGAAGTAGCGGGACGGGGGAACGGCCATGGCGAGGGCGGACGCCGGGGCTGGCCTCCTGTTCGCCTACAACACCAACGGCCTCGCCCACCACCGCCTCGACGAGGCGCTGGAGTTCCTTGCCGCGGAGGGGTACGCGGGCGTCGCCCTGACCCCCGACGTGGCCCACCTCGATCCGTTCCACGCCCGCCCCGCCGGGATCGCCGCCGTCCGCCGGCTGCTGCGGAGACTGGGGCTCGCGGTGGTCGTGGAGACGGGGGCCCGGTTCCTCCTGGATCCGCGGCGGAAGCACCGCCCGGCGCTGCTCTCCGCCGCCGACTCCGGGCGCCGTCGCGAGTTCCTGGACCGGTGCATCGCGCTCGCCGCGGAACTGGGGGCGGGCGTCGTTTCCCTCTGGTCCGGTGCGGCGGAGCCGGGCGGGGACCCCGCGGACGATCGCGCGCGGCTCGCGGAGGAGGTGTCCCGGCTGGCGGACCGGGCGGCGGCGGCGGGGGTCGTGCTCGGGTTCGAGCCGGAGCCGGGGATGTTCGTGGAGGACCTGGCCGGCTGGCGGACGCTCCGCTCCCTGGTTCCCCACCCCGCCCTCGGGCTCACGCTCGATCTGGGCCACGTCCTCTGCGAGCCCGGCGGCGACCCGGCGGCGGCGGTGCGGGCCCACGCGGCGGACCTCGTGAACGTCCACGTGGAGGACATGCGTCGGGGCGTGCACGAGCACCTCCCCTTCGGCGAGGGGGACCTCGATCTCCCCGCGTGCCTCACGGCGCTCCGGGACGTCGGCTACCGGGGGCTCGTCTCCGTCGAGCTCTCCCGGGACTCCCACCGGGCGCACGAGATGGTCCCCGCGGCCATGGCCGCCCTCCGCGCGGCCTCTCCGTCGGGAGGTTGAGCGGGGGGCGGGGCGGTCGGTAGGATGCCTCCCCATGCCCGACCCGGAGCAGGACCCCGCCGAAGCGCTTCAGGAGGAGTACTACATCCTCTGCCCGACCCGCCCCCCGGGGCAGGAGTCGCTCATCTCCCACCTCATCTCCGTGGACATCTGCACGCAGCGGCAGTCCGAGAACTTCCACAAGTGCCCCACCTGCGTCCGCAGCCGCCTCTGGCGGGGGATGCACCCGGAGGGACAGGCGGCGACGTCGGAGGCGGCGGGGAAGGCGTAGGACGCGCATCCCCCCGCGGGAGGCACAGGAGCGCGGCCCCCGCTACGCGCCCACGGCGGCGCGGGCCTCCGTGTCCGAGAGCACGTGGTTGCTGGCCTTCCCCGCGGCGAAGAGGCGGGCCACGGTGTCCTCGTCCGTCGGGAGGCCGTGCCGCTCGAGCCAGGCCACCGCGTTGGACTTCCCGCTCATGGGGCCGACGGTGATGACCTGCTCCAGCCCGAACTCCTCGGCGGGAACGCCGGAGTAGACCCGGTTGGCGAGCCACGCGTCGCCGCGGCGGATGGCCTTGGCGACGGCGGCGGCGTGGACCCCGGTGGCGGTCTCGAAGGCGTCCTTCCCGACCACGGGGTAGTTCGTCGGGACGGGCACCTTCACGTACTCGCTCACCTTCCGGCAGTAGCGCGGCAGCGTGCGCAGGTCGTTTTCGATGTAGCCCATGAGCTTCATGTTCACGAGGAGGAGTTCCATGGGCGCGTTGCCGGCCCGCTCGCCGATCCCGATGCCGGCCCCGTGGATGCGGTCGGCCCCCGCCTCGTACGCGGCGATGGCGTTCCAGACGTCGAGCCCGCGATCCCGGTGCCCGTGCCAGTCGAGCTTCACCGGTTGGTCCTTCACGATCTCGGACTTGACGAAGCGGACGAGGTTCCACGCGCCGCGCGGATCGGAGTGGCCCACGGTGTCGCAGACCACGATGCGCCGGGCCCCGTGCTCGATGGCGGCGGTGTAGAGTTCGCGGACGACCTCCGGCGGCGTGCGCGTCGTGTCCTCCGTGACGTACATGATCCGGAGCCCGAGGCGCGTGCAGAGGTCGCAGGCGTCGGTGGTGAGCTTCCGCAGGCGCGCGATGTCCCAGTCCTCCACCAGTTGCCGGATGGGGGAGGACCCGAGGAAGATGGCGGCCTCGATGTCCACACCCGTCGCCTGGACGATGTCGGCGATGGGGCGGATGTCGGCCTCGAGCGTGCGGGCGGCGCAGTTGGGGTCCAGCCTGACGCGGCCGGAGGCGATCTCCCGCGCCAGGGCGGTCACGTCCTTCACGGCGTGCGGACCGGCGCCGGGGAGACCGAGGTTCGCGGAGTCGATCCCGAGGGCGGCGATCTCGTGGAGGATCTCGACCTTCTGGTGGATGGGCGGCGAGAACACGGACGGCGACTGGAGGCCGTCGCGAAGAGTCTCGTCGTCGAACTCCGGCCGGTGGGACGGGCGGGGGCGGTCCCCCTTGCTGTTCCAGTCGTAGATCAGGTCGTCGCGATGGGGTTCGTTCATGGTGCGCCTCCACGACGCGGGCCCGCCGCGGGTCCGCGAGCGTTCATTCTAGGTAGCCTCCGCGCCGTGCAGAATGCTTTGCCCCCTCCCCGGCGGAGCCGGAGGGCCGCGGGACCCGATGGAGCGCCCCCCCATGATCGTGATGAAGTTCGGCGGCACGAGCGTCGCGGACGCCCCGCGCATCCGGACCGTCATCGATCTCGCGCGCGCGCGGCTCGACCGCCGGCCCGTCGTCGTCGTGTCCGCCATGGCCGGGGTCACCAACCTCCTCATCGACCTCGCCCACCGGGCGCTCAAGGGACCGACGGGTGTCGGCGAGATCCGCGATCGTCACCGCGACGTGCTCGAGTCCCTGGATCTCCCCCGCGACCTCGTGAGCGAGGAGGTGGAGGACCTCCGCCTGCTGCTCAAGGGCATCTCCCTCGTCGGCGAACTGACGCCCCGGTCGCTCGACTGCATCATGTCGTTCGGGGAGCGGCTGTCCGCCCGCGTCATCGCCGCCGCGTTCCGCGCTGCGGGCCTGCCGGCCACCGCGCGCGACGCCCACGACCTCGGGCTCGTCACCGACAGCCGGTTCGGCGGCGCCAACCCGCTGGAGTCCTGCTACGCCGGACTCGGCGCGGCGCTCCGGGAGGTGGAGGGGATTCCCGTCGTCACGGGGTTCATCGGCAAGGACCGCCAGGGGAACATCACGACGCTCGGGCGCGGCGGATCGGACTACTCGGCCGCCATCCTCGGACGCGCCGTCGCCGCCGAGGAGATCCAGATCTGGACCGACGTGGACGGCGTGATGACCGCGGACCCGAAGATGTGCCCCGGGGCCCGCTCCCTGCGCGTGATGTCGTTCCTCGAGGCCAGCGAACTCGCCTACTACGGCGCCCGCGTCGTCCATCCCTCCACCATGGTCCCCGCGGTGCGCGCGAAGATCCCCGTGCGCGTCCTGAACACGTACCGTCCCGACCACCAGGGCACCGTCATCCTGGAGTCGGTGCCGAAGTCGCGGGAGGCGGTGAAGTCCATCGCCCACCGCGGCCACCTGGCGCTCATCACCGTGACCTCGTCACGCATGCTCCTCCAGCCCGGGTTCATGGCCCGGCTCTTCGACGTGTTCGGGCGCCACGAGGTGGTCATCGACATGGTCGCGACGTCGGAGGTCACGGTGTCCCTCACCACCGATTCGCGCAGGGACTTCGACGCCGCCATCGCGGAACTCCGGGAGTTCGCCGACGTGGAGGTCGAGAAGGGACTCGCCGTCGTCGCCCTGGTGGGCGAGGGCATCCGGGCATCGCGCGACGCCGTCGCCACGGCGTTCGACGTGCTGCGGGACGCCCGCGTCCGTCCCCGCATGGCGTCCTTCGCGGCCAGCAACGTGAACGTGTCCCTGCTGGTCCGGGAACGGGAGGTCGCGCGCTGCGTCCGCGCGCTGCACGCCCGGTTCTTCGAGGCGGCCGGTTAGGACGCGGGCGGCCCGCCGCGGCTCCGGCCGCGGCCGCCGCCGCGCTCGCCCCGGCCGCCGCGCTTCGAGCCCCGCTTCTTCGCCTCGTCCTTCGCGGGGCGCTCGGCATCGGGCTCGCCGAGGTCGCGGAAGAACTGGCCGCTGTCCTTCAGGCGCGCGAGGTACGTGGCGAAGTCCCGCCGCGCCTCCGACGTGATGCCCGGCTTGCCGGAGGAGCCGAGGAGTTCGTCCACGACCCACCCGGGAAGGTAGGCCTCGGCGGAGAACTCCCGCTCCAGGGGCTCCTCCTCCACGACGACGAGGCCGGACTGCGCCAGCGCGCCGTCCTTCCGGAAGAGCGCGCGCTTCTCGATGAGCTCCTCCTCCGACGATGCCAGCGCCTTCACGATGTCCACCACCGGGAGGTACGACGACCCCGTGTAGACCTCCTGGAAGAGCAGGAGGGCGACCGCCATCAGTTCGTCGTGGGACAGTCCGTGCTCCCGCGCGAGCCGGAGGATGGGGAAGGCGGCGGCGCTGCTCTCGGTCACGGAGACCCGGCGCAGGACGCGCTCCTCGGCGTCGCGCACGCGGTCGAGCACGCGCTCCACGGACTCGAGCATGGGGCGGCCGTCATCCATCTCCGGCGGCGGGCCGAACAGGCGCATGGCGCGCCGCTGGTACCAGCCCGTGAGCCGGGCGAGGTCCATGAGGTGCTCCCGGTGGTCGCGGTAGGCGCGGACCGGTTCGCGGCGCGGGGCGCGGCGGTGGGGCCCGCGGCGCAGTTCGCGCCGCACGGCACGGAAGCACTTCTCCGTGAGCACGAACCACTGGTCGAGCACGTCTCCCGCCTCGGTCCCCTCGACGACGGCGACGGCGCCGCAGGTGCGGAGCGGGGTGCCCTCGTCCAGCACCTCGCAGCCGTCCAGGATGCCGAAGGACGTGTCGAACGTGACCTCGAGGATCTCCCGCCCGCTCAGTCCCTCGTCGCCCCACTGGACGCGGCGGGACATGAGGAGGAGGAGGATCAGGACCTCCTCGCGCGAGAAGCGGCGCCGGCGCTCCAGCCGCCCGAGGAAGCCGGGAAGGGGCGCGTCGAGGACGCCGTCCTCCGCGCTCTGTTCCACGGCGCGCCGCATCCGGTCGCGCACGGAACCCTCGGGGCGGCGCCCGGACATCTCGTCGTCGATGGCCCGCTGGAGGCGGTTCAGGCGGTCGCCGAGGTCGAGCAGCCGCGCGAGGTGCGCACGATCCTCCTCGCTCAGGACTCGGGGCATGACCGCTCGGTCGTCTTGAACATCGGCGCGAGTATAGCAGAAGCGGATTTGCCCGCCCCCGCGGTCGACGACTCCCGTACCATGGCGCGCCCATGGGCACGTCCCGGATCCCCTCGGGCGCGAGGCTTGCGGCCGTCGACATCGGCACGCATTCGGTCCTGCTCACCGTCGCGGGCCGCGGACCGGGCGGACGGCTCTCCCCCGTTCACGACGCCCTCCGCGTCTGCCGCCTCGGGCAGGGCATGTCCCGCAACGGAGGCCTCATCTCCGAGGCCGCGGCACTTCGGACGCTGGACTTCCTCCGCGAACTGCGCATCGAGGCGCGCGCGCACGGCGCGTCCCGCGTCCTGGCCGCGGGGACGGAGGTCCTCCGCTCGGCGAAGAACGCGCAGGCCTTCCTCGACGCGGCGCGGGACGCGCTGGGCGCCGACGTCGAGGTCCTCCCCGGCGAGCGGGAGGCGCGGCTCGCGTGGCTCGGCGTGACCGGCGGCCGCTACCCTTCCAAGCCGACGGCGCTCCTCGACGTGGGCGGCGGAAGCACCGAGTACGTGCGTGCCTCCACTCGCGGCGTCCTCCAGCCGGTGAGCATCCCCATCGGCGCGGTCTCCCTCGGCGAGGAGGCTGAGGACGGCGACCCCGGCTCGCTCTCGGGCCTCGCCGCCCACGCCCTCGTCGAGTCGGGCCTCGCTCCGCGGCCCGGGGACCGGCTCGTCGTGGTCGGCGGCACGGCCACCACGCTGGCCGCGGTCCTGAAGGGCGTCCGCACCTTTCATCCCCGCAAGATCGAGGGGACGCGGCTGGGCATGGCCGACGTGCTCGGGCTGCTGAACCGGCTCTGGTGCACGGAGCGCGAGGAGCGGGCGAAGATCCCCGGCATGGACCCGGATCGGGCGGACACCATCGTCCCCGGCGCCGTGCTCCTCGCGGTGGCCATGAAGATCCTCGATGCGCGCGAGGCGTCGGTGTCGACGCGGGGCCTGCGGCACGGGCTCCTCATCGAGGCCTTCGGCATGGGGTAGTGGGCGGGGCCGGCGGGGATCGCGGGCGGCCCCCCGGTGGTAGGATTCCCCCATGCTCCCGCGACGCGCCTCCCGCTGGCTCGTGCTGCTCTCCGTGGCCCTCTCCGCGCTGGGCGTCCGTTCCGCCGCCGCCGGCGACGGCGACGACCGCCCGAAGCCCGGCCGCCCCGAGGACGGGAAGGGGGGCAAGGGGGACAAGGCGGACAAGGGCGACAAGGCGGAGAAGCCGGAGAAGGCCGAAGCCGCGAAGCCCTGGGCCGTCGGCGACACCGTGAAGGACCTCTCCCTGGACCTCGCCGAAGGGGGCTCCTGGTCCCCGACGGCGGGTCGGCCTGCGGTCCTCGTGTTCGGAGGCGCGTGGTCCGCCGAGTCCGTGGAGGCCCTCAAGCGTCTCGCGGACCCGAAGGGCCGCCTCGCGGCGGTGCGGGCCGACCTCCTCGGCGTCCTGCGCGACGCGACGGCGGAGAAGGCGCGCGAGGTCGCGAAGGCCGAGAAGCTGACCGCGCGCCTGGCCGTGGACCCGAAGCGCAAGGCCTACGACCGGTTCGCCACCCGCGGCCTCCCCTACACCGTCGTGCTCGACGGGGCGGGCAAGATCGTCCTGTCGGAGAGCGGGTTCGACGACGGAGCCGTCGCTTCGAAGCTCGAGGAAGCGGGTCGGCCGGCGGATCGTCGGTAGCCGGGCGCGCGCCGCGCCGGGACGCGCCAGCGCGTGCCCTTCAGCCCGGTGGTCCGCGAGGCGGACGCCCGGTCACCGCGGGGCGGCCAGCACGTGGCGGGCGACGGCGTTCTCGTCGAAGCGGCCCTCGCTCACCAGCACGCCGTCCACCTCGACGGCGGGAATGGTGTCCCGGAACCGGGCCAGCGCCGAGGGGTCCCCCAGGATGTCGACCTTGACCAGGTCGAAGGGCCGGCGGGCGGCGAGGACCCGCAACCTCGACTCCACGACGTCGCAGAGGCAGCAACCGGGCTTGCCGTAGAGAACCACGCGCACGGCCGCAGTCTGCCGGCGGTCCGCGGCACCCGCCTACAATCCGCGACCATGCCCCGGGTCCGCCTCCGCCACAGGCTCGGTCCCCTCCTCGGCGGCCTCCTCGGACCGCCGCTCCTCCGCTGCCTGGGGGCGACGTGGCGCGTGCGCACGGACCCGCCGGACCTGTCCCGGCGCGTCCGGGACGAGGGCGCCTGCGTGTTCGCCGTCTGGCACGGACGCATGCTCGTCCCCGCGTACGTGCTCCGCGGCTGCGGTCACGCCGTGATGATCTCCCGTCACGCCGACGGCGAGGTCATCGCGCGCATCGTGCAGCGGCTGGGGTTCACGACGGTGCGAGGATCCACGACCCGCGGCGGCGCGGGCGCCCTGCACGACGCCGTGCGCCACGTCCAGGCCGGCGGCGGCGCCGCGTTCACCCCCGACGGGCCGAAGGGGCCCCGCGAGCGGGCCCAGCCGGGGGCGCTCTTCGCGGCCGCCCGCGCCGGTGTCCCCATCCTGCCCATGGGAGTGGGCACCGCCTCCGCCTGGACCCTCCGCTCCTGGGACGGGTTCCGGATCCCGAGGCCGTTCTCGCGGGTCGCCGTCGTGCGCGGGGATCCGCTGCACGTCCCCCGGGACCTCGACGACGGGAACCTCCCGGAGCACCGCGCGCGCCTCGAGGAGGCGCTGCGCGTCGCCGACGAGGCCGCCGAGGCGCTGGCTCGCGCCTGACCCGCGCGGGGGATCGACCGCGGCCGCGTGTATGCTCCCCCCGTGCCCACGCCCTCCACGGTCACGGTGGTCGTCCCCGCGCGGGAGCGCGACACCCTGCGGCACGCCCTCGCCGCCGCCGGCTGGCGGGACGCGGCCGCCCCGGCCTACGCCCTCTGGGCGGCGCGGGGACCGGGCGCCAACGCCGTCTGCTACACGTCGGGCAAGGTCGTGTTCCAGGGGAAGGGGGCCGCCGATGCGGCCGCCGAGTTCCTCGGGGCGGACCGCGCTCCGACCTCCCGCCTGGAGCGGATCACCGTGCCCGCCGCGGGGAGCGACGAGTCGGGGAAGGGGGACGTCTTCGGCCCGCTCGTCGTGGGCGCCGCCCTGGTGCGGCCCGGGCAGGAGGAACTGCTCGAGACGCTGGGGGTCCGGGACTCGAAGGCCATGTCCGACGCGGAGGTCCTGGAGGCGGCGACGGGCCTCGCCGCGGGGTTCCCGTCGGCGGTGGTGAGCATCTCGCCCTCCCGCTACAACGAGATGCATCCGGCCATGGGAGCCAACCTCAACCGGCTCCTGGCGTGGGCCCACGCCGCGGCCCTCGAGGAACTCCTCTCCCGGCCCGACGCCGCGGACGCGGGCCGCGTGGTGGTGGACGAGTTCGCGGCCGGCGACCTCCTCCGCCGCACGTTCAAGCCGAAGGCCGCGGCGCTCCCTCTGGATCAGCGGCCGCGCGCGGAGAGCCATCCCGCGGTGGCGGTGGCTTCCGTGCTCGCGAGGGCCGGCTTCCTCCGCGCGCTCCGCCGCCTGGGCGAGGAGATCGGCGTGCCGCTGGCGAAGGGCGCGGGGCCGCCCGCCGACGGGGCGCTCCGCCGCGTGGTCGCGAAGGCGGGCGCGGACGCGCTGCCGCGCGTGGCGAAGATGCACTTCCGGAACGTGGGGAGGCTGCGATGAAGGTGCGGTTCCTGGGCGGGGCGAGGACGGTCACGGGCTCCATGCACCTGGTGGAGACGGAGAAGGGCTCGGTCCTCCTGGAGTGCGGGCTGTTCCAGGGCCGCCGCGAGGAGGCCAACCGCCGCAACCGAGATCTCCCGCGGGAGGCGCGCGGGGCCGACGCCGTGATCCTCTCCCACGCGCACATCGATCACAGCGGCGCGCTCCCGACGCTCGTGCGGTCCGGCTGGCGGGGTCGAATCCACGCCACCGCCGCCACGTCGGACCTCGTCGACCTCATGCTGCGCGACTCCGCCTCCATCCAGGAGCGGGACGCGGACTGGCTGAACCGCCACCGGCGCGGGGACCGCCCGGTGGAGCCTCTCTACGAGGAGAAGGACGCGCTGGCGGCCATCGGCCGCTTCCGCTCCCACCGGTACGGGGAGGAGTTCGAGCCGGTGCCCGGCGTCACCGCGAGGTTCGCGGACGCCGGCCACATCCTCGGGAGCGCCGTCGTCCATCTGACGGTGCGCGAGTCCTCCGGGACCACGCGGCTCCTCTTCACGGGGGACCTCGGCCGCCGCGGCATGCCGCTCATCCGCGATCCGGAGCCGTGCGGCCCGGCCGACGTGGTCCTGTCCGAGTCCACCTACGGGGACCGGGACCACGAGCCGCCGGAGGACACGGAGGAGCGCCTGTTCGAGGTCGTCGATCGCACGGCGCGCCGCGGCGGACGCGTGCTCATCCCCGCCTTCGCCGTGGGCCGCACGCAGGCCATCGTCTACTTCCTGCACCGGCTCCGCGCGGCGGGGCGGCTCGGGGACCTCCCCATCTACGTGGACTCGCCCATGGCGGTCCGCGCCACGCGCATCTTCTCCGACCACGGGGACCTCTTCGACGAGGAGGCCCGCGAGTTCGTCCAGGGGCGGGGGCGGCTCTTCGCCTCCGCGCGGACGGCGTACCTCTCCGACACCGCCGACAGCAAGCGCCTGAACTCCCAGGAGGGCCCCGCGGTCATCCTCTCCGCGTCGGGGATGTGCGAGGCGGGACGCATCCTCCACCACCTCCGCCACTCGCTGGGGAACCCGGCGAACACGGTCCTCTTCGTCGGCTACCAGGCGGAGCACACGCTGGGACGGAGCATCCTGGAGGGACGGGACGAGGTGCGCATCCTCGGGGACACGCACCCGGTGCGTTGCGAGGTCGCGAAACTGAATGGCCTCTCCGCCCACGCGGACCGCGGCGGCATCGCGGACTACCTGGACCGCCTCGGCGGCCGCCCCCGCCGCGTGTACCTCGTCCACGGGGATCTCGACCGCTGCGAGGCGCTCCGCACCTACCTCGGAGCGCGGGGACACGGAGACGTGCGCATCCCGGCGCAGGGGGAGGTCGGGGACGCGGGGGATCTCGCCGGGCGGTAGGCGACGGGCCCGGATCCGCCCGGCGGAATTCACGTGCCGCCCCTTGCGGCTCCTCCGGCCCCGCGTCACGATGCGTGCCAGACGTGGGCGAGGAGACGCCACCCGTGGACCCCGGGACTCCTGATCCGCTGCCTCCCGCGAGCGCCTACCGGGAGTGCCGCCACTGCAGGGCGCTGAATCTCCAGGACGCGGGAGCGTGCGAGGCCTGCGGGAACCCCATGGAGGGGGATGCACCGGCCGGCGCGCGAGGAACCGCGGCACCGGCCGCGACCGTCGCACTCGACGCCGTGGGCGAGTCGGTGCGGCCGGAGCGGGAGTGCCCCAGGTGCTCGGTCCCAGGTCCCGCGGCGGCCCGGTTCTGCGAGGAGTGCGGATCCCCGCTCGAGGCCGGCCCGGGCCGCGGGCATCCCGCGAGGGGCCGCGGCCGCGCCGCGGGGGAACTGGGGAGGGCCCTCCGCGTGGTGCGCACGCTCCGCGGCGTGGCGCTCTTCAGCGCCGTCGTCTCGGCCCTGCTCCTCGCCGCGTTCCTGTTCGCCGGCCTGCGTGCGGACGGCCCGGGCCTCTCCGACCCCGAGGTCCTCCTCCCCGTCCTCCTCCTCTCGGGGCAGACCGCGCTCATGGCGACGGCATGGGTGCGAGCGCTCCGCGATCCGTTCTTCTGGTGCGTGCTGGTCGCCGCCTACGTGACGCTCTCGGCGGTCCTCTCGCTGCTCGCCGGCGAGGTCCCCATCCTGATGGCGGCGTGGGCCATCGCCCTGTGGGCGGGCGCCCCCGCGACCATCCGGGTCCGGGCGTTGCTGGACGAATACCCCGATCTCCGGATCGCCCACGCACTCCGCGGCGACCGCGCGGCGGGCCTCCGCGCTCCGCTCCCCGAGGGGCCGCGTCGGCACGCCAGTCCCGCCGGATCCGTGGCCGTCGGGACGGCGACGCTGCGGGCACGCGAGAGGGCCGCTCGAACCTCGCGGGAGGGCCGTCGTCACCTCCCGCTGATGGGCGCCGTGGCCGGCATGGTGCTCCTGTTCGGCGTGGTGGCGGTGTTCGTCGCGGGTCGGGGGCGCGGCGCCGCGGGAACCCCCCCGCCCGTGGAGGAGTTCCGCGCGGCTCTGGAGTCCGGCGACGCGGACTCGGTGCAGTCGATGTTCCCGACGGACAGCGCCGTCCGTCTCGGGGCGGGGTGGCGCGAGATCCTCCGACGGCGGGAGTGGGACACGACTCCCCCCCGCGTGCGCGAGGTGACGGTCCGATCGCAGACGGCGCGGTCGGCGGTCATCCTGCTGCACCTCGCGGGCGAGGAGGAGCCCCTCCTCACCCGCTGGAACCACACGTCAGGGCAGTGGAGGCTCACGGGCCTCCGGCCCCCTCCCCGGTGAACCCGACACCTCCGGGGCGCACACCCGCGGGCGCCTGCCGGCGCTGCTCCGCGCCCATGCATCCCGGCGCGCGGTTCTGCCCCGCCTGCGGCGAACCGACCCGCGCCGTGAGGGCGGCGGAGGAGGCTCGCCGGCACGTCGAGGTCCTGTCGTCGCAGGCGGCCGTCACCACGGTGGCCCTCGGCTTCACGATCTCCCTCGCCATCGCCGCCCTGGCTGGCGTTCTCGCGCCGGTCGATGGACCCGGCGTGGTCGTGACGCAGATCGCCTTCGCGGGTTCCATGATCGCGCTCGCGGTCGTCCTCGCCCGCCGCATGGGCCCCGGCTCGCGGGAGGAGTGCTTCCCCGTCCCGACCGAAAGACGCTTCCTGGCGTACGCCCCCGTCGTCGGACTCGCCGTGCTGCTCGTGTCGCATGCCTACGTGACGGCGCTCCGGGCGGCGCTCGCTGGCGGGGATGCCGCCGCTCCCGGGGAGACCCCCGGCACGGGGGTCTGGGAGTTCGTGCTGGTCGCGCTGCTCGCTCCGCTGGCCGAGGAGGCGCTCGACCGCGGCGTGATGTGGGCGGCGCTCCGCCGCATCGCACCGCGGGGAACCGTGCTGGTGCTCACCGCCGCCCTCTTCGCGCTGCAGCACGGCCTCAACGGAGGCTGGCTCCTGGAACTCCCGCACCGGTTCGCGGGAGGCCTCCTCCTGGGCGCGCTCCGCGATCGATCCGGAAGCGTGACCCCGGGGATCGTGGCCCACGTCACGTGGAACGCGGGGGCGCTGCTGCTGCCCGGCGGCTGATGCCCCTCCCGCAGGACCGGCTGCTACGATGGCGGCCGTGAGGTTCACCAAGATCCACGGCTGCGGGAACGACTACCTCTTCGTGCACCAGTTCGGCGATCCGGTCCCGGAGCCGGAGGAACTGGCGCGCCGGATCTCCGATCGGCGATTCGGCGTCGGAGCCGACGGACTCATCCTCGTGACGGAGGCGCAGGACGCCGACATCGGCATGGTCATGTACAACGCCGACGGTTCCCGCGCGGAGATGTGCGGCAACGGCCTCCGCGGGCTGTGCAAGTTCGCGTACGAGCGGGGCCTCGTGAGCCGCACCGACTTCGAGGTGCACACCGACGCCGGCGTCCTGCCGGTCCACCTCGTCCTCCGGGAGGGCAGGGTCGACCGCGTCCGCGTCAACATGGGACTCCCCGGGATGAACCGGTCCGACCTCCCCATGGAGGGGCCCGCGGGCACCGCCATCGAGACGCGCATCCGCGCCGGCACCCACGAGCTGGTGGGTACCGCCGTCTCCATGGGGAACCCCCACTTCGTCGTCTTCGTGGAAGGCGACGTGGACGCGTTCCCCGTGGAGCAGGTCGGCCCCCACGTCGAACATCACCCGCTCTTCCCGCGACGCGTGAACACCGAGTTCGTCCAGGTGCTCTCGCCGTCGGAGGCGCGCCAGCGCACGTGGGAGCGCGGCAGCGGGGAGACCTGGGCCTGCGGCACGGGCGCCGCCGCCGTCTGCGTGGCGGGCGTGGTGACGGGAGTCCTGCGATCGCCCCTGCTCGTCCACCTCCGCGGCGGGGACCTGGAACTGGAGTGGGACGGCAAGGGCGCGCCGGTGTTCCTCACGGGTCCCGCCGTGGAGGTCTTCTCCGGCGAGTACCCCTGGCCGGCGGAGCAGGGCTAGCCCGACCTATTCATGAGGGACCGCGGTCCCGCGGCGTCCTCGCGTCGATCCCGGCGTCGCGGCGACTCGCCTACTCTACGGAGTATGTCTTCGTCGCCGCTCCTGGGTCTCGACGCGGTGCCGCTCGCGGGACAGGGTGTCGCGCTGCCCACCCACTACTCCGTCGTCCCGGGTCCCTGCGCCGTCGCCACCTCCCTGCACCTCCCGCGGCCCCTCACGAACACGTCGGGCTACGGCGCGTCGCCGACGTTCCTGCGGACCTTGTCCAGGATCTCGCGGAACTCCTCGCCGGGAACTTCGGCCAGATCCTTCCCGCGGCGCTTCACCTCGGCGCTGACTTCGGAGACGGTCTCCCGCAGGTGCTCGTGCCCCTCCTTCGTCCCCCCGAGGGCGACGAAGTCCTTCCCCCGGGAGACGCGGCGGTGGCCATCGCCCTGGTCGATGCGGACCCCGACCAGGTATCCCTTCTTCCGGCGGATGCGCGGCTCGCGGGCAGGCATGGCGCGATTGTACCGCCCTCAGTGCGCCTCGAGCCACGACGCGCCGCTGCCCACGTCCACCACGAGGGGGACGTCGAGCGGGAGGACGCCCTGCATGGCGTCGCGGAGAAGGGCGGTGAGGTCCTCCACCTCCTCGGCGGGGCACTCGGCGAGCAGTTCGTCGTGGACCTGGAGGAGCAGCGCCGCGCGCAGGCCGGACTTCGCGAGTCGCCGGTGCACCTCGAGCATCGCCAGCTTGACGATGTCCGCCGCGGAGCCCTGGATGGGGGTGTTGATGGCATTGTTCCGCGCGTTGGCGGCGATGCCGCCCTGGGGGGACAGCAGTTCGTCCCGGATGTGTCGCCGCCGCCCGAGGATCGTCTCCACGTAGCCGCACTCCAGCGCCTTCGCGAGCTGCTCCTCGTGGTAGGCGCGCACGCGCGGGTAGGTCCGGAAGTAGGCGTCGATGAACTCGCGCGCCTCCGCCGGGGTGATGCCCGTCTCGCGCGCCAGGCGCTGCTCCCCCATCCCGTAGATGACGCCGAAGTTGATGGCCTTGGCGCGGGCGCGCATCTCCGGCGTCACGGCGCCGGGCAGCAGGCCGAACACGCGGGCCGCCGTCGCGCGGTGGATGTCCTCGCCGGATCGGAACGCGTCGATGAACCCCGGGTCCTTCGCCAGGTGCGCGAGGACGCGGAGCTCGATCTGGCTGTAGTCGGCGCTCACGAGCCGCCACCCGGGCTCCCCCGGCACGAAGGCAGCGCGGATGGCGCGCCCCTCTTCCGTCCGCACGGGGATGTTCTGGAGGTTCGGGTCGTAGGACGAGAGCCGGCCCGTGATGGCCCCGATCTGGCTGTAGGACGTGTGGACCCGGCCGGTGCGCGGGTTCACGAGACGCGGGATCGGCTCCAGGTACGTGGACCGGAGCTTGGCGCAGCCGCGGTACTCCAGCACCTTCGCGACGATGGGGGCGTCGGCCAGCGGCTCCAGGGTCTCCACGTCGGTCCGGTACCCCGTCTTCGTGCGCTTGGCGCGACGGCTCCCCTGGACCTTGAGGCGCTCGAAGAGGATGATGCCGAGTTGCTGCGTGGAGTTGACGTTGAAGTCCTCCCCCGCGAGGTCCCGGATCTCCGCCGTGAGGCGCGCCTCGCGTTCGGCGAGGGACGCCGCCATGGCGGAGAGCGCGTCGACATCCACGCGGATGCCCCGCTCCTCCATGTCCGCCAGGACCTCGACGAGGGGGATCTCCACGTCCCGGTAGAGGCCCTCGCGCCCATCCCCCGCCAGTCGGGACTCCAGCGCGTGCAGCACGCGCAGGGTCGCGTCGGCATCCTCGCAGGCGTACTCGGCCACGCGCTCCACGGGGATCTCCGCCATCGTCACCTGGTCCTTCCCCTTGCCGATGAGGGCCGTGGTGGGGATCTTCCGGATGTCGAGATGCCGGAGCGCGAGGTCGTCGAGGTTGTGCGTGCGCTCCTGCGGATCCAGCAGGAACGAGAGGAGCATGGTGTCGTGGACGAGGCCCCGCACGCGGACGCCGGCCGTGCGCAGGACGAGCAGGTCGTACTTGCTGTTCTGCCCGCACTTCCCGACCGCGGGATCCTCCAACACGGGTCGGAGCGCCTCGAGCACCGGTGCGACGTCCGTTCCCGGTGCGCCGCCGAACAGGGTCGGGACGCGGTTCAGCGGGACGTACCAGGCCTCCTTCGGTCGCACCGCGAAGGAGAGGCCCACGGGCTCGCACCGGAGCGGGTCGGTCCCCGTGGTCTCCGTGTCGAACACGAAACGACCCGCCGCGCGCAGCGCCGCCGCGAGGGCGTCCAGTTCGGCGGGTGTGTTCACGGTCCGGTACGTGCGGCCGGCCTCGGCGGGCGGCGTCCCGTGCGGGATCTCGGAGAGGAACCGCCGGAAGTCCAGTTCCTCGAACAGGGGACGGAGCACGGCGTCGTCGGGCGGCCCCACGGCGGCGTCGTCGAAGGAGAACGGGACCGGCGCGTCGGCGGGAATGTGGACGAGGCTCCAGGACAGCCGGGCCGTCTCCGCGTGCTCCCGGATCGCATCCCGCACCCCGGGCTTCTCGATCTCGTCGGCTCGCGCGAGCACCTGCTCCAGACCGCCGAAACGCTTCACCAGTTCGACGGCGGTCTTCGGGCCGATGCCGCGGACGCCGGGCACGTTGTCCGACGCGTCCCCCATGAGGGCGAGGACGTCGGCCACCCGGTCCGGGGGGACCCCGAACTTGCGCTCGACGCCGGCGGGATCGAGCACCTCCGCCGCGTCGGAACCCCGCCCCATCACGTTGTAGATGGAAACCCGATCCGTCACGAGCTGGAAGAGGTCCTTGTCGCCGGTGACGAGGAACACGTGCGCGCCCTCCGCCTCGGCGCGGCGCGCCACCGTGGCGAGGACGTCGTCGGCCTCGTAGCCGGGCAGTTCGAGGACCGGGAAGCCGAGCGCTCGCACCACCTGCCGCAGGACCGGCATCTGCGCCACCAGTTCGTCGGGCATCTTCTGCCGCGTCGCCTTGTACTCCGCGTACGCCTCGTGGCGGAAGGTGCGGCCCGGCGGATCGAAGCAGACGGCCAGGTGGTCCGGGCTCTCCTCGCGGAGCAGGCGGAGGATCGTGTTCGTGAACCCGAACACCGCGCCCGTCGGGTTGCCGCTGCGATCGGTCAGCCGGCTCCGCGACATGGCATGGTGGGACCGGTAGGCGAGCGCCGTGCCGTCCAGCAGGAACAGCCGCTTGCCCTCCCGCGGAGGGGCCGGCGGATCCGGGAAGAGGCCGCCCTTCACCGCGGCCACCGGTTCGAGAGGAGATCCGGGAGATCCGCGAGCCGATCGATCACCGCGTCCGGGACGATCCCGTCGGGCCCCTCCCACGTGTCGTGCGGCAGCGCGTCCTCCAGCCACTCCCGCGTGTGCACCGTGGCCATCCCGAGGGCGCCGGCGCCGCCGATGTCGGCGTGGAGGTTGTCGCCGACGAACACGCACTCCGCCGGCCGGGCGCCGAGCGCGTCCAGCGCCGCCCGGAACGGCTCGGGGCCGGGCTTCACCCGACCCACGTCGGCGGAGACGACGACGACGGCCAGGCGCTCCCGCAGGCGGAACATGTCCAGCGTGCGAAGGATGGGTGACGCGAACGAGTAGTTGCTCACCAGCCCGAGCGTCCAGCGCTCCCGCAGCAGATCCAGCACCTGCGGCACGCCCGGCGGCAGCGAGAGGACCCGCTCGAAGGCCGCCGCCTGTTCCCGCTCGACGGCCTCCCGGAAGCCGGCCGGCGGGATCGCGATGCCGGCCTCCGCCGCGAGCGCCGCCGCCAGTTCCTCGCCCCGGATCTCGTCCCCCGTCTCCCGGGTCCGGCGAATCAGGCGATCCTTCACGCCGCGCACGCGGGCCCGGAAGGCCAGCGGGTCGACGCCCGGGAAGAACCCCCCGGCGACGGCGGCCACGGCGGCCTCGACCTCGGCGGCCTCGCGGCGCCCGTAGGGCACGAGCGTGTTCCCGTAGTCGAAGAGCACGAACCGGCGCGCGCTCACGGTCGCCGCGTCACCGACCGGACGCCTTCTTCTCCGCGTCCAGCACGGCGCCGAGGATCCGCACGCGGTACTGCCGCTCCGCGGGGCTGAGGTCGTACTTGCGGTCGGCGGTCTCGAGATCGTCCTTGGCCTCCTGGAGCCGGCCGAGTCCGAGGCGGGCCTCGCCGCGCGCGATGAACAGCATCCCGCGGGGCTCCCGCTTGATGCCCTGCGAGGCGGCGTCCTCCGCCTCGGTGAACCGCTTCAGCGAGTTGCACGCGCGCGCCATGACCTCGCACGCGAGTCCGGAGGCCGGGTCCCGCTCGATGGCCACCACGGCGGCGGCGGCGGCCCGCTCCCAGTCCTCCTGCGTGAACCGCACGAGGGCGAGAGTCGTCCAGGTCTCCCCCGACCGGTCGTTGAGCTGCACCGCGATCTCCAGGTCCGCAGCCGCCTGGTGGAGGTCCTCCTTGCGGCCCTGGGCGAGGAACAACTGCTGGTGCGCCTGGCCACGCCGGACGTAGGTATCCCCCCGCAGCGGGGCGAGGTCCAGCGCCGCGGTGAACGCGTCGACGGCCTCCCGGAACTTGCCCTGGGAGGCGAGGTTGGCGCCGTCGCGATGGCGCTGCGCCGCCGCCGGCGACGAGTCTCCCAGCCGCTGCTCCATGTCCTTCACCGCGCGCTTCGCATCGTCCACGCGCGAGCCGCCGGAGCGCTGGCCCGCGAGGAATCTGCGGAAGAGGAGATACCCGTCCACGTGCCGGTTCTGCCCGAGGAGCGACTTGGCGAGGAAGTACGTGGCCTCGGGGTCGTCGGGGACGAAGCGGAGGACGCGCCGCCACTCGGCCTCCGACTCCGCCCACTGCTCCTTCCGGTACGCGCGCCCGCCCGCCTCGCGCGCCTCCCGGGCGGACTTCTCCACGGCGGCCGCACGGATCTCCTGCAGCGAGGTCGCCGCGGCGGCGCGGAGCGGCGCATCCGCCGGCGCACCCGCGAGGTACTTCTCGTACGCCTCCAACGACTCCTCGAGCCGTCCCCCCCGACGTCGGGCCTCCCCCACGTGGTACCAGGCCTCCGGCTCCTCGGGACCGAGCGCCGCCGCGGCCTCCAGGACGGCCGTGGCCGGCGCCGGGTCGCGATCCGACTCCAGGAGGAACGCCCCCTGCATCCACAGCGAACGCGCGTACCCCTCCGACGCCGCCACGGCGCGGGCGTAGGCGGCGCGCGCCTCCGGCAGCCGCTTCTGGAGGCGCAGCACCTCGGCCTCCTTCAGGATCCCGTCGGCCGCCGCCTGCGAGAGGCCTCGCACCCGCTCCAGCAGCGGCCGGACGAAGGCCGCCGCCGCCTTCGCCTCCAGCGCGTCCAGTTGCCGGATCTGATCCTCCGCCGCGGAGAAGGCCCCTCGGGCCATGAGGAACAGCGCCGCCCCGCGGTGCATGGCGGGGTCGGCGGCGTTGACGGCCGGCCAGGCCAGGTTCGCCAGGTCCTCGGGGTGGACGTCCTCGAGGGCGACGCTCTCGACGGCGGGTCCGCGCTGCACCTCCAGCGCCTCCTCCGTCGCGCCGGCGGCCCGCCCCGCCAGGACTCCTCCGGGACGCGCGGGGACGCGGAGTTTCACGGTCTCCCCCGTCGTCGCCAGCCGCTTGAACCCGGCCACCGCTCCCGCGCGGAAGACCCCCGCCTCGGCGAGGGCCTTGAGGAGGTCGTCGGACCGCGCCTTGACCGGCGCCAGTGCGGGCGCCGCGGCCTCGGCGATGCGGCGCGCGGCGTCCACCCCGTTCCGTAGCGCGGCCACCGCCGCCGGTGCGACGCGATCCCACGTCTCCTCCGCGGCGGCGCGGGCGGCGATGCGGCTCTCCACGGCGGCCTCCATCGACGCCAGGGCCGTCGCCGCCTCCTCCGCCACGCCGGGGAGCCCGTCCGCCTCGATGGCACCGAGAGTGCTCCGCGCCTCTTCCGTGCGTGCCTCGTCTCCCGCCGCCACGGCGGCCGCCACCACCCTGGCCGCGACGAGTTGCTCGCGGGCCTTGCCGAGGACCTCCTCCCGGGCCGCGGCGGCGCGCGTCGCCGCGTCCGTGCCCGCCCAGTCCGCCGGAAGGGCGTCCCACGCGCCGTGGGCGGCCTTCAGCGTCCCCGCCGCCATGGCCGCGGCGAACCGCTTCTCGCGCTCCGCCAACTGGGCGGCGATGCGATCCACGCGGGCCTTCTCCAGCGCGGCGGCGCGCTCCGCCGCGACCCTGCCCGACGACGTCCCCTCGTGTTCCTTCGCGATCAGCCGGTAGCGATCCACCGCGGACGGCGAGTCCCCGCCGTTCTCCGCGCCGAACTTCTCGGCCTCCCCCAGCGCCGCCGCCGCGGCGTTCTCCTGGTCCTCGCGGACGGCGTCCCGATCGACGCCCATCCCGCCGCTGCGCGGCTTGTCCCCGGTGCCCGGCGCGGTGGTCTGCGCGGGATCCGGCTGCGGGACCACCACCACCTCGGGCTTCGGTCGGAGCACCCACCACGCCGCGCCACCCAGGAGGCCGAGGGAGACGACCGCGACGACGACGGCTCCTCCGCCGGGCCCGCGCCGCACGGGAGCGCGGCGGGTCGCCGGCTCCGCGGCGGCATCGCCCGACAGGGAGGTCGGGCGACGGCCCAGCGTGATCGTGTTGACCGGCGGGCGTCCGTCGAGGACGGCCTCCAGATCCTCCTCCAGCGCGTCCAGCGACTGGTATCGGTCGGCGCGGTCCTTCGCCAGCATCTTGGTGACCACCGCCGCGGCGCCGCTGGAGATCTCCAGCACGTTGTCCCGGGGGTTGGGAACGGGGTCGTCGAGGTGGCGCCGGAGGATCTCCCCGGAGGTCCGGCCCTGGTAGGGCGGGGACCCGGTGAGCGCGTGGTAGAGCGTCGCGCCGAGGCTGTAGATGTCGGCCCGGGAGTCGAGATCCGTGACGTGGCGAATCTGCTCCGGCGCCACGTAGAGCGCGGTCCCGATGGGTCGGCCCTGGGAGTCCGCCGCACCCCCCTCGATGATGGGCCGGGCGAGGCCCAGGTCGCACAGCTTCGCGGTCCCCGACTTCGTGACGAGGATGTTCTCCGGCTTGATGTCGCGATGGACGATGCGGTACGTCTGGGCGTGGCCCAGCGCGCGCACCATCTGAAGGGCGACGTCGATGGCCCGATCCTCGGGGAGGCGTCCCTCCCGCTGGATGACGCGGAGGAAGGTCTCGCCCTCCACCAGTTCCATGGCGAAGTAGTGGTAGCCGTCGGCGTGACCGAAATCGAGACCTCGAACGATGTTCACGTGGTTGAGCGTGACCGCCACGCGCGCCTCCCGCAGGAAGCGATCCAGGTACTCCTCCTGCCCCTCGCGCTGCTTGGACAGGACCTTGAGCGCCACCTCCCGACCCAGCGTCGTCTGGTAGGCGCGGTAGACGATGCCCGCGCCGCCCTCGCCGAGGCGGCCGATGATCTCGTACTTGCCGACGCGCAGGGTCCTCCCCATGGTGGACCCGACCGCGCGGCGCGCCGCGTCGACGCGATCCGCGGAGACGAGGCCACGGCTCACGAGGACGTCGTCCAGGGTCCCGCCCTGCCCCCGCTCCATGGCGGACGCGTGCAGACGGGCGGCCTCGCCGACCTGGGCCTGGGTCGCCCAGCCGCGCGTCACGATCTCCTTGAGGAGTGCCTCGTCCCTCTCGCTGTCGGTGGGCTCCGCCATCACCTGGTCCGGTTGTGGGTGGAGAGCCGCACGGGGTCCCTCCGGTGCGACCCCGGCCGGCGTCCCGCCCGCGGCGTCCCTTCGCCCGGCGCGGCCGTGGGGCAAGGGCGTCGCGGAGGGGGACGCATTGTAGCCAACGCCGCGGGGGTGGCGACCCGAACGTCCCGGGGGGCGATCAGCCGGCCGTTCCGGTGGCCCGCCGCAGGTCCCGCGAGAGTTCCCGGGGACCGCGCTGGCGGACGGCGGGGTCCTTCGCGATGGCCTGCTCCACGACCTTCGCCAGCATGGCCGTGACCTTGATGTTCACCCGGCGGAGCGGCGGCGGCGTGTCGTGCCTGGCGCGGCGGGCGATCTCGGCCCGGGTCGCGCCCGGGATGGGCGAGGTCGCGGCGAGCATGTGGTAGAGGAGCGCCCCCACGCAATACACCGCCGCCCTGGGCTCGGCGGCGTCGCCGCCGGCGAGGACCTCCGGGGCCTGGTAGGCGAAGTGGCTGACCGGCGGCTCCGGCGTTCCCGGCTCGCGGAAGATCTTCACCTTCACGGTGAAGTCGCCGTCGATCCAGATGTCCGAAGGGGAGAGGCTGCCCACGGGGCGGCCGTGATCGACGCCGCAGGAGAGCGCCTCGGCCAGCTGACGGGCGACCGCGATGGCGCTCCCGATGGGAACGAACCCCCGCTCCTCCATGACGCGCGCCAGGGGGCTGCCCCGGAACAGTTCCATGCTGACGTAGGTGAAGCCGCGGCTCTCGCCGAGGTCGAAGATCTGCAGGACACCGGGATGGAGGAGCGGTGCGGCCGCCTGGACTTCGCGGAGGAGGGCATCGCGGACGCCGGGCGCCTCCATCTCGCTCCTGCCGAACACCTCGATCATGACGTGGCGGTTGAGGCTGGGCTGCATGGCACGGAAGAACGTGCCCGACCCCAGCGGGGCGATGGGCTCGATGATGCGGAACTCCCCGAGGCTGGTGCCCGGGAGCGCCGCCAGGGGCCCGGAGAGGACCGGAACGTCGGCGCCCCCGCCGGGAGCCGGTTCCGGATCGCGCGGACCCGGCCGGGGCCCCGCCACGACGGCCTCCCGGGCCGGTCGTGCGGCGACGATCCGGACCGTGACCGCGGTCGCCTTGCCGAGGATGAAGTGCTCGCCGTCGCTCAGGACGAGGGATCGGACACGCCGTCCGCGTGCCCACGTGCCGTTGCGGGACTTCAAATCCTCGAGGACCCACCCGTCCCCGGTCCCCTGGACGCGGCAGTGCAGCCGGGAGATCTTGGGATCGTCGATGCAGAGGTCCGCGGTCTCGCTCCGGCCGATGGTGTAGGCGCCGTCCGGGGCGAGCGTCCGCTCCACACCCGCGCCGGGGCCGCCATCGACCTTCAGGTGGAGATCGGTCCGCACGGTCTTCCTGGTCTCGTTCGCCTGCGTGGGAGCCCCCGGGATGAGCGCGGACCGCCCCCGCAGACGAAGCCGCGTGCTCTCGCCACTTATACCCACGCCGGCGCGGGGGTCAAGCGGGGAAAGCCGGCCGTGGGCCGATTGATCGTCCCCGTCTCCGCGACGTCCGTAGAATGCGCCGTCCCCGCCCCGGCGGGCTCCCCCCGGAGGACTCCCATGGAAGTGAACCTGCCCCGGAACGGCGACGACGGTGACGAGGAGCGGCCCCGCGGCAGCCGCGGCATCGAGGACCGCCTCCTCCGCGCGCGGGTGGTTCCGCTGTTCGAGGCGATCCAGCCCCGCAGTTCCCGACGCGTGGTCTCGAGCCTTCTCGTGCTCGAGGCCGAGGACGCGGAGAAGCCCGTCACGGTGCTCATCAACTCCCCCGGGGGCTCCGTCGCGGATGCGTTCGCCATGTACGACGTCATGCGGTTCCTGCGCTGCCCCGTGCGGGTCCTCGTCCTCGGTCTCTGCGCCAGCGCGGGGAACATCGTCCTCCTGGGCGCTCCCCGGGGGAGCCGGCTCGCGCTGCCGAACGCGCGTTTCATGCTCCACCAGCCGAGCATGGGCGTCCATGGTCAGGCCTCCGACGTGGAGATCTCCGCGCGCGAGATCCTCAAACTGAGGGAGCGCCTCCACGACCTGCTGGCGGCCGAGACGGGGCAGACCGCGGAGCGCATCGCCGAGGACACGAACCGCGACTTCTGGCTCACGTCCGCGGACGCCGTCGAATACGGCCTCGTGGATCGCGTCGTCACGAAGCGCGGCGAGCTGGACTAGCTCACCGGCGCAGGAACGGCAGCACGACGTCGTCGACGAGTGCCGGCGGGGCGGCTCCGGGATCGTCGAACAGCACGCGGAAGCGCACCCAGCGACCCGCCGTCGTCTGCTCGCCGCCGGACACCCACGGCGACGCGCGATCCGCGTCCGGTCCGCCGTGCGCCTCCGACGCGGGGGCCGCCTGGACCTCCACCCTCACGCCTCCGGCACCCGCGGAGGGCCCGGCGCGAGGCGCCAGCCACGTGACTCCGTCCCCACCGGCGTCGAACCACCGCGACTGCGCCACGGCCCGCTCCCCGATGCCGTCGAACCGGAGATCGGGGAGGGGAGGCGCCGCGCCCCCGGCCCCCCCGCCGGGCCGCTCCCGCCCGTGCCCCGCGAGGAGCACGGGCCCCGTCACGCCGGACCACGAGATCTCCACGACGAGGTCCGTGAGGCCGTCGTGCCGGAACTCCTGGAGGAAGGGGAACGAGTAGAGGTGCTCCGGTCCCACGGGGGCCACGAGCCCCTCCCCCGCAACGACGACGCGCCACCCGGAGCCGTCACCCGCATCCCCCCAGGGCGATGCCAGAAGCGCCAGGGGCGCGAGTCGCACCCGCACGCCCAGGAGTTCACCGGCGCCGGGACCCGCCATGCCGCGCACGTGCAGGCTCGTCAGGTAGCGGGGCTCCGGTCCGAGGTCCACGGCAAGCACCGGGAGCCTCACGACCCCGCCGCCGGGGTCCAGCGGAAGGGGCCGGGGCACTCCCGCCGCCGTCACTTCCAGCGACCGGGGCGCCGGCGCGCCGCGCAGGACCCCCGGGTGGGCCGGGTCCGCCCAGGCCGCCGTGGTCGCGAGCGGATCCGCCGCAAGGTCGTCGTCGAAGGACTCCACGAAGTGCCCGCGGACCGGGCTGGTCATGTGCCGGGGCGCCGTGCGGAACCGGACCGTGCGCGGCGACTCCGCATCGAGCCGGTTCCCGTCCCGGTCGCGCAGCCGTGGCCCGATCTCCACCACGACCTCCGCGGCCCCCGGCAGCCCCGCATCCCCCGCGCCCGCCAGCAGCGTCAGGGTGGAACGGTGGCGATCCAGGTGTGCGGCCATGGGAAGCGGACGCCCGTCCGCGAGCACGCGGACGCCACCCCGTCCGAGGGGGACTTCGCCGGGGCCCACGCTGAGCGGGTCCAGCGGTTCGGAGAACACCAGCGAGAGCGTTCCGTCGGGATCGACGTCCACATCGCCGTCCGCCGGCGACGACGACAGGAGGACCGGGGCCACGCGATCCGCGCGGCGCCGGGACAGGATGTCCACCTCGAGGCGGGAGTCCTCGTCCAGGCTCGCTCCCCGACGGGACCGCAGCGCCCGGACGGAGGGACGGCCGGCGATGGTGACTTCCAATCGCGCGCCGGGACGGAACCCGCGGTCGGAGCGGGCCCGCACGACCAGCCGCTCCCCCTCCACCCGGCAGAGGACGGCGACCGGATCCCGCTCCCGGGAGAGGTCCACGACGCGGACGGCCCCCCGGACGGTCAGGGGGTCCAGCCCGTCGGAGAACCGGATCCTCAGTTCGCCGTCGGCCCGGATCGAGGAGGGGGCCTCGCCGCCGGGGGAGGCGAGGACGAGGGCCGCGGCCCCCTCGCCGCGCACCCTCCCCTCGACCCGGGTGTCGCCGTCGTCGTGGCGGAAGGACAGGTCGCAGCCCGCCAGCAGCAGCACCAGGCCGGCGGCCGCCCCGCGGGGGGACGGCCACGCACCACCGCCGACAGCCCCGTGCATGGATGCCCTCCCGACGGCGCGCCCCCATCCTTTGGACGCCCGCACGGGTCCATCGTAGCAGAGGAAAGCGGGTGGGGCCGGTGCCGGGGGCCGGCGACCGAAAGGTTGTCCCCCCGCGACGGGCGCGGGTAGCCTCGCCCCTCTTTTCCCCGTCCGAAGGCCGCCATGCCCCCGATCCGCAACGTCGCCATCATCGCCCACGTGGACCACGGCAAGACCACGCTCGTGGACAAGATGCTCGTCCAGGCGGGGCTCTTCCGCGAGAACGAGGCCGTCGGGGAGTGCATGCTCGACAGCAACGACCTGGAGCGGGAGCGTGGCATCACGATCCTGGCCAAGAACTGCTCCGTGCGGTTCCGGGACGTGAAGATCAACATCATCGACACGCCCGGCCACGCCGACTTCGGCGGGGAAGTGGAGCGGGTCCTCCGCATGGCCGACGGCTGCCTGCTCCTCGTGGACGCCGCCGAGGGGCCCATGCCCCAGACCCGCTTCGTCCTACGGAAGGCCCTGGAGCACCGCCTCCGCCCCCTCGTCGTCGTGAACAAGGTGGATCGCCCCGACGCCCGGCCGCAGGCGGTGGTGGACGAGGTGCTCGACCTGTTCATCTCCCTGGGCGCCGACGAGACCCAGATCGACTACCCCGTCATCTTCGCGTCCGGCCGCAACGGGACCTGCTCCCTCACGCCCGACGGGCCCGCCACGGACCTGGGGCCCCTGTTCGACGCCATCCTGCGCGTCGTGCCGGAGCCCTCGGGCGACGCCGCGTCCCCCCTCCGCATGCAGGTGGCCTCGCTGGACTACAACGACTACGTGGGCCGCATCGGGATCGGCCGGGTCTACGCGGGGACCCTCCACGAGGGCGAGGACGTGGCCGTGTGCCGCATCGACGGGACCATCGTCAAGCGGCGCGTGACGGCGCTCTACGCGTTCACGGGCCTCGGCCGCGAGCGGACGGAGACCGTGACCGCCGGCGACATCGCCGCCGTGGCGGGGGTGGAGGACGTGGACATCGGCGAGACGCTGGCGGATCGCGACCGGCCCGAGGCGATGCCGGCCATCGCCGTGGAGGAGCCCACGATCCGCATGGTCTTCGCGGTCAACGACGGCCCGTTCGCCGGCCGGGAGGGGAAGTACGTCACGTCCCGGAACATCCGGGAGCGGCTCCAGCGCGAGACCCTCTCCAACGTCGCCCTGCGCGTGGCGGACACCGACGACCCCGCGCAGTTCGAGGTCTCCGGGCGCGGCGTTCTCCACCTCGGCGTGCTGGCGGAGACCATGCGCCGCGAGGGGTACGAGTTCCTCGTGGGGAAGCCGGTTCCCATCCTCCGCGAGGTCGACGGCGAGCGGCAGGAGCCCCTGGAACTGGTCGTCGTGGACGCCCCCGAGGAGTCCTACAGCCGGGTCGTGGAGATGCTCGGCCGCCGCCGCGGCGACATCGTGCGGATGGATCGACGCGGCGACCGCATGCACATGGAGTTCCTGGTCCCCTCCCGCGGGATGATCGGCGTGCGCACGCGCATCCTCAACGCCACCCGGGGGGAGGGCGTGATGCACTCCGTGTTCGACCGCTACGGACCCTTCCGGGGCGTCATCCCGGGCCGGACCGAGGGAGTCCAGGTCTCCATGGCCCAGGGGAAGGTCACCGGCTACGCCCTGCAGGAGCTGAAGGACCGGGGATCCTCCTTCTCCCGGCCCGGCGACGAGGTCTACGTGGGCCAGATCGTCGGCGAGCACTGCAAGGAGGGGGACATCGTCGTCAACCTCGCGCGCACCAAGAAGCTGACGAACATCCGGGCCGCCGGCGCGGAGAAGCTGGAGACGCTCACCCCCCCGCGGACGTTCGGCATCGAGGACGCCCTGGAGTACATCGAGACGGACGAACTGGTGGAGGTCACTCCCGGCTCCATCCGTCTCCGCAAGCGCATCCTCGACGAGAAGGAGCGCAAGCGGTCCCGCGCCAGCGCCGTGACCGCCTAGCCCGACCTATTCGTGGGGGGGCGCGGGAGGTGCACGGAGGTGGCGATGGCG
>CAZSIX010000018.1:0-69576 GCA_964607145.1 uncultured Planctomycetota bacterium | reverse complement strand
AAGAAGGTCAGCGTCAACGGCGTCGGGGGCGGCGGCGGCTTCGGCGGTGGTGGTGGCGGCGGGGGCGGCTTCGGCGGCGGCGGCGGACGCCCCCCGCGGGGCTGACGCGCCGCGGGCGGAACGACGCCGCCGGGGACGGCCCGCCCCGCGGGCTCCCTCGGGCTCGCCCCGACCCCCTTCCGACCTCGACGGCCCTCCGACGCCTACTCCCCTCCGACGAGGTCCAGTTTCTGCACCCTGCGCGCGTGGCGTCCGCCGTCGAAGGGAGTCGACAGGAAGCCCTCCACGAGCCGCAGGATCCCCTCCTCGCCGACGACGCGGGTCCCGAAGGACGCGATGTTGGCGTCGTTGTGCCGGCGGGCCATCTCCATGGTGTACGCGTCGTGGATCACCGCCGCGCGCACGCCCCGCAGCCGGTTCGCCGCCATCGCCTCCCCGTTCCCCGACCCGCCGAGGATGACCGCCCGCTCGCACCGGCCCGCCGCCACGGCGCGCGCGGCGGGGACGATGAAGTCGGCGTAGTCGCAGGAGTCGGGCCCGCCGCAGCCGAAGTCCTCCACCTCGTGCCCCAGCGCCCGGAGGCGGTCCTTCAGCGCCTCCTTGACGGCGAAACCCGCGTGGTCCGACGCGACGGCGACGCGCATGGCGACCCCTTCCTCGCGCGACCCGCTCGCGCGCGGGCCGGTGCGGCGGGAGCGTAGCACCCGCCTCCCCCGGCCCCACCGCGGCCACCACGGGGAAGATCGGACAGCACACCGCGTCCAACCCACTGTGTCCGCAGGCTCGGCGAAATCCACGGCGCCCCCCACGGGGGGGGGCTACACTCGCCGGACGGTAGGCGCGGGAACCCGCTGGAGGGAGCGATCACACCCATGAACCTCGACGCGTTGCGCCGTCGCGCCACCGTGGCCGTGCTCGCCGCCGCAACGGTCTTCGCCACCTCCCTCCCGGCCGCCGCCCAGGACCCTCCCCCCCCGGCGGGAGATGGCGAGCCGGAACTCCTCCGGTTCGTCGCCCCCAAGGACGGGTACAGCATCCTCGACCTCCTGGAGGCGGTGAACAAGCAGACCGGCCGCACGGTCCTGTTCGACAACCAGATGGAGAAGAAGATCAAGGGCGCGAAGGTCCAGTTCGTGGGGACCTACGAGGTGCCGCGGGACAAGCTGTTCGGCTGGCTCCAGGGGGTCCTTTCGTTCTCCACCTACGTCCTGGTGCCCATCGGGCCCACGGACTACGAGCAGTGGATGGTCGTGGACATCACCAACCAGGCCATCCGCAGCCGGCCCACCTGGGTCCCGGAGGAGGACCTGGAGCAGTGGAAGGACCGGGACGGCGTCTACATCGTCTCGACGCTGCGCGCCAAGAACCTCGATCAGCAGGACGCCGGCCGCGCGCGGGCCGCCATCCAGCAGCTCGTCACGGGCACCGCGTCCATCGGGCGCATCAACGAGGTCCCCGGCCAGAACGCGTTCGTCATGGCGGACTTCGCCCCCGTCGTCTACGCGTCGAAGCGGCTGCTCGAGGCCATGGACGTGCCGCTGCGGGAGAACGAACTCCTCCTCGTCCGCGTCGAGATCAACCACGCCGTCGCGTCGGACATCGAGGGCATGCTGCGGGACCTCCTGGGCAGCACCACCCCCCAGGGACAGCCGCGGCCCAACCAGGCGGGGCGGCAGGCCACCAAGCCCGACCCCCAGATCATCGCCGACACGCGCAGCAACAGCCTCGTGCTCTACGCGGTGCAGGAGGACGTCGACAAGATCCTCCGCCTCGTCGAGCAGCTCGACACCGAGTACCGCGGGAAGAGCCACCTGAACTTCCGCGCCCTCCAGTTCCAGGAGGCGCAGTACGTGGCGGACCTTCTGGACGCCCTCATCGGCGGGGCGGGCAGCGCGCCCCGGACCTCCTCGCGGAGTTCGTCCTCGCGCACCAACCGCGCGGCGCGCACGGCGCCCCAGCCGAACCAGCCGGGCGGGGCCCCCTTCAGCGGCAGCGCCGGCGAGAACGCCCCGGTGATCATCCCCGACGAGCGCAGCAACAGCCTGATCATCCACGCGACCCCGGAGCAGTTCCAGGACCTGGAGTCCCTCATCGCGCGGATCGACAGGCCGCGCAAGCAGGTCCTCATCGAGACGGCCCTCATCGAACTGACCGTCGGGGACCAGCTGGATCTCGGGGTCGAGGCCTTCTCCGTGGATCGAAACGTCGCCGTGGACACGAACGGCGACGGCGAGGTCGACACGTTCACCGACGAGCGCTCGTTCTTCGGCGCCGTGTCCCAGGGCCTCACCAACATCGTGCCGGGGAACGTCAACGGCATCGACGTCCCCATCGGGAACTCGCCGAACATCGTCGCCGGGGGCCTGACCGCGGGCATCTTCAACAACGGACGCATCCCGCTGATCCTCCAGGCGGTGCAGAAGCGGAGTCCCGCGAAGATCGTGACCATGCCCTCCATCGTCACCGGGGACAACCACCCCGCGACGATCACCACGGAGGACTCCATCCCCTTCCTGATCACGACCTTCGTGGGCCCGAACCAGACACCGCAGCAGACCTTCGACTCGGTCTCGGCGACCACGAAGCTCACCATCAGCCCGAGCATCTCCGCCGACGACTACCTCCGGCTCAACATCAACCAGGAGGTCACCTCGTTCCGCTCGGCGGCGCCCGGGCAGCGCCCCCCGACCACGTCCCGGAAGCTGGAGACCGAGCTGATGGTCCCCAACGCCGCCACCGTCGTCCTCGGCGGCATCGTCTCGACCACGGAAACGGAGAGCCGGACGGGCATCCCGCTGCTCATGGACATCCCCCTCCTGGGGTTCCTCTTCCAGAACGCCAGCACGACCCTCAACAAGACCAATCTCTTCCTCTTCGTCACCCCGCGCATCCTCAAGGACCTGGAGACGTACCGCGACTTCCACGCGCTCTCGTGGGAGAAGAAGCTCCTGCAGGACAAGCTCTTCGGCGAGGACGTGAACATCCTGGGGACCCGGTTCCTCGGACCCGACGCGGCGGAGTCGGCGACCAACGCCGTGAAGGGGATCGAGGAGTCGGGCCTGCTGGACGCCTACCGCTACAAGGCGGAGCCGGGCCAGGCGGAGCGGGAGGCGGAGGCGCGCCGCGCCTGGGAGCGGATGAAGGAGATCGAGGCGGAGGAGGGCTCCGACGTGAAGGTCACCACGGGCGGAGGCGCCCGGTAGGCCCGGGCGGGATACGGCCGTGAGGGACGCCATCGTCCGCATCCTCCGCGAGGAGAAGCTCCTCGATGATCAGCGCCTCGAGGAGGCGCTGGAGGCGGAGCGCGAGACCGGGACGACGCTGGACCGCGTCCTGATGCAGAAGGGGTTCCTCACGGAGGTGGACACGCTGCGCGTGTTCGGGCGGGCCCTGGGGCTCCCGACCCTCGAGAACCTCGCCGACGCGGTGGTCCCCGCGGAGTTCGTGAACCGGGTTCCCGTTCACTTCGCGCGGAACTACGGGCTCGTCGCCATCTCCCGCGAGAACGGGACGATGCGCGTGGCCACGGCGAACCCGCTGGACACGTACCCCATGGACGACCTCGCCACGATGATGGCGTGCGAGGTGGATCCCGTGCTGGCGCCGCGCACCGAGATCACCAACCTCATCAACAAGGCGTACAAGCGCAAGGCCGACATGGTCGACGAGGCCCTGGACACCCTGGACGAGGCCGAACTGCTGGGCCTCTCCGCGGAGGTCGAGGGGTCGGAGGACATCCTCGACGTCGCCAACAAGGCCCCCATCATCAAGCTGGTCAACATGGTGCTGTTCCAGGCGCTGAAGATGCGCGCCTCGGACGTCCACCTCCAGCCCTACGAGGACCGCCTCCAGGTCCGGTACCGCATCGACGGCATCCTCTACGACATGGAGGCCATCCCGAAGAAGGTCCAGGAGGCCGTCGTCTCGCGCATCAAGGTCATGGGGAAGATGGACATCGCCGAGCGCCGCCTCCCGCAGGACGGCCGCGCGACCATCCGCCTCGGCGACGGCGAGGTGGACATCCGCATCTCGTCGGTCCCGACGTCGCAGGGGGAGCGCATCGTCATGCGCCTCCTCGATCTGACGGCGCGGCTCCTGGAACTGGAGGAGATCGGCCTCGAGCCGAAGGACCTGGAGATGGTGGATCGGTTCATCCACTACACCCACGGCATCATCCTCGTCACCGGTCCCACGGGCTCGGGCAAGACGACGACGCTCTACGCCTCGCTCCAGCGCATCAACTCGGCGCAGAAGAACGTCATCACCATCGAGGACCCCATCGAGTACCACCTGGACTCCATCAGCCAGATCCAGGTGAACAACAAGAAGGGCCTCACCTTCGCGGCGGGCCTCCGCAGCCTCCTGCGCCAGGACCCCGACATCATGATGGTCGGCGAGATCCGCGACGAGGAGACGGCGCGCATCGCGACGCAGGCCGCCCTCACGGGCCACCTCGTGTTCTCGACCCTGCACACCAACGACGCCGCCGGCGCCGTCGCCCGCATGCTCAACTTCGGCGTCGAACCCTACCTGGTGGCGTCGTCGGTGCTCGTGGTCATCGCCCAGCGCCTGGTCCGGCTCATCTGCCCGGAGTGCAAGGTGTCCTACGCGCCCCAGGAGTCGGACATCAAGGAACTGGGCGAGATCGGCCTCCGCGTGGACGACCTCCAGGGCCGCATGCTCCACCGGGGCACCGGCTGCCCCAACTGCTTCCAGACCGGCTACACGGATCGCTCCGCCATCTACGAGATCCTCCCCGTGGACGAGACCGTGAAGGAGCAGATCATGGAGCGCGCTTCGGCCACGAAGATCAAGCGCGCCTCCCTGGAGCGCGGCGCCCGCACGCTGCGGATGGATGGCGCCTCGAAGGTCGTCCGCGGCATGAGCACCGTCGAGGAGGTGCTGCGCGTGACCCAGCTGGACATCCTGTAGCCCGTGCCCGTCTACGAGTACAGGGCGCTGGACGCGGACGGTCGATCGAAGACCGGGATCCTCGACGCCGACACGCCGCGCGACGCGCGAATCCGGCTCCGGGAACTCAAGGTCCACGTCGTCGATCTCCGCCCGAAGACCGACATCGGCGGCCCCCGCCGGGACTGGCTGCCCGGGTTCCTCCAGCGGCGCCACACCGACGAGGTCTCCGCCGTCACGCGGCAGATGGCGACGATGCTGAAGAGCGGCATCCCGCTCGCGCAGGCCATGACGGCCCTCATCGACCAGGCGGAGCATCCCGACATCGAGGCGGTCCTGAGGGACATCCGCGAGAAGGTGACCCAGGGCGCCTCCCTCTCGGACGCCATGGCGTTCCACCCGGCCTACTTCTCGGAACTCTACGTGAACATGGTGAAGGCCGGGCAGGCGTCGGGGAACCTCGACATCGTCCTCAAGCGCCTCGCCGACTTCATGCAGAAGCAGAACCGCATGCGGGCACGCGTGAAGGCGGCCCTCGCGTACCCCATGGTGATGGTCATCGTGGGGACGCTGGTGGTCATCGGGCTCATGACCTTCGTCGTGCCGCGCATCCTGACGGTGCTGAAGGCCTCCGGCGGGAAGAACGCCGTGCTCCCCCTCCCGACGCAGATCCTCGTGGGCGCCTCGGACCTCATCCACGACTGGTGGTGGCTCCTGGCGTCGGTGGTCGTGGTCCTCTGGATGACCTACCGCGGGGCGCTGCGCAGCGACGCGTTCCGCTACTCCCGGGATCGCTTCCTCCTCGGCCTTCCCCTGTTCGGGGACCTGCTGCGGAAGCAGGCCGTCTCGCGCTTCGCCGTGACGCTCTCGACCCTCCTGCGGAGCGGCATCCCGGCGCTCCACGCGCTCACCATCGTCCGCAACGTCGTCGGCAGCGCGGTGCTCTCCCGCGTCATCGGCGAGGTCCACGACCGCATCCTCGAGGGCGCCGACATCGCCACTCCCATCAAGCGGAGCGGCGTGTTCCCCCCCGTGGTGGGCTACATGATCAGCATCGGGGAGCAGTCGGGGCAGCTGGAGGAGATGCTGGAGCGCGTCTCCGAGGCCTACGACGAGGAACTGGAGGTCACGACGACGAAACTGACCTCCATCCTGGAGCCCATCCTCATCGTCATCATGGCCGTGGTGGTGGGCTTCATCGTCCTCGCCGTCCTCCTGCCCATCCTGGAGATCGGCACCGCGGTCCGGGGACGGTAGGAATGTTGGGGGCGCGCCCCGTCGACGGCGTCCAATAGGCTGCAAGACCCCGGAGGCCCCGCCATGAACGATCCCGAGTCCCGCGAGCGGGAATCGCCGCGCCCGCCCGAGGCCGGCTTCTCGCTGGTCGAACTGCTGGTGGTGATCACGATCATCGGCATCCTCGCGACCGCGGTGACGGTCAAGGTGATGGGGGCGCTCTCCGCGGCGAAGTCGGCGCGGGCCATGAGCGACATCTCCTCCATCAAGGCCGCCGTCGCCACGTACCAGATCGTGAAGGGGCGGCTGCCGGAGAGCCTCCAGGCGCTGAAGGAGCCCATCCCGCCCCACTACGAGGACGGGATCCTCGAGGGGAGCATCAAGGACCCCTGGGGGCGCGAGTACGAGTACGAGAAGACCTCGAGCAGGAAGTTCCTCGTCCGGACCCTGGGCTCCGACGGCCAGCCCGGCGGCGAGGGGGAGGAGCGCGACATCGACTCCGATCACCTCGAGGACGAAGGGTCGAAGGAATAGCCGTCCCCATGGAAGCCCGCGGCCCGGCAACCCCGTCCGCGGATCCCGGTCGCCGCGCGGGCGGCTTCACGTTCATCGAACTGCTCGTGGCGCTGGCCATCCTCTCCTTCGCGTTCGCGTACGGGATCGTCCACCTCGACGGCGCCACGGCCCCCGCCCGGCTGGCGGCGGCGGCGCGGCAACTGGGGTCCACCATCGAGTTCCTCCGCGGCCACGCCATCCACGCCTCCCGGCCCGTGGAGATGGAGGTGGACCTGACGGGGGTCGAGATCGACGGCGTGCGCCGGCACCGCTTCCGCAGCGTGCTCCCGCCCCGTCCGTCGGAGTCGGACAGCGATCGACGGGACCAGGAGTCGGTGCTCCAGACCGAGTGGATCTACCTGCCGAAGTGGATCCGGCTGGCGGGGGTCCGGATGTCCGCTCGGCAGACCGAGGAGACGGGCCTGATCGTGCTCACGTTCTCGCCGCTCGGCGAGATCTCCCCCAACGGGTTCCTCATCCGCCTGGAGTCGGACGAGATCGCCGCACGGGAGCACTCCGTGTTCTCCGTGGAGGTGAACGGGCTGACGGGCGAGGTCTCGTACGTCCCCGGCGAGGTCGAGTTCGACCAGGTGGTGGACGGTGACTCCTTCCGCTGACCGCCGCCCGGCGATCCGTCGACCCCGCGCGGGCGCGCCCGCGGAGCGGGGCTTCGTGCTCCTCGAGATCCTCATGGCGCTGGTGATCTTCACCACCGTCGTCCTGGCCTGGCTCCAGGCCACGGACCGGGCCCTGAACTCGGCGTTCGACGCCAACAACGACCGCATCCTCCGCATGCTCACCCAGCGGAAACTGGAGGAGGTGCGGGCCCGCCCCCGCGCGTTCGTCGACGGGGACGAGGGAGGCTTCTCCGAGTCCGTCGCGCCGGGCGAGGCGAACCCGTTCGAGGAGTACGCGTGGTCCGTCGAGGCCGTCGAGGTCGTCGCCGCCGGCTACTCCGCGGACGCCGAGGCCGAGTTCCTGTTCCCCCGGGACGAGGAGGGCGGCCCCCCCACCGCCCCCGAGGGGTCCAGCGACAAGCCCCCCGACGCCGTCGTCCTCACGCGCTTCACCGTCGTCGTCCGCTGGGTCGAGGGCGAGGTCTCCATGCGCGCCGTCACCTATCTCCCCATCCGCATCGAGGAGGAAGCGGAGGCGGAGTCGGCCCGATGAGCACCCCCGCCCCCGTCGACCGCCGGCCCGCGTCCGCGGAGCGCGGGTTCACGCTGGTGGAGGTGCTCGTCGGCGCCCTCGTGCTGGGGATCTTCCTCTCGTTCATCTACGGGGTCGTGATCTCCGCGTTCCGGGTCCGCGACGTGGTCCAGTCCAGCACGTCGGCGCTGGCCCAGGGCTCCCTCGCGATGGACCTCATCGCCCGCGATCTGGAGGGGGCGTTCTGGCGCCCCATCCAGGACTTCGACTGTTTCAGGGCGGAGGAGGAGGGCTCGCGGGGCACGAAGGTGGACTTCCTCACCACCACCGACAGCCGCAGCCAGGAGGAGATCGACGAGCGCCTCCTCCGCTCCGACATCGCCGAGGTGGGCTACCGCACGCGCGCCCTGAAGGACGGCATGGCGCTCTACCGCCGCGAGCAGTTCGGCGTGGACGACAAGCCCCTGGAGGGAGGCGACTTCTACAAGGTCCTCGCGGGCGTGAAGGAGTTCCGCATCGACTGGTTCGAGAAGGATCCCACGGAGGACGACCCGTCCGACGAGCCGGAGGGGGAGATCGCCTGGGACCTCAAGGAGAAGAAGCGGCTTCCGCGCGCCGGGCGGATCCTCCTCGTCATCGAGGGCCAGTCCTCCGATCCGAACCGCGTCGGGGAGCGGCAGGAGTTCCGCTTCACGCGCTGGGTGGTCCTGCCCGGGGCCGACGACAAGGAGGCGCCGGCGGCGACGGCGGACGGGGGCGGTGCCCAGCCCGATGGCGGAGATGCCGGCGGGGGCAATCCCGGCGGGGGCAACCCGGGCGGCGAGTAGTTCCCGCCACGGCTCCGCGCTCGGCCTCTCAGCCCGCGGTCGCCTCGGGCCCGCGGGGGGCGTGCCCCCCGGGCTTCTCCGCCACGACCGCCACGAGGTACCGGAACGCGGCGGGCCACTCCCGCGCGGCCTCCAGCGCGTCGAAGGGCGCGAGGAGCAGCGGGGAGAGCCGCCACAGCGGGACGCGATTCGTGTAGAGCCAGAGTTCCCCCATGCGGAGGAACCAGGGCAGCGCCAGCAGCCCGGTCCTGCCCGTCACGACGAGGCCCGACGCCTCGACGACCTCGCGGAGTTCCCGGACGGTGAAGGCCTTCTCCGGGGAGTACAGGTACTTGCCCATGTGGTCGAGGATCTCGACGAACAGGGGGCGCAGCCAGAGGTCCCACTTGTGGGGGACGCCGATCACCGCCCGTCCCCCGGGGGCGAGCACGCGGAAGACCTCCTCCACCGCGCGGGGGTACTCGTCGATGTGCTCGATGGTCCCCATCGTGTAGACGAAGTCGAAACTCCCGTCGCGGAACGGGAGGTCGCGGATGTCCCCCTGGACGAGGGAGAGCGAGGGCCCGTTGGCCCGGGCGCGCGCGGCCACCACCGCGCTCAGGTCCATCCCGGTGACGCGGCAGCCCTCCGCCCGGGCCCAGTGGAGGATCCGCGTGTTGATGGCCTCGTTCCACAGGTCGAGCTTGAGCAGCCGCTTCCCGGAGAGGTCGCCGAACGCGCGGCGGAACAGCGCGATCTCCGCGCGGCGGTAGTACTGCGTGCTGGGCGCTTCGAACAGGTCCGGCAGCGAGGCGGCGGTCCGGTCCCAGTAGGCCCGCTGACGCCGCCGGACATCCTCGTCGCTCACGGGAGCAGGGCCAGCGCCCGGCACTCCTCGCCGAAACGCCGCAGACCCGCGCGCTCCTCCTCGCCGAGTTCGTGCCGGATGTGGCGCGTGAGGTAGCGCCCCATGACGGCCTCCTGGATCCCGAGCCGTCCCGCCTCCCGCCACACCACCGCCGACAGGTTCTCGGCCCCGCGCGACCGCGCGCGGCGCAGCAGGGGGACGGCCTCCGCCGCGATGCCCTCGTCGCGCGCCACCCAGACCGCCCACACGAAGGGGAGGCCGGTCCACCGCGTCCACGCCTCGCCGAGGTCCGTCTCGTGGAGGCCCGCCCGATCCAGCGTCAGGGCGCGGTCGCCGATGAGGAGGACCGCGTCTCCATCGGCCGCCGCGGGGTCGGTCTCCGGCGGACAGGAGGCGAACGTGGCGCCGGCGATCCCGAGGGGCCCCGCGCACAGCACCCGGAGCAGCGCGGCGCTGGTCCTGCTGGACGCGTCCACGAGCACCCGCGCCCCCGCGGGAATCGCCGCGGCCCGGTGGAACAGGGCGACGCTGGCCACGGCGCCCCGGGAGGCGATGCAACCCTCGGGGACGAGCACCGATCCCGGCCGCCGGAAGTACTCCACGGAAGGCACCAGCGCGATGTCCAGGTCCCCCGCGGCCAGCCGGTCCGCGAGGATTGCCGGGGGCGCCAGCGTGAGCCGGACGTTGGCGTCCCCGTCGAGCCCCTCGAGGAGGGGCCTCGCGTTGGCGTAGGGGACGGAGCCGATGTGGAGCACGGGCGGAGCATCCTACTTCCCCCGCGGCGATCCGCCTCCGACGGCGACGCGGGGGTAGCATCCCTCCGTGCGCATCGGCGTCCTCGGGGGTTCGTTCGATCCGGTCCATCGCGGCCACCTGGCCCTGGCGGAGGGGGCCCGCGACGCCCTTCGCCTCGACCGCGTGCTCCTTGTCCCCGCCGCGCGGCAGCCCCACAAGCCGGCGGGCCCCGTCGCGTCGGCGGAGGATCGCTACGCCATGCTGCGGCTCGCGACGCGCGGCCGCCGGGGCATCGAACTCTCCGACCTGGAACTGGAGCGGCCGGGCCCGTCCTACACCGTGGACACGCTGCGCGCGCTCCGCCAGTCCCTGCCGGCGGACGGGGAGCTCTTCCTGCTCCTCGGCGCCGATGCCGCCGCCGACTTCCCGGGCTGGCGGGACGCCGAGGCCATCGGGCGCCTCGCCACGGTCGTCCCCTGCTCCCGGCCGGGACACGCCCTCCCCGACGGCGACCGCAGCGTGGTCCCCGTGACGACCCCCGACGTCTCCGCGACGGCGATCCGGCGGCGGGTGGCCCGGGGGGAGCCCGTCGCGGACCTGGTGGGGCCCGACGTGGCCGCGTACATCGCCGCCCGGGGTCTCTACGCCGCCTGAAGGGCCGTCCGGCTCAGGCGCTCTGCGTCCGCCCCGGCGCGTCCACGCGGGCGCCGAGCCGGAGGAGGGCCTCGGCCCGGGGGATGTCCTGCTCCTCCCCGCCCCCCCGCAGCGGCTTCCACCGCACGACCCCCCGCTCCTCCTCGTCCGGTCCCAGGAGGAGGCAGACGCCGGCGCCGGAACGGTCCGCCGCCTTCAACTGGGCGCGCAGCGAGCGCCCCTCCAGATCGAGATCGCAGCCGAGGCCCAGTGCGCGCACCTCCCGTGCGAGACGCAGGGCGGCGTTGCGGTCGTCCCCCGCCGGGACGGCCACGAACACGTCGACGCCGGGCAGCGGCAGGGAAACGACCACGGCACCGGTCTTCTCGATGGCGAGGAGGGTCGCCTCGAGGCCCACGGAGAACCCGATGGCGGGGGTCGCCGGCCCTCCCAGGTCCTCGACGAGGTCGTCGTACCTCCCGCCCCCTCCCACCGCATCCCGCGCGCCCAGTTCGGGCACGCGGAACTCGAAGAGCGTCCGCGTGTAGTAGTCGAGCCCGCGCACCAGGAGGGGATCCTCCTGGAACGGCTCCCCCACCACCCGCAGTCCCTCGAGGACCGCGGCGAAGTGGCCGGCGCAGTCGGCGCACACGAGGTCCCGGGGCCGGGGCAGCGACTCCGCCACGGCACGGCAGCCGGGGCGACCGCAGTCGAGCACGCGGAGGGGGTTCGCATCGATCCGGCGGAGGCAGTTCTCGCAGAGGGACTCCCGGGCCGCGCCGATGGCCGCCCGGAGCGCCTCCCGGAGACCGGGGCGGCACGCGCGGCAGCCGATGGTGTTCACCCGGGTGGCGAAGGTCCGGAGGCCCGCCGCCCGGAGCACGTCGGCGGCGATCCCGACGCAGGCCACGTCGACGGTGGGCGCGGCGGAGCCCAGCATCTCCCCCCCCACCTGGTGGAACTGCCGCTGCCGGGCCGCCTGCGGCCGCTCGTACCGGAACATGGGGCCGGCGTAGCAGAGCCGGACGAAGGGCCGTTCCTTCAGGAGACTGCGCTCCACCGCGGCCCGGACGACTCCCGCCGTGGCCTCGGGCCGGAGCGCGTAGGGGTCCCCGTCGGCGGTGGGGATGATGAACATCTGCTTCTCCGCCACGTCGGAGGTCTCCCCCGCCGCCCTCGCGAACAACGGGGCCCACTCCACCAGCGGCACGCGGATCTCCTCGAACCCCTGCCGGGAGAGGACGTCGAGGCCCTCGCGCTCCAGGAACCGGAGGCGGTCGAGGTCGCGCCCGCGGAGGTCGGGCATGCCCCGGGGGGCTCGGAACGGCACGGGCGCGGGGGCCATGGATCTCCTGCCGGGGGCGATCTGCCGGGCCGGGCCGGGGGCGCCCGCACAGGGCTTTTTTCGTGGACCCGCGGCCGGCGGGGTCCGTATCCTACCCACCTCGACGGTTCTCGGGCACGAACCGCGTGAGGCAGCCGCCCCGGAGGAAGACCATGAGGAAGAAGGCCGCACTTGTCCTCGGACTGCTCGCAGGCTCGGCCGTTCTCGGGGGCTGCATGACCCTCGACTACGAGCACGACGTCGCGGTGATCAACAAGTACGGGCGCGACATCGCCGACACCCACCGCCTCATCGAGAAGCACTTCTTCAACTACGACGCCGACAACCCCTTCAGCGACTAGGCTGCACCGGCTTCCGGGCGGGCTGCCGCCCGGTGGACCCAACACGCGCCGGGCGTCGACCCCCACGGGGTGCGCCGCCCGGCGCGTTTCGATTCCCGCTGGATTCCTCCGCCCCCCTGTTCGTGCTCACCGGTCCCACGGCCTCCGGAAAGGAGTCCGTGGCCCTCCACCTCGCGCCGCTGCTGGGGGCGGAGGTGCTCTCCCTGGACTCCATGAAGGTCTACCGGGGGATGGACGTGGGCACCTCCAAGGTGCCCGCCGCGGACAGGGAGCGGGTCCCCCACCACCTGGTGGATGTCGCCTCGCCGGCGGAGGGGATGTCGGTGCACCGGTTCCTCTTCCTCGCGGACGCCGCCATGGCGGCCATCCGGGCCAGGGGCCGCGCCGTGCTGGCCGCCGGCGGGACGGTCCTCTACCTGCGCGCACTCCTCTACGGCGTCTTCGACGGACCCGGCGCCGACCCGGCGCTCCGGGCGGGGCTCGAGGAGGAGGCGGCGGCGTCCGGCACCGCGACCCTCCACGCCCGCCTGGCGGCCGTGGACCCCGCCGCCGCCCGCCGCATCCACCCCACGGACCTCCGCCGCCTGGTGCGGGCCCTGGAGGTCCACGGTCTCACCGGTCGCCCCATCTCCGACCTGCAGGTGCAGTGGGCCGCCACGGCACCGCGGATCCCCCATCGGGCCGTCGCGCTCCGACGGCCGCGGGCGACGCTCCACCGGCGCATCGCCGCCCGGGTGGACGCCATGCTCGCCGGCGGCCTCGTGGACGAGGTGCGCGCCCTGCTGGACGCGCCGGGGGGGCTCGGCCCGACCGCGGCCCAGGCCATCGGGTACCGGGAAGTGGCGGGCCTACTGCGAGGGGAGTTCGCCACACCCGGGGACGCGGCGGCCCGCATCCGGAGCCGCACCAACCGCCTGGCCCGCATGCAGGAGACGTGGCTCCGCTCGTTCCCCGGGATGCGGTTCCTGGACGTCCCCGATGACGAGTCCCCGGCGGAGACCGCCCGAAGGGCGGTGGAGGCGCTGGAGCGGTCGGGCTAGCGCGTGCGCTGGAGGACGTACTCGGCCAGGCCGTGCAGGGAGTCCCGGCAGGGCCCGGGGGGGAGCGACTCCACCGCGTCGCGCGCCTCCGCCGCCAGTCGCTCCGCGCGATCCATGGCGAAGGCGATGCTCCCGCGGTCGCGGAGGAGCGATCGCGCGCGGGCGCGGAAGTCCGGCGGGGGCTCGGGCGCCGCCAGCAGCGCGCGCATGGCGTCCCGCTCCGCCGGAGGCGCCGTGCGCAGGAAGTGGATGACGGGGAGCGTCATCTTGCCCTTGGCCACGTCGGTGCCCAGGGACTTGCCCACCTCCGCCTCGTCGCCGTCCACGTCGAGGCAGTCGTCCACGACCTGGAACGCGAGGCCTATGCCCATCCCGTAGCGGTGGAGGGCGCGGACCTGCGCGTCGTCGGCCCCGGCGTACCGGGCGCCCACCTCCGCCGCCGCGGCGTAGAGGATGGCGGTCTTCTTGCGGATGATCTCGAAGTACCGCTCCTCCGGGAGCGCCAGGTTGCCCCGCTCCCGGTTCTGGAGGATCTCCCCTTCGCAGACCTCGGCGGTGATGCGGGCGAGGTAGCGGGAGGCGAGCCGGTTCTCCAGGGAGGCGCTGAGAGCGAAGGCCGTCGCGAACAGGTAGTCCCCCAGCAGGACCGCACCCTCGTTCCCGTAGAGGGCGTTGCAGGACGCGACCCGCCGCCGCAGGAGGGCGTCGTCCAGCACGTCGTCGTGGACCAGCGTCGCCGTGTGGATCATCTCCACCACGACCGCCACGGGAACCAGTTCCGGCACGGGCTCCCCGGCGCACCTTCCCGCCAGGAGCACCAGCGCCGGGCGGAGCCGTTTCCCGGAGAACCGGCGGCTGTGCTCGACCATCTCCGCGACGAGCGGGTGGTGGGAGCGGACCGTCCGCCCGAAGAGGTCCTCCATGAGCCGGAGGTCCTCCGCCACGGGCGCCAGGATGTCCGCCAGCGCCGCCGTCGGAACGGTCCCGGGAGCGTCCATCGGGGGGAGGATACCGGCCCTTCCGCCGGGCCCGCCAACATTGACCCGACGCGGGAATCCCGGGCCCCCCCGCGGCCCCGGGTCCTTGGGCCCGCACCGGCGTCGTCCGCTAGAGTTCCCCCGTGCTCCGCACCCTCCACCTGGTCGGGCAGGATCTCCAGCGGGATCTCTCCGTGGAGGCCATGCGGGCGGCGCTGGCGTCGAAGAAGGGGGTCCTCTGGGTCGACCTGGAGGACGCGACGCCGGAGGAGACGGAACTCCTGGGGCCGGCGCTCTTCGGGTTCCACCCCCTCGCCATCGAGGACTGCGTCAACGCCCAGTCCCGACCCAAGGTGGACGACTTCGAGGATCACGTGTTCCTCGTGTTCCACGCCTGGAACCGCGGCGAGGCGGGGGTGCAGCTGGAGGAGATCGACTTCTTCCTCGGGCCCCACTACGTGGTGTCGTACCACCAGGAGAAGCGATCCAGCGTGGACGCCGTCTTCGAGCGGGCCCTCCGCGAGCCCAGGGCCACGATGCCCGGCGCGGACGTGCTGCTCCACCAGATCGTGGACCGCATGGTGGACCGCTACGAGGTGGTGGTGGACGCCATCGACGAGCGCGTGGACGAACTGGAGGGCGAGATCCTCGGCACGCCGGGCGACGACACGATGCGCCGGATCCTCGACCTGCGCCGCGACCTGCAGGAACTGTTCCGCACCGTCCGGCACCAGCGCGACGTGGTGAACTCGCTGGCGCGGGAGGGGCACCCCACGATCACGAAGAAGACCCGCCAGTTCTTCAGGGACGTGTACGACCACGTCGTGCGCGTGCACGACACGGTGGAAGGCCTGCGGGAGCAGGTGGGCAGCGCCCGGGATGCGTACCTCTCGATCATCTCCAACCGGATGAACGAGATCATGAAGGGCCTGTCCCTGGTGGCGACCCTGATCCTCCCTCTCACGCTCGTGACCGGCGTCTACGGGATGAACTTCGAGAGGATGCCCCTGGTGAAGGACCCCCAGGGCTTCCTCTGGGTCTGCACGGGCATGGCCGCCCTCGGAATCCTCACTCTCGTCGCGTTCCGGCGGAGGGGGTGGGCCTAGCCCGGCAGCACGAGCACCGCGCACGGCGCCCGCTGGACGACGTCCTCGGCGGTGTGGCCGTAGAGGAGGTGGCTGAGGCCGCTCCGGACCCGACGCTCGAGGACGACGAGATCGGCGCGCCACCGCCCGGCCTCCCGGACGATCTCCGCGGCGGGGATTCCGGAGCCGAAGCGCGTCTCCGCGGGGATCCCCTTCAGCCACGGGCGCGCCAGGAGTCGCCGCACGCCCACGTCGGCGTTCCCCCGCATCCGGGCGAGGGCCTCCTCCTCGGAGAGCCCGTGCAGGTTGTAGACGTCCTCCAGCGCGCGGGAGTCGAAGACGTGGAACAGGAGGAGGCGACCGCCCGTCGAGCGGACGAGGTCCGCCGCCGTGCGGACCGTCGCGTCCCCCCCGCGGGACAGGACGACGGGCACCAGCACCCGGCGCGCCCGGAACTTCCCCTTCATCCGCCGCTCCCCCCTTTCGCGTTCGCGGAGGCCGGGCCGGCGTCGCCGCCCCGGCTGAACCCGCCCCTCGCCGCCGCCCACCACTTCGCCCACGCGCCGGGATCGTCCCCCAGATCCTGGCCCGTGATGCGCCGCAGCTGGCGGAGCGCCGTCTCCCGCACCGCCGCCTCGGGGGTCCGCAGGGCGCGGACGAGGATGTCCACGGCCTCCCGATCCCGCCGCGTCCCGCTGCCGAACCGCACGTCCGCCAGCAGTTCGCCGACCTCCGCCAGCGTCCGCCGCGTCCACTGGAGGAGGATCCACAGGATCGCCGTGCTCCCCGCCAGCGCCGCCACGGCCCACCGGAGCCGCCGATCGGCGGCCTCGCCGGACTCGGGATCGTAGAGCACCCCCAGCGCCAGCGCGGCCAGCGTCGCGACGACCACCACGTCCGCGACGCGGCTCGCGAGACGCCCGGCGCGGGCCGCCGTGGACGCGGCGGGCGGGAAGCTGGAAGGGGATCCGGTCACGGACCGCATCCTACCGGGAACGACGGTCGCGGCGGGCTACCAGGAGTACTTCACCGTGTACGTGACGACGACCTCGCCGTCCGTCGGCACGGTCACGGGGAAGTAGACGTTGCGGGCGTCCTGCTTCACCAGTTCGTGGCTGGCACGCTCCATGTTCCAGTTCACCCAGCGGTAGAGCCGTTCGCGCACGCGGACCTGGACGGGCTCCCTCTTGTGGTTGCGGATCTTCATCTCGAAGGACTCGCGGATCCAGTGGGCGTCGTAGTTCACCTCGAACGCGGTCTGGCGGCGCTCGCCGACGATGTCGAACGCGCTCCCGAGGCGCAGGAGCACCTTCTCGTCCTTCGGCGTGTGATCGATGCGGTCCTCCCCCACCAGTTCCAGGGAGCCGTCCGCCTCGTCGGCCTTGTGTACCCGCACGCGCCCCGCGGGGAGGGGCATCCCGAGCCCGTGCGCCGCGCGGTTCTCCGCCTCGAGGTAGACGTCCACCTTCCGGTTCGACTGGGGCCCGAAGGACTGCTCCATGTTGGGCCCGCCGCCGTACCAGTCGGGGAGCAGCGCGGCGCCGTCGTAGACGTAGATCTTCCGGCACGGCACCCCGGCCACCGGGGGGAAGAGTTCGATCTGCTTGAGGGAGCGGTCCGCCAGGGTCGTGGGCCGGCCCAGCGTGTAGAGGTGGTACTCGAAGAACGACTTCTCCTCGAAGCCGGGCAGCGTCCCGCCCGCGGGCATGGCCGCCATCGACCGCTCCATGGCCATCAGTTGCCCGGCCTGGCGGGGCGCCCGGTGGACGTCCCCGGCGACGAGCTTCAGCCGCGCGTCCCGGTAGGTCGCGCCGGAGCGGTTCTCGATGGTCACCCACGCGGAGAGGTCCACCCGCGACTCGTCCGGCGACACCACGGCCGTGTAGTCCGCGGACCAGGACATGCCCGCCGTCTCGTAGGCCACGTCCAGCAGGTGCTCCCCCGCCGCGGGAGCGTGCAGCAGCCAGACCAGCGTGGGCCTCGTCGTGAGGCCGCCGGGGAGTTCCGCGAAGCGGAGGTGGGAGACGTTCGCCCCGCGGGCCAGGATGGTGATCCCCTCCCCGGCGGCGCCCTGGAGCACCAGTTGGCCGGCATCGAAGGAGAGCAGCCGGCCCGAGACGCGGGATCCGTCCCCGCGCACCGCCGTGACCTCCCGGTCGAGGTGCTTCTCCAGGATGCGATCCGCCGACGCGAGATCGAACTGGAAGTCCTGCTCCACGACCTGCAAGGCCGGATCCGTGAGGGACCGCACCTTGACCGTGGACCCGTCGATGCGGGCGGCCACGTCGGCGAAGCGGTGGACGTTGCGGCCGGCGTCGAGACGGACCCGGCGCCGCTCCCGCACGATGGAGAACCCGGCGGGGGGCTGCTCCCACGTGGACGTGACGGGGTTGTAGACCGGCTGGGCCGGCTGCCCCGACGCGGCGGAGGGATCGCTGTACACGGTGAGCGAGACGCCCGGCTCCTGCGCGAGGGCGGAGGCGCCGAGGGCGAGGCACGCGGCGGCGGCGACGAAGGGGCGGGGGGTCATGGTGATCTCCGGAAGGGCGCGAAGGCGGACGCCCGGACGGTCCTTGGACGCGGGCGGCGGGGATTCCGTTCCCCGGGTCAGTTCGAGGCGCAACTCCCGGGGCCCCGCGGGTCGCCGCACCGCCCGCAGCCGCCGTCGCCGCCCCCACCGCCCCCCCGGGAGGCGGGGACCGGGTCCGGCGTACGGGCGGCGAACGTGGAGAGGAGCCGCCGGGAACGCGTCCCCCCGCAGGTCGGGCAGGGAGGAGTCTCGCCGGCGCGGACGAGGTCCTCGAAGGGGGCGTCGCAGGCGGGACAGTGGAACTCGTGGAGGGGCATGGCGGAATTCTACCGCGGGCCGCTCAGGGCCCCGACGGCGGCGGCCCGTCCCGGTAGGGAGCCTGGAGCGCCAGGAGCGCCATGGCGGTGGTGTACACGCGGCCGACCTCGCCCCCCCACGGGTCGAGGGGGTCCCAGGATCCGGCGGCGTCCCCGCCGGTCCGCTGCGCCGGGATCAGGGCGGCGTGCAGAGCGGCGGTCCACCGGCGACCGAAGGAGCCCCCCGCGCGCGCCGCCACCTCCGATCCGCCCCGCCAGTAGTAGACGTCGATGAGCCCTCCGGCTTCGTCCCAGGCGGGCAGGACCATGAGGAGCAACGCCTGTGCCCGGAGCGCCAGCGGATTCACGGAGAGGTCGGTGCCGCACGCCGCACGCGCGCAGAGCCCCACGGCGGTGCAGGACTCGCTCTTGTCCGCGGGGAACCTGTCCATGAGATCCTCCAGCCGCGCGGGACCGTTGCCGCGCGCCGTGTAGCCGATGCGTCCGAACTCCGGGTCCGTGAGGCGATCCAGGTACGCCGAGACCTCGGCCGCCACGCCGGGGTCGACGTCGAACCCCGCCTCCGCCGCCTCCGCCAGCGCGGGCATGGCCCAGGACGCCACGCTCACGTCGCTGTCCCCGTCCCGGACCCCGTACCGCCACGCCATGGACGGGGTGCGCCACCGGAGCAGCACGTCCACCGCCCCCTGCGCCGCGCGCCGCAACCGCGCGTCGTCGGACACCGCGGCGCCCTCCACGAGGACGAGGGTGGCGGTGGCCTGGTAGTAGGGACCCTTGCCGCCGATGTTCCTGCGCATGGAGCCGTCGGGACCGAGGCAGCCCAGCAGCCAGTCCAACCCCTTCCGGAGCGCCGTCCCGCGCGGCGAGGTGTCCGGCACGGTCCCCTCGGCGAGGAGCGCCAGGAGCGCCAGCGACGTGACTCCGGCGTCGGCGGTCATGGAACCCGCGCCGCCGCACCGCTCCCCCTTGCAGCGCGCCTCGAATCCGCTGCACGCCCACCGCCCGTCGGGGGACTGGTGCCGCAGCAGCCAGTCGATGCCGCGATCCACGGCCGTCCGCCGCGCGGGAGTGTCCGCTCCCAGTCGGCGGAGCGCCGCCTCGCGGGAGGCCGCGGTGCGACGGGCGCGGAGGAAGGCGGGACGGGGGGACACCGGCTCCGGCGCGGCGGCCGCGGGTTGCACGGGCTCCGCGGGGAGATTCACCGCCACGTGGGCCTGGCCGGCGGCCTGCCGCACGGCGGGGTCGACGTCCTTCTCCGACGCCAGGCGCAGCGCGGTCGACGCCTCCCCCGCGACGGGCCCGAGGGCCCCCAGCGACTCGGCGACGGCGACCCGGACCAGGGCCTCGTCGTCGCGGAGCGCCCGCGTGAGCGCCGCCACCGTGCTCCCCGGGCCCGGGCCGACGCGGCCGAGGGCCTCCGCCGCTGCGACGCGGAGGGCGGGATCCCTGTCCCGGAGCAGCACCGTCAGCGGCGGCGCGGCCTCCCCGGCGGCGCGCCCGACGGCCGCCAGCGCAGTCGTCGCCAGCATCCGCACGCGGAGGTCCCGCGCGGTGAGCAGCCCCTTCAGCACGGGGACCGCCGGGGCCGCCGCCGGACCCACGCGGGCCAGCGCCAGCAGCGCCGCGTGCGCGAGGTCCGCGTCCCGCCCCTTCGCCGCCGCCGCCAGCGAAGCCACGAGCGGGGCGGCCGCGGGTCCCAGTCCGCCGGCCACCTCCGCGCCGATGCACCGGACGGCGGCGGAGGGGTCCCCCAGCAGCGCCCCGGCCGCCTCCACGCCGGCGGCGCCCATCCCCCCGAGCACTTCGACGGCGGCGGCGCGGCGGGTGGGGGAGCCGCGCGCGATGTCCGCCACGGCGGGCGCCAGGGGGCCCGCCCGCCACGCGAGCCGGCGCGCCGCGGCGAGGGCCGCGAGAACGGTGCCATCCTCCGCCGAGCCCAGCGCCTCCCGCAGGAGGGACTCCGGCGGCGCGGCCCGCGCCGCACCGTACGCGAACGCGCGCATGAGCACCGACCGCCCCGGCCCGTCGGCCCCCGTCCATGCCTCCGCCATCGCCGCGACCCCTGCGTCCCCCGTCGCCGCCAGCGCGAACGCCGCATCCCAGCGGAGGCCGGGGGATCGCGCGTACTCGCGGGCCACCGCGGGCACCGCGACCGCGGCCCCGGGCCCGTGGGCCCACAGGTCCCACAGCGCCTGGCGCCGGACATCGGGGCTCCCGTCCAGCGCGCGGATGCAGTCCGCCACCGGGGGCAGCGCGTCGCCCTCGTCCGCGCGGAGGGCGGTCGGCACGGCCACGGCGAGCACCCCGAGGATCGCCCCGACGCGAACTCCCCGCCCCGATCCCATGCTCTCCTCCCGTGCGCGGCGGCCGTGCGCCGCGCCGCGCGATGGGTTCTACACCGGGCTCGCCGCCGGCGCCACCTGCTCGATCTCGAAGCCCGCCTCCCGGATCATCCGCGCGTCGAACGTCGCGTCGTTCCCCGGCGTCGTCAGGTAGCCCTCGCTGAAGATGGAGTTGGCCGCCAGGAGCGCCGCCGGCTGCAGCGTGCGTAGGTTCACCTCCCGCCCCCCCGCCGCGCGGAGGTCGGACCGCGGGTGGACGAGGCGGAAGACCGCCAGGATCTGGAGGCACCGCAGCGGCGTGAGCCGGGGCCGATCCCCCATGGGCGTGCCCGGGCGGGGATCGAGGAAGTTCACGGGGATGGACGCGGCCCGCACCTCCCGCAGCGCGTAGGCGAGGTCGAGGAGATCCTCGTCCGTCTCCCCCATCCCGACGATGCCGCCGCAGCAGGCCTCCATGCCCGCCTCCACGGCGTGGCGCAGCGTCTCCATGCGGTCCCGCCACGTGTGGGTGGTGCAGACCGACGGGAACAGGCGCTCCGACGTCTCCAGGTTGTGGTTGAAGCGATCCACGCCGGCCTCGGCGAGCCGCCGCGCCTTCTCCGCGTCGAGGAGGCCCAGCGACGTGCAGACCGTCAGCGGGAGTTCCGCCTTGATGCGGCGCACGGTGTCGCAGAGCACGTCCAGGTCGGCATGGCTCGGCCCGCGCGTGGCGGTCACGATGCAGTACTTGTAGGCGCCGTCCCGGTAGGCCTTCCGCGCGCCGTCGAGCATCTCCTCCGCGGACTTGAGCGGGTACCGCTCGAGGCCGGGCGCGTAGCGGGAGGACTGGGCGCAGAAGCCGCAGTCCTCGGGACAGGCGCCGCGGCGGGCGTTGTCGAGGACATGCACGCGCACGCGGTACCCGTGGTGGGCCACGCGGACCCGGCGGGCCGCCGCGAGGAGTTCCCACGCCTCCCGCTCCGGCGCCGCCAGGGCCTCGCGCGCCGCCTCCCGGGGGATGCCCTCCCCCGTCAGCGCGTCGTCCGCCAGGGCCATCCAGTCCCTCATGCGACGCTCCCTCCCCCGTGGACCTCCTCGACGGAGGCCGCCACGATGTCCACCAGTTCCCGCAGCACGTCGTCCGGCGTTCCCAGCGGCGGCATGAGCACGAGCACGTTGCCCAGGGGCCGCAGCAGCGCGCCGCGCCGGCGCGCCGCGTCGCACACGCGGTGACCCGCCCGGTCCGCCGGGGCGAAGGGCTCCCGCGTCCCGCGGTCACGCACCAGTTCGACGCCCACCATCATGCCCGCCCGGCGCACCTCGCCCACGGACGGGAGGGGCGCGATTCGACGGGCCAGCAGCGCGCCCAGGAGGTCCCCCTTGCGCATCGCCTCCGCCACCGTCCCCCGCTCGTGCATCAGGTCGAGGTTGGCGCAGGCCGCCGCGCAGGCCAGGGCGTTGCCGGTGTAGGTGTGCCCGTGGAAGAAGGCGCGGAACTCCTCGTAGCGCCCGAGGAAGGAGGCGTGGATCTCCTCCGACGCCAGCGTCGCCGCCACGGGCAGGTAGCCGCCGGAGAGGCCCTTGGCGACGCAGAGGATGTCCGGTCGCACGCCCTCGTGCTCCACCGCGAACCAGCGGCCGGTGCGGCCGATGCCCGTGGCGACCTCGTCGGCGATGAGGAGCGCCCCCGCCGCCCGGGCCGCCTCCGCGAGGCGGGGCAGCCAGCCCGGCGGCTGGAGGATCATGCCCGCGGCCCCCTGCACCAGCGGCTCCACCACCACGGCGGCGATCCCGTCGCCGTGGCGACGGAGCGCCTCCTCGAAGGTCGGCAGGTCGGCGGCGGCGCAGGGGGCGCACCGTGTCCCCGCGCCGCACCGGAAGCAGGCCGGCGGCGCCGCGCGCACGGTCCCGAACAGCAGCGGCCGGAAGGTCTCGTGGAAGAGGTCGATCCCCCCCACCGACACGGAGCCCAGCGTGTCCCCGTGGTAGGAGCCCTGGAAGCAGAGGAACCGCGTGCGGCGCGTCTCGCCGCGGCGGGCCTGGTGGACCCAGGCCATCTTGAGGGCGACCTCCACGGCCGTGGACCCGCTGTCGGAGTAGAACACGCGCGTCAAACCCGGAGGCGCGACGCGCACGAGGCGCTCCGCGAGTTCGATGGAGGGCACGCTCGCCAGCCCCAGCAGCGTCGTGTGCGCGACGCGGCCCAGTTGCGCCTCCACGGCGCGGTCGATCTCGGGGACGCGGTGACCGTGGACCGTGGTCCAGAGGGAGGACACGCCGTCGATGTAGCGGTGGCCATCCACGTCGAAGAGGTGCACGCCCTCGCCGCGCTCGATGACGAGCGGGTCGGTCCACTCCGCCATCTGCGTGAACGGGTGCCAGACGTGGGCGCGGTCCAGCCGCCGGAGCCGCTCCGCGCGAACGCCGTCGCTCATGCCCCGGCCTCCGCGAGCACGGACCGGAGGTCCAGCGACTCCGCCAGCGCCGCGGCCACACCGCCGGGGTCCGCCGCCGCCGCCGGGGCGAGGCGCGGGAGCGTGCCCAGCACGGGCACCGGGACCAGGTCCGCCAGCGCCGCCGGGTTGGTCCGCTCCGCCAGCCCCGGCTCGCCGCCGGTCTCGCGGCAGAGGACGATGCCGAGCACGCGGAGGCCCCGCCGCTCCGCCGCCTCGACGGTGAGCGCCACGTGGTTGAGCGTCCCCAGTCCGGCGCGCGCGACCACCAGCAGGGGGAGGGCGAGGTCCGCCGCCAGGTCGGCGACGCTCCAGCGTCGGGTCAGCGGGACGAGCAGGCCGCCCACGCCCTCGACGACGACGAACCCGTGGCGCGCCCGGAGCGCCCCGAACGCGGCCCGCAGGGCGGGGGCATCCACGGTGCGTCCCTCCCGCGCCGCGGCCACGGCGGGGGCGAGGGGATCTCGGAAGCGGAGCGGACCGACCACGTCCCGCGGCTCCGCGCCGTCGGCGGCGGCCGCCAGGAAGGCGGCGTCGTCGTCGGGACCCACCCCCGTCGCCACCGGCTTCCAGCCCACCGCGTCCACGCCGCGCCCCCGCAGCAGGCGGACCAGCCCCCCGGCGACCAGCGTCTTCCCGACGGCCGTGTCGGTCCCGGTCACGAACACGCCCTCACCCACGGGCCACCCGGTGGAGTTCCTCCGCCACGGCCGCGACGAGGCCGTCCACGTCCTCGTCGCGGTGGGCCGCGGACACGGTGAGGCGGAGGCGGGACGTCCCCGGCGGGACCGTCGGCGGCCGGAGCGGCGGGACCCACCAGCCCCGCGCCTCCAGGCGCGCCGAGAGCGCGGTCGCCTCCCGCGCCCCCCCCACGGGCACGGGGACCGCCGGTCCCCGGCCCGCGGGGACGGTGACCCCCGCCGCGCGGAGCCCTTCGCGCAGACGGCGGGCGAGGAGGAGCGCGCGCTCGCGCCGCCACGGCTCCGCCGCGGCGATGCGCATCCCCGCGACCGCCGCCGCCGCCACCCCGGGCGGGAGGGCGGTCGAGAACACGAAGCCGCGCACCGCGTGGCGGAGGTACTCGACGCCCTCGCCGGTCCACGCGGCGAAGGCGCCGTACGCGCCGAACGCCTTCCCCAGCGTGGCCACCTCCAGCAGCCCCGGACCGGGACGGAGACCGGCCTCCGCGGCGAGCCCCGCGCCGCGGGGCCCCAGCACGCCCGTGCCGTGGGCGTCATCCACGACGAGCAGGGCCTCGTACCGCGCCGCCGCCTCCGCGAGGCCGGCCAGCGGCGCCTCGTCGCCGTCCATGGAGAACAGCCCCTCGGTCAGCACGACGCGGCGGCGGAAGCCGCCCCGCCCCAGCGCGCGCGTGACGGCGATCGCCGAGCCGTGCTCCGCGACGACGACCTCCGCGCGGGAGAGCCGGCACCCGTCCACGAGGCTCGCGTGGTTGAGGCGGTCGGAGACGACCAGGTCCCCCTCCCCCGCCAGCGCGGGCACGAGGGAGACGTTCAGCGCGTACCCGCAGCCCGCCAGCAGCGCCCCGCCCGCCCCCTTGAGCGCCGCCGCCTCCCGCTCGAGGAGGTCGTGCGAGGGACGGCCCCCGGTCACCAGACGGGCCGCCCCCGCCCCCGCCCCGTCGCTCCGGGCCCCCTCCGCCATGGCATCCGCGAGCCGCGGGTCCCCGGCGAGACCGAGGTAGTCGTTGGAGGCGAAGGACACGAACTCCCGCCCGCCGATCCGCACCCGGGGCCCGGGGCCGTCGGCGGGCACCACGCGGCGGCGCAGGCCCGCGTCGTCCCGCGCCGCCAGTTCCCGCGAGGGCCAGTCCCCGGGGCCGGCGCCGGAGGGACTCCCGGCGGCCCGCGCGACGCGATCCCCGCGGCTCAGCGGCCGCCCCCCGCGCCGTCCGGCGGGCGCTCCGGCGCGGGCGGAACGGCGTCGCCGTCGTCGAGGTCCGCGGGGGGAGGCGGCGTTCCGTCGGCGGGATCCCCCGGGTCGCCGTCCTCGATCTCGAAGTCCACGACGGAGGGCTCGGGCACGCGGTCGCGCAGCCATCCGGGGAACGCCTCCCGCACGCGCCGTCCGAGGTCCTTCGCCGCGGTGGCCAGGTCCCGCTCGAGCACCGAGAGGTCGTCACCCCGGCTCCCGCGCAGGACGATGTCGTCCCCGTTGTCCTGGACACCGTCGGGCCCGGCGCTCCTCAGTTCGAAGGAGCCGTCGGGGGAGGCGACGTACCGGACGGTCCGCTGCCACGAGTCCATGGGCGCGCCCGAGTCGTTGCTGATGCGGATGCTCGTCCGCTTGCCGTCCTTCCCGCGGAGGGGCTCGGCGACGGCCTCCTCCAGCGTCGCCGGGAGCGCGCCGCGGCCGTGCGCGAAGGAGACGACCTGGAGACGGTAGAGGCGCAGGAGCACCGGAGTTCCATCCGCCTGCGCGATCTCCACGGCGCCCCGGAACTGGTAGGCCACGAGAGCGCCCCCGCCGCAGCAGAGCAGGATCATCCCGCCGAAGACGACCCCGAGGAGGATCCAGATGCGGCCGCGGGAGGACCGCCACCCGCAGGCCGCGCACGCCTTCGCGCCCTCGCCGAGGGCGACACCACACCGGGGACAGGGATGCATGGCACCTCCCCCCGCACCGCCGCGGGGAGGCTGGAGCCTACGCCCGTCCCGGTCCGTGCGGACGAGATTCGGGCGCGGGTCCCGGGGAACCGCGCCCGGCGGCGGCGGGGCTAGGCCGGCGGCTCGAAGGGGCGGGTCTCCAGCGCCCCGTCGGCGCGACGCGTGAGGGCCTCGATGCGCTTCTCGGCGCCGTCGAGGATGCGGTGGCAGCGGCCGAGGGCGGCGACGGCCCGCTCGTAGCGCGCGATGGACTCCTCCAGCGGCAGCGCCCCGGATTCGAGTTCCCGCACGATGGCCTCCGCCTCGCGGAGGTGCTCCTCGAAGGGTCGATCGTCCTCGGCGGGCGCGGCGTCCTTCTTCTTCGCGGTCACGGCGTCCCTCCCGGCGGTGGCGGCGAGTCTACCCCGTCCTCGCGGTCGCCCTCGCGCACCGCGACATCGACCTCGTCCGGCGGCGGACCCCGGTGCGCCTCCGGCCAGGGCGCCTCGCGGAGGCCGACGATGACGAGCCCCACGCCGAGGGCGAGGAACACGAACGAACGCGTGCCGATCTCCCCGCCGCGCGGAAGGCCGTACAGCATCAGCAGGGCGCCGGCGGCGATCCACGCTCCCGACTTCACGGGCCGGTCCCCTCCACCCGGGAGATCACGCGCCCCCGCGCCAGGCGGGTCAGGAGGCGGGAACCGGGTTCCACGTCGTCACCGTCCCGCAGGGGGGCCGACGCGCCCTCCACGGTGGTGACGGAGTAGCCGCGGGCGAGGACGGCGAGCGGCGACACCCCTTCGACGCGCGCCGCCGAGGCGGAGAGCGCCGCCCGTCCGTCGGCCACGCGCCGCACCGCCGCGGCGTCCCCGCGACGCCGGAGTTCGTCCACCCGCTGGGCGAGATCGTGGACGCGATCCACGGGGCGGCGGAGCGCGTGGCGGTTCTCCAGCGAGCCGACCCGCTCCCTCGCCAGCGCGAGCCGCGCGCGGAGGCCGTCGTCGAGCCCGACCCGGTGGCGCCGGAGGTCCTCCTCCAGATCCCGCAGCACGGGCACGACCTCCTCCGCCGCGGCCGTGGGAGTGGACACGCGGAGGTCGGCGACGAGATCCGCCACCGTGAAGTCCCCCTCGTGCCCCACGGCGCTCACCACCGGCGCCGCGCAGGCCGCGATGGCGCGGGCCACGCCTTCGTCGTTGAACGCGCCGAGATCCTCGGCGCTGCCGCCCCCGCGGCCCACCACCACGACGTCGAACCCGCCGGCCTCGTCGAGGTCGCGGAGCGCCTGCGCGATCTCCGCGGCGGCGGTGTCCCCCTGCACGCGCACGGGCCGCAGCGTGACCCAGGCCCGCGGGAACCGCCGGAGGATGTTGCGGAGGAGATCCCGCACCGCCTGCCCCGTCGGCGAGGTCACGATGCCCACGCGCCGCGGGAGGAGCGGGAGGGGCCGCTTGCGCGCGGCGTCGAAGAGCCCCTCGGCGCGCAGCCGCTCCTTCAACCGCTCCAGCGCCAGCGCCGCCGCGCCGGCGCCCTCGGGCTCCAGCCGCGACACGACGAGCTGGTACTTCCCGTGCGGCGCGTAGACGTCGACGTGGCCCCCCGCCACCACCTGCATCCCGTCCTTCACCGGGAAGCGGATGCGCGCCGCGGTCGTCCGCCAGAGGACCGCCGTGAGGGTGGCGCCGGCGTCCTTCAGCGAGAAGTACACGTGCCCCGAGGCCGCGGGCCTCCAGTTGGAGACCTCCCCGCGCACCAGCACCGCCGGGAACGCCTCCTCGACGAGGGACTTCAGCGCGAAGGTGAGTTCGCTGACGGTGACCGGCCCGGTCACGGATCTACCGGGCGGTCTCGCTGACCCGCGTCTCGCGGACGCACGTGACCTTCACCTCCCCGGGATAGGTGAGCTCGTTCTCGATGGTCCGCGCCAGGTCGTAGGCGATCTTGCGCGCGAGGCGGTCGGAGACCTTCCCCGGGTTGACGACGACCCGGACCTCGCGGCCCGCCTGGATGGCGTAGGCCTGCTCGACGCCGGCGTACCGGTGCGCGATCTCCTCCAGGGCCTGGAGCCGCTTCACGTACCGCTCGAGGCTGTCCCGGCGGGCGCCCGGGCGCGCCGCGCTCATGGCGTCCGCTGCGGCCGTGAGGACGGCGTAGACGGACTCCATCTTCACGTCCTCGTGGTGGGCCGCGATGGCGTTGACGACGACGGGGTTCTCCTCGCAGCGGCGCGCGATGTCGCCGCCGATCTGGGCGTGGCCCCCCTCGACCTCGTGGTCCACGGCCTTGCCGATGTCGTGGAGCAGCGCGCACCGCTTCGCCAGCTTCACGTCGAGACCCAGTTCCGCCGCCATCACGCCGGCGAGGCTCGCGCACTCGGTGGAGTGGAGGAGGACGTTCTGGCCGTAGGAGGTGCGGAACTTCAGCCGGCCCAGGAGGGAGATGATCTTCGGGTGGACGCCGTGCAGATCGGTGTCCTGCACCGCCTTGCGCCCCGCCTCCTCGACGACCTCCTCCATCTCCTCGGCGCAGCCGCGCATCGTCTCCTCGATCTTCGCGGGATGGATGCGCCCGTCCTTCAGCAGCTTCTCCAGCGCGCGGCGGGCCGTCTCGCGGCGCACGCCGTCGAAGGCGGACACCACGATGACCCCGGGCGTGTCGTCCACGATGACGTCCACGCCGCTGGCCTTCTCGAAGGCCCGGATGTTCCGCCCCTCGCGGCCGATGACGCGGCCCTTCATCTCCTCGTTGGGGAGATCCACGGCGGCGACGGTGATCTCCGCGGAGTGGTCGGCGGCCACGCGCTGGATGGCGGTGGCGATGACCTCGCGGGCGGACTCCTCGGCGTCGGCCTTCGCCCGGTCGAGCATCCGGGTGACCAGGGTCGCGTGCTCCGCCTCCAGGTCCTTCTCGATCTTCTGGAGGAGCATGGTGCGGGCCTCCTCCCGGGACATCCCGGCCAGTTCCGTCAGGATGCGCTTCTGCTCCTCGACGACGGCCGCGGCCTCCTTCTCCTGGGCCTCGACGCGGGTGCGTCGCGTCTGGGTGTTCCGCTCCTCCTCCTGGAGGGCGCGCATCTTCTTCTCCAGGGCGGCGTCGCGGTCGGCGAGGGTCTCCTCCAGCCGGCCGAGGCGCAGTTCCAGGTCCGCCAGTTCCCGGCGCCGCTTCGCCTCCTCCTTGGCGGCGTCCTCGCGACCGCGGAGGGTCTCCTCCTTGGCCGCCAGTTCCGCTTCGCGGCGGATGCGGTCCCCGTCCTCGCGGGCCCGGGCGAGGAGATCCTCCGCCTCGGCGGCGGCGGCGGTGGACGCGGCGGCCTGCCGCGAACGGAGCAGCAGCGCGACGACGGCGCCGGCCACGACGGCGCCGGCCAGCAGGCCACCGACCAGCGACGGAAGTTCCAGGGCGAGAGCGATCCAGTCCGTACCCACGGTTCAGCCTCCTGCGGGGCCGGCGAGCCGACCCCCGTGAAGTCCCGAGGAGGGGCGGCACAGGGGCCGACCTCGCGCGGGCGGAGGCCGCCGTGCAGGGGCGCTGGTGCGCTGAACCCGGAGATGCGGGAGGTCGGGACGGGGTCCGCTAGGGTGCGGACCTCGCTCGCGTTCGCGGCTGCCGATCTGGAGTGTGCAACGCCGTTCCTGATTCCCTCGAGGCTCGTCTCCGGGACGTCTCGCGCTGATCCATTGCGCCCTGCCGGGCGACCGTCCGTGTCATTTCCCCGCCGCCGAAAGAGCGGCGAGGCTTGGGAAGGGTGTGTGGCGCCGATCCTAGCCGCAAGCGGGGGGGGCGGTCAAGGCAACGGCGCCGGGCAACGGCACCCCGGGGGCTACTGCTCCGCCACCAGCGGGTGGGCGGCGGTGCGCAGCGCCGCCGGGTCGACGGCGAGGGATGCCGTGTACCTGCCGTCGAGGAACGGGACCTCGGCGTTTCCCAGGTAGGAGACCCCGCCGTCCTTCATGCGGATCTCCAGGCTGCGGGCCTCGCCGAGGAGGACGATGCGGCACTCCTTCGCCCGGAACCGCTTCAGGAGGAGACCGTCCCCCCGCCGGGCCTCGATGACGACCCCCTCCAGCCGCCGCCCGTCCAGCGCGTCCGCCGAGGCGACCCGGTAGGTCTCCCTCCCCCCGACCCCCTCCAGCAGTCCGTTCAGGGTGTCCAGGAAGCGGGCCACCTGCGCCGGGTCCCGGACCGCGGTGGAGGGAGCGACGGGAGCGCCCCCGGCCGCCGGCCCCCCCCCCGCGTCAGGGCGGTCCGTGGCCCCGTCGGGCGGCGCCCCGGCGGTCGGGGCCCCGGCGGGCGTCGCGGCGGGCGGCCCATCGACGGCCGGGGGGGCGGCGGGGGGCGCCGCCGCGGGCGGCGCGGCCGCCGCCTCGCGGAGCGCCGCCACTTCCCGATCCCGGACCGCCAGGGCCTCCTCCGCCGCGGAGGCGCGCACGGCCGCCGCCGCGGACTCCCGGCGGAGCCGCGCCAGTTCCTCCTCGAGCCGGGACTGGTCCACCCCGCGCCGCCGCGCCTCCTCCTCCCGCTGCGCGAGGGCGTCCTTCTCGCGGCGGAGGGTCTCCATGGAGGACCGGATGCCCGCCAGTTCCCGCTCCGCCGCCTCGCGGTCCGCGTCGGACCGGGAGGTCCGCGCCTGCAGCGCGGCGAGGCGATCCAGCAGATCCCTCTCCCTCGAGTCGCCGCCGTCCCCCCCGGGCGCGGGGGCGGCGGCGACGAGTTCCGACCGCAGGTCCGCGATGCGCCGCTCCAGCCCGTCCTCGCGCAGCAGGAACACGAGCGCGGCCGCGCCGCCGGCGACCAGGACGAGCGCGCCCGCCAGCAGCGCGGCCCGCAGGGGGCGCCGCTCCTCCCGCTCCAGCCGCGTCACGAGGGCGTCCTGCGCCCGCCGGACGCCGCGGAAGGTCTCGTTCAGCGCCTGCGTGGACTGGATGACGGCCTCGGAGCGGTCGGACCGGTCCACGGCCCGGGCGATGCGCTCCTGCGTCTCCTGCACGAGGCGCATGGCCTCGGCGTTGGCGCGCAGCGCCTCCGCCAGTTCCCGCAGCGGGGCGTGGCTCGCGTCCCGGGCCGCCGACGCGCGCGCCTCGGCGATGACCCCGCGGATCTCCGCCACGATCTCCGGCGGGAGCGGCGTCCGGGGCGCCAGCGCCGACGTGGGCTCCGCCGAGGGCGCGTCCCCCCGGCCGGGCCCCGGGACCGCCGTCACGCCGGCCCCCCCGCCGGGTCCGCCGCGAGGAACCCGCAGAGGAACAGGGCGAGCAGCGTCTTCCCGTCGCGGATGCTCCCGTCCCGGACGGCGGCGACGAGTTCCGCCGGGTCGAAGATCGCGGGTTCCACGAGTTCGTCGTCGTCCGGGTGGGCCGCCGATTCCGTCAGCCCCCCGGCACGGAACAGGTGCATGGTCTCGTCCAGGAAGCCGGGGGACGGGTACCAGGAGCCCATGGGCGTCATGGTCTCCGCCACGTAGCCGGTCTCCTCCTCGAGCTCGCGGAACGCGCAGACGCGCGGCTCCTCCCCCGGGTCCAGCGTCCCCGCGGGGACCTCGAGGAGGTTCCCGGCGGCGGCGTGGCGCCAGACGCGCACGAGCACCACGCGGCCGTCGGGCAGCACGGGGACGATGACGGCGGCTCCCGGATGGCGGATGACCTCCCGCGCGACCTCGCGCCCGTCGGAGAAGCGCACCCGCTCCTCGACGAGCGCGAACTTCCGCGCCCTGTGGATGAGACGCCGCGAGAGGACCCGGAACTGCGGATCCGGGGCGGAGCCGGGCGCGCCCCCGCTCATCGCGCGGCGCCGGGGCCCCGCGCCTCGGCCCTGTGGGCGGGCTCCAGGCGGCGACCGTCGCCGGCCCCGAGGGCGGCGCGCAGGCTCTCGACGGTGACGTCCACGGGCCACAGGCGCGTGCCGTCGGCCATGCGGAACCCCGTGGCCTCGGCGCCGCCGGGCCCGCCCGCGGGGACGGCCACGAGGATGCGGACGGAGCCGCGCGGGGAGACCTCCACCGACGACTCGGGCACGTGCAGGAGGCGGAGCGCCATGCGGCGGTGGGGCGCCAGGTCCCGCTCGCGGGCGCTCCATGCGGCGCGCAGATCGGCCGACGGTCGGAGGCCGTCCGGCGCCTCGCGGGTGACGTGCCCCTCCCCCAGCGTGACACGGAGCGGCGCGTCGCCGTCCCGGTTGGTGGCCAGGAGGCGGTACCACCGGTGGGCGGGGCCGCCGGGGAACAGTTCGGCGTCCAGCACGCCCTCGGCGCCGGGCGCCGGCACGCCGTCCTCCCGCAGCGGGAGCAGCACGAGATCCACGCCCTCCCGGGGCGAGCCGGCGTACACGCGGACCGCCGCCCGGGGGTCCCCCGCGGGCACGGACCCCGCCGGCGGGGACGAGGGAACGGGGGAGAACAGGCGGTCGTGCAGGAACACCGCCAGCAGGAAGATGGTGGCCCCCAGCGCGGAGCCCACCAGCAGCCCCGCCACGGCGGCCGGCAACTGCCTGCCCGCGCTGCCCCGCGATCGGGGCGGACCGGCCGCGGGCACGGGCCCTACTTCCCCGCCGGTTCCGGGTCCGCCCAGGTCTTCGGGTTCTTGCCGCCCCCGGGGTCCTTCTCGTTGAACCAGGTGCGGAACTCGGGGGGCTTGGTCCAGTTCTGGCGGGAGAGCTTCTGCATCGCCTCGACCACGTCCTCGCCCCAGATGTTCCAGCGGCGCTTGGCGGCGGGGTCGTTGCCGTTCTGCGCGTTGAACACGCCCTCGGACATCTTGAGCAGTTCCTCGAAGATGTCGCGACGCACGGCACCGGGGGCGCCGGCGTAGCCCGCCAGCGCGTGGGCCGCCTTGCTGATCACGTCGTCGTCCTTCTTCAGGTGGTCCGTGAGCCACTTGACGTCGGCGGCCTTGGGGCTGGCGATCTTGCCCAGCGACTTGAACGCGGCGGTGACGACGCCCGAGGGCGGCGCCTTCTGCTTCAGGGACGTGTCCACGATGTAGCGGAGGAAGCCGACGCCCTCCTCGCCGAAGTCCGCCAGCGCCTTGGCGAGCTTCTCCGTGACGGCCTCCCGGTTGCGCAGCTTGAGCGCCTTCCCGACGGAACCGAGGATCGCCTTCTTCGCGCCCTCCGGGACCTCGGCGTGGACGTACCACGCCTGGAGCTTGTCGATGCCCTGCATGGCCTCCTCGTCGACCATCTTCGAGAGCTTCGCTTCGTAGTCCTTGCAGAACTCCTTGATCTCCGTCTCGTCGGGCGCGGCCGGCTTCTCCCCTTCGGGCGGCTTCTCCCCGTCGGCGGGCTTCTTGTCCCCGCCGCCCGGCGGGTCGCCCTCTTCGGCGAGGGCGGAGGTGGCGAGCAGCGGGGTCCCCGCGGGCGCGGCCCACGTGCAGAGGCACGCGAGGGCGACCGCCGGGACGAGGCGGCGGACGGTGAGCAAGGAAAGCCTCCTTCCGGGGCCCCGGCGGCGGGCACCCGACTCGGGCCCCGCACGGCGCGGGGCAGGAACGGATTCTAGATCGCCGCGGCCCCCGTGGCAACGCGGCGAGGGGGGGCGCCCGGATTCCGGCGCGTCACGCGTCCGGCGACCCCAGGGCCCTCGCCAGCGCCCGCCCCTTGTCCACGGTCTCCCGGTACTCCTCCGCGGGATCGCTGTCGGCGACGATCCCCCCTCCCACGGAGAACAGGACGCGGTCCCCCTCCACGACGAGGGTCCGGATGAGGATGTTCCAGTGGGCCCCGCCGTCGGGACCCCACCACCCGGAAGACCCCGTGTAGGGACCCCGCCGCACGGGTTCCAGTTCGTCGATGATCTCCATGGCCCGGATCTTGGGTGCCCCCGTGACGGATCCGCCGGGGAACATGGCCGGGATGACCTCCCGCGGTCCGACGCCCCGCCGGAGGCGCGCCTCGACGCGGGCCACGGTGTGGATCACCGTGGGGTGCTCCTCCACGCGGCGCGCCTCGACGACGCGCACGCCGCCCACGGCGGCCACGCGGCCGAGGTCGTTCCGCTGGAGGTCGACGATCATCGCCAGTTCGGCGCCGTCCTTCGCGGACCCCAGGAGATCGGCCCGCCGCGCGGCGTCCGCTGCGGGGTCGCCGGTGCGCGGGCGCGTCCCCTTGATGGGCTCCGAGACGGCCATGCCGTCCCGCACCTCGAGGAGGAGTTCCGGCGAGGAGGAGAGCACCCAGCGGCCGCCCCCCGCGGAGTGGACGCTGGCCCGGGGCGCGGGATTGGCGGCGCGGAGGCGGAGCGCCGCCTCCACCGGCGACACGCGCAGCCGCCCCTCCACGCGGCGCGCCAGGTTCACCTGGAACGCGTCCCCGGCGTGGACGTACTCCACGGCGCGCGCCACGGCGGCCCCGTGCTCCGCCGGCGTCCGGTTGGATCGCAGCGGCCCCGCCAGGGCGTCCCCGCCCTCCCGCGGCGGAGGTCCCTCCCGCGCCACACCCTCCGCGAGGCGCGCCAGCGAGCGCGCCCGCGCCCGCAGCGCCTCCCGGCCGGCCCCGTCGGCGACCGCCCCCACCAGGCGGTTGCGCCACCGGCCCGGGTCCGTCTCCTCCACGGCCAGCGCCCAGTCGTGGAAACCGCCGGCCACGTCGGGCCAGCCCTCGTCCCGAGCCAGCGCGGGCAGCCGTTCGAACCGGCGGCCGAGGTCGTAGGAGAGCGTGCCCGCCCACCCGCCGAAGAACGGCGCCGGCGGCGGTCCGTCCAGTCCCGGGGGCTCCCAGCGGAGAAGGTCCCCCGGCGCCGGTTGCGCCGAAAGGTAGACCCCCCTGCGGTCGGGACCGAGGGGCCGCTCGAAGAGCACGAACCCCTCGGAGCCCCCGAGAAGGCGCATCCAGACGTCGGGGTCCAGCGCCGCCGGGAGGTCCTCGGAGAAGGGCGCGAGCGGGCGTGGCGCCGTCAACGCGCCCTCGGATGGGCCCGGTCGTACACCTCCCGCAGCCGCGACGCGGTCACGTGGGTGTAGATCTGCGTCGTCGCGAGGTTCCTGTGGCCCAGCAGTTCCTGCACGCTGCGGAGGTCCGCTCCGGCGTCGAGCAGGTGCGTGGCGAAGGAGTGGCGCAGCTTGTGGGGGGAGATGCGCGGGTCGAGGCCCGCGGCGCGCAGCCATCGCGCGACGACACGCTGGATCCCCCGCGGCGAAAGCCGCGTTCCGGAGCGGTTCACGAAGACCGCCTCCACGTGCCGCACGCGGCTGCTCCGGTGCTTGCCGGAGAGATACGCGCGGAGCGCGTCGACGGCGTGGCTGCCGAGCCCCGCCAGGCGTTCCCGCCGCCCCTTGCCGAGCACCCGCGCGACGCCGGCGCGGAGGTCCAGGTCGGACTCGTCCAGCCCGGACAACTCGCTCACGCGCATCCCGCTGGAGTAGAGGACCTCCAGGATGGCCCGGTCGCGGCGCGGCATCAGCCCCGGCCCGGAGGGAGCGGCGAGGAGCCGCTCCACCTCCTCCCGCGAGAGGTAGATGGGGAGGCGCTTCTCCTTGCGCGGCGTGCGCAGGGTGGCCCCCGGATCGGCGGGCACGAGCCCCTCCCGGTGCAGCCAGCGGAAGAAGGACCGCACCGCGGCGAGTTTCCGCGAGACGGACGCCCGCGCCAGCCCCTTCTCGCGGAGCGCCCCGAGCCACCCCCGGATGTCGAGGTGCGTGACCGCGGCGGGATCGGTCACCGACCGCGTCTCCAGGAAGTCGGCCAGCTGCACCAGGTCCGTCCCGTAGGCGGAGAGGGAGTGTCCCGACAGGTTCCGCACCACCCGGAGGTGGGCGAGGAACCGCTCCATGGCCTCGGAGAGGTCGGCGGGCGGGCGCGCGCGGGTCATGGCGAGAGCCTACCGGGGCCCGCGGCGGCGCCCCCATCGATCGCCGGGGCGCCGCCGTCGGCGGCCGCGGCCGCCGGCAACCCCGTGCTACCATCGCCCCGATGCGGAACTCCTCCCGCCGGGGAACGCGCGCCCTCGCCATCGCGCTCGCCTGCCTGGCGATCCTCGTGCTCGCGCCCGTCCCCGGCGGGGGGCCCGTTCCCCCACCCCCCGTCCCCCGCGGGGCCGGGGCCCCCGCCGTCGCTCCCGCCGCGGCCGCCGCGCCGCTCCCCATGCGGGCGCTCCCCCTTCCCATCGCGGCCGCTCCCCCCGTCGCTCCCGTCGCCGGCGGACCCGCCGCGGCGCCTCCGCCGCCCGCCCGCGCCGCCCGCACGCCCGTCGGCCCCGGGCGCCGGGTGTTCCCGCTCGTTCCGGCGCCGGAGGCCGCCGATCCGGTCGAGCGTGCACACCTCGTGCTCCGGCGGTTCGCCGCCGACCTCGGCCTGGATCGCGCTCCCGGCGAACTGCGCCTGGTGCGCTCCTTCGAGTCCCCCGTGGGCCGCCACGTCCGCTTCCGTCAGGTGGTCGACGGGTTGGAGGTGGAGCACAGCGAGGTCTCGGTCCACGTCGCGCCCGACGGGCGCGTGCTCGCGGTCAACGCGGACCTCTGGCCCGTGGCGCTCCCGCTTCCCGCCGCGACGGTGACGGAGGCGGACGCCCGCGAGACCGCCATCGAGGAGGCGGCGCCGGGAGACGAAGAGAGCCCCTCGGCATCGGATCCGATCCTCGTGCTCCACCCGTCGGGCAAGGGGGCGCGGCCGGCCTGGCGCGTGGACGTGGAGTCGGAGGAGACCGCCCTCCGCGTCTGGGTGGACGCCGCCTCGGGGGAGGTCGCCGGCACGCGGGAACTGCGCGTCTCCGCCACCGGCACCGCCCGCGTGTTCCGGCCCAATCCGCTCCTCTCGGCGCGGGACGCGTCGTTCACCGACGGCGGCGACGCGGAGACTCCGGCGCTGACGGCGCAGATCTCCGAGGTCGCCCTCGACGGACTCGACGGCACCGGCTTCCTGCGCGGGGAGTGGGTGGACGTGACGCCCTCCGCCGGCGCGGTCCAGCGCCTCGACGGGGACTTCCGGTTCCTGCGGAGCGAGGCGGGCTTCGAGCAGGCGTCCGCATACTTCCACCTCGACGCCATCCAGCGCCACATCCGGGGGACCCTCGGCTTCGACGACGTGAACGCGCGGATGCAGCCGGTCCGGGCGCGCGGCACCTCGCAGGACAACTCGTTCTACGACCTGAAGTCCGGAGTCATCACGTACGGCACCGGGGGCGTGGACGACGCCGAGGACGCCGACATCGTGATCCACGAGTACGGCCACGCGATCCAGGACGACCAGGTGCCCGGGTTCGGCGTCGCGCGCGAGGCGGGCTCGGTGGGAGAGGGCTTCGCGGACTTCCTCGCGTGCAGTCGTCACGCGACCGGGGACGACCTCTGGGACGCCTCGTTCGGATCGTGGGACGCGGTGTCGTTTCCCGTGCCCGGCTCCCCCCCGGCACTGCGGCGCATGGACCGGGAGAAGGTCTATCCCTCCGACGTCGTGGGGAAGGTGCACGCCGACGGGGAGATCTGGTCGGGCGCGCTCTGGGAGTTGCGCGCCGCGCTCGGCGCCGAGGCCGTCGAGCGCCTCGTGATCGGGTCCCACTTCCTTCTGACGCCCAGTTCCGGATTCCGGAGTTGCGGGAGCGCCCTGCTCGTCGCCAACGAGTCCCTCAGGGGAGGAGCCGACGCGCAGCTCATCGAGGGCGTGCTCCGTGACCGCGGGCTCGTGCTCGCGGACGACGGGTTCGAGGACAACGACACCGCCGCCGCCGCCGCCGCGGTCCCGCGGGCGACGATGACCGGCCTCCACCTGGCGGACGACGACTGGTTCCGATTCGAGGTCGAGGCCGGCACGTCGGTCACGGCGACGGCGCGGTTCTCGCATCCCTCCCCCAACCTCACGCTGCGGCTGCACGCGGCCGACCTCACGCTCCTTGCCACCTCGGCGGGCGCCGGGGACACCGAGAGCGTGGTCACGGGGACCGTGTCCGGCAGGACCGAGTTCCTCCTCCGCGTCAGCCGCGCCTCGCCCTGGCCCGGGGCCTACGACCTGGAGTTCACCGGCGGGCTCGTCCTGCCGGGGCCCGACGCGTACGAGCCCAACGACTCCGAGGGCGCCGCCCGCTTCCTGCCGGCGCGGTTCGTGCCCGGCCTCAGCCTGGAGGGCGACGAGGACTGGTACAGCGTGCCCGCGGTCGCCGGTACCCGCGTCACGGTCATCGCCTACTTCGACGCCGACGCCATCGACCTGGACCTCGAACTCCGCGCACCGTCGGGCGCGGTGCTGGCCTCCTCCGACGGGCTCGGGCACACGGAGGAGGTGGAGTGGGAGGTCCCGTCGGCGGGCCCGGGAACACTGCTGCTCCGGGTCCACGCCCCCGCGGGCGGCGGGTCCTACGCCCTGCTCACGGCCGTGGAACCGCTGGTCCTGATGGCGGGCCGCGACGTGCTGAAGTCACAGGTGGGCGCGACGGCCGAACTGGTCGTCGGTCTCGCCATTCCCGAGGACGAGGTCCCGGTGCGCGAGGTCCGCGTCCAGGCGCTGCGCCGCGGCCGCCGGGGGGCGGTGCCCGAGGTGGAGATCCTCGCCCCTTCCGGCGAGACCCTCGTCCCGCTGGGGACCGGCGCCCGGAAGCGGGGCGCCGTCGTGAAGTTCACCGGCCTGACCGGCTCCACCTACCGCATCCTCGTCCGCCCCGTCGCCCCCACCGAGGGCAACTTCAGGATCCGCACCCGCGTGCGGTGAGGACGCCCGGCGGGCTCCCGCCGGTGCCAACGACCGGACGCGACGACCCGATCGCCCGGGGCCCTACTCCGGGACGCCGGCCACGGTGTCCTCCAGCGCGAAGGCGTAGCCCCGACGGGATTCGAACCCGTGTCTCCACCTTGAAAGGGTGATGTCCTGGGCCGGGCTGGACGACGGGGCCACGGAGTTGTCCGGCGGACGCGCGGGGGGTCAGAGTACGCTCCGGGGCGGGGTTCCGGGAGGGAAGAGGGGCCGGGGGGAGGACGGGGGCCGCGGCGGGGCGCCCGCCCGGTCACACCCTTGCACCGCGCGGGGCGACGGTGTTCCGTACAATCCGCCCCTTGCCCACCAGGAAAGCCACCGTCGGCGCCGTGTTCCTCACCGTGGTCGTCGACCTGGTGGGGTTCGGCATCGTCATGCCCCTGATGCCGCTGTACGCGCGGGACTACCACGCGACGCCGCAGCAGATCGGGCTCCTCATCGCGATCTTCTCCGCGATGCAGTTCCTCTTCGCGCCCGTCTGGGGGCTCGTCTCGGATCGGATCGGCCGGAGGCCGGTCCTGCTCGTGGGCCTGCTCGGGAGCGTGGGGTCCTACCTCCTGTTCGGCCTCGCGGACTCGGTGACGTGGCTCTTCGTGTCCCGCATCGGTGCGGGGATCTCCGGAGCCAACATCTCGACCGCCGCCGCCTACATCGCGGACGTCACCCCGCCGAAGGACCGCGCCCGCGGGATGGCCCTCATCGGCGCCGCCTTCGGCATCGGCTTCACCGCGGGTCCGGTCATCGGACTCTACTCCCACCATCTCGGCGAGACGCTGGTGGAGGCGGGCGGGCTCCCGCCCGCCGTGGGGCGCGGCCTCCCCGGCTTCATCGCGGCGCTCATGAGCCTCCTCGCGTTCCTCTGGACCTGGTTCTCCGTGGCCGAGCCCCCCCGCCATGCCCCGGCGAGTCGGCGGCTCTTCGATCTGGCGGCGCTGCGGACGGCGTACTCCCCCGCCGCGGTCCTCCTCCTCCTGGGGTTCTCGTTCGTGTCGGTGTTCTCGTTCTCGAACTTCGAAGGGACGCTCTCCCTGATGCTCGTGGATCGCTACCACCTCACCGAGGCGGAGATGGGGCCCGTCTGGCTGTTCCTGGGCGTGACGCTCTCGCTGGCCCAGGGCCTCCTCGTGCGGCGACTGGCGCGGAGCCTCGGGGAGCGCGTCCTCGTCCGCGGAGGCCTGGTGCTCATGGCGACCGGGCTGGCGGGCCTCGCCGCGTGCTCCGGGCAGCCCGCCCTCTACGCGTCGCTCGCCATCGCGGTGACGGGATTCGGCGCCGTGACGCCGTCGCTGTCGGCGCTCGTCTCCCGGCAGGCGGACCCGACCCGCCACGGCGGCATGATGGGGATGGCGCAGAGCGCCTCGGCGCTGGGACGGATCCTGGGCCCCTACGTGGGGAACGTGGTCTACGCGCGACCGGGCACCGACGCGGGGGCGCTGGGCGCCGTCCTGCTGCCGCTGTTCGCGGGGGTCGATCACCACCGGCGGCCCTACCTGCTGGGCGCCGCGCTGCTGGGGCTGCTGGCGGTCGCCGCGATGGCGGCCCTTCCGGGTCCGCCCCCGGATCCCGGGCCGGACGGGGGGTCGGGGACGGGGAGTGGTGCGGGCGGTGGGAGTTGAACCCACAACCAATGGCTTAAAAGGCCACTGCTCTGCCGGGTTGAGCTACGCCCGCACGGTGATGCGTCGCCGGGAGCGCGGCCCGGCGGGCCGGCCCCCCGGAGAGGAGGTCGACCCGCGACCGGGTCAGACCTCCATGATCTCTTTCGTCTTCTTCTCGAGCGCCTCGTCCACGCGCCCCTCGTACGTCTTGGTGAGCGTCTGGATCTCGTCCTTCACGCGGGTCAACTGGTCCTCCGTGAGGGCCCCGTCCGCGGAGGCCCCCTCGGCGGCCTTGTTGCCGTCGCGGCGGATGTTGCGGATGGAGACGCGCGCGGCCTCCGCGAGTTCCTTGCAGCGCCCGGCGAGGCGCCGCCGCTGCTCCTCGGAGAGCGGCGGGAGGTTCAGCCGGATGAGCTTGCCGTCGCTGGCGGGGGTCACGCCGAGGTCGCTCTTCTGGATGGCCTTCTCGACGTCCTTCAGGCTCCCCGGATCGAAGGGCTTGATCACGATGAGGCGCGCCTCGGGGATGGAGATGGTGGCCAGGGACTTGAGCGGGGTCGGGGCCCCGTAGTAGTCCACCCGGATCCCGTCCACCAGCCCCGGCGTGGCGCGCCCCGTGCGGATGCCGTTGAAGTCGTGGATCACGTGACCCACGGCCTTCTCCATCTTGTCCTCGGTCTCGAGCAGGATGTCGTCGTACATGGAACCCCCGGGGTCGCTCCGGCGCCCGGCGGCGGCCCGACCCCGGGGCCGCCCCTCGCAGCGGTCCCGGAGAGCCTATCCGATCCGCGTCCCCACGTCCTCGCCCCGCACCGCGCGGAGGAGGTTCCCCGCGGGCCGGAGCGAGAGGACGACGACGGGCAACCCGTTCTCGGCGCAGAGCGTGAACGCGGTCCGATCCATCACGCCCAGCCGGCGATCCACGGCCTCCTCGAAGGAGAGCCGCGGGAGCCGTGCCGCGTCGGGGTGGCGGCGCGGATCGCGGTCGTACACGCCGTCCACGTTGGTGGCCTTGACGAAGACCTCCGCACCCACCTCCAGCGCGCGGAGGACGCCGGCGGTGTCCGTCGTGAAGTACGGGCGACCGGTGCCGCCGCCCAGCAGGGCGACCTCGCCGCGATCCATCGCCTCGCGGGCCCGCAGCGCCGTGAAGGGCTCCGCGACGTCGGGCATGGACACCGCCGTGAAGACGCGGCTCGCGCGGCCGGCGCGGCGGAGCGCCGCGGCGAGCACGAGGGAGTTCGCCACGGTGGCGAGCATCCCGGCGGCGTCGGCGTCGGTGCGGGCGACGAGGTCCGCCGGGAGATCGCGGCCCCGGATCAGGTTCCCGCCGCCGAGGACGACGGCGACGGCCGCCCCCTCCGCCGCCACGCCGTCGACCTCCGCCGCCAGCGCGCGGACCGCGTCCGGGTCGTACCCGGAGCCGTCGGGGGCGCAGAGGCCCTCACCGGAGACCTTGAGGAGGACGCGGCGGAACGCCATCGGGGCGCCGCGCTACTCCGCCCCCACTTCGAGGCGGGCGAAGCGCCGGACGACGATGTTCTGGCCGATCTTCTGGATGACGCCCTTGAGGACCTGATCCACGGACTGCGCCGGGTCGAGCACCCAAGGCTGCTCCAGCAGGACGCGCTCCTTCAGGATGGCGCTCACCTTGCCGTCCACGATCTTCCTGCGGATCTCCTCGGGCTTGGAGGCGTTCTTCGGGTCCCCGGCGAGTTGCGCCTCCGCGATCTCCCGCTCCTTGTCCAGCAGCGAGGCCGGGATGCCCTCCCGCGTCACCGCGAGGGGGGGCGGCTGCGTGCCCACGACGTGCATGGCGAGGTCCCGGATGAACTTCTGGAACACCTCGTTCCGGGCGGCGAAGTCGTCCTCGCACTGGACCTCGACGAGGGCGGCGGCCTTGCCGTTGTGGTGGATGTAGGACCCGATGCGGCCTTCCTTCGCCTCCCGCCCCATCTTCGACTCGGCCACCTTCTCGCCCCGCTTGCGGAGCCACTCCTCGGCCTTCTCGATGTCCGCGCCGCTGGCCTCCAGGGCCGCCTTGCAGTCCATCATGGGGAGCCCGGTGCGGCGCCGGAGCGCCATCACGGTCTTCGCTTCGATCTCAGGCATGGGAGTCTCCTTGGGAGCGCCGGGGAGGCCCGGGAGGGAGGACCGCCATCGGCCCGCGGGGTCCCTCGGCCCTGTGGCCGCCCGGCGACGTCACGGCGGAACCCTAGCCGGCGGGCGTCGCCGCGGCGGGTTCGTCGCCGGCGGGGGCTTCGGCCTCGGCGGCCGGTTCCGCGGCGACGGGGTTCGCCGGGGCGGCGCCCGTGTGGCGACGGACCACGACGCGCTTGGCGCCGCGCCCGACGCCGCCGGAGCCGCGCAGCGACTCCGCCAGCGCGTCCTCGGACGCGCCCGGGGCGCCGGACTGGGCCGTGCGGGGACGGATGCGGACGCCCTGCTGCACGGCCTCGCCGATGCGCCGGAGGATGGTCTCGACGCTCCGCATGGAGTCGTCGTTGCCCGGGATGGGGATGTCGATCAGTTCGGGGTCGCAGTCGGTGTCGAGGAGGGCGAGCACGGGGATCCCCATGCGGTTCGCCTCCTTCACGGCGATGTGCTCCCGGCGGGGGTCGACGATCACGATGGCGCCGGGGAGCGTGGCCATCTTCCGGATGCCGGAGAGGTTCTTGAGCAGCTTCCGCTTCTCGCGCATGTGGCGGGAGAGGTCCTTCTTGCGCATCCCGGCGAAGGAGTCGCCCGCCTCGATGGCCTCGAGCTCCTCCAGCCGGACGAGGCGCCGGCGGATGGTCTCGAAGTTGGTGAGGGTGCCGCCCAGCCAGCGCTCCACCACGCAGGGCATCCCCGCGGCGTTGGCGACGGACTGGACCACCGCCTTCGCGCCCCGCTTCGTGCCCACGAAGAGGACGTCCCTCCCCTCCGTGGCGATGCGCTGCGCGAAGTGGCAGGCGCGTACGAGACCCCGCACCGTCGACCGGAGGTCGATGACGTGGATGGTGTTGCGCTTGCCGTGGATGAAGGGCGCCATCCGCGGGTTCCACCGGGAGGCCCGGTGCCCGTAGTGCACGCCGCTCTCGATCAGTTCCTGGACGGTGACGATGCCCAAGGCAGTCTCCTCCCGCGCCCCGCCCGGCCGATTCGGGCGGGTTTCGCGGCGCAAACCTTCATTGGAAACCCCGGGGGAGGGGGGCGGCAAGAAATGGCCGGCGGCGCGTCCCTACGCCCCCCATCGCGCCGCGTTGCCGGCGATGCCCTCCAGCACCCGGAGGGCGAGGCGCAGGGCCCGGAGACCGTCCTCCCCGGAGACCACGGGGGTCCCGCCGGTCCGGACGGCGCCCAGGAAGGCCGCCAGTTCCGCCCGGAGAGGCTCGTGGTCCTCGATCTCCACCGGCTCCACCCGGAGGAGGTCGCCGAAGACCGCCCCCTTGAGGTCGGCCAGGCTCTTCGCCCCCGCCTTCAGCGCCATGACCCGCTCCAGGGTCAGGTCCGGGGACTTGCGGTAGGTCCACCCCTTCTTCTCCGCGAAGTCGAGGACCATGTACGCGTTCTCGGAGAAGAGGCGGAGTTTCCGCTCCGTCTTCGTGCCCACGCGGCTCGCGGTGACGTCCGCCACGCAGCCGTTGCGGAACTCGATGCGCGCGTTGGCGAGGTCCTCGTGGGGCGTGAGCACGGGAACGCCGACGGCGTCGACGCGCTCCGGATCGGCGCCCGCCAGGTGGAGGACGAGGTCGAGGTCGTGGATCATCAGGTCGAGGACCACGCCCACGTCGGCGCTCCGGAACGAGAAGGGCGCGATGCGGTGGCACTCGAGGAAGCGGGGGCGGAGGGGCAGGTGCGCCAGCGCCGTGACCGCCGGGTTGAAGCGCTCGATGTGGCCCGCCGCCAGCACGGCGCCCCCCCGGCGCGCCGCCTCCACCATGCGCTCCCCCTCCGCCAGGCTCACGGCGAAGGGCTTCTCGACGAGGCAGGCCACGCCGCGCTCGAGCAGCGGCACCGCCACGGAGGCGTGGTGGATCGTCGGCACGGCGACGGACACGGCGTCGAGTTCCCGGGGAAGATCCGCCGCCGAGGCCAGCGCCAGGCAACCGGACCGCTCCGCCGCGGCACGGGCAGCGGCGCCGTCGGGGTCGGCCACGGCCACGAGCCGGACGCCGGGGAGTTCGGAGTAGACGCGGGCGTGGTGGCGGCCGAACGCCCCCACGCCGACCACCGCCACCCGGAGTTCGCGATCGCTCATGCGCGCAGCGCCTCCCGGGCGCGGCCGTGCTTGCCGGCCATCTGCCGGCGGAGGAACGCGACCAGGTGCGCCACCTCCTCCGTCATCCCGCCGTCCCTCTCCATCCGCTCCAGCGCCCGATCCCGCACGAGCATCTCGCTCCTCCACAGGAGGCGGTGGGCCTCCTTCACGGCGCGCACGCGCTCCTCGACAATGCCGGCGCGGCGCATCCCCACGGCGTTCACCTTCACCACGCGGGCGGGGCTCCCCTCGATGACCATGTAGGGCGGCACGTCCTGGTGGATGCGCGAGAGCCCGCCCACGTAGGAGAGGCTGCCCACGGTGGTGTAGTGGTGGAACGCGGCGGCCCCGTTGAGGATGGCGCCGCTCTCCACGTGGACGTGCCCCGCGAGGAGCACGTTGTTGCCCATGATGACCGAGTCGCCGAGGACGCAGTCGTGGGCGACGTGGGCCCCCGCCATGAGGAGGCAGCCGCTCCCCATCCGCGTCAGGCCCTGCTCCTTCATGGTCCCGCGGGAGACGGTCACGTTCTCGCGGAACACGTTGCGGTCGCCCACCTCGAGGCGGACCACCTCCCCGCGGAACGAGAGATCCTGCGGATCCCCTCCGATGCAGGCGTGGGGGTGGACGCGGTTCCGCGCCCCCAGGGTGGTCGGTCCGAGGACGACGGCGTGGGGGAGCAGCTCCGTCCCGGCGCCGATCCGCACGTCGGCGCCCACGACGGCGAACGGGCCCACGACGACGTCGTCGTCGAGGACGGCGGAGGGGTCCACCTTCGCCCAGGGGTCGATGCGCGCGCTCACGGGTCCACCAGCATGAAGTTGATGCGCGCCTCCGCGGCGACCTCCCCCTCCACCGTCGCGCGGCCCCGGACGCGGCCGGTCCGCGCGCGGAGTTTCAACGTCTCCACCTCCAGGACGAGCTGATCCCCGGGCACCACGCTGCGCCGCAGCTTCACGCGGTCGATGCTGAGCAGCACCGCGAGGCGCCCGGTGTTCTCCAGCCGCCGGAGGAGCAGCACGCCGGACAGCTGCGCCATCGCCTCGACGATGAGGACGCCCGGCATGACCGGCGTCCCGGGCCAGTGCCCGACGAAGAACTGCTCGTTGATGGTCACGTTCTTCACGCCCACGGCGCGCCGGAACCCGTCCAGTTCCACCACGCGGTCCACGAGGAGGAAGGGGTAGCGGTGCGGGAGGATGCGCTGGATCTCCCCGATGTCGAGCCGCCGCGACCTTCCCTCCTCGCGATCCGCTGCGGCGCGGACGCGGGACGCGAGCCGCCGCGCCAGTTCCGCGTTCGCACCGTGGCCGGAGCGCACGCCCACCACGTGGCAGCGGAGATCCGCGCCCGCGAGGAACAGGTCCCCCAGCATGTCCAGCACCTTGTGGCGCGCGTACTCGTCGGGGAACCGCAGCCGGTTCTGCACGGGCCCCGACGGGCCCACCACGAGGGTGTTCTCGGTCGTCGCGCCCTTGCCGAGGCCGCGCTCCCGGAGCGCCTTCGCCTCCGACTCGAGGACGAAGGTCCGGGCCGGGGCGATCTCCCGTACGAAGGCGTCCTCGTCGACGGCGACGCTCACGTGCTGCGGGCCGAACGGCGCGGAGGGTCCGTAGTCGAGCGTGTAGGAGGCGCGGAGGCCGGCCTCCCAGGGCAGCGCGGCGATGGAGGCGTCGGAGGTCCCCTCCACGCAGCCCTCGGGGGCGTCGAGCACGAGGATCCGGGCCGGGTGGCCGGGCTGCTCCACGGGCCGCGCCCGCCGCAGGAGTTCCACGAACGGGAGCGCGCTCCCGTCCATCCCGGGGACCTCGACGCCGTCGATCTCGACCTCCAGGTCGTCCACGCCGAGGCCGTGGCAGGCGGACAGGAAGTGCTCCACGGTGTGGACTTCCGCGGCACCCTCCGCCAGCGCCGTCCGGCGCCCGCGCTCGACGACGTGGTCGGAGTCCACCGGGATGCGCGGCCGTCCGGGAAGGTCGGTGCGGACGAACGTCACCCCCCCGTCGGGTCGGCCGGGGAGGACCCGGAGCGTCGTGGGGGTGCCCTCGTGGAGGCCCACGCCGCGGACCTCCGCGACGGCGGAGACGGTCCGGCGGTCCCTCACTCCTCGCCGCCCCGCCCGCGCGGCCGGGCCCGGCGCGCGAGGCGCCGGAGGGCCACCTCCTGCCGCTTCCACTCGCGATGGTCACGGGCGGGGAACCCGGCCACGGTGGCGCCCGCCGGCACGTTCCGGTTGGCGCCGGCGCGGCCGGCGATCACCGCCCCGTCTCCGATGTCCACGTGGCCGCCGATGCCCGCCTGCGCGGCGAGGATGACACCGCGCCCGACCCGGGCGCTGCCGGCGATCCCCGACTGGGCGACGAGGATGGTCCCGTCCCCCACGTGCACGTTGTGCGCGATCTGCACGAGGCAGTCGACCTTCACGTGGTTCCCAAGGGTCGTGGCGCCGAACCGGGCGCGGGCGACCGTCACGCCGGCTCCCAGGTCCACGTCGTCCCCGAGGACCACCGTCCCCGACTGGGGCACGCGCCGCGGGGGCCGCCCGGGGAGGAACCCGAAGCCGTCGCACCCCACCACGGTGCCCGCCCCGATGCGCACGCGCGCCCCGCAGGTGACGCCGTCCAGAAGCGACGCCCCCGGATCGATCCAGCCGTCCTCCCCCACGCGCACGCCGCGGCCAACGTAGGCACCGCCCCGGATCACCGTCCGGGCGCCGATGCGGGCCTCCGCCTCGACCACGGCGCAGGGGCCGACGGACACGCCCTCGCCGAGGACCGCCGACGGATCCACGAAGGCGGCCCGGTGGATCCCCGGCGGCGGCCGGTCCGCTGTCGGCGTGAACCGCTCGACCAGGAGCGAGAAGGCCGCACCGGGGTCGTCCACGAGCACCAGCGGCACGCGCGTCGCCGGCGTGCCCGCGGGCGCCACGACGGCGGCCGCACGGGTCGTCGCCAGGAGGGGCGCGTAGTCCGCCCTCGCCAGGAAGGAGATCTCGCCGGGACCGGCCTCGCGGAGCCCCGCCACGCCGGAGACGGTCACGGAGGGATCCCCCTCCACCCGTCCTCCGACGAGGCGCGCGACCCCGGCCAGGTCCATGGAGCCCACGGACCGCTACTCCTTCTCCTTGACCGGTTCGCCGCCCGTCCCCTTGTCCTTCCCGCCCGCTGCGGCGGGCGGTTCACCGCGGCCCACGGCGTCCAGGACGGCCTCCGTGAGGTCCACGTCGGCGGCGCGCCAGAGGACCGAGCGGGCGGCCATCCGGAACTGCACCTCGTCGGGCCCCATCACCTTGCCGCCCCGATCGCGCACGTCGAGTTCGGACGGGTCGTACTGGAGCACCGCGGCCAGTTTCCGCGACTCGCCGATGCGGGCCGCCTCCGCCTGGATGTCCCGGAACATGCGCGCCATCTCCTCCGACTGGCGCGAGAACAGGGCCTCGAGCCCGGACTTCCGGTCGAAGTCGATCTCCCACTCCCGCTGGGCCAGGTCCTTCCGCCCCTTCTGGAACTCCGCCGTGCCGGGGGCGAAGTTCGCCTTGAGGTCGCCGTAGGCCTGCTCCAGGTCCTTGGCCCGCTTCCGGACCGACTCGTCGAGGATCCGGGACTCCTCCTGGAGGCGCGCGATGAGGCTGCGGCCCGCCCGGCTCTCGTTGAGAACGCGGTCCAGGTCCACGAACCCGATCCCCCCCTCCGGGGGACCCGCCCGCCGGGCGAGCACCTCGCCCGAGAGGCAGGCCACTCCCACCACTCCCACGACCAGCGCCGCCGTCGTCCAACGCATCCTGTCGCCTCCCCGGGCGCCGTCGGCGCCCTGAAGAACCCTGGAACCCGGCGCGGACCCCGCTGCACCCGGGCTGGAACGTCGGGCTAGAAGTACGTCGTGAACTCGAAGGAGACCACGCGCGTCTGGTCCCCCTGCTCCTTGCTCAGCGGGAATCCGAAGTCGAAGCGGAGCGGGATCTGCCCGAGGAACGGGACCTTGATGAGGATGCCGAACCCGGCCGACGACCGCCAGTCGCTCCGGAGCCCGCCCGTGTTCTCCGCCAGGTTGGCCGCGTCCACGAACACCGCCCCGCGCAGGAGGTCCGCCACGAGGGGGAAACCGTACTCCAGCGTCCCCGAGGCGACCGCTTCTCCGCCCATGGTGTGCCCGTCGTTGATGGAGCGGGAGTAGGCGACGCGGCCGGGGTGGGTCGCCGGGTTGCCCTCCCCGCGGGGCCCGATGCCGCCGTACTCGAACCCGCGCACGCGTCCGAGGCCCGAGGACCCGCCGCCCAGGAATCGCTCCGTCAGGGGGACGGCGCCGGAGTCGTCCAGCGGACCGGCGACACCCGCGTTCCCGCGCACCTGGAAGGTGTGCGCGCGATCGTCGTCGTCCAGCCAGAGGGTGTACGTCCGCTCCGCCTGGAGGACGTGCTTGTGGAAGTCGAAGTCCCCGCCCAGGGCCGATCCCACCAGTTCCGCCGAGTACGACACGCGCCATCCGCGCTCCGTCGCGTAGGCCTGATCCAGGCGGGTCCAGCCGAAGAGAAGGGCGAGGCCGTGGATGGTGTTGCTTCCCTCCTGCGCGAAGATGTTGGGAGGGGCGTCCTCGTCGTCGATCCCGCTGACCCGCACCGTCTCCCAGCGGGGCCGCAGGCCCACGCTGAAACTGTCGTCGAGGTCGCGGCGCGGCACCAGCCACCGCCGCTCCCCGAGCAGCGTCACGCCGCTCCGATCGTGGTCGTAGAGGAACTGGCGCGACTGCCACGCGAAGATGTCGAACCCGAGGAGGACGGGCCGGTCGGCCACCCAGGGTTCCGTGAAGGCGAGGCGGTACTCGCTCACGCCGGTCCCCGGCTGGAGGGAGAGGTCGAGCCGCTGGCCTGCCCCCTTGAAGGCGCGGCCGGAACCGAGGTCGGACCACCGCTCGGGCCAGTCCGTGATGTCGAAGTTCTGCCAGGAGACGGCCAGCGTCGCGAAGAGGCCCGAGTCGGACGACACGCCCGCGCCGAACCGGAACTGGCTGGTCCGCGATCGCTCGACCACCTGCACGTCGATGTCCCGCCGATCGGGATCGTCGCCGGGCGGGATGAGCGGGACGACGGAGTCGAAGTAGCCCGTGTCCATGACGCGACGCGAGGACTTGATGACCGCCAGGTAGTCGAGGGGCTCGCCGGGGACGACGGAGAACTCCCGGAGGATGACCTTGTCGCGCGTGACGACGTTCCCCGACACGTCGATGGAGCGGAGGGTGATGCGGCGTCCCTCGTCGATCTGGATGCGGAGGTCCTGGATCCCGCCCTCGGCCCGCGGGATGCCCTCGTCCGTGACCCGCATCTCCACGAAGCCCTGCCGGCTCAACTCCTCCCGGATGGCCTGGAGCGCGCGCTCCACCTCGCGGCGGTTCCAGCGGGACCCGGGGACCAGCGTGCGGGCCCGCTCCACGACGGACTCGCGGTCCGGCACGCCGGTGCCGCCCACGACCTGCACCTCCCCCAGCGCCCACGGCCTCCCCTCCTCCACGGCGAAGGTGATGACGGCCTCCTCCCGGTCGTCCCGGAAGGACACGTCGCGGACGACGACGCGGACGTCCAGGAAGCCCTCGTCGCGGTAGAGGCGGGCCAGCGCGACGCGGTCCTCCTCCAGGCGCCGCTCGACGAACGGATGCGGGGAGAAGAGGCCCGACGGGCGCAGCAGCATCACCTTCAGCAGGCGGGACGACGGGATGGAGGCGTTGCCGTCGAAACGGACCTCGTCGACCAGGACCTCCGGCCCCTCGACGATGCGGAATACGACGCGGCGCGTCCCCTCGACCTCCAGGATCTCGGGGCGGACCTCCGCGAAGTGGTAGCCCCGCTGCCGGTAGGCGCGCTCCAGGAGGCGGGCGTCGTTGTCCACCCGGAACTTCGCCAGCGGGTAGCCGACCTTCGTCTCCACGAGGGGCTTCAGGTCCGCCTCCTGGACCTGGTCGACGCCGAGGAGCGTGACCTCGGAGACGACGGGGTTCTCGGAGACGTGGAAGACGAGCCGGATGCCGGCGGGCGTGGCCGTCTCCTCCAGCCGGATCTCCTCGAAGAAGTCGCGGAGCGCGTCCACGTCACGGGCGAGGAGGTCGCGATCCAGCGTGCGCCCCTCCTTGGTGCGCATGGAGTACTTGAGCGTCTCCGCCGAGTACCGGCGGTTCCCCTCGAAGGTGATGCTCTCGACGCGGACCGCCTCCTGGGCGAGCGCGGCCCCCGCCGACGCGACCACCACCACCGCCGCGACCGCCGTCCCGAACGCCCCGTGCCTCAAGCGCACCTCCCGTCGCGACTGCCGTGCGCGGATCGCGCCGCGCCCCCGGGTCCAGAGGTTCGGCCAATCCCCCCCGGCCCGGCCCCAAGAATCCCCCCGTTCACTGTCCCGGGCGCCACGCCTCCTTGACCCCGTTCTCGAAGCGCATGAAGGGGGCCATGAAGGTGAGGGGGATGGTGTCCGTGGGCCCGTTCCTGTGCTTCGCGACGATGAGGTCCGCCTTGCCGCTCAGGGCGCGCTTCCGCTCGGGATCGCTCTCGTAGTACTCCTCGCGGTGGAGCAGCAGGACGAGGTCGGCATCCTGCTCGATGGCGCCGGATTCGCGCAGGTCGCTCATCATGGGCCGGTGGTCGGCCCGGTTCTCGACCCCGCGATTGAGCTGCGAGACCGCGATGAGCGGCACCTCCAGTTCGCGGGCCAGCGCCTTCAGGCTCCGGCTGATGAAGGAGATCTCCTGCTGGCGGTTCTCCTCGCGGCGGGACGAGCCCCCCGTCATGAGCTGGAGGTAGTCCACGACGATGAGCCGGATGTCGTGCCGCTTCTTGAGTCGCCGGGCGCGGGAGCGGATGGCCAGGGGGGAGAGCCCGGCGGAGTCGTCGATGAAGATCTTCGCCTCGCCGAGTCGCGCGAGGGCGCCGGAGAGTTTCGCGTACTCCTCGTCCGCCAGGAACCCGCGCCGGAGCCGCGCCCCGTCCACCTTGGCGCGGGAGCACAGCACGTTCTGCACGATCTGGCGCCGGCCCATCTCCAGGGAGAAGAGGAGCACGGCGTGCCCGCCGACCACCGCCGCGTGCTCCAGGAGGCAGAGCGTGAGGGTGGTCTTCCCCATGGAGGGTCGCCCCGCGACGACGACCATCTCGCCGGGCTGGAGTCCCCCCGTCAGGTCGTCCAGGTCCGTGAACCCGGTCTCCAGGCCCGTCAGCATGGAGCGGTCCGACTGGAGGCGGTCGATCTTGTAGAACACCTCGCGGAGGACCGTTCCGATGGGCGTGGCCTCCCCGCCCTCGCCGTTGCGATCCAGGGAGAAGAAGGACGACTCCGCCTCGTCGACGAGCGTGCGGGCGTCCACGGCGCCGTCGAAGGCCGACTGGATCACGCGATCGGCGGCGGAGATGATCCCGCGGCGGACGGAGGCGTCGCGGACGACCTGCGCGTAGTGGGAGCCGTGGGCCGCCGTGGGCACGCGCTCGAGGATCCCCAGGATGGCCTCGGATCCGCCGGCGGCGTCCAGTTCCCCCCGCCGGCGCAGTTCCTCCCGGAGGAGCACGGCGTCGCACCCCTTCCCGCCGTCGTAGAGCGCGAGCATCGTCTCGAACAGCCGCCGATGGGCGTCCCGGTAGAAGTCCTCCGGCCGGAGGAGGTTCGCGACGTCGCCGATCACGTCGTTGTCGAGCAGCATGGAGCCGAGAACCGCGACCTCGGCGTCGAGGTCGTGGGGCGGTACGCGCTCGGTGCGGTCGGGAAGACGGGGGGCGGGCAAGGGGAGAGACCTCGGGAGCAGCGGGTCCGCCGGAACGCGCGGACGCGGCGTCCGCCGTGTCGACGGCGACGACGCCCGGAGGGTATCACCGTCCTCCCCCGGGAAACTAGTCCTGCTCCTTCGCCTCCACGACCCAGACCTTCACCGTGGCGCAGACCTCGCCGTGGTGGACGACGGGGATGTCGTAGATGCCGACTTCCTTGATGGGACGCTCGAGCCGGAGCATCGACTCCTCCACCGTGCGCCCGTCGCGGACGAGCGCCGCGACGATGTCGGCGGTCGTGACGGAGCCGAACAGGTGCCCCCCCTCGGCGGCCCGGGCGGAGATGTTGACGGAGCAGTTCTCCAGCGACTTCGCCAGGTCCTGCCCCTCCTTGACGCGGGCAGCCGCCTCGCGGGTCACGCGGCGCGCTTCCGCCTCGACCCGGCGGAGCGCCTGGGGCGTGGGCGGGGCCGCGAGGTTGCGCGGGAGCAGGAAGTTGCGTGCGTACCCGGCGCGGACGGAGACGACGTCCCCGGCCTTGCCCAGGTTCTCGACCTCGCGCAGCAGAAGCAGTTTCATCGGATCCTCCCGGGCCGGCGGCGCCGGCCCCGTCCACGGGCCCGAGGGCCCGGCGATGGGCGTGCTACAGGGCCACGAACGGCATGAGGGACAGGTAGCGCGCCCGCTTGATGGCGGACTTCAGCGAGCGCTGGTGGCGCGCGCAGTTGCCCGACCGCTTCCGCGAGAAGAGCTTTCCCTGCCCCGTCGTGAGCTTCTGGAGCGTGGGCGTGTCCTTGTAGTCGATGCCCCGGATCTTCGCCCGGCAGAACCGGCACCCGCCCCGTTCGAACTTCTTGAAGTTGGCAGCCATGGTCTCCTCCCGCGCGGGCTACGCCCGCGCCTCGGACTCGTCGCTCAGCGCCACCGCGGAACGGCGCACGGTGACGTCCGTCGGGACCTCTTCCGCCTTGTCGAGCGTCAGCACCATGCAGCGGAGCACCGTCTCCGACAGGGCCACGTCGCGGCGGAGCGCCGGGAGTCCCCCGGGCGTCGCCTCGAAGTAGCAGACCCAGAACGTCGCGCGTCGCGCGCCCTTCACGGGGTAGGCGAGCTTCCGCTCGTCCCACTTGCCCGCGCTGAGGATGGTCCCGCCGTGCCGCTCCACGAGGCCGCGCAACTGCGCGTCCACGGCGTCCCAGTCCTTCGCCGCGAGGCCGCTCTCGACGAGGAACATCCCCTCGTACCGCCGCGGCCCTTCCACTGCCGATCTCGCCTTCATGCGTCCGTCCTCCCGGGCGCCCCGCCTGCGGCGCCGTTGTACCTGGCCATGGCCTGCTCGAGTCCGTCCACGATCCACGCCTCCACCGCTTCCGCGGCCCGCTCCACCGCCTCGTCCACGGGCCGCCGCTCGCCGGCGCGGAAGCGCGAGAGCACGAAGTCCGCGGGGTCCTGCCGCCCCGGCGACCCGATGCCCACGCGCAGCCGCGCGTACGCCTGCGTCCCCAGCGCCCGCTCCACGTCCGCGAGCCCGTTGTGCCCCCCCGCCGAGCCGCCCCCCCGGAGGCGCAGGGCCGCCAGGGGCAGGTGGTAGTCGTCGCTCACCACCAGCAGTTCCGCCGCCGTCCCGCCGGCCCGGTCCAGGGCCCGCCGGACGACGTCTCCGGAGAGGTTCATCAGGGAGTGGGGCTGCACCAGCAGGACGTCCCGCCCCCGCACCGCGATGCGCGCCGCGGCGGCGTTGAGCGTCCGGTCCCGCCGCAGGTCCGCGCGTCCCCGGGCCGCGAGGAGGTCCACCACCTCGAAGCCCACGTTGTGCCGGGTCCCGGCGTACTTCTCGCCGATGTTGCCCAGCCCCGCGACGACCTGCACCGTCCCCTCCGATCCCGGGGGCTACTTGCCCTCCTTCTTGCCTCCCTCCTTGCCGCCTTCCTTCCCGCCCTCCTTGGCGCCTTCCTTGCCACCCGTGCCCTTCGCCTCCGCCGCGGCCTTGCGCTCCGCCTCGCCGATGACCTCCGGCTGGACGGCCGCGTCCGCGGGAGCGGCGACGGCGTCCTCGACCTCACGATCGGAGTAGGTCACCACGGCCAGCACGTCGCCCGCCTCGTCCACCGCCTCGACTCCCGGCGGCAGCGCGATGTCGCGGACGTGGACGCTCTCGCCCATGGCCAGCCCCGACACGTCGGCGCCGACCTCCTCCGGGATGTCCTCCGGGAGGCACTCCACGTCCAGCGTGTCGTGGAGGACGTTGAACACGCCACCCTCCTTGAGGCCCACGGGCGTTCCCTTGAACACCAGGGGAACGCGGATGTGGATCCGCTCGCCCTTGACCAGGCGCTGGAAGTCGACGTGGACGAGGCGATCCCCGAGGAAGTCGTACTGGACGTCCTTCAGGAGCGCCGGGAGCGTGTCCGCCCCGACGGTGAGTTCGAGGATCCGCACGCCACCTTTCATCGCCGCCTGGAGGTCGCGCTCCCCGACGGAGATGGGCTGCGGGGACGCGTCCCCGCCGTAGAGGATCGCCGGGATCCTCCCCTCGCGACGGAGCCGCATCGCCGGACCGGATCCGGTCCCCTCGCGACGCTCCGCGGTCATGCTTCCCTTGCGCATTCTGGACTCCTACAGGAACAGGCTCGACACCGACTCGCTCTCGTGGATCCGGCGGATGGCCTCGCCCAGGAGTTCGCCGACGCCGAGGACCTTCAGGTTCTTCACGCCCTCCGCCACGGAGGACGGGATGGTGTCCGTCACGATGACCTGCCGCACGGGGACCGCGGACAGCCGCTGCACGGCGGGACCGCAGAGCACGGCGTGGGTCGCGCAGAGGTAGACGTCGCGCGCGCCGTGCTCCGCGACGGCGCGGGCCCCCTCGGTGATGGTCCCGGCGGTGGAGATCATGTCGTCCACGATCACCACGGTCTTGCCCTCGACCTCGCCGATGACATGGATCGCCTCGGCCGCCTCCGGGGAGACGCGGCGCTTGTCCACGATGGCGAGGCCGGCGCCGAGGGACTTGGCGAACGCCCGCGCCATGCGGATGCCGCCCACGTCCGGCGCCACGACGACCAGGTCCTTCAGCGCCAGGGACTTCAGGTACTTCACGAGGACCGGCGCGGCGTAGAGGTGGTCCACGGGGATGTCGAAGAACCCCTGGATCTGCGGGGCGTGGAGGTCCAGCGCGAGCACGCGGTCCACGCCGGCGGTCGCGACGAGGTTCGCCACGAGCTTGGCGCTGATGGGCACGCGACCCTCGTCCTTGCGGTCCTTCCGCGCGTAGCCGAAGTACGGGAAGACCGCCGTGATGCGCCCCGCGCTGGATCGCTTCAGGCAATCCACCAGGAGGAGCAGCTCCACCAGGTTGTCGTTGACCGGCGGGCAGGTGGGCTGGACGACGTAGACGTCGTTGCCGCGGACGTCGTGGTTGATCTTGACGTTGATCTCGCCGTCCGGGAAGCGCGTGAGGGACGCGTCGCCGACCCGGATGCGCAGGTAGTCCGCGATGGCCTTCGTGAGTCCGGGATGGGCGGTCCCCCCGAAGACCTGCAGGTCGCCGTAGCGGTTGAGCGTGGCGGCCATCGCGCTACTTCTTCCCCCGCTTCGACGCCATGGGCCGCGCGGGAACGCCGGCGACGGTGGTGTGGGCGGCGACGTTCCGCCGCGCGGGGACGACGGCCCCGGCGGCGGTGGTGCCGCCCTTGCCCACCCTGACGGGGGCCACGAGCAGCGTGCCGCTCCCGAGGAAGGCGCCGTCCTCGACGACGGTGGCGTGCTTCTTCCGGCCGTCGAAGTTGCAGGTGATGGTCCCCGCGCCCACGACGACGTCGCGGCCGATGTCGGCGTCACCCAGGTAGGTCAGGTGGCGGACCTTCGTGCCGCGCCCCACGCGGGACTTCTTCACCTCGACGAAGTTCCCCAGGGACGCGCCGTCCTCGACCACGGCGTCGGCGCGCAGGTGGGTGAAGGGTCCGATGCTGCACCCGCGGCCGATGCGGGCCCCGGGGCCGATGACCGTGAAGGGCTCGATGCGCGTCCCCCCGCCGATGCGCGCGTCGGGGGCGACGAAGGTCGTCGCCGGGTCCACGATCTCCACGCCGGCGGCCATGAGCGCGGAGAGCACGCGGCCGCGCATCGTCGTCGCCGCCGCGGCGAGGTCGGCCAGCGTGTTCACGCCCTGGACCGCCTCGGGCTCCAGCACGCGGACGGCGCTCACCGTGTGCCCCTCCCGGCGGAGGAGCCGCGGGACGTCCGTGAGGTACAGCTCGCCCTGGGCGTTCTGCCGGCGCAGGCGGCGCAGCGCCGCCGGGAGGAGGGTCGCGTCGAACGCGTAGAGCCCCCCGTTCACCTCGGCGATGGTGCGCACCTCGAAGTCGGCGTCCTTCTCCTCGATGATGTCCACGAAGGCGCCGCGGCCGTCGCGCACGACCCGGCCGTATCCCGTGGGGTCCGCGGGCCGGAACGTCAGCACCGTGGCGCCGCCCTTCGAGCGGCGGTGGGAGTCCAGCAGCATGGCCAGCGTCTCGGTCTCGACGAGGGGGACGTCGGCGGAGAGCACGAGGACCGTGCCCTTGAACCCCTTCAGCGCGGGGAGGGCCGCGCGGAGCGCGTGCCCCGTGCCCAGCGCCTCCCGCTGGAGCGAGAACCGCACGCCGTCGCCGGGGAACGCCTCGCGGACGGAGCGCTTCACCTCCGCGGCGCCGTGACCCACGACGAGCACCACCCGCTCCGGCTTCAGCCCGAGGGCGGCGCGGAGGACGTGATGCACCATGGGCCGCCCGGCCACCTGGAAGAGGACCTTGGGGCGGTCGGAGCGCATGCGCGTGCCCTTGCCGGCGGCGAGGATCACGGCGGCGACGGGGGCGTTCTTCACGGGGGCGACCTCCTCGCGGCGGAGGGGAGAATCCGGGCCACGGCCCGGCGAACGGACGACCTCGACTGTCGGGAACGGCGTTCCCATTTTCCGGCGCAGGTTCGCCGGGGGCCCGGGGGCACGCCCCCGGGACCGCAGGGACCTGGGCGCCCCCGCGGAAAGGGACGTTTGTAGCGGCCCCGGGGGGCGGGGCCCAAGCATTCTCCACCGCCGCCCCCGGGGCGCCGCCTTGCCCGGCCAGGACTCGAACCTGGATTCGGGGAACCAAAATCCCCTGTGCTGCCGATTGCACTACCGGGCAGGCGACGCGATCCTCGGCCCCCCCGCGGGGGCCGTCAACCGTTTTCGGCGGGCACCGCCAGGGCCTCGCGCCGGAGCAGGTCGAGGGCCGCGTTGGCGGCGACGGACCGGACGTGCGCGCGGGTGCCGGACCAGCACCGCTCCTCCGCGCGGACGCCGCGTGCGGACGCGACCGCCAGCCAGACGAGGCCCACGGGCTTGGTCGGGGTCGCGCCGTCGGGCCCGGCGATGCCGGTCACCGCCACGGCGAGGTCCGACCGGAAGCGCCCTCGCGCCCCCCGCGCCATGGCCGCGGCCACCTCCCCGCTCACGGCGCCGTGGCGCTCCAGCAGGGCCGCGGGGACGCCCAGGAGTTCCCGCTTCGCGGCGTCCGCGTACGCCACGACGCCGCCGAGGAACGCGGAGGAGGATCCCGGCAGGTCCGCGAGCCTCGCCGCCACCAGGCCCGCCGTGCAGGACTCCGCCACCGCCGCCGTCAGCCCGAGGCGGCGGAGCAGCGCCGTCGTCGCCTCGCCCGGGTCCTCGCCGGTCCGCGAGAACACGTGCGGTTCCAGCCGACGGGCCACCTCCCCGGCCACGGCGGCCACGTCCGCCGCCGCCCCCCCCGACCCGTGGACCCCGATGCGGAGCACGCCGTCCGCCACGGACGTGCCCACGCGCACGTCCCGGTCGCGCCCCATCAGGTCGGCGATGCGCTCGCCGGCCTCGCTCTCCGACACGCCGAAGCAGGAGAGCCACGCCGCCGCGGCGCGGGTGCCCGGCGAGATGCGGCGCAGCGCGGGGATCACCGACCCCGCCAGCATGGCGCGCATCTCCCGGGGGACGCCGGGGAGGCAGAACACCTCCGCGCCGCCGTGGGTGAAGCGGAGACCGGGCGCCGACCCGGCGGGGTTGGGGAGCACGGACGCTCCGCGGGGGACGGCGGCCTGGAGCCGGTTGCTCACGGGCATGGGAGCCCCCCGCCGTCGCCAGAGGGCGCGCAGCCGGCGGAGCGTCGGGGCGTGCTCCTCCAGGGGGGCGCGCAGCAGGCGGGCGACGGCGACGCGCGTGAGGTCATCGGCCGTCGGGCCGAGCCCCCCGGTGACGATCACGGCGCGGGCCCGGCGGGTCGCCTCCCGCAGCGCCGCCCCCAGCGCCGGAAGGTCGTCCCCCACCACGCGGAGGGCCGTGACCCGCCACCCGGCGTCGGACAGCGCGGCCGCTATCTCCGGGGAGTTCGTGTCGCGCGACCGGCCGCGGACCAGTTCGTCGCCGGAGGCGACGATGGCCGCCGCGGGGGGCCCGGCGGGAGTCCGCGGCATCCCTACACCGAGAACCGCACGTTGAGGACGTCCCCGTCCCGCACGACGTAGTCCCGACCCTCCAGGCGCTGCCGGCCCGCCTTGCGCACCGCCGCCAGCCCGCCCAGCGTGAGCAGGTCGGCGCACTCCGTGACCTCGGCGCGGATGAAGCCGCGCGCCAGGTCGGAGTGGATGCAGCCGGCCGCCTCCACGGCGCTCCCGCCCTCGCGGAGGGTCCATGCGCGGACCTCGTCCTCCCCCACGGTGAAGAACGTGAGGAGGCCGAGCCCCCGGAAGGACGCCTCCAGGAGCACCTCCGCCGCGGGCCGCTCGACCCCCATGGCGGCCAGGAACTCCGCCCGGTCGGCGGGATCGAGTTCGGCGACCTCGGCCTCCCCCTTGCCGCAGAGGGCCGCCCGCGCCCCGAAGGGGCCGGGGATGGCCTCCGCGACCGCGGCGTCACCGCCCTCCGGCAGGGAGACCACGAGCACGAGCCGCTTCAGCGTCAGGAAGCGGAAGCCGCGGAGGACCTTCTCCTCGTCCGCGGACAGCGGGACGTCGCGCACCGCGCCGCCCCCCTCCAGCGCCGCCACGATGCGCTCCAGCGCCGCCGCCTCGCGGGCGTCCTGCTCCTTCACGCCCGACTTCCGGCCCGAGGCGCGGAGCTTCTCCAGCCGCTTCACCGCGACGTCGAGGTCCGCGAAGGCCAGCTCCCCCACGACGTGCGCCGCCTCGCGGGCGGGATCGGGCCGGGGGTCCCCGTAGGGATACGAGGGCTCCTCGAACGCGCGCACCACCACCAGCAGGCCGTCCGACTCGCGGGCCGCGGAGAGCAGTTCCGTGCGCCGCGCGTCGGGCTCGTCCCCGGGCCCGGGGAGGCCGGGAAGGTCGAGCACCTCGACGGCCGCGGGCGTGTACTTCCGCGGCTGGAACAGGTCCCGGAGGCGTTCCAGCCTCGGGTCGGTGACCTTCACGACGGCCAGGGGCGCGGCGCCCGGCGGACCGCCGGCGGCGGGCGCCGCGGCGCCGGTGAACGCGCGGAACAGGGTCGACTTGCCGGAGCCGCGGGCCCCGACGAGGGCGAGTCTCATGGTGATCTCCCGGTGAAGGCGGTCGTCAGGCGGGGCGGCGCGGCCCCGAGGCCCGCTCCCGGAGCCAGACGGCGGCGAGGCCGCAGTAGAACAGGAGCAGGATGGGGAGCATGAAAAGGCACAGCGTGAGGGCGTCCCCGGTGGGCGTGAGGACGGCCGCACCGATGGTGGCCCCCAGGATGAAGTGGCGCTGGTACTTCGCCATGGAGCCGGCATCGGCGATCCCGAGGAGGCTCAGGAACCACATCACCAGGGGCAACTGGAAGACCAGTCCCATGGACAGCGACATCCAGAGGAAGAACGACACGTAGTCCGCCACGTTGAGTTCCGACTCGATGCGGAACGCCGGGTTCCAGGGGAAGAAGTCCCGGCCGTAGTCGTAGAGGAACCGGAGCGCCGGGGGAAGGACGCCGTAATAGAAGAAGACCGATCCTCCCACGAAGAGGAGGAACGAGACGGGCGCCGCCCACTGCACCATGCGCCGCTCGCGGCCGTAGAGGCCCGCGGCGACGAAGCCCCAGAGTTCCCGCGCGACGAAGGGGGACGAGACGAAGGCCCCCAGGATGAGGACCACCTTGAACACCACCCCGAAGGAGTCCGTGGGCTTGAGATAGATCATGCGCGTCACCTGCCCCGTCGCCTGGAGCGCCTCCATGGTCGGCTCCAGGACGATGCCCATGAGCGGGGACGCGTACCAGCCCACGACACAGGAGCAGGCCACCCAGTAGAGGAGCGCGAGGAGGACCCGTCGGCGCAGTTCCTCGAGGTGCTCCCCGACGGTCATCCGCCGATCGTCCGGCGAGCCGTCGGGGGCGGGGGCGGCCTCGGGGGAGGGCATGGCGGGGGATTGTGACGCGGCGGCGCTCCCCGGGCGGCGGAAACGAAAACGCCCGCCGGGACCCGGGGCCCCGGCGGGCGTGGACTTCGGTGGCTTCTAGTAGCGGGTGAAGTTCGCGAGTTCCCGCTCGGTGATGACCGTGATGCCGAGCATCTTCGCGTCCTTCACGGCCTGCATCTCGTCCACGGGCTGGTTCTCGTCCTCCGGCGCGCCCAGGACGACGTAGTCCGTGTCGAGGTCGACCTTGTCCTGCACGACCGCTCCCAGCGAGGTCAGGCGCGCGGCGGCGTCGGAGCGGCCCATGCGCTGGAAACGGCCCGCGAGGACGAAGCGGTAGGTGTGCTTCGGGTCGTAGGTCTTCGACCGGATCTTGTCGCCGGCCACGATGGGCTCGTAGAGGTCGACGCGGTCGAGGACGGCGCACTGGGAGGTCGTATCGCCCACCATGGTCGCCTTGATGTTGCCCTTCACCACGATGCGGCCGCCCTTGGCCTCGCCGTAGACCTCGAAGTTGGTGCCCGGCTGCAGGTTGTCGGCCTTGCCGCGGTTGATGACGATGCTGGACTGGTGCTCGCCGACGCCGACGATCTCGCCGTCCGGCGAGGTGTCCTCGACCACGACGCGCTGCCGCGCCTTGAGGACCTGGACCTCCTCGTGGCGCTGGTTGGCCACACGGGTCTGGTCCGCCAGCGACTTCTGCAGTTCCGCGACCTTCGTGTCCCGATCCTGCTCCGCCTGGGAGGCCCGGGTCTGCGCCGCGTCCCGCTCGTTCCGGACCGTCGCCACTTCGTCGGCCTTGGACTGCTGCAGCGCGGCCTGCTCGCTGTTCTTCCGGGTGATCTCCTCGTCCTTGGCCCGGAGGCTGGCGGCGTACGCCTCGGCGGCGGCGTCCTTCGCCTTCTTCTCCGCGTCCAGCGCGGCGGCGTACCGCTTGATGTCGGCGGCCATCCGCTGCAGGGCCGGCACGATGACCCGGTCGAAGACGTTGACGTACGTCTTCGCCTGGCCCTTCAGTTCCCGCTCGCCGCCGTAGGAGACCCGCATGGTCTCGGCGCCGCGGGTGACCTTGATGTTCCCGTCACCGGCGTCCACGTAGTGGTCCACGGGGAACTCGATGGTGAGATCGCCGGAGTCGATGGCGGTCATGAACTTCTCGAGGATCTCCTTCACGCGGGCCGGGTCCGGCCCCATGGAGGAGTCGGCGTCGTTGACGCCGCCGACGATGTCCGTCAGTTCCTGCAGCCGCTGGAGCGAAGGGGGTCCCTTCTTCCCCTCGCGGATCAGCTTCTTGGCGGTCTCCACCGACAGGGAGGCCCCGTCGGAGGCCTCGCGGAGGACGTCGTTCAACTTGGCCTCCGCCGTTTCGCGATTGACCATCTCGTTGTAGCCCCAGCCGGCGACGCCGACCAGGAGCATGATGGAGATGACCAGGGGAACGGCGGACGCGCCTCGCTCCGAATGCCGCATGAGTGACGACCTCCCGGTTCCGAGCCACAGTCCTCCGGCGACGGATTGCCCACGACCGCCCGCCGGCAGCAGCGTCAGGCGGGGGATTCTAGGTTCCCCCGGGGAGGGGTCAACGGAAAAAGCCCGTGAAGTGCCCGTCCCCGCTGCGAAGGGGGTGTCCGCGGCTCGTGGGCGATCTTGCCGGGGGCGGGGTCCGCTCCTACAATGCGGCCTCCACGCGCGGCGTCCGCTCGCGCACCCCCCCCTCCCGCCTCTCCCGAGGAGTCCCGCGATCCCCGTCGACTCCCCCCCGCCGTCCGTCCGCCCTGCCGCCGGCCGCGCCGGAGGGGGCGGCGGCGCGCAGCGCCCCCCCACCGTGGTCCTCGGCGTGACCGGGCTTCCGGCGGCGGGGAAGTCCACCGTGGCCCGCCTCCTCGGGGAACTGGGGGCCGCCGTGGCGGACGCCGATGAACTCGCCCACGCCGCCCTCTCGGACCCCGCCGTGGAGCGGCGGGTCCGCGCGGAACTGCGCATCCCCCGGTCGGTCCCCTCGGGCCCCCCCCTGCGGGCGGCCCTCGGCGCCCGGGTCTTCGGCGGGGACGGGGGCGAGGCGCTGGGCCGGCTGGAGGCGCTCCTCCACCCGCCCGTGCGACGCCGCCTCGGGACCGCCGTGGCGCGGGCCCGCCGCGCGGGCTCCCCGGCGGTGGTGCTGGACGTCCCGCTGCTGTTCGAGTCGGGACTGGACGCCCTCTGCGACGGGACGATCTTCGTCGACGCGCCCCTCGGCGTGCGCCGGCGACGGGCGGCCCGCCGGGGCTGGGACGCTGCCGCGCTGGCGGCGCGGGACGCCCGGCAGTGGCCCGCGCCGGAGCGGCGGCGCCGCGCCGACGTGGTCATCCGCAACGGGGGCACGCTGGCCTCCACGCGCCGCGCCGTGCGGCGCGCCTGGGAACGATGGGTCACGGGCTCGCCGCGGACCGGGGCGCGCCCGGATCCCCGCGGCGGCCTCGGTCCCCCGCAACGGGGGATCACGGGGAGGTGAACGTGAGGGGACGAAGGGGTCGCAATCCCGGCCACGGCCGGCGGCAGCCTCCCGTGCGGAGGGAGTCGGAGGAGGACCTGGCGGCGGCGGCCGCGCGGGAACTGGCGGAGGAGCAGGCCGCCGCGGCGGTCCCGCTTCCCCCGGGGGCCGAGGTGACGGAGATCTCCGCCCTCCAGCGCATGGAACTCGTCGATCTGGCGGCGCTGGCGGGCCGGGAGGGCGTGACCGAGACCTACGGGATGAAGAAGCAGGACCTCGTCTTCAAGGTCCTGAAGGCCCAGGTGTCCCGCAACGTGGTCATGTTCGGCGAGGGCGTCCTCGAGATCCTCCCCGACGGGTTCGGCTTCCTCCGGTCCCCCTGGTACTCGTACATGCCGTCGCCCGACGACATCTACATCTCGCCCTCCCAGATCCGGCGCTTCGCCATCCGCACGGGCCACCACGTGCGGGGCCAGATCCGCCCCCCCAAGGAGGGGGAGCGGTACTTCGCGCTGCTGCGCGTGGAGACCGTCAACGGGGAACCCCCGGAGCAGGTGCCCGGGAAGCCCCCCTTCGACGAGTTGATCCCGCTCTACCCGGATCGCCGGATCCTGCTGGAGGTCGACCCCAAGGGCTTCGAGATGCGCATCATGGACCTGGTGGCCCCCATCGGTTTCGGCCAGCGGGCGCTCATCGTCTCCCCGCCCCGCGCCGGCAAGACGATCATCCTCCAGCGCATCGCCCAGTCCGTGGCGGCGAACTATCCGAAGGCGGTCCTCATCGTTCTCCTCATCGACGAGCGCCCCGAGGAAGTCACCGACATGGAGCGGACCGTCCGGGGGGAGGTCGTGTCGTCCACCTTCGACGAGCCCGCCAGCCGCCACGTGCAGGTGGCGGAGATGGTCATCGAGAAGGCCCGGCGTCTCGTGGAGTACGGGCAGGACGTCGTCATCCTGCTGGACTCCATCACGCGGCTCGGACGCGCGTACAACACGGAGGTCCCCCACTCGGGGAAGATCCTCTCCGGCGGCGTCGACGCCAACGCGCTCCAGCGGCCCAAGCGGTTCTTCGGCGGGGCCCGGAACATCGAGGAGGGGGGCTCCCTCACCATCATCGCCACGGCCCTCATCGAGACCGGCAGCCGCATGGACGAGGTCATCTTCGAGGAGTTCAAGGGCACGGGGAACAGCGAACTCATCCTCGACCGGCGCATCGCCGAGCGGCGCATCTGGCCCGCCATCGACATCACCCGGTCCGGGACGCGGAAGGAGGAACTCCTCCTCGACCCCGAGGAACTCCGCCGCGTCTGGCTCCTCCGCAAGGCCCTCAACGACATGAACCCCGCGGAGGCCATGGAACTCCTCCTCGAGCGCATCAAGAAGACCCGCAGCAACGCCGAGTTCCTCATGGGCCTGAACCTCACGTAGCCCCCACCCCCGCCGGCTCGACGACGACATTCCCGGAATGTCGCGTGCGAGTTCGCAAGGGATCCCGGCGGCCGGGTCCATACGGGCATGGCAGGACGAACGAAGGCCGCGGACGCGCCCTCCCCGGGACCGACCCCCGAGGCGCTCCTGTCCCGCTGGAGGGACGCCCGGGACCCGGACTCCCTGGGAGCGCTCTTCGATGCCGCCGCGCCGGGATTGTTCCGGCTGGCCCTCTCCCTGGAGCCCGACGCCGCCGCCGCCGAGGACGCCCTGCAGGAGACGTTCCTCGCCGCCGCCGCGGCCGCCCACCGGTGGGACCCGTCCCGTCCCGTGATCCCGTGGCTCGCCGGCATCCTCCGCCACCGCGTGCAGGAGGGCCGCCGGGCGCGCCGCCGTACGCCGGACCCGACCCGCCTGCCCCCTCCGCCGCCGCCGGACGACCCGGCGCTGCTGGCGGAGACCGCCGAGGAGCGCGAGCGCCTCCGGGCGGCCATGGAGGCGCTGCCGGAGCCGTACCGGGGAGTGGCGCTGCTGCGCTGGCGCTACGGACTCGATCCCGCGGAGATCGCCGACGTGCGGGGCCAGCCGCCGGGCACGGTCTGGTCGCTCCTCCACCGCGCGGCGAAGCGCCTCCGGGCGGAGGTGGGAGCCCTGCCGGCCCTCGTCCTGGCCTTCCGGCCCGAGCGGGGGCTCGACGGAGTGAAGCGGGCCCTGCTCCGCCGCGCAGCGACCGGCGCCGCCGCCGCCGCGGGAGCCGCCTCGTCGTCCACGGCCGCCGCTGCGGCCCTCGAAACGGGAGGAATCCTCATGACCGCGAAGACCGGTGTCGCTGCCGCCGCCACGCTCGTCCTCGTCGCCGCCGGGTCGTGGGTCCTCCTGCGCCCCGGGCCCGCGCCCGCCCCGGGGGACGGCGAGGCGGCGACGTCGCGTAACGACGCCGGCGCGCCGGTGGTGCCCGCCGATCCCTCCCCCCGGCCCCCGGAGGCGGTCCCTCCCGGGGCCCCCGCCGACCCCCTCCCTCCCCCCGTGGACCTGGAGGCGTGCGATCGCGACCTGGACCTGTTCGGCGTGGTGGTGGACCCGGAGGGGAGGCCGGTGCCGGGGGCGACGGTGGAGTCGTTCCGGCGGCCCGCGGAGATGCTCTACGACCTCCCGCCGGAACTGCGGTCGTCGCGGGAGGCGGGCCCGTCCACCCGCACGGCGCGGGACGGGACGTTCGTCCTCCGCCTGGAGCGCGGCGCACGCGTCCACCTCCGCGTGGACGCTCCTCCCTTCGCGGAGACGACCCTCCAGCACCGCCCCGCCGGCGCGCGGCTCCGGGTCGTGCTGCGACCCGGGACGACTCTCCGGCTGACGGTGCGGGACGACGCGGGAGCGCCCGTCGCCGGCGTCCCCGTCCAACTGCACCGCCCCGCGGAACTCCCGCTGCCGCTCATCGACCGGCGGACCGTCACCGACCCGCAGGGCCGCTGCACGTTCCATCGGCTGACCGCGGGACCGGCGGCGCTGGGCGTGGACCACCCCGCCCTCGGACTCCCCGAGCCCCGGGGCGTGCGGATCGCGGAGGCCGGCGAGCAGACGCTGGAGGTCGTCCTCCCGCGCGGCCGCGTCGTCGCGGGGGAGGTGCGGGACGCCTCCTCCGGGGCGCCCATCCCCGGGGCGGTGGTCCGGTTCGACCCCATGACCGCGCCCCGCGGGACCACGGACCCGGAGGGCGCGTTCTCCGTCGCCGGGTGGAGCGGCGGGCCCGAGGACGCCCTCCACATCGGCGCCGCGGGGTTCGCCACGGCGAGGGTCCCCGTGCCGGAGGAGGGTCCCGTGGTCGCGCGCCTCTCTCCGGCGACCGTGGTGCGGGGGCGGGTCCAGGATGCCCACGGCCGCCCGCTGCCGGGAGCCCGGGCGCTGCTCACGCGGACCCCGACCGGGGCCCTGGCGCTCTCCGGCGAGGACGGCGGGTTCCGACTGGCAGGGGACCTGGGCGGGAGGTTCCCGATCCTGGCCGTGTCGGCGCCGGGCCACGGCTCCGCCTTCCGGCCCCTCCGGAGGGGAGACGCGCCGGAGGTGGACCTGGGGGACATCCGCCTCCCGGCGGGTCGCACGATCCACGGGACGGTCGTCGACGTCGCCGGCCGCGCCATCGAGGACGCCCCCGTCATCGCCGAGCCGGACACGCGCGAGTACGTCCTCCCCCGGGAACTCCGCGAGGTAGCCTGGACGGACGATCTGGGCCGGTTCCGGTTCATCGATCGCTCGCCGGGCCGCTGGCGGGTCGCCGTCCTTCCCGACGGACCGGCGGGCCCCGTCGAGGTGGTCATCGACGTGCCCGAGGGGGTCGATCCGCCCGCCGTGATCCTCCGCCCCGCGGCGTCGCGGGACGTGGCGGTGACGGTGGTGGACGGGAGCGGCGCGCCCATCGAGGGGGCCGTCGCCGGCGTCCGGTCCGCGGGTCGCGAGAGCGGGCGGTTGCAGCGCACCGACGCCGCGGGGCGCGCCGTCCTTCGCGGCGTGGCGCGCGAGGCGGCGGAGGTCCGCGTCGCCGATCCGCGACCGGACGCGCGGTTCCTCCCGGAGACGGTCCCCTTGCCGGCGGACGCCGATGCGCTGCGGGTGGCTCTCGCGCGCCCCGCCGCGGGAATCTCCGGGCGCGCGGTCGGCCCCGACGGGGAACCCGTCCCCGGCGCCTGGCTCTTCGCGCGACCGTTCGGGACTCCCGCTGCCGATCCGCTGGGCGGGGCGATGACCGGTCGCGACGGCTCGTTCCGCCTGGACCTCCCTGCGGGCACGCGGGTGGACATCGTGATCGATGCGCAGGCGGCGACGATGTCCCGTTCCCCCTACCGCGGAGAGGTCGCGGCGGTCGAGGCGCCCGCGGGAGACGTGCTGCTGCGTGCGCGCAGGGTGACCGCCGACGGGTCCCTCCGCGTGCTCGTGCTGGACCCCGACGGCAATGCCGTGCCGCGGGCGCCGCTCTACGTCTTCGGCGCAGGACCTCCGAGGACGGGGCTCACGGGAGACGACGGGGTGTTCGCGGTGGAAGGCCTCACGGGCGATCCGCTGGACGTGCAACTGGTCCATCAGGAGGAGGACCCGAAGTGGGCGGAGTGGGTTCCGCCGCCAACCACGCGGGTCGACGACGGCCGGGGGCGACTGGAACTGCGCATCCGCCGCGGGCGGATCCTCCGCGGCCGCGTGGTCGACGGGGCCGGCGCCGCCGTGCCCGGCGGCCTCTGCATCGCGAGCTACGGGGATGGAACGCGGACGCAGGGGGTCATCGACGGGGAGGGGCGATTCGCGCTCCCCGTGCTCCCCGACCGGATCGTCGACGAACTCCTCACCGGGCAATGGGACGCCGCGGGGACCGAGGTGGCGCGGGCGAGCCTCGCGGACGTGCCTCCCGACGCCGTCGATGTCGTGCTGCGGTATCCCTAGCCGCGTCGCGGCGGCGAACTCGCACGCAACATTCCGGGAATGATGTCGTCTAGCGGGCGGGGAGGGAGTCCTTCGGGTCGGGGGTGATGGTGGAGGCCTCCAGTGCGGCGAGGACGGCGGCGAGGCGCGGGGAGGGGACGCGCTCGGCGATGACGACGCGGGAGCCGGACAGGCGGACCTCCGTCGCGGTGGTGCCCTCCGCGGGAGTCAGGCGGACGGAACCGAAGCCACCGGAGGGGGCCGGCGCGTCGGTCCGGGCGGCGCCCTTGTACTTCTTCTCCAGCGCCCGCACGTAGAGAGCCGCGAACTCGGCGGCGTCCTCCGGGGAGTCCCACGTGGAGACCCAGCCGAGGCAGGCGGCGTCGGCGGTCCCCATGACGGCGAACCGGTCCCCGTCCCAGCCCGCGGCGGCGACGGCGGTGTCCCCCTTGAACTCGATGACCTGCGCGTTGGGCCGATCCGGCGTGGGCGGACGCACGGCGACGCCCACCTGCGGGAGGAGTCCCGGCGGGTGGAGCCACGCGTTGAGCGCCAGCGCCGTCAGCAGTTCCCCCTGCGTCCCCTGGAGGAGTTCCGTCCACCCCTCGCCCAGCGCCGTCGCCAGGTCGCCGAGCACGACGCGCTGCGGCAGGTCCCGGTCGCCCAGGTACTTCTCCGGGTGGAGGATCTGCTCCGTGGAGAGCGGCGGGTCGGCGAAGAGCCCCGCCAGGGCCGCCCCCTCGCCCCCCTCCGTCCCTTCCTGGAGCGCCGGCAGCACCGCCGCCAGGAACTCGGAGCCGTTCTCGTAGGGGAACATCCCCATGATGATCACGAGCACCGCGGGCAGCTTGAACATGACCTTCATCTGCTTCATGGACTCGCGCAGTTGCGCCTTCATGTAGGCCTTCGCCCGCTCCGGGCTCTCGGCCACGTAGCGGTTCTCGAAAGTCCGCGCGGAGCCCTCCACGAGGGCGTGCAACGCCATGTTCTCGTCGTCGCGGCGCTCCTTCTCGAGCACCTTGGTCCGCGGATCGAAGTCGAAGTACTGGTCCTCCAGCGCGTGCACCAGTTCGTGGAAGACGATGGGCCGGCTGCCCTCCGCGTCGAACCCGCGGATGAGGCTGAAGGTCTTCTGGTCGGGGATGTAGTAGCCGCCGGCGCCGGCGCCGATGAAGTCGGCGAAGACGTCCTGGAGCATCTGCCCTTCCTTCAGGAAGCCGAAGAACGCGAACGCGCGGCTCTGCGCCTTGAGTTCCTCGGGGGTGGAGGTCTTCTCGATCTCCGAGAGCATCTCCGCGCGGGCCTCGTCCCGGCTCTTCCACACGCGCTTCACGGGCGCCTTGAAGGCGAGTCCGCGCACGCGCTCCACGTCCTTCATGACCTCGGCGGTCATGGCCTCGAGGGCCTCCGGCGTCTCCGCGAAGGCGGGCTTCGGCGCCTCCACCGGCGGGGCCGGCGGCGCGGGGGGCGGTTCCTCGGCCGCGACGGGCGACACGGCGAGCGCGGCGGGGGCGAGGATCGCGGCGAGGACGGCGCGGCGGAATCGGCTCATGGAAACCTCCGGGGAGCGGGACGGCGCGGAGTCTCTCACGGCCTCCGCCGCCGCCCCGCATTTCCTAGCCCGCCCTATTCGTGGGGGGGCGCGGGAGGTGCACGGAGGTGGCGGCGGTGCAGGGACTTGGGACGACGGAGTGGTGGGTGGGCAGCGCGACACCCTGTCCCGCGAGCGGCATCGCGTCGAGACCA
>CAZSIX010000017.1:0-70321 GCA_964607145.1 uncultured Planctomycetota bacterium | reverse complement strand
CCCCCCCGCCCCGCGGCCCCCGCCCCGCCGCCCGTCTCCCTGCCCCCGGGGACGTGGAATCCGGCGCCCCTCTACCGGTCCCTCGCGGAGGCCGGTGACCGGCGGGCGGAGAAGGACGCCGTGCTGGCGGCGCTCGTGTCGCTCGCCGTGGAGGGCAAGCGGGACGCCACCGCCGCCGACGTCCTCGCGCATCTGGACCGGTTCGGCTTCCCCACCAAGGGACTCAAGGTCAAGCCGATCCTCGCCAAGTTCGTGTTCCGGAAGAACCTGGTCGTCCCCGGAGTCCTCCCGAACACGTTCCGCGCCACGCCGTCGGGCAGCACGCACGTGATGCGGAGCCTGAAGTCGGCCCGCGGCGACAGCTGATCCGGATCGTGGCGGCCCTCGGCGTGGCCGTCGTCGGTGTCGGCATCCACGGGAGCCGGTACGCGGAGCACCTCCTCCGCGGGGACGTCCCCGGCGCGACCCTGGCCGGTGTCTGCCGGCGCGATGGCGCCGCCCTCGCCGCCTGGAGCGCGAGGGGGGTGCGCACGGAGCCCGACGCCGCCGCCCTCATCGACGCCCCCGGAGTGGATGCCGTCGTGGTCGCGTCCCCGCCGGACCTCCACGGCGCCCACGCCGCCCTCGCCTTCGCCGCGGGAAAGGCGCTCCTCCTGGAGAAGCCCGTGGCGTCCGACGGGTCCGCCGCCCGCGCCATCGCCGCGGCGGCGGGGGACGTGCCCGTCCTCGTGGGCCACTCCCTCCGGTACCACCCGGTCTGCCGCGCGTGGCGGGACGCCGTGCGCGGCATGGGTCGCCTGCGACTCCTCGCGCTCTCCATGCGCCACGAGCCCATGGGGCAGCCCTGGCAGATGGCGCAGGTCCACGGCGGCGGGGCGCTGCTGACCTGCGCGGTGCATCTGGCCGACCTGGTGCGCTGGGCGACGGGGGACGGCATCGACGCGGTCCTCGCCGCGCACCTCGACGCGGCGCCGGGCCGCGCGGAGGGCTCCGCCGCCTGCCTCGCCGGGACCGGCGGCGGCGTTCCGGTGCTGATGGACGTCTCCATCGACGCCCCCTCCCGGCGGGGCGGGGTCGAGGCCGTGGGCGAGCGCGGCCAGGTGGAGGGGGACTACTACGCCCACCGCTTCCTGCGGAGGGTCGGGCGCGAGGCGCTCCCCGTGGACGTCGGCCCGCCCGTCCCCGGCCTGATCCCGCTGCTCCGGGACTTCGTCACCCACGCCCGGGGCGGTTCCCGCGGCGACGCGGCCTCCCTGGACGACGGAGTCGCCGCCGTGGAGTTCGTGGACCGGGTCCGCGGGGCGGCGACGCGTGGAGCCTACGAGCCGAGGTAGGCCTCCCGGATGCGCGGGTCCTCCAGCAACGCCCGCCCGGTCCCCTCGCACACCACGGCGCCCGTCTCCAGCACGTAGGCGCGGTCCGCGAGGCGGAGGGCCATGTTCGCGTTCTGCTCCACAAGGAGGACGGGAGTGCCGCGGGCCCGGAGATCGGCGATGACGTCGAAGATCCGCCGCACGATGAGCGGGGCCAACCCCAGGGAGGGCTCGTCCAGCAGCAGGATCGCCGGCTCGAGCATGAGGGCCCGCGCGATGGCCAGCATCTGCTGCTCCCCTCCCGAGAGCGTGCCGCCGAGCTGCGCCGCCCGATCCCGCAGGATGGGGAAGAGGTCGAAGGCCCGGTCCATGCGCTCCGCCACGGTCCGCGCGTCCCGGACCAGGAAGGCCCCCATCTCCAGGTTCTCCCGCACCGAGAGGCGCGGGAAGATGCGCCTCCCCTCGGGGACGTGGCTGACGCCGCGCGCGACGACCTCGTGCGGCGGGACGCCGGCCAGGTCCCGGCCCCTCAGGAACACGGAACCCGCCGACGGAGGCACGACGCGGGAGATGGACATGAGCGTGGTGGTCTTGCCGGCCCCGTTGCATCCGATGAGCGCGACGATCTCCCCGGGCCCGACGGTGAGCGAGACGCCCTTCAGTGCCCGGATGGGCCCGTAGGCGGCGTGGACGTCCCGCATCTCGAGGATCGGAGGGGCGGACGCGCTCAATGCACGTCCTCCTTCCCCAGGTAGGCCTCGACCACGGCCGGATCGGCGCGGACCTCCGCGGGCGTGCCGTCGGCGATCTTCTCGCCGTGATCCAGGACGACCACGTGGTCGCTGATGCTCATGACGACCTTCATGTGGTGCTCGATGAGGACCACCGTGACGCCGTCGGCGGCGATGCGGCGGATGAGTTCGACGAGATCCAGGCTCTCGCGCGGGTTCATCCCGGCGGCGGGTTCGTCGAGGAGCAGGAGGCGGGGCTCCGTCCCCAGCGCCCGGGCGATCTCCAGCCGGCGCTGCGCGCCGTACGGGAGGTTCCGCGCCGGCACGTCGCGCCAGCGCGCGAGCCCGACGAACTCGAGGAGGGCCTCCGCGCGGGCGCGGGACTCCCGCTCCTCGCGGCGCATCCGGGGCGCGCGGAGCAGCGCCTCGATGACCCCGTAGCGGAGCCGGCAGTCGCGCGCGGCGAGCACGTTCTCCAGGGCCGTCATGTGGGCGAACAGCCGGATGTTCTGGAAGGTGCGGGCGAGCCCGAGGCGCGCGACGAGGTGGGGCCCCGGGTCCGCCAGGAACCCGAAGTGGGCCGCCACCGGGGCCAGGGGCCCCAGCCGCGCCCGCCGCGCCCGTTCCCCGCCGCGGAGGGCCCGCCCCTCGAACACCACCTCGCCGGAACTGAGCGGGGTGACGCCGCTGATGCAGTTGAACAGGGTCGTCTTGCCCGCGCCGTTGGGTCCGATGATGGCCGTCACGTTGCCCTGCTCGACGGAGAAGGAGACCCCGTTGACCGCGACGAGACCGCCGAACAGCCGCGTGACCGCCCGGACGTCCAGCAGCGCGCTCACGCGGGCGCCTCCCCGGCGGGGTCGGGGGCATCGGCGCCGGCCCGGTCCCGGCGACCCAGGAGCCCCTCCGGGCGCACGACCATCATGGCGGCGAGGACGGCACCGAAGACGAGCACGCGCTGTTCCTGGATGGCGGGGAACTGGTTCCGCAGGACCAGCGGGAGGATGTGGAGGATCGCCGCCCCGGCCACGGCGCCGGCCACGGACCCCAGTCCGCCCAGCACCACCATGGCGACGAAGAGGACGCTGGCGTTGAAGTCGTACATCTCCGGCGTGATCTGGCCCCGGTAGATCGGGTGGACGACCCCGGCGAGCCCCGCCCACATGGCGGAGGCCATGAACGCGATGAGCTTCACGCGGACCGTATCGATGCCCATGCACCGGGCGGCGGTCTCGTCCTCGCGGAGTGCGTAGAGCGCGCGCCCGAACCGGGATCGCGTCAGCAGCACGACGCAGACGATGCAGACCACGAGGAGTCCGAGAGCGAACCAGTACGACTCGCGGACCACGCTGGAGCCCGCACCCGGCTGCCAGAGGACCTCCCCCAGGGCGCCCATGGGCTTGCGCACGGTGCCCCGGACCTCGGAGCCGGGGATGCCCGCGTCCCCGCCGGTCCACCGCTGGTTGTTCTTGATGATCCACTTGATGGCCTCGCCGAAGCCCATGGTGACGATGGCGAGGTAGTCGCCCCGCAGGCGGAGCGCCGGGATCCCGAGGAGCAGCCCGACGACCGCCGCCGCCAGTCCCGCCGCCGGGAACGCGAGCCAGAAGTTCCACTGGAGGTGGAGCGTGGTCATGACGAACGTGTAGGAGCCGACCGCCCAGAACGCCGCGTGCCCGAGCACGAGCAGGCCCGCCATCCCCATGGAGATGCTGAGGCCGACGGCGATGACGGCGAACACCATCGTCTCCAGCACCACGCCGGTCCAGTAGGGACCGACGAACGTCGGCAGCGCGGCCAGCGCCGCCACCGCCGCCACGGCGGAAGCCCCCCGCAGCCAGGACTGCCGCACCACGGGCGCCACCAGGCGGCCCGCCGCCGCCCGCGGAAGCAGGGCCCACACCGCCAGCCAGATCGCGTACGCGAGCCCCACCGCGAGCACCACGCCGCCGATCCGGAGCGACGGTTCCAGCCGGAACGACGGCCCCGCCTCCGTGGAGGCCGTGAAGCCGGCGACGGGCCACGCCACGACGGCCGCCGCCGCCGCCGCCAGGAGCACCCGGAGGGCGCGCCGGCCGAACTCCCCTCCCACCCGGCGGAGGTCCGCGGGGATCACACCTTCTCCGCCACGCGCTCGCCGAGCAGCCCCCGGGGTCGCACCACGAGGACGACGAGGAGGACCGCGAACGCGTAGACCTCCTTGTACGCCGCGGAGATGGCCTCGATGCCCGCCGCCTCCGCCAGGCCGAGGACGATCCCGCCGAGCATCGCCCCCGGGACGTTGCCGATGCCCCCCAGCACCGCCGCCGTGAACGCCTTCATCCCCGCCATGAACCCCATGTCGAACTTGGCCTGCGTGTTGTAGAGCGAGAGCAGCACGCCGGCGACCGCGGCCAGCGCGGACCCGATCACGAACGTCACCGAGATGACGCGGTCCACGGAGACGCCCGCCAGCCCCGCCATGACCTTGTCCTGGCTCGTCGCCCGCATCGCCCTTCCGAGGCGCGTGCGCTGGACGAACAGGTGGAGCCCCGCCATCAGCGCGAGACAGAGGACGAGGATGAACATGTCCAGGGGCGTGATCTCGACGGGCCCCATGACCACCGCGTTGTCGTGGCCGAAGACCGCCGTGAACTCCGGCGAGGTCATCGGGAAGGAGACCGGCGCCGACCCCTGGTACAGCGCCACGAAGTTCTGGAGGAGGATCGACATCCCGATGGCGCTGATGAGGGGGCTGAGCGCGGGGGCATGGCGAAGGGGGCGGTAGGCGGCCCTCTCCAGGGCGAAACCGTAGAGGGCGCTCACGGCCATCGCCGCCACCGTCGAGGCCGCCAGACAGGGGAGGACCCCCGCGGCGGCGGTCTGGCCGCCCCACGTGAAGGCGGCCATCGTGAGCACGCCCGAGTAGGCCCCCACCATCAGGATCTCGCCGTGGGCGAAGTTGATGAGCGTGAGGATGCCGTAGACCATCGTGTACCCGAGGGCCACGACGGCGTAGATGGCCCCCTGGACGAGGCCGTTCAGGAGGGCCTGCGCCACGCGGGGCGGACCCGGCTACCGGCCGGGGTGGAGGGCGTGCCGCCCGTCCTTGACGACCCACACGCGGTACGGGTTGGCCTTCACGTCGCCGCGGGCGTCGAACTCGAACTTCCCGAGGGGGGAGTCGAACGTGCCGCCGTGCAGCGCCGCGGCGACCTTCGCGCCCTCCGCGGACCCCGCCCGCTGCACCGCCTCGAGGAGCAGCGTCGCCGCGGTGTACGAGTAGATCGCGTAGGGCCCCGGCTCCCCCTTGAAGCGCGCCGCGTACCGCTCCATGAACGACTTGTACCCGGGAGCGGCCTCCGTGTCGGGGAAGGTGGTCAGCGTCCCGTTCGCCCCCTCGCCGACCTTGTCGAGGAAGTCCTCCTTGTACCCGTGGACGCCGTCGCCGCTCATCATGGGCGCGGACACGCCGAGCTGCCTCGCCTGCGTGAGCATGGGGGCCGCCTGGTCGTAGATGCCGCCGAAGTACCAGACCTCCACCTCGGCGTCCTTCAGCTTGGAGAGGTAGGGACGGAAGTTCCGCTCCTTCTCGTCGAACCCCTCGCGGACGGCGACCTCCACCTTGGCTTCGAGATTGCGGACGAACTCGTCGGCGAGTCCCTTCCCGTACGCCGTGCGGTTGTCGAACACGGCCACGCGACGCGCCTTGAGGACGTCCACGACGAACCGTGCCGCCGCGGCCCCCTGCTGGTCGTCACGGCCGCACACGCGGAAGACGTCGGCGTAGCCCCGATCGGTCACGTAGGTGTTGGTCGAGGCCGGCGTGATCACCGGCACTCCGTTCGTGTGATAGATCTCCGACGCCGGGATGGTGCACCCGGAGTTGAAGTGGCCGACCACGCCGACCACCCCCGCCGCCACCAGTTCCCCGGCCACGGCTGTGGCGTTCTTGTCCTGCGCCTCGTCGTCCCGGAAGACCATCTCCACGGGCCGGCCCAGCACGCCGCCGCGCGCCGTGATCTCCTCGACGGCGAGCAGCGCGCCGCGCTCGAGATCCTCCCCGTTCTTCTTCTGCGGCCCGGTCTTCGGGCCGGCGACCCCGAGGCGCAGCGGGGTTCCGGACGGCGCGGCGCCCGGCGTCGGGGCGGCGGCCGGGGCGGGAGCCGGGCCCCCGGCGGCGGTCTCGGGATCCTTGCCGGAGCACGCGGCCAGGGGAAGGGTCGCTGCGATGGCGAGCAGATACGGTCGGAACGGGCGCAAGGGTGGTTCCTCCGGGATCGCGGCGAGAGGGCCGGCGGCGGGATTATAGGCGTCCCCGCGCGGCCGGGAAAGCGCGGCTACGGCGCGTCCGGCGGGATCTCCTCGCGGATGAACTTCATGTCCTCGACGAACTTGCCGATGGCGGCGGCCTCCACTTCGCCGAGGCTGTCGAAGGCCACGTGGACGCCGACCTTCTTCCCCGCCGCCTCGTCGGCGACGCCGATGACGCCCTCCACCCTGAACTCGTGGGTCGGGTGGTAGAGCGGCAGCCGGAACCGGAGGCCCAGGCGCCGGCCGGGGCGGAAGACCGTGCCCACGTCGAGGCCCTCGATGTTCTCGTAGGAGAAGGCCAGCCCGTCCCGGTGGAGGGAGCGCATCTCGGCGACGCGTTCCTTGCCCTCCGCCGCATCGTGGAACGCGAAGGCGACGCGGTTCTCGCCGAGGATCCCGACCTCGTCCGCACCCACCGTCCTCAGGTACGCGACCATGTCGGGGACGGCGTCGAAGCACCGCACGCGACGGTCCAGGCCCAGCAGCCGGAAGTTCCGCGCGGCGAAGGCGGAGAGCGCGGCGCACGCCAGGTCCCCCCCCGCCTGCTGGAGGCGCTTCTGCTCGCGCAGAAGGCTCCCCAGCGCCGTGGAGTTGATGAACGTCATGCGCGAGAGTTCCAGTCCCACGCGGCGGACGCCACCGTCGAGCGCCTCCGAGACCTCCGCCGAGAACCGATCCACGTCGAGCGTGTCGAACTCGCCCGCGATGGCGATGACCAGGACGTCGTCCTGCCTGCTGCGATCCAGTTCCATCACTCCCCCTGGGCCAGAACCCTGGCCACGACCATGGTCAAGTCGTCCTCCTGAGGCCCGGGCCCGCTGAACTCCACGACGGCCCGGTGGATGCGATCGCAGATCTCCCGCGACGGACGATCGCGGTGCCGGCGGAGGACTTCCGCCGCGCGCTCGTCCCCGAACTGCTGCTTGTCCTGGTTCATCGCTTCCACGATCCCGTCGGTGTACAGGAACAGGATGTCGTCGGGCTCCAGCGGGATGGGCTCGGACACGCGGTAGCGGAACCCGCGAACCATCCCCAGCGCCACTCCCGGCGCATCCAGTTCCTCGAAGGAGTCGGTGCGGCCCCGGTACAGCAGCGGGGCGTTGTGCCCGGCCCGGACGTAGCGGAGCGTGCGTGCGGAGACGTCCAGTTCGCCGTAGAACAGCGTCATGAACCGCCCCGTCTCCATGTCCTCGCTCAGGAAGTCGTTGAGGTTGGCGAGGGTCACGGCGGGGTCCGAGTTGGCGTAGAGGAACGCCCGCAGCAGGGCGCGCGCCGTCGCCATGAAGAGCGCGGCGCCGATCCCGTGGCCGGCCACGTCCCCGACGACGATGCCGACCCGATCCGGTCCCTGGCGGAGGTAGTCGAAGTAGTCGCCGCTCGTCTCCTCGCACGCCAGGGAGACGCCGTGGACGTCGAACCCGGGCACGGAGAGCGGGCCCGCGGGGAGCAGCGAGCGCTGGATGTCGCGGGCGATGTAGAGGCCCTGCTGGATGCGCTGCTTCTCCACGTAGTGCTCGAGGAGGCGGGCGTTGTCCAGCGTGATGGCGACCTGGTACGCGAGGGCGTTGAGCAGCGTCAGGTCCGAGTCGCCGAACTCCTTGTTCGTGGCGTGCGAGTCCACGTAGAGGACGCCGATCACCCGGTCCTTCACGCGCAGCGGCACGCACATGACGGTCATCAGCCGCAGGTCCGCGATGGACTGGCCGAGGTTCATGGACGCCTGCGCCGCGGCGTCGAGGAGGCAGATGGCCTTCCCCTCGCGGGCGACCTTGAGCGGGACCGAGTGGGAGTACGAGATGGACGCCGGCAGGTTGCGCTTCCGGCGATCACGCGCCATGCGGACCCGGAGCGCGTCCCCCTCGAACAGCATGAGGATCGCCCGCTCCGCGCCGGTCAGTTCGACGGTGAGGTCGACGGCGTTGATGATCACCGTCTCCAGTTCCAGGTTGCTGTTCACCGCCGCGATGGTCTGGAGCAGGATGTTGACGTTGCGGGCGTCGCGCCGCGGATCCCCCGTGAGGAAGTCCGCGAAGGAGTCGTGCGGGGCACCGCCCGGAAGCGTGATCCCCGTGGACCGCTGGTCGCTCATGCGGATCCCCCCTCGCCGCGGAGGTCCTTCACGAACCGGATCTCCGTCCCCACGCCGGGGACTTCCCGCACCCGCACCTCGTCCAGGTACACGCGGATGAGAAGCAGGCCGCGGCCCCGGTCGCAGTCGAGGGACGGCTGCTGCGCGCCGTCGAAGTCGCCCTGGCGGATGCCGTCCTCGCCCTCGTCCACGATGCGGCCGACGGCCACCCGGTCCCGCACGCCGAAGTGGAAGTCCACCTCGTGGTAGCCCCCTTCGCCCCGGCCCGCCACGTGCTCGATGGAGTTGTTGACGATCTCGGTCACCGCGAGGAGGAGTTCCTGGAGGGCCTCCTCGTCGGCCCCGTGGGACTGGCACGTCGCCGCGACCAGATCCCGCACCGGCTTCATGAGCTCCAGCCGGTTGGGGATCCGGATGAACCAGTCGAACGGATCCTCCGCGGGCCCCGCGGATCGGATGCGGGGAGGAGACTCGGGGTCGGGCATTTCGCCTCCCGGGGGCGGACGGACGCCCCGCCCGGCCATCATCCCGGGAGCCTCCGCCGCGGGCAAACTCCCGCCGGCCCGGTCCCCGGCGGCCGCCGCGGCTACCCCCGCCGGGCGCGGAGCTCCTCCCGCACTTCCCCCGCCGCCCGCTCCGCCTCCGCCGCCTCCGCGGGGTCTCCCGTGGCGCCGGCCAGGCCGGCGAGGGCCTCCAGGAGGAGCGGCCGCAGCACGGCCCGCGGCCGTCCCGCCACCGCCACCGCCTCCCGGTAGGCCCTCGCCCCGTCCTCCCGGAGCCCCCGGGCGAGGGCCAGCCGCGCCTCCACGATGCGCAGGCGCACCAGGGCATCCTCGTCCCCGTCCCAGGTGCGCGCACGCTCCACCGCCGCCACGGCCGCCGCGTGGGCGACCTCCACGTCCGCCTCCGGACACCCCTCGCAGCCCACCAGCGCCGCCAGTCGCACGAGGTGGAACTCCGCATCCCCCTCCGGCGGGAGGACCTCCGCGGGGAACCCCTCCAGCAGCGCCAGCGCGTCCCGCGCGCGCCCCGCCCGCTCCAGCGCCGCCGCCCGCGCGACGCGGGCCAGCGCGCGCGCCGCCGCGGAGCCGGAAGCCTCCGCCTCCCGCGTGGCCTCCTCGCGCACGTCGTCGGCCTCCGCTTCGAGTCCCGCCGCCCAGAGGGCCCGCGAGCGGAGCAGCAGGGCCCGGCAGAGGCCGGATCGGTCCTGGAGGGCGCGCCAGCCGTCCACCGCTTCCGCCAGCGCCTCGGCGGCCTCGACGACCTCCCCGGAGCGAAGCAGGGTCTCCCCGAGGTTCTGGGAGGCGATGGCGAGGCCCCGCCGGCTCCCGACCTCGCGGTGCGCCTCGCGGCTCCGCCGGTACCAGCCCGACGCCGTGGTCATGTCCCCGCGCCGCTCGGAGACCGCGCCCAGGTTGTTGTAGGAGGAGGCCATGGCCTCCCGGTCCCCCACCGCGCGCCGCAGTTCGAGGGCCCGACGGTAGGAGCGCTCGGCGCGGTCGAGATCCCCGCGACGGAGAGCGATGCTCCCCATCCCGTTGAGCGCCATGGCCTGGCCGCGACGGTCCCGCTGCGCCGCGAAGAGCGCCATCGCCCGCCCGTAGCGGCGGCGCGCATCCGTCAGGCGTCCCTCCCGGAGATCCAGGGCGCCCAGTTGCGCCTTCGCGTGGGCGCGGGCGGCCCGGTTCCGGACCTCCCGCGCGAGCCGCAGACCCCGCTCCAGGTACTCCCGCGCGCGGGTGCCGTCCCCGCTCAGCGCGTAGGCGGTCCCGATGTTCACCAGGGAGTTGGCGAGCCCGTTGCGATCGCCCGCCTCCTCGCGCACCCCCATGCCCACGCCGTAGCAGTAGAGGGCGTCCGTGATCTGTCCGCGGGCCTCGTGGACCTTGCCCATCTTGGAGTAGGCGAGCCCGAGGGCCTCGCGGTCGGCGCGACCGGTCGCCGCGGAGGCGATCTCGATGGCCCGGTGGAACGCCTCCGCGGCCTCGTCGTAGCGTCCCAGGATGCGCGCCGTCTCGCCCCGGTGGAGGTGGAACTCCCGCAGCAGACGGCGGGGCGGTCGGAGCCCGCCCCGGAGGAGGGCCTCGGCGTGGGCGAGCGTGGAGGCCGCGCGGGGGAACAGCTGGCCCGCGACCAGGCGGCCCGCCGCCTGCACCAGCGCCCGGAACGCCTCCCGGTTCCGCCCCGCGTGGAGGAGGTGGCGGGACAGCCGCAGCAGGAGGCGCCGCGCCCCCCGCTTCCCGTGCAGCCGCAGCAGCGCGTCGGCCACGTCCGCGTGCAGGCGGCGGAGCCGCCGCGGCGACGCCTCGCCGCAGCGGCGCTCCACGACGTGGGGCAGCAGCGAGTGCGTGAACCGGTACCGCAGCATCCCGGCGTCCACGGCCTCCAGCAGCCGCGCGCGTTCCATCTCCTCGATGGCCGCCTCCGCCGCGTCCATTCCCCCGCAGGTCTCCGCCAGAAGGTCCACCTCGAACTCCTCGCCGATCACGGCCGCGCGGTCGAGCACCTCCGCGGTGGCGGGGCTCAGGCGGGCGAGGTGGCCCTCGACGGCGCCCTCCACCGCGGAGGGGATGATCGTCGCGAGGGCCTCGGGCACGAGTTCGGGGGAGACGTTCCACCCACCGGGCGCCGGCGCGACCAGCGGGCTCCCGTCGGAGGCGCGGGCCTCGCGCAGCAGAAGGAAGGTCTCCGCGAGGAAGAACGGGTTGCCCGCGGTCTGATCCCGGAGCGCGCCCGCGAGGAACGGGGCGTCCGTGGGGAAGGAGTGGCCCGGGAACGCGGCGTCCAGCAGCGCGGCGACGTCCTCCTCCCCGAGGGGCGCGAGGTCGTGGACCCGCAGCCCGGCGGCGGCCCGCAGGCGGGTCTCCACCTGCCGCAGGTGGGCGATGCGCAGGGAGGCGCGCTCGTCCACGTCCTCCGGGCGGGACGCCATGGCGATGAGCAGGGGGCGGCCCTCCTCGCGTGCGCGTTCCGCCGCCTCGGCGACCAGGTCCATGGTCTCGAACTCGCCGAAGTGCATGTCGTCCAGCACGAGGAGCGTCGGCCGCGAGCGGGCGGCGCCCATGAGGAACCGCAGGAACAGGAAGTCCGACCCCGCCGTGGGCGGCACGCCCCCGGCGAGGAAGCCGGCGAGGAACGCCACCAGTTCCGGGTCCCGCCCGAACAGCGGGTCGAGGCCGTCCACCACGCGCGCCGTGATCTCGTCCCGGCGGAGCGACGGGTCGGCGACCCCGAAGTACCCGGCCAGGGCCTCGTGGAGGGATCGCAGCGGCTGTCCGGCGCGCTCCAGTCCGCGCCCGCGCAGCACGGTGAATCCCCGGTCCCCCGCCAGCGCGGCCAATTCGTCGAGCATGCGGGTCTTCCCGCTTCCGGGGGCACCCAGGAAGAGCACCGGGAACGGGAGGTGCGCCGCGGCGGCGTCCAGCGCGTCCCGCAGCGTCGCCGTCTCCGCGGCGCGCCCCACCAGCGGCAGCACCGCGTGCAGTTCCACGTCGAAGGGCAGCGGCGCCTCGGCGCGGGCCTCGCGCCGACGACCCCCGCCGTCGCGGTAGAGGACGCGGGGCGGCGGGACCTCGAACCGGCCGGCGCGCAGCGGCACCACCTCCCACTGGACGCGGAGGGGGGCGCCGGCGGGCGTGGGCGCCACGTCGCCCCGCCAGAACTCCGCCTGCCCCCGCCGGAGGAACGCCTCGTCGTCGGGCAGGGAGTAGCGCACGAGGCACCCGGGGGCGGCGACCACGCCGGGGTTGGCGACGGAGACCACGATGGTCATCGGCTGCCCCGTTCGCGGGACGCGGGGCCTCACCTCCACGCCGTCCACGCGCAGTTCGATGCGCGGGGGGGCCGCGCCGGGGGAGCCCTGCGCGACGCCGGGCCGCTCCACGGGCGCGTACCGGGCCTCCGGCGCGGCGGCCGTCGTGGCGGAGCCGTCGAGGGGGCACGCCGCCCCGCCCCGCACCGCGACATGCCCGCAGGTCGGGCACAGCCGCGCCCCCGCCGGAAGCGGGCGCGCCGCCTCCTCCCGCAGGAGGGCGGCGAGCTCCTCGCCGAGGGCGGCGAAGTTGGGCGGGCGGCGGTCCCGGTCCTTCTCCAGGCAACGCAGGACCAGGTCCGAGAGGGCGGCGGAGACGGCGGGATTGGCCGCCGCCGGCGACGGCGCGGGCACGCGGAGGATGTTGTAGACCTGGTTCTCGATGTTCTCCGCCCGCAGCGGAGGCTCGCCCGTGAGGGCCTCGTACAGCATGGCCCCCGCGGAGTAGATGTCCCCCCGCCCGTCGGTCCCGGCGGCGTCGCGCAACTGCTCCGGCGAGACGTAGTACGGCGTTCCGAGGCCCATCCCCTCGTCGGTGATCGCCCCGCCCCGCCCGAACACCTTCACGATGCCGAAATCCGATACCCGGGCCCGCCGCTCCCTCGTGACGAAGACGTTGGAGGGCTTCAGATCCCGGTGGACGAGACCCCGTCCCCCCGGCGCCACCTGGCTCGTCTCCGCGTGGGCCATGCCCCGCGCAAGCCCGAGGGTGTAGTCCAGGGCCTCCGCGGGGAGCAGCGGGCCCCCCGCCTGGATGAGTTCCCCGAGGGTGAGTCCCTCCACGTACTCGAGGAGAAGGAACGGGCGCCCGTCGACCTCGAACGTGTCGCGGGCCTCGACGATGTTCGGGTGGCGCCCCAGGGAGATCCACGTGCTCAGTTCGACCCGGAAGCGGCGCAGGACGCGCCCCTCCCCGAGCAACTCGTCGCGGACCGTCTTCGCCGCGGCCTTGCGGCCACGGTCATCGCGGAGGATGTACACGACGCCCATGCCGCCGGAGTGGGCGGCGAGGACCTCCCACTTCCCGGCGAGGCGATCGCCGACCCGTATCTTCGTCATCGGTGGCAAGCGGCGCATTCTGGGCCCGCCGGCGGCCCGCCCCGCCATTTCGCGCGCCAGCGAGGCCGTCGGGGCCCGTGGACCGACCCCGCGCGGCCGTTCAGACCTCCGAGGGGATCCGCCGGGAGGCGTCGACACCGGGGCCCGCCGGGGCCGGCGGCGCGCCGGGCCGCGGCACCGGCCCGGAGGGGCGGAGGATCTGGGCCAGGATGGACGGGTACGCCTCGCACGGGGTCCAGCAGTGGGGGCAGCGCCCCTCGGCGATCTCCCGCCGGCGCGCGTCCGCCGCGGCGGAACGCCAGAGGGGGGCCAGGTCGAACTCCGATTCCCGGAGGTTTCCCAGCGGCGCGTCCCACATGGTGCACGGGTAGACGCGCCACGTCGGGTCGACGTAGATGCTGGACGAGAGGGCGCGGCACGGGACGGGCGTGCGCCCGGTCTCCACGAACCCGCGCAGCCGCTTCTGGTAGAGCCGCTCCAGCAGGGCCACCGGGTGGAGGGGCGTCCCGCGCCTCCGCTGGAACTCCTCGATGTCGGCCAGCAGGTCGGCGCCGCCGCGGCCGAGCCCCTCGTTGCCGTAGTAGTGGGCCGACTCCTGCGCCAGGTTGACGTGGAAGTCGCGCTCCGTGACCCCGGGCAGGTCGCGGGCGACGCGCGCCACGATCTCGAGGAGGGACCCGCGGTTGAAGGAGGAGAGCGTGACCCCGAAGAACACGCCGAAGCCCGGCCTGCGGATCTCGCGAAGCCGGCGGAACGTCTCCACCGCCTTGACGTAGGCCCCCTTCACGCGCCGCACGTCGTCGTGCTCCTCGCCGGCGCCGTCGAGGCTGATGGTGACCAGCAGCCGGGGGACGCCGCCGTCCAGCGCCGCGCGCACCCCCTCCACCACGCGCCCCGTCTGCTGCCCCGTGGTGGGGAAATCGAGCAGGTAGAGGTCGCGGGCCTCGGCGACGATGGCCGCCACCAGTTCCACCGCGTCGCGGCGCGTGAAGATCTCCCCGCCCGAGAGGTTCACCCAGGAGAAGCCGGGGTTCCTGCGGAAGAAGGTCCGCACTTCCTCGACGGTCATGACCTCGGGCTTGGGGCGGGACCAGATGTTGCACATCCGGCAGCGGCAGTCGCAGGTCCACGTGCAGATGAGGGTCAGCTTGAAGGGGGCCGCGTTCACGCCGAAGTTGGACCGCACGGCGCGGGCCGCCAGGAGGGCGAGGCGCCTCACGGCCGCTCCGGCGGGGAGTCGAGGGCGACGAGGACGCCGCCGCGATCCGTGCCCGCGGCCCAGCGGCCCAGAGCGGCGCGCCGTCCCTCCAGCGGAACCCGGAGATCCCGCGGGAGGCGGCGCCAGAGGGTCAGCCCCTCGAGCGCTTCGTCCTCCGCCGCGTCCCCCTGGCCCAGCGACGCGAGGACGCACGCCCGCGCGAGCCGGGCCGCGGGGAGGCCCCGCTCCCGTCCCGCCGGATCCCCCCCCAGCCAGAGGAGGATCGCCGTGTGGAACGACGCCGACGCCCCCAGCAGCCGCCGCCCCCGCTCCTCCGGCCCTCCCTCCGCCGGGGCCGCGGCGGCCCGCTCCGCCAGCGCCTCCTCCACGAGCCCCGCCTGGAGCCACGCGCCGGCGTCGCCGGGCGCCTCGGCGAGGTAGGCGCGGTAGTAGCGGTCCGCATCCTGCAGCCGCCCCTCCCGCTGCTGCGCCGCCGCCATCCCGTGCAGCGCGCGCGGGTGCCCTGGATCGCGGGCCAGCACCGCGCTCCAGAGCGCCGTGTCGTCCCGCCAGGTCCCCAGCGCCGGGACCGTGGAGAACAGCAGGAGCGGAGCCCCGGCCGCCGCGACCGCGACGGCGCGGCCACCCGCGCGATCCAGCAGCGCCCCGGCGGCCAGCGCCGGGCCCGCCAGTGCCAGGTACGCGAAACGATCCGCCACCAGGATCTTCAGCGGGAACGCGACTTGGAGGAGGGTCACGGGGAGGAGCACGCCGACCGACCACGCCGCCGCCAGGCGTGCCGGCGCGGCGGTGGATCGCAGGGCCGGAACGCGGGCGGCCGCGAGGAGGAGCCCGACCGCGCCAGCCGCGGCGAGGGCGGGCCACGGGGAGGTCGGATCGAGTTGCAGGTCGAAGGCGCCGGGCAGCGGGACCACCGTGCGCAGGAAGTAGTGGCCGAGCATCGCGGGCTGGGCCAGCGCGAGCACGCCGGGGCCGAGGCCGAGTCCCTCGCCCTGGCTGAAGGCCGGCCCGGCGCCGAGCACCGCGAGCCGGACGCCCACGAGCCCGGCGACGATCGCCGCCGCTGCCTGCGGCCCGCGCCTCGCCGTCCGGACGCGCTCCCACCCGCCGGCGGCGAGGTCCGCCGTCACCAGGAGCAGGGGCGCGACGATGGCGGACTCCTTCGCCAGGAACGCCGCCCCGCAGACTCCCGCCGCGGCGAGGGGCCGGCCTCCCAGGTGGATGGCGACGGCCACGAGCAGGAGCAGTCCGCAGAGGAGATCCCCCCGCGCGGCGACCCATGCGACGGGCTCCACCTGCAGCGGGTGGAGGCCGAAGAGGAGTCCGGCGACGAACGCCGCGCCGGCCCCGAGACCGAGCCGCAGGCCCAGGGCGGCCACGGTCGCCGCGGCGGCGCCGTGGAGGAGCGCCGAGTGGAGGTGGGCCCCCGCCGGGTCCGAACCGAACAGCCCGCGGTCGAGGGCGAAGGACAGCGTCCGGAGCGGACGCCACATCCCCGGCTCCGCGCCGTCCACGGTCGTGACGGCGGGATCGAAGGCGCGCCACGGCGCCCCGGCGATGCCGTCGAGGGCCCCGTTCGCCGCGACGAAGCGGTGATCGTCGTACACCCATCCGTGGCCGAGCACGGGCAGGAACGCGAGCAGCACCGCGATCGCCGCCGCGGGGACGATGAGGCCGCGCCGCTCGCCGCCGTTCACTCGACCTCGGCGGGCCCGGGCACGCGGCGGGCGAGGATCCGGGCGGGCGCCTGCGGGCGTCCCGCCGCGGCGGCCCCCAGGATGCGGTCCGCCGCCGACGCCACCTCCTCCACCCGGATGGAGCGGATGCAGACCGGCATCCCGCAGAGGGAGGTCTTGTAGTTGAAGTCCGTCAGGCAGGGGGAGCACGGCGTTCGGTGGTAGAACGCCACGCTGCCCGGCGACAGCGGACCGTAGAGCCGCGGCGTGTTGGGTCCGTAGATCCCCAGCACGGGCCGCCCCATGGCGGAGCCGAGGTGGACGGGCGCCGTGTCGTTGCTCACGATCAGCGCCGCCGTCTCGCAGAGGGCCGCAAGCGCCCGGATGCCGAGCGCACCCGCCGCGGGGATGACGCGGTCCCGGCGGCGGCAGAGCGCCCGCACCTCCTCGACCAGGGCCGCCTCGGCGGGACCTCCCGTGAGCACGACGGTGCCCCCGTGCTTGTCCAGGAGGTGGTCGGCGACGCGGGCGAAGTTCTCCGCCCCCCACCGCCGCCCGACGAAGTTGTCCCCGGAGCCGGGGTGGAGCACGTACACGGGGCCGTCAGCATGGCCGGCGGCGCCGAGGAACTCCGCCGCGCGGGCGCGGTCGGCGGCGAACACCGGCGGCGGGAGCGGCTCGTAGCGGCCCGCGTCGACGCCCGCGGCGCGGGCGAGATCGAGGAAGGTCTCCGACGCGTGGCGTCCGTCCTCGTAGGGGACCCGCGCGTGGAAGAGCGGACCGCGGTGCTGACCCGGGGTGTCGAGCCCCACCGCCTGGCGCGCCCCGGAGAGGAACACGAACGCCGCCGACGCCCGCGAGAACTGCTCGAAGTCCACCGCCAGGTCGGGCCGCAGGCGCCGGGCGCGGAAGAGCGATCGCGTGAGCGTCCACAGCACGGCGACGAGGCTCCGATCGGAGACGGACAGCACGTCGTCGAGATCCTCCACTCCCTGCAGGAGGTCGCGGTTGCGGGAGAGCGTCAGCAGGACGATCCGGGCCGCCGGGTAGCGACGGCGGAGCGCGCGGAACACGGGGAGGAGCAGCACCAGGTTCCCCAGGCCCCAGAACTTCACGAGGAGGATGGACCGCGGATCCCCCGCCAGCGCCTCGCGCGGTGCGATCGCCTCGCGCAGGGTGCGGCAGGCGGCCAGCACGGCGCAGACCGCGCGGCCGAACACCCGGTCGATCCACTTCGCCAGGCCGAGCCTCACGCCGTCCCTCCGGACCCTCCGGCGGACGCCGCGCGCGGCGCGGCCTTGCCGGACTTCATGGCGATGTTCATCTCCATGTGGCAGTTCCAGTAGCAGGCCTGGCACTCGCGGTAGCGGCGGCGCGCCTCGTCCAGTCCCTTCCGCCAGAGCGCCGGGATCTCGTCGCCGGAGCGGATGACCGCCACGGGCCGATCGATCTCGCTCACGGGCACGCAGGGGAAGACCCGGCCGTAGCAGTCCACGACGAGGGAGGTCCAGGGGGCGAGGCACCGGATCCCGTTGGGGCGACCCGAGAACGCGTCCCCGAACATGGAGAGGTACGCGGGGGAGTTCTCCAGGACGGGGCGCCGTTCGCGCAGGGCGATCAGCCCCTCGGCGGCGCGCCGGGCCTCGGCTTCGAACGCGCGGGCGGGGGCCACTCCGTCGAGCGTGGTGCCGTCGCGGTACTCGTGCGCCGGGATGAACCCCAGGCCGTCGACGCCGACCTCGGTGCAGAGATCCGCGAGCGCCTCCGCTCCCGCGAGGTTGTCCCGGTGGAACACCGAGGTGACCGCCACGCGCGGGCGGGAGGACCGGCCCCGGGCGCGGAGCAGGCGCGCGAGCCCCTGCAGGATCCGGACGTGGGAGCCGGGGACGCCGCGCAACCGGTCGTGCGTGGTGGCGTCCGCCGCATCGAGCGAGACGTTGATCGAATCCGGTCCCGCCTCCAGCAGGGCGGCGATCCGGCGGTCGTCGAGGAAGTGGCCGTTCGTGTTCACGTGGGCGACCATCCGACGGGCGCGGATCTCGCGCACGAGATCGGGGAGTTCGGGGCGCAGGAACGGCTCCCCGCCCGTGATGCCCACCCCCGCGGTCCCGGCGTCGGCGAACCCGCGGATGACTCCCAGGAGCCCCTCGCGATCGAACTCCTCGAACCCCTCGCCGCGTCGGCGCACCGCGCGCTGCGGCAGTTCGCAGAACACGCACCGGTAGTTGCAGAAGTAGGTCACCACGAGCGTGCCGAGGATGGGCCCCGCGAGGGGCCGGCCGAGCCGGCTCCCGGCGAGCACCCCCAGCGCCTGTGGCACGCGGCGCGCCAGCCATCCGAAGTCCCCCGCCGCCAGTCGCTGCCGGAGCACGTCCCGGTACTGCCGGCGGACGGTCGTCCGCGGCGCCGTCACGAGAACCTCTTGGACACCCGGGGGGAGTCGAACTCGCCGCAGAAGGCGCAGATGCGGGGGAACTTCCGCTCCACGTGCGCCCGCCGGAACTCCCGCATCTCCGGGCCGTTCCAGATCTCCGCCAGGGGCTTCTCGTAGGCGTCCCCGATGATCGCCGCGCCCTCGGAGTCGGCGCAGCACACGCTGACGCGCCCGTCCCAGAGCACGACGGCGGTGCCGCGCCAGAGTTCCCGGCACGGGGCCGTCCGCGCCTGCGGCACGAACTTCGGGATGGCCTGCACGCGATCGACCACGCCCTTCCACTCGGCGAGGTAGCGGTCGAGCGCGCCCTCCGTCGCCTCGTCCACCACCATGGACACGTCGATGCTCAGCGGGGAGCCGGCCCGATCCCGCTCCTCGCGCAGCGCCAGGACGTCGGCGCGGAGCCTGTCGTAGGAGTAGCCGCGGATCCGCTCATGGCTCTCCCGGTCCCCGTCCACGGAGAACGTGATCCGCTCGAGGCCGCACTCGAGGAGCCGCGCTCGCCGCTCCGGATCCAGTCGCGTCCCGTTGCTGGTGAGCATGGGGCGGATGCCGCGATCCGCCGCGTAGCGCACCAGTTCGAACACCTGCGGGTGCAGGAGCGGCTCCCCCCACTGGAACGTCAGCACGAAGTCGAAGGACGGATTCTCGTCGATGACCTTGCGGAACAGGGCCGGCTCCATGAAGTTCTTGGGCCGCTTCATGGTCGTGTTGACGGGGCAGATGGTGCAGTAGAGGTTGCAGTGGTTGGTGAGTTCGAGATTCACGCTGGTGAGCGTGCCGCCGCGCTCGCTCCCGGCCCGGAAGAGCACCTCGTTCCAGGCGATGCGCGCCACGGAGTCGAGGGTCGGGAACTTGACCTCGAGGAGTTCGCGGAGGTCCGGTTTGCGGAGGTAGTACCGGGAGCCGACCGCCGCGATGGCCCCGGCGAGCTTCCTCTCCAGGCGTCCTGCGGACCGTCCCATGGGGGCCATCCTGAGGGGGCCCCGCGACCCCTGGAAGAAAGCGGGCGCCTCCGGAACCCGGAGGCGCCCGTGCGCATCCATCCTCATGCCCCGGGGTCTGCCCGGGGGCCGTGCCCCGGGTCCCCCCGGGGAACCGTCACTGGCTGATGGTGACGGTCAGCGCCCGGACCGTCGGGAGCGGATCCGTGAAGGTGTGGAAGGCGTCCACGTGGAACTCGACCTTGAAACGCCACCACTTGTTGTTGTCGAGCAGGTCCCAGGGGTTGCCGGCGACGAACCCCCCGGGGATGTCGGTGTCGTACACCTTGATGAACGTGGTGCTGGCGGCGAGGAACGGGTCGTCGACCGCCGTGTTGACGTCCTCCGGCGCGCCCTCGAGGAAGATGCGGATGGCGCCGCCGGGACCGACCGCCGGGAGCACCGCGGCGTCCACGATGGGCTGGCTGAAGTCCGGCGTGAAGATGCCGGTGCTGATCCACTGGGAGAGCGCCACGGAGTCGAGATCGAGGGCCGGCGCGAACGCCGCCGTGGAGGCGTTGGGCTGCACGGTCCCCGGCAGGGAGATGATCCCGTCGCCGTCCTCGACCCGGATGCGGCCCTCGCCGCCGGAGCCGCCCACGTAGACGAGGGACGACCCGTCGGCGTACCCGGAGCCGCCGGAACCGCCGAGGGCCTCCATGATGGCGCCCGAGTTCACCGTCGCGGTGCCACGGCACTGGATCCAGATGGAGCCACCGGAGCCACCGCCGCCGCCGGCGCCCTCGCCGAAGTCGGTCTGGGCCTCGTCCACCGACGTGTTCCCGCCGCGTCCGCCGTTGCAGGAGACCCGGCCCGACACCGTGATGTTCAGGTAGGACACGAGTTGGATGGCGCCGCCGCCGCCGCCGCCCCCGCCGCCACCCTCGTCGCCGCTGTCCGCGGTGCCGAGCAGGTTGCTGGAGTTGCGGTCATCCTCGCCGCCGCCGCCGCCGCCGCCGGATCCCCCCTGCTGCGCGACCAGCGTGGGGACGCCGTTGAGGGTGATGGTCTTCGTTCCACCCGTCCCCGTGTCCTTGACGAGGACCGTGGCGGAGGTCGACGCGTTGGAGAAGGTCGCGCTGCCCCAGGTGACGCCGCCCTTCCCGCCGTTGGGCGTGGTGGCGCCGTTGCGGGAGAGTTCCGTGGCACCGTCGTTGTCACCGTCGCCGCCCGCCGTGGAGTAGCCGCCGCCGCCGCCGCACTCCCTCTGGCGGCAGGCCGCGTACGTGTACGCGGCACCGCCGGGGGTCGCCTTCTGGCACGACTGGTCGGCGCCGCCGAACTTCGCGCGCGGCCAGAACGGATCCGTCGTCTCGTCGAAGGAGTCGTTCTGGCCCGTGAACCCGCCGAGACCCTTGCCCGGTCCCACTCCGTCCAGGCCGTCCATGTTGCCGCCGCCGCCGATGACCGCGAAGGCGCCGCCGCCACCGGGACCGCCCCCGGCGCCCGCGATGCCCCCGGTGCCGCCCTGCGCGATGCTGGTGGAGTTGTCCGTGGACGAGAAACCGATGCCGCCCGACGCGCCGTTCGCGAGCAGTGCGCCGGAGATGTCGATGGCGCCCTGGCAGCGGATGACCAGCGGATGACTGCCCGACGCGACGACGGTGGCGCCGATGGGGATCGTGAACGTCGTGTAGTTGTAGACGCGCTGCACGGTGCTCCCCGTGTTCAGGGTGGTGGTGATTCCGATGGTCGCGGTGAAGGCGCCGTCGGAGCCGTCACCGGCGTAGGGGGCGAAGGCCGCCTTGAGCTCGCCGGGCGTGGCGTCGACGTAGGGCTTGTTGCCGTTCCACACCGCCGTGGTGTTCGCGGCGTCCTCGTAGGTGTTCGTGCTGAACTCCTCCTCGAACGGACCGACGTCGATGGGAGGACCGAAGCCCGTGGAGAAGGAGAGCACCGTCGGGTTGATGGCCTGCCCGAGGAGATCCTCGATGCCGGTCCCCATGGTCACGCGAATGACGCCGTCGGAGGGGAGGGGGTTGATGGGAGTCAGCGTGATCTCGCACTTGCCGAGACGCTGCTGCGCGAGGAACACGGAGACCGGGATCTGCGGATAGGGCGCAGGGACGGAGACGAGTTCCACGGAGAACTGCGTCACGTCCACGGTCCGGGGATCCAGGGGCTGGCTCATGCGGATCTTGATGGGGTCCGTGAGCGCGACGGGGCCCGACCCGTTGAAGGGAGACGAGTGGATGACCCGCGGTACGCCGGCGGACTCGGCGCCGAGGAAGACCTTGCTCGCCGTCAGCGGAACCGTCGTGAACGTGGAGGTGAACACCCGGCCGCCGGGCGAGAGCGCGGGGCTGCCGGCGAGGTTCTCCAGCGTGTTCGTCGTCGGGTAGCCGGGGACGATGACGGCGTAGGTGCTGAGGGCACCGTAGCCCGTGTCATCCAGGGCGGCGCGGGTGGGGATCTCGGGAACGAAGGTGATGGTGGCCTGCTCGCTGCGATCGAACAGCGGCCTGCGCACGCCGTTGGAGCCCGGAGGGGAGTCGTTGCCGAGGTCGAAGCGGATGTTGTCCGCGATCCGCCCCGGGTTCCCCGACCGCTCGACGCGGCCGACGAGGTTCTCCGTGATCTGATCGCGGTCGATGACGATCCGGTTGCCGTTGCCCTTGTCCACCATGAAGATGCCCCGCACGAACTCGCCGAAGGGGGCGATGCCGCCCGTCGGACCGGTGCGGATCCGGATGGAGTCCGGGTTGATGCTCCCTTCCTTGACGGGCGCCGAGAACTCCAGGCGGATGTCCTCGTCCAGGAAGATCCCGGTGTAGTTCGGCACGCTGATGCTCTTGGCGTAGAGCGCCTGATCGGGCGGATCCTTGGGTGCGCTGCCGCCTCCGCCGCCGCAGCCGGCGGCGACCAGGGCGCCCCCCAGCCCGAGCACGGCCCACGCCGCGACCCGGTCCTGCCTCCCGTCGTTCTGCCTCATGGGTCTCTCCGGTTCTCCCGCCGTCGCGCCGACCGGCGGTGGTCGTTCTCGGACGCGCCTGCGCGCGTCAGAAGGTGATGTACGGGATGCTGATGCTGTTGATCTGCGGCACCTGCCCGGTCGTCACGTTCGCGGTGAAGGTCACCTGGATGCGGACGAAGCGCTTGCCGTCGAGCTGGTCGATGTTCGACACGTAGCCCGTGAAGGACGACGGGTCGGGGATGACGTTGTTCGGATTGCCGGGGATGGGGAAGAGGATGCCGTCCGCTCCCTCGAACACGACGGCCGCGGTGGTGCCGCCCGTCTGGACCGCGGGGCTGATGATGGGAGTGCTGTAGTTCGGGTTGCTCTGGCCGGAGTCATAGAACAGGGACGTGGCGATGGTCGTGCGGCGCTTCTTCACGAAGCGCGTGTCCGGGACGACGGGCTCCGGCGGGATGGTCGCCGTGGCGACTCCCGTCCCGGCGAAGACGTGCCGCGTGGGGAAGCCCACGGGGCCGAAGAAGATGCGCGTGATCTGGTAGTTCGTGCCCGGCGTGGCGTCCACGTCCAGCAGGAGGTTGTTCTTGCCGTTGTACTCGAAGAAGTTGGTGACCGGGGCGAAGGGCCAGTAACCCGCCGCGCAGCTGTCGGTGACGCAGGGGGGATCGATGCCCGTGCTGTACGAAGAGGGGATGGCGTAGGAGGAGTCGGACACCTTCACGGGCGTGCCCACGTCGAAGTTGTTGGCGAAGTTCGTGGAGACCGCCTCGCCGGAGACGTGACCCAGCGTGACCTTCACCTTGGAGTGATCGGAGGCGTAGATCAGGTTGCTGCTGGGGCCCCAGCCGATCTGCGTCACGGCGCCGGCGGCGCCGACCTCGGCCTGCGTGAAGATCCACTGGTCGTGTCCCACTCCGGAGCTGCCCGACTTTGCGAACGGATGGTCCCGCACGCGCGTCCTGACGCCGGTGGGGTACTGGACGCCCGACAGGGCGATGTCCACGGTCGTGGTCGTGACCACACCGCCCTGGAGGACTCCCACCGTTCCGATCCCCCAGTCGGCGCTCGTGTTGGCGACGTCGAGCCTGGCCTGGGTGTCGAAGGACTCGGAGATGATCTGCACCGTCGGGATGCCCGCCTTGACCTCGGTCCGGAAGCGGACCGTCTGGGGGTTCGCCAGCGGGTTGCCGGAGAGATCCTTGAGCCCGTTCGTCAGCGTGACCGCGATGTCGTAGCCGGCGCCGCCGTAGGAGAAGGCGGGTCGGAACCTCCAGGTCTTGCCGCAGAGGTCCGTGGTGAACGTCCCGGGGACCAGCACCGTCTGGTTCTGCAGCAGGGAGAGGGTCTCGTTCTTCACGAGGACGTTGGCGCCCAGGTCCAGCGTCGCCGGGTCCATGGTCTCGTCGAAGGCGATGAGGATCTGCGCGTCATAGGGGACCTCGCCGCTGATGAACCGGGGCGGGTTGAACCCCAGCGCGCCGGCGCCGTCGACCCCGACGAACCGGGGCTGCACGATCTCCTTGAGGTAGTCCTCGCCGGTGGTGAACCGCGTGTCGTAGGGCTCGACGATGGGCTTGCCGGCGGTGTTCTGGAGGATCTTCTTCGAGGTGGTAGCGTCGGGGATCGTGATCTCGTAGGTGGTGAAGGGCGACAGGCCGAAGGGGATGTCGTCGCAACCCAGCACTTCCGGATCGCAGTCGCTGCGGGTGGGGACGAAGACCACCACGTTCCGCACGTCCTTCCCGCCCTCGCGGAGGAACTGGAAGCAGCCCTTGGCGGGGATGCGCCCGTTCGCCGTGACGGTGCCGATCTGGATGGCCTTCTCGATGATCCCCGGCTTGATGGAGGCCTTGGAGAGCGGGGAGGAGAAGTGGAACTCCACGGCCTTGTTCCGCTCCCAGTTCGTCCGCCGATCGGCGGTCACGCGGACCACCTTGAGGGGCGGGGGATTGGGGTCCGAGGCGTTGGAGGCCGAACCGCTGCCCCCGCCGCCGCCGCCGCCGCAGGCGGGCAGCAGGGCCGCGCAGAAGAACGCGGCGGCCAGGGTCAGGCCGAGGTTGGAGCGATCCATGCTGGGCATTGCGAACTCCCTCCAGTGGGTTTGCCGGGAAGCGGAAGCCTGCTCCGCCCTCCGCTGCGCCGAACCGCGACCCGGTTCCTGGGCCCCGGATCGGCACTCCCCGCGGACGGGGATGGCCGACGGGGGATTCTAGGTGTCCCGGGAAGAGTCCGTCCAGCGATTTCCGGGACTACCGGCGCGGAGCGGCGGGGAGGGCCGAAGGGCACGGTGGTCGCGGTGCAACCGTCGTGCCGCCCTCCCCGCGGAAAGTGGCTCCGGCGGCGCCTCCGGGGGCCCGGCGAACCCTTGGACCGGTCCCCCGGAGCGTGGCGCCCGTGAGCGGAAGCGCACGGCCGCCGCCGTGCGCTTCCGCTACAGGAACGGGCCCGACGTGACCGGCCCCACGACGATCCCCGCCACGGATGCCAGGACGGGCCGCCCGGAGAAGGGGCAGTTGCGGCTGAGGGAGGCGAAGGCGGCGGCGTCGACGGTGGACTCCCCCCCCATGCGAAGCAGCACCAGGGCCGCGGGGGCACCGGGCTCCAGGGAGGGCGCGGGGAGGCGGGCGACGCGCGCCGCGTCGCGGCCCATGCGGGACAGGAGCGTCGCGAGCCCCATCGTCCCCGCCGCCACGAGACCCGCGTGGAGCACGGGGAACGCGTTCTCCAGTCCGATGACGCCGAACGCCGCCGCCCGGAACCCGCAGCCCCGCTTCCGCGCCGCCTCGTGGGGGGCGTGATCCGTGGCCACGCAGTCGATGGTCCCGTCCGCCAGGGCGGCCACCACCGCGGCCCGGTCCTCGGGGGCCCGCAGCGGCGGGTTCATCTTCAGGTGGGCGTCGGGGCTGCCGTCCTCCAGGACCCGGAGGAGGTCCTCGTCCGTCAGCAGCAGGTGGTGCGGGGCCGCCTCCGCCGTGACCGGCACTCCCCGGGCCCTCGCCGCCCGCAGCACCTCCACGGAGGCGGCGGTGGAGACGTGGCAGAGATGCACCGGCGCCCCCAGCCGCTCCGCCAGGGCCACGTCCCGCCGCACCAGCGCCGTCTCGCTCTCCCCCGGGATGCCCGGCAGTCCCAGGGCGCGGGCCGGGGGCCCGTCGTGGGCGGCGCCGCCGGGGTGGAGCGCCGGGGTCTCGCAGTGGGAGAGGACCGGGATCCCCAGTTCCTGCGCCGTCCGAAGCACCCGCTCCATCACGCCGTCGTCGAGCACGGGGCGACCGTCATCGGAGACCGCGCGAGCCCCGGCCCGGACCATGGCGGCCAGATCCGTCGGCACGAGTCCGCGGAGCCCCTCCGTCGCCGCCGCGACGACGTGCAGCCGGACCGGCGAGCCGGAGGCGGCCGCGGACCGGAGCATGGCCGCCGTGATCTCCGGCCGGTCGTTGACGGGATCCGTGTTCGCCATGGCGAACACGTCCGCGTAGCCCCCCCGCTCCGCCGCCGCGAGCCCCGACGCGACGGTCTCGCTGCGGCCATCCCCGGGCTCGCGGAAGTGGACGTGGGGATCGACGAAGGCGGGAGCGATGACGAGGTCCGCTGCGTCCACGACCGACTCCCGCGCCGCCCCCCGGGGCGGCGCCGCGGCGACGCGACCGTCCACGACGCGCAGGTCTCCCCGTTCGTCGCGGTCCGTGGCCGGGTCCACGAGGCGCGCGCCCGCGAACAGGAGGTGGGAGTGTGCGGTCCGGCGCCCTCCGGGGCCCATCCCGCTCACTCCCCCTCCGGCGCCGGGGTCCCCTCCGGATCCGCCGCCCGCCCTCCGCCGGAGGTCCTCGCCGCGGAGAACCCGGCCTCCTCCGCCTCCGCCCATGCGGCGAAGTAGACGACGTTCGCCGCGTGGATCTTCCGGACCTCCTGGGAGGCGACCGCGTGGTAGCGCCGCTCCAGGCGGCTCCCGGCGAAGCGGGGCCGCGCGGGCACGCCGCAGCGGACGCACTCCAGCACCAGCGGGTCCCGGCGGATCACCTCGAACGCCGGCGCCACGCCGCGATCCCTGCGCACGATGCACCGCGCGTTTCCGCAGCGCATCCCCTCCGGTGCGCCCGTCGTGTCCGGCGGGTCGCCGGGGGGTGGCGTCGAGAGGAGGTACGAGAGGAGTTCCGCCGCCAGGGGGACCTCGCGGGCGGCCTCGTCGCGGAGGCTGGCGGCCCGCTCCGGCGGGGCGGCGCCCCTCCCGAAGGGGCGGAGCACGAGCCGCCCCTCGTCGCGGAGCCAGGGGTGACCCTCCTCGTCGGCGGGGTCGGCGGGGACCCCCGCGCTCCCGCCGTCCTCGGCCCGCTGCGCGGCGACGAAGACCGCGTCCATGTCCCCCACCAGGGTCCGCACCTGGCGGCGCTCCTCCTCGTCGCCGGCGAAGTGGCCCGCGAAGAGCGGGTTCTGGTACCCCTCCGCCGGGGTAAGCGCCACGGTGTCCACCATGTCGAGGATGGTGCGCAGGCTCTGGGCCTCGCACCGCACCGGCTGGCGGTGGAGGCGGCGGGCGAGGCCCGCCACGAGGTGATCGGGCATCTCCGCGCCCGGCGAGGGAACCAGCAGGACCGTGGTGCCGAGGGAGGCGAGCGCCGACGCCAGCGAGTGCGCCAGGCGGTTCCGCCGGAGGTCCCCGCAGACGGCGGCGGCCCGGGGCACGTCCTCCCCGCGGCGCGCGACGAGGCTGCGCAGCGCCAGCAGCGCGCGGAGGGGATCCTCGCGGCAACCGTCGCCGGCGTTCGCCACGGGAACGCCCGCCCGCTCCGCCGCCACCCTGGCCGCCCCCTCGAGGGGGTGGCGCACGACGAGCAGATCCCCGTAGGCCCCCGCCACCACGGCGGCGTCCGCCAGGTCCGCGGAAGGGAACCCGGGGAGGAGTTCCCCCCCCGAGAGGTACGCGGCGCCGGCCCGCGCGCACGCCGCCCGAAGCGTCGCCTCCAATCGCGGGGCGGGCTGCCAGAAGAGCCCGACGACGACGCGGCCTCCCAGGCGGCGGGACAGGGAGAGCGGGTCCCCGGCGGCCTCCTCGGCGCGCCGGAAGAGGCCGAGGACCTCCTCGGCGGAGAGGTCGCTGGCGGAGAGGAGGGACCGGGCCATGGGGGCGGTCCCCCTGTTCTACTCCCGCGAGGCGGCGCGGAGCCAGAGGATGCGCACCCCCTCGGCGACCAGGTGGGGCACGGGTGTCACGGGCTCCCGCAGGAGGGGGAGGAGGGGGCCCAGGTCCCCTCCGGCGGCGAAGGCGGGCGGCGGGCGGCGATCCCCGGGGGACCGGAGCGCCGCCCGCCCCTCCCCCACGAGGCGATCGACGAGCCCCGCGGTGCCCAACAGCAGGCCCGCGGCCATGGCGCGCCTCGTCGTCGTCCCGGGGAAGCGCACGGCCCTCGGCGGCCGCGCCCCGGGGGCGGGGAGCGCCGGTGCCGCCGCCGCCAGCCCCGCCGCCGCCGCGCGGGGTCCCGGCGCGATGGCGCCCCCGAGGAACGTCCCCCGGGCATCCACCAGGTCGACGGTGACCGCGGTTCCGACGCCCACCGCCACCGCCGCGCCCCGGGCCCGGGCGTGGGCCGCCGCCGCCGCGGCGACGCGATCGAGACCGGTCTCCGCGGGGCGGGCGGTCCCGTTGGGGGCGTCCACGGGGAAGTCCCGGCCGAGGAGGAGCACCGGGGCCCCCACGGCGACCTCCACGGCGGCGAGATGCCGGGAGGCGACGCAGACCGCCACCACGGGTCCGGCGCGACACCAGCGGGGGAGGGACAGCGGCGCCGGACCCAGCATCGCCCTGTGGGTCCTGCGGCACCGGCCGCGGCCGTCGAACTCCACGAGCTTCAGCGCGGTGTTGCCGATGTCCGCGACGAGGACGCGGGAGCGCGCGCTCACTTCTTCTTCGGCGGCGCCCGGAACGTGAAGTTGAGGATCTTGCCGGCGCGATCGACCTTGACGATGAACGTCCCCTTCCCGTCCTCGTACTGGCGCTTCCCCACCTCGATGGCGTGGTCGACGGAGTTCACCTTCTCGTCGTTGACGGAGATGACGCGATCCTCCCCCTGGAACCCGAACTCGGAGAGACGACTGCTGGCGGGAACCGCCTTGAGGATGATGCCGTCGGGCTGGCCGTCGGCGCCCTTCGCGACCTGCGTGGAGATCTTCTTCGCCTCGTCATCGAGGTTGCCGCCGAACCAGTCGGCGTCCTCCTGCGGGAGTTCCCACTCCCACGTCCCGCGGACGGGGTCCGACCGGACCAGCCGCGCCACGGGGCGCGGGGCCGCGGCCGGCGGCGCGCCCCCCGCCTCCTGGAGGTCCCGTCCGCCCGGGGCCGCGCCGGCGATCTTGAACTCCGACGTGGCGACCATCCCGGCGCCCTCGAGCGTGACGCGCTCCCCCGACTTGAGGTTGCGGAACGTCGCCGTCACCTTGCCGTCGGGCTTCAGGGAGACGTTGTCGAGGAGCCAGTCGGCGTCCGTGGGATCGGCCTTCGGATCGGGCCCCACGATGACGCTCCCCACGCGCACGCTGATTCCCATGGCGTTGGCGTCACCGTTGCGTCCCAGCTGCGCGAAGGAGGAGAACAGCGTCGCCCCCTCCCACACGGTCCGGAGCGCGTACTTCTGCGCCAGCGGCGGCGGGGGCGGCGGCCCGGTGTTCTCCGCGACGGGCTCCGGCGGCTTCGGCTTCTCCCCCTGGGGCCACCCGGCGTCCTTCAGGTAGTCCGCCAGCGGGTCCTTGGTGGCGGCGACCACCTCGGCGGAGTTGGCGGGCTTCGCCGGGAAGAGGGCCGCCCAGTCCCGCTCCTTGAGGGGTTCCACGGCCCACAGCACGCCGTGCGTGGACCACGCCGCGAGGCCGAGGGCGACGGCGTTGCCCGCGAGGACGACGCGGCGGAGTGCGGTGAGGTTCATGCAGCGTTGGACGCCCCGGTGCCGGGATTGCCTACGTGAAGAACGACGCGCCCCCCTTGGCGCCCTTGGTGATGCCGCGGAGCTCGAGCTTCAGTTCGTCCGGGTTGTCGGCGTTGAGCATGGCCTCCTCGAAGGAGATCTGCCCGGACTTGTAGAGGTGATGGAGCGCCTGGTTGAACGTCTGCGTGCCGTACTGGTCCTTGCCGTCGTACACGGCCTGCCCGATGGCCTTCGTCTTCCCCTCCAGCAGGAGTTCCTTGATGTAGGGCGTCGGGAACAGGATCTCGATGGCCGGCACGCGGCCGAACCCGCCCATCTTGGGGATGAGGCGCATGGACATGATGGCCTGGAGCGTGAGGGACATCTGCTGGCGGATGAGCGAGTGCTGGTGCGGCGGGAAGAACGACAGGATGCGCTCCACCGTCTGGATGGCGTTGACCGTGTGCAGCGTGGTGAACACCAGGTGGCCGGTCTCGGCGGCGGCCAGGGCCGCCTCCATGGTCTCCGTGTCGCGGCACTCGCCGATGAGGATGATGTCGGGGTTCTGGCGAACGACGTTCCGCAGCCCCTCCTTGAATCCCAGCGTGTCGGCGCGCACCTCGCGCTGGTTCACGAGGCACTTCTCGTTCTTGTAGACGAACTCGATGGGGTCCTCGAGGGTGACGATGTGCTTCGCCATGGTCTTGTTCACGAAGTTGATGACCGAGGCGAGGGTCGTCGTCTTCCCCGAGCCGGTGATCCCCGTGGCGAACACGATGCCGCGCTTGAGGGAGGCGACCTTCTTCATCTGCTCCAGCGGGAGGTTGAGGCTCTCCATGTCGGGGATCTCGCCCTTGACGTGGCGGAACACGGCGGACATCTTCCCCTTGGCCTGGAACAGGTTCGTCCGGAACCGGCCCACGTTCGGGATCTCGTGGGAGGTGTCGATCTCGCCGTCCCGCCAGTACGCCTCCTGCTGCCGCGCGTTGAGCATGTGCTCGAACAGCGCCGTGGCGTACTCCTTCGTCATCACGCCGTCGTGGATGGCGATGACGGACCCGCTGATGCGGGCCATGGGGGGATGCCCCGTCTGGAGGAAGAGGTCCGATCCCCCGCGCTCGACGCAGAGCTTGAAGTAGAGATCGAGGTCCATTTCCGCGTCCGCCATGGGATACCTCCCGGAGGAAGTCCGGGGGCCGCGCTATCCGCCGTCCGGAGCGTCCTCGAGCCGTCGTGCGGCCGCTCCGAGCACGTCGCGCAGCCCGGTCCCGGCTACCGCCGACACAGGATACACGTCCGTCCCCGCGGCGGCTCGCAGTTCCGCCATCGACTCCTCCCACCCGGGCACGTCGCACTTCGTGAGGACGACGATCTCGGGCCGGGCCGCGAGTTCGCCGTCGAAACGCTCCAGTTCCGTCCGCACCGTCCTCCACGCCTCCGCCGGCTTCGCCCCCCCGGCGGAGGCCGTGGCGACCAGGTGGAGGAGGACGCGGGTCCGGCCCGCGTGGCGGAGGAACTTGTGGCCGAGGCCGGCCCCCTCGTGGGCCCCCTCGATGAGGCCAGGCAGGTCGGCGACCACCATGCGGCGCCACCCGGGAAGCGCCACGACGCCCAGCACGGGCTCGAGCGTGGTGAACGGGTACGCCGCCACGCGCGGTCGGGCCGCCGAGATCCGGGACAGGAACGTCGACTTGCCGGCGTTGGGCAGCCCGACGAGTCCCACGTCGGCGACGAGGCGGAGTTCCAGCAGAAGGTCCCGCTCTTCGCCGGGTCGCCCCTCTTCCCTGATTCGCGGAACCTGCCGCGTCGCCGAGGCGAAACGGGCGTTCCCGCGGCCGCCCTTGCCGCCCCTGGCCACGCGGAGCCGCTCGCCGGACGAGAGGAGGTCCTTCAGCACGTGGCCGCGCACGGCGTCGCGGACGATGGTCCCGACGGGCACGGGGATCTCCAGGTCGGGCCCGTCGGCGCCGGCTCTCTGTCGCGGGGCGCCGTCTCCGCCGCGCGTCGCGCGGTAGACGGGGCGGAGAGCCACGTCGAAGAGCGTGTTCACCTGGTCCGTCGCCGCCAGGTAGACGTCCCCCCCCGCTCCGCCGTCCCCGCCGTCGGGGCCCCCCTTGGGGACGAACTTCTCGCGGCGGAAGGAGATCTTGCCGTCCCCTCCGCCGCCGGCGCGGACCCGTATGCGCGCCTCGTCGCGGAACATGGAGGCCTTCCGGGATGCGCCCGCGGGCGATCCCGGGGTGGGCTAGCCCGTGGCGGTCGCGGGCGAGGCGGCGGCGACGACGTGTACCTTGCGCCCCGCGCCGAAGTCCACGACGCCGTCCACGAGCGCGAAGAGCGTCCAGTCCCGCCCGCAGCCGACGTTCTTCCCGGCCCGGAACTGGCTGCCCCGCTGGCGGACGATGATGGAGCCCGCACGGACCACTTCGCCCCCGTAGGCCTTGACCCCGCGGTACTGCGGGTTGCTGTCCCGGCCGTTCCGGGTGGAGCCCTGACCCTTCTTGTGAGCCATGTGCGACCCTCCTACGCTTCGACGCGGAGGACACGGACCTCGGTGTACGACTGCCGATGCCCCTTCTTCCGCTCGAACCCCTTGCGGCGCTTGTACTTGTACGAGATCAGCTTCTCCCCGCGGATGTTGCCTCGGACGGCGGCGACGACGCGGGCGCCGGCCACCCGGGGGGTCCCCACGCGGGGCCGGTCCCCGCCCACGAACTGGACGTCGTCGAGGAGGATCTCCGACCCCGGGGCCGCGTCCGCGCGGAGGTCGAGGCGCAGGACGGCGCCCTCCTCGGCTCGGAACGACTTGTTGCCGTCGCGGACGATGGCGTACATGGGGCGCGCCTCCTGGGGAAACCCGGAGTGTAGGCGCCGCCCCGGCCGTTGCCCGAGGAATCCGCGGGGAGGAGTCGTGCCCCCTTCCCGGCCGCGGCGGCGCGGCGCCGATCCCCCGCCGCCGTGGAAACCCCTACCCCGGGTGGAACCCGCCGGGCGGGACGGAACCGTCGGCGCGCAGCGTGAACCCCTCCGGGAGCAGCCGATCCAGTCGTGCGATCTCCGCGGCGCGGTGCTGCCGAAGCCACGCCTCCACGGCGGGCGCCGCGCGGAACGAGAGCCCGGACGCTCCCCGCGCGGCCAGCGCCCGCGCCTCCCGCAGCGCCCGAAGCGCCCCCGACGCGGGGGTCCGCACCACGCCCTTCCCGCCGCACGCGGGGCAGCCGTCGTGCAGCAGCTGGCGGAGGCTCCGACCGGTGCGGCGGCGCGTGATCTGGACCAGGCCGAACTCGCTCATGGGCGCGATGCGGACCCGCGCCCGGTCCTCGCGGAACGCCTCCGCCACGGCGTCATCCACGGCGCGGCGGTTCTCCGGGCGACGCACGTCGATGAAGTCGATGACGATGACTCCGCCGAGATCGCGGAGGCGCACCTGGCGCGCCACCTCCGCCGCCGCCGCGAGGTCGGTGCGGAGCGCCGTCTCCTCGAGGTCGGCGGCCCGCGCCGCGCGCCCCGAGTTCACGTCGATGGAGATGAGCGCCTCCGTCGGTTCCACCAGGAGGAACGCCCCGCCGGGAAGCGGGACCCGACGCTCGAACAGGCGTTCCACGCTCTGCTCGATTCCCGAGGCGTGGAAGAGGGGCTCCTCGGCCCCGTGGAGGTGGAGCCTGTCGAGACGCCCCGGTGCCGCCCGGGCGAGGAACTCCCGGGCCTCCTCCCAGCCCTCCCGGCCGTCCACGCGGACCGCGTCCACGTCCGCCGCCAGCCAGTCGCGGAGGGTGCGGTGCAGCAGCCCGTCCTCCCGGTGGAGGACCGTCGGGGCCGAGCAGCCGCGGACGCGATCCGAGATGGCGCGGAAGCGGGCGAGGAGGGCCTCGTAGTCCTCGCGGAGTTCCTCCGGTCCCCGCTCGACGCCCGCGGTCCGCACGATGAAGCCCATCCCGGGGGGCGGCTCCAGCGCCGCCAGCGCCGCGCGCGCGCGATCCCGCGACGCCGGGTCGGTGACGCGGCGGGACACGCCGACGCGTTCCAGGCTGGGCATCAGGACGAGCCACCTCCCCGGCAGGGAGAGGTAGGTCGTGACCGCGGGGCCCTTCTGCCCCACGGACTCCCGCGTCGCCTGCACGAGGACGCGCTGGCCGGGCCGCAGCAGCGCGCCGATGTCGCCGGCGGGTCCCCTCGGGCGTGCCGCGAACGCGGTCAGGTCCTCGGGGTCGTCGGCATAGAGCGGCATGACGTCGTCCGCGTGGAGGAAGGCGGGCTTGTCGAGCCCCAGGTCCACGAACGCCGCCCCCACGGAGGGCTCCACGCGCGTGACGCGCCCCAGGAACACGTCCCCGCGACGGGCCCCGCCCCCGTCGGATTCGACGGCCAGTTCCGCCAGCCGGCCGTCCTCCACCACCGCCGCCCGCCGCTCCTCGACGTCGCGGAGGTCGAAAAGGAGTTCACGCCCCATAGCGGCGCTCCTCGGTCGTGGTGCCGCGCTGCAGCATCACCGTCAGCGCCACGCGCTCCTCCTCCACGGGGACGCCGCCGGCCCCCAGGGCGCCCAGCAGGTCCGACGGCCGGGCCGTGGCGCCGGACGCAGCGAAGGCGATGCGCACCCGCAGCCCCCCTGCGCCGTCCCCCGACGCGGCGTGGATCAGCGGGCGCAGGTCGATCTCCCGCCCGCGACGCACCACGGGCACCGAGTCCCGCTCGAGGAACGCCGCCAGTTCCGCCTCGCCCGGCAGCCCGCCACCGCCCGCCGCGGGGCGCACCCGGTACTCCGCCTCCACGAGGCGGAGCCGCTCCCCCGCGGGGACCTCCTCGGCGGCGAGCACGGGGAGGTCCCGCGGGAGATCCTCCCGCAGGGCCGCCAGCACCTCCGCGGGCCCGCAGGGGGCGCGCACCTGGATCTCGACGACCTCGCACGCGGATGCCATGCCCGTCACCACCGCGCAGGGAAACGAGAGTCGCACCCGCGGGTTGAATCCCTCGCTGAACCGGACCGGAAGGGCGGTCCGCCGGAGTGCGCGATCCAGGGTGCGGCCGATGTCGAGCTGACCCAGGAATCGCAGCGGTCCGCGCTTCCCGAAGACGATCCGCACTCGGTTCCAGGTCGCCTCGTCGTCCGGCGGGATGCTCATGGGTGGCGTTCCGGACGGGGAATCGAACGGGGCCCCCCCCTCGCGGGGTGAGGCCCCGGGACGATCGCGCGTGCGGCTACTTGGGCGGAGACGGGGGCGCCCCTTCGACGACCTTCTCCGCGGGGGCGGCCATCACGTCCGTGGCGGCGGGCGAAGCGGAGAGCCGCTCCCACTCGGTGTCCAGCTCGGGCTCCCGGCGGAGCAGTTCCGCCGCGATGGCCTCGCGCTGGCGCGCCGCGTCCTTGATGAGGTAGGGCGTCATGAAGATCATCAGCTGCTGCACGGTCTTGGACCGCTGCTCGGTCTTGAAGAGCCACCCGAGGAGCGGGATGTCGCCCAGGTAGGGCACCTTCTGGATGGTCACGCTGTTGGTGTCCTGCATGAGGCCACCGATCACCGCCGTCGTGCCGTGTTCCACGACGAGCGTCGTCACCAGCGTGCTGGAGGACTCGCGCGGCAGGAAGATGACCTGGTCGCCGCCGGCGCCGCCCACCTCGAACTTGTCGAAGCCGGGCAGTTCGGCCGACGCGCCGCTGAGCGAGTTCTGCGTCGGGACGAGGGTCATGATGATGCGGTTCGTCTCGGGAATGACGTGCGGGACGAGGAGGAGCTGGAAGCCCACGCTCACGGGGGATGCGCCCGCCTCCTTGATGGAGAACGTCAGGCCGCCGGCCTGGCCCTCAGCGGCGGACGTCTCCGCGTACCGGATGGACTCACCGACGAAGATGGTGGCCTCCTGGTTGTCCAGCACGTAGATCTTCGGCGCCTGGACGATGCGGCTCTTGGAGTCGTTGCGCAGCAGCCGCAGCAGGTAGGACGTGTTGCTGAAGTCGAGGGAGCCGAACGAGAACGTGGGGTTGGAACTCCCGACCTTCGGCAGACCCTTCTTGATGAGGAGGGCCTCCTCCCAGCCGCCCTCGCCGGTCTTGAACGGCAGCGCGATGGCGCCGTCCACCTTGGCGAACGTCGCCGAGCCGAGCAGTCCCTGCGACCCCGGCCCCGCGCCGATGTCGAAGAAATCGCGGTTCGTCGTGGAGATGAACTGCATGTCCACGAAGAGCTGCTGGGGCTCCCGGTCCAGGGTCCGCAGCATGCTCATGACCTGGGCCAGTTTCGGCTTGGTCCCCTTGAGCACCAGGGAGTTCGTGTTGTTGATGTACTCCAGGGCGCCCTCGGGCTCGAGGGCCTTCCGCAGCGAGCCGATGATGCTGAACGCCTTCTCGATGTCCGTCGAGGACGCGCCGCCGGCCTTCTCGACGTACTCCGAGGAGGGCAGCTTCGGCTTGTAGTCCGGGGGCGGGCGCAGGTACTTGAACTGGTAGACCTGGGTCTCGATCTCCGCCTTGAGCATCTTGGCGGACACGACCCGCAGGATCCCGCCCGGCTCCTCGACGACGTGGAACCCCTTGGTCCCGACGATGGAGTTGAGCGCCTTCCGCCAGGGGACGTTGCGCAGGTTCACCGACACCGTGCCCTCGACGTCCTTGGGGTCGGAGACGATGTTCGCCCCCGAGATGGCGGCGATGGTGCGGATGACCCGGTCGATGGGGGCGCCCTCGTAGAACATCGTGACGGGCTGCGGCTTCTCGACGCGGATGAGCGTGGACGACACGTCCTCGACGCTGCAGCCCGTGGTCCGGGCGATCTCCTCGAGGGCCTCCCGCCACGGGCTGTTCCGCAGGCTCAGCGTCACCCGCTCGCCCTGCGCCTCTCCGGACACGGTGATGGAGATGTCCGTGGGGGCCGCCGCCTGGACGTACTTCACCGCGCTTTCGATGGGGGCGTCCTTCAGGTTGAAGGTGCAGGTCCCCGACGCCGGCGCCAGGGGGACCGGATCGCCGCCCCCCGCCGCGGCGCCATCCTGGGCGAGGAGCCGCGGCGACCATGCGGCCACCATGCCCCCCGCGAGGAGCGCGACCAGCCCCGCCCTGATGATGCCCTGCTTCCTCATGTTCCGAACCCTCCCGGAGAAGCCTTCCACGGTCTTCGCCGCCCGCCCGCGTCCCGGAATGCCCGCCGGGACAGCGGGACCGCCCCACGTTTCGGGGGCAACCCACGCCACGTCCGCGCCCACGCCGTGATCAATAGTCTTCAAGACTCGCCCACTCCGACGAGATGATCTTCGGCGGCTCGACGATGTAGTCCACTTCGTGGTCCTTCATCCGGAACACGAGGCGCCCCCCCTCCTCCGCGCGGAGGAACACGGTTTCCGCGTCGAGGCTCTTGTTCGGCAGAAGGGTCCGCTCTCCGAGGATCACCGCAGACGTGTGCGGCGTCCGGACGATGCCCTTCACGACGATGCCCTTGCGCTCGAACTGCTGCTGGAACCGGGCGTGCTCGGCGATGCGCTTGATCTCCGCCAGGTGGGGCTTCGCGGCATCGTCCACGCGGGGGCTCTCGGCGACGTAGGCCGCGATCTGGTTGCCCTTGTCCACGGCCGCGTCGAAGAGCCGGTTGTCGGCCATCTCCCGGAGCTCGCCGAGAAGCCGCCGGGCCTCGGCCGCTCCGATGCCCCCGCCCCCCGTCTGGCCCCCGACCTGCAGCTGGTCCGCCTTGGCGGACATGGCGCGGTATTTCTCGTCCACGTTCCTCATGAAGTCGTCCTGCAGGTCCTTGAACGTGAAGGCGGGGACCTTCTTGGTGACCTCGCGGAGGTTCACGTCCAGCAGTTCCTTCGCCTCCTGGTACTTCTTCTTCTGCGCCGCCATGAGCAGGAAGTCGTCCTTCTCCTTGGCGAGTTCGAAGGCGCGGAGTTCCACGTCCGCCGTGTCGAGATTGACCTTCAGCGCCTCGAGCTTCCGCTTCTGCTCGGGGTAGACGGTGCTCTCGGAGACGGTGCTGGACGTGTCGATGACGCGGCGCGGATCCATGAACGGATCCCGGCGGCCGTCCCGGCCGGGCATCAGCTGGTAGGGCTCGAGGACCTTCGGCTTGGCCTTCTCCCGGATGAACTCCTTCACGGAGGCCATGCTCTTGATGGCGGCCTCCTCCTCGGCGGGGATGGTGGCGAGCTTGCCGCCGGCCTTGGCGTCGTACCGGTGGACCTTGAAGCCCACGGAGAAGTCGTGGATCGCCTCCGTCGACGCGTCCTTCGCCTGACCGGGGCTCACGCGGAACAGCGTGACGGACACCAGCCGCTCGTGGCTCTCGATGGCGTTCAGGAAGCGCAGGAACCCCCGCATCGTCCCCACCAGCTGCAACTGCATGGGGATGTCCGTGATGGCCTTCGAGTTCTCCGGGACGGAGAAGTTCGGGAGGGCTTTGATCGTCATGTTGTGTTCCTTCTCCAGCTTCCCGAGGAAGCGGATGAAGGTGTAGATGTCGGCGTCCGTGGGGAGGATCTTCGAGTTGACCTCGACGATCTCCTTGAACTGGACGACCTCGCGCCGGACGCCGGGGATCTTCTCGATCTCGGCCTGGTTCTTCTCCTTCTCCTGCTGCTTGGCGGCGATGTCGGCCCGGACCTGCTCGTACGCGCCGTAGTCCTCCCAGGCCATGTAGCCGGCGCCGAGGGCGACGACGCCCCCGACGGCGAGCCAGACACCCGCCTTCTGCCCTTCCGTCAGCTTGGCCACGTGACGCCTCCTGCGGACCGCCGGTCGAGGTTCACTTCTTGTCCCCCGTCTTGGCCTTGGCGCGATCCTCGTAGACCTGCTTCAGCGGCTTGAAGGACATGGTCCACGCGAAGTTCCAGCCCTCCGAGGGCTCCCGGTCGGCGGAGAGCGCCTCGCGGGAACCGACGGGCTGCGTGATGGACGTGGGCACGCAGTCCTGGAAGAACTCGCTCTCCGTCAGCGTCTCGTGGAACTCGGTGAGCTTCACGACCTGGGGCCCCGCGGAGATCCCGCCGAACTTCACGCTCCCGCCGGTCGGCACCTTGCCGCCGGAGGACTGGATCTGCATGGTGAGGTCCTTGATCCAGACCTCGTAGCGGCCCGCCGGCGGGTTGGCCAGCGTCTCCCACAGCTGGTCCAGCTTCTGGGACAGGAGGAGACGGTCCTGCGCGGCCTTCTCGATGGTCTCGTACCGCGTGCGGTACTCCGCCGCCGTGTCGCGCAACTCCTTCAGGTCCTGCAGTTTGGCGGCCTGGCCGTCGACGTCCGCCTTCAACTGCCCGAAGTCGGTGGTGGCGGGCCCGAGCCACTTGAAGTGGACCCAGCCCCAGGCGAACACGGCCAGCAGCGCCAGGACCACGCCGCCGATCATGGCGAAGAACTGCTTCGCCGGCGTGGACTCGGCCTTGCGGTACTCGGGGGGGAGGAGGTTGACGCGGATCATGTCGGGGGTTCCTGGCCCTCTGGGCTAGTCCTTGACGATCCTCGACGCGAGTCCCATGGCGACGGCCAGCTGCGGCGCGTTCTCGCGCAGCTTCATGGCGTCCACCTCGCTGGCGTCGTCGATGCGGATGTTCTCCGTGGGATCCCAGAGCCGCGTTCGCTTCTCGAAGATCTTCTCGAACGCCTCCGCGAGGATCCGCAGGCGGGAGGCCCCCCCGGAGAGGAAGACCTCGTCGACGGGCTTGTCGAACTGGTTCTCGAAGTAGTCCAGCGAGAGGTGGATCTCGTTGCCCAGGTCCTCGATGCTGCTCATCACCGCCTCGCGCAACTGGTCCGCGTTGTCGCCGGGGTCGCGCTTGAGGTTCTCGGCGCTGTGCAGTTCGATGCCGAGGCGCTTGCTGATGCTGCTCGTGAGGTCGTCCCCGCCCTGGTAGATCTCGCGGATGAAGAAGGGGACCCCGCCGCGGAGGATGTTCACGTTGGTCTTGTTGGCGCCCACGTCCACCAGCGCCACGACCTTGTCCGCCTCCTCCACCTGCGGGGACATGCGGGCGCGGAACTCGAAGGCGTTCCCCAGCGCGAAGGAGTCGACGTCGACCACCGCGGGCTGGAGACCGACGCCCTGGAGCAGGCTCACGTGCTCGTCGATGGAGGAGCGCTTCACCGCCACCAGGAGCACCCGGATCTCGTCCCCCGCGCCGGCGTCGGCCAGGGGCTTGATGTCGAGGACGACTTCGTCCAGGTCGAAGGGGATGTACTTGTCCGCCTCGAGGCGCGCCCGGTTGGCGAGTTCCTCCTCGGTGCCGCGGGGCATGTTGAGGAACCGGACGATGACCGACTTGCCGGAGACGGCGGACACGACGCTCTTGGTGTGGAACCCCCGCGTCGCCTGCACGATGGCGTCGGGCTTGCTCCCCTCCGAGGCCAGCTCCGCCTGTCCGTACCCGGTGAGGAGGTACTCGCTGCCGTTCTGGGTCATCTCCACGGCCTTGACGCAGTTCGAGCCGATGTCGAGGCCGATCTGACGCCTTGTCCGGTTGAAGAGCATCGCGCCCCCTCGCCTTCCCGCGGACCTCCCGTCACGGCGGGTCCGCCGCCGGCAGACTCTATCCCATGCCCCGCCCGGGACGTCAATCCAAAAGACGCTACGGTCCAGGGGTTTGCGTCGACGGACACGGCTCGACGGTACCCCAGTCCCGGGCCCCGCGCCGCGGGTGCGGGGCTACTCCCGCCGGCGGTGCGTCCGGCGCCCCCCGCCGCCCGGTCCGCGTCTCAGAACAGGACGGGGACCAGTTCGCGCATCCGGCCCCGGAGGTGGCCCTCGATCTCGACGCCCTCCCGGAGCATCCGGACCTCCTCGACGAGGTCCCGCGCCACTTCCATGGTCCCCGCCCGGATGACCCGCTTGACCTCGGGGATGCTCCGCGCGTTCATGCTGAGCACGCGCAGCCCGAGCCCCAGCAGGAGGAACGCGTAGAGGGGGTCGCCGGACATCTCGCCGCAGACGGAGACTTCCACCCCCTCCTCGCGCGCCGCCGCCGCCACGCGGCTCACGAGGCGGAGCACCGCCGGGTGGGCCGGCTCGTAGAGGGACGCCACGCGGGGGTTGATGCGATCCACCGCCAGCGTGTACTGGATGAGGTCGTTGGTCCCGATGCTCAGGAAGTCCGCGTGCCGGGCCAGGACGTCCGACGTCAGGGCCGCCGACGGGATCTCCACCATGACGCCGATGGGGAGGTCCGGCGGGAGGTGGACCCCCTCGCGGCGGAGGCGCGTGCGCTCCGTGTCGAACACCTCGCGCGCCCGCCGGACGTCCGCCACGGAGCCCACCATGGGGAGCAGGACCCGCAGATTCCCGTGGGCCGACGCCTGGAGGATGGCGCGCACCTGCGGCACGAAGAGGTCGGGCCGCTCCAGGCAGAGCCGGAGCGACCGCCGGCCCAGGAACGGGTTGGGCTCCGCCGCGGCGTCGGGATCGGGGTTGACCTTGTCGGCCCCCAGGTCGAGGGTGCGGATGGTGAGGGGCCTGCCGTCGAGTCGCGCCGCCGCCTCCCTGTAGGCGCGCAGGTGATCGCGCTCCGTGGGCAGCGGCGCCCCCGGCCGGACGAGGAACTCGGTGCGGTAGAGCCCGATCCCCTCCGCTCCGGCGTCCAGCGCCGACGGGATCTCCTCGGGGAACTCGACGTTGGCGAGCATCCGGACGCCGTGGCCGTCCAGCGTCTCCGCGGGGAGGTGGCGGACGCGCGCCACCTCCGAGAGGTGGACGCCGAAGTCCCGCTGGATCTCCAGGTAGCGTCGCAGGGTCGGAGGGTCGGGATCGATGACGACCTGCCCGCGGCTGCCGTCCACGATGAGCCGCGCCCCGGGGGGAACCGACGAGGAGAGGTCCCCCAGTCCCACCACCGCAGGGATGCCCAGGCTCCGCGCGATGATGGCCGTGTGGGAGGTGGGGCCGCCCGCGTCGGTCACGAAACCGGCGACCCGCAGGGGGTCCAGGGCCGCGGTCTGGGACGGGGCGAGGTCGCGCGCCACGACGATCACCTGTCCCGGGAGGCGCGCCAGCTCCTCCTCGCGCCGCCCCAGGAGGACGCGGAGCACGCGGCGCCGGATGTCCGTCAGGTCCGCGGCCCGCTGGGAGAGATATCCGTCGCCGAGATCGTGAAGGCGGCGGGCGTGCTCCTCGATGACCGCGGAGAGGGCCCACTCCGGGGACCAGGACCGCTCGCGGATGCGCTCCTCCACCTGCTCGTGGAGCGCGGCGTCGCCGAGGAGCGCGATGTGGGCGTCCAGGACACCCGCCACCTCCACGGAGACCGACGCCATGCTGGCGCGAAGCCCCCGGAGGGCCTCCTGCGCCTCCCGGAACGCGCCCCGCAGACGCTCCACCTCGGCGGCGATCCTCTCGCCGGGGATGAGCCGGCGCGGGATCCAGCTGTCCTCCCCCTCCAGGAGGAACGCCGGCCCGTGGCCGACGCCGGGGGATGCGGGGACACCGGTGCGGACTCCCAGCTCACACCCCCGACCCGTCGCCGAACCCCGCGCGCACCAGCGCGACCAGCGCCTCCACGGCGGCGTCCGCGTCCTCCCCGTCGGCCCGGATGACGAGGCGCGCCCCCCGTTCGGCGCCGAGGCAGGAGAGGAGGAGCGTGCTCTTCCCGTTCACCGCGTCGCCTCCGCTCTCGAGGCGCACCCGGACGTCGGCGCGGAACCGCAGGGCCTCGGCGGCGAACTTCGTGGCCGGTCGGAGGTGCATCCCCTGGCGGTTCACGATGTCGACGGCCTCCTCCCGCGAGGGCGGTCCCCCCTCCGCCGGCAACTACTCCTCCTTGAACAGGTCGACGAAGTCCTCCGGGGTCCGCGAGCCCAGGAGCAGCCGGTGGCGGTAGCCGTCGCGGACGGCGGTGGTGATTCGCTTCAGGATCGCGAGGTGGTCCTCGGCCCGATCCTCGTGGGAGACCACGAGGAACAGGACATGCACCTTCTCGCCGTCGATGGAGGCGAAGTCGACGCCGTCGGCGGATCGCCCGACGGCCACGACGGACTCCGCGGGCCCGCTCTTGAGCTTCACGTGAGGAATCGCGATGCCGTTGCCGATCCCCGTCGTCCCCATGCGTTCCCGCGCCAGGAGCGCCTCCACGAGCGCCTTCGCGCCGCGGGAGGGGATCTCCCCGTTCTCCTGGAGCCGTCCCACCATCTCGCGGAGGACGTCCTCCTTCGCGGTGGACTCGAGGTCCACGAACACGTTTCCCTTCCGGAGCGCCCGCGACATCTTCATGGCTGCTTTCGGCCTCCCCCGGTGTTGCGTGCGACGCCCGACCGGCGTCGACGCGACTCCGCCTTGCCCTTGTCCTTCTGGATCTGCCGGCGGAGGCCCTTCACGGCATCGTCGAACGCCCGGCGGAAGTCCGGGGCCTCCGCCACCGCCACCGCCCGGTGGTGGTGACCGAGCCCCACGTCAATCTCGACGCGCTCCAGGATCGCCCCGTCGAGTCCCACGCGGATCTCGACATCCCCGAGGTGGTCGTTGAACCGGGTCAGGGCCTCGATCCGCTGGATGGCGTGCTCGCGATCCTCGGCCGTCAGGCCCACATGGCGACCCGTGAACTGGATGCGCATTGGGGCCCATGGTAGGCGCGAGGGGAGGGCGAGGGACCATCTTTCGACACCGGAGGGCGTCGCCCCACGGGGGGATCGATCAGGGCGCCGCCGCGTCGTACTCCACGGACACCAGCGTCAGTCCCCGGGCCGGTGCCGTGGGTCCGGCGCGGGATCGATCCAGCGACCGCAGCGCCTCCCCCATCCGCTCCGGCGGCCACGCCCCGCGCCCGACGAGGAGGAGGGAGCCGACGAGGTTGCGGACCATGTGGTGGAGGAACCCGTCCCCGCGGAAGTCGAGGAGGACGCGGTCCCCGGCCCTCCGGATCCGCACCGATCGCAGGGTCCGCACGGTGGTCTCCCCGGCCCTGGCGGGCCCGGGATTGGTGCGGAACGCGCGGAAGTCGTGGCGCCCCCGCAGGCACCGGGCGGCGCGCCGCATGGCGGGCACGTCCGGTGCCGCCGCCACGCGGTGCGCCCACCGGCCCCGCACGGGGGCGGGGACGCGGGAGACGAGGATCTCGTACCGGTAGTGCTTGAGCCGGGCGTCCCGCGTGGCGTGGAACTCCGCGGTGGCCTCCTCCAGTTCGAGGATCGCGGCGTCCGGCGGGAGGAGGACGTTGGCGGCGGCGGCGATGCCGCGGGGAGGGATCGCCGTGGCGGCGCGGAACGAGATGGCCTGTCCCAGCGCGTGGACGCCGGCGTCGGTGCGGCCCGCCGCGAGGACGGCCACGGGCCCGCCGAGGACGCGACCCAGCGCGTCCTGGAGCGTTCCCTGGACGGTGCGCTGCCGCGGCTGCACCTGCCAGCCCGCGAAGTCGGTGCCGTCGTACTCGACGACGCCGCGAAAGGTGCGCGCCGGGGGATCGGCGGCGGAGCGGGCCCGGGCTACGCCCACTCCTTGCGCTCTCGGGAGGAGGGAAGGGACAGCTGCTTCCGGTACTTCGTGACCGTCCGGCGCGCGATGTCGACGCCCTCCGCCTGGAACCGCTTCGCCAGTTCCTCGTCGGAGAGCGGGTTGCGCCGATCCTCCGCCTCGATGGCCTGCCGCACGCGGTCCTTCATGGTGAGCCGGGACTCGACGGAGCCGTCGGAGGAGCGGGTCGCGCCGTGGAAGAAGAACTTGAGCGGCAGGATGCCCTGCGGCGTCTGCGCGTACTTGTCCGAGATGGCCCGCGACACCGTGGACACGTGGATCCCCAGTTCATCGGCGATGCGCTGCATCTTGAGGGGCTTCATGTGAGCGAGGCCGCGATCCAGGAACTCCCCCTGGTGGCGCACGATGGCGCGGACGACGCGCAGCAGCGTGTCCTGCCGCTGGCGGACGGCATCGATGAGCCACCGCGCGGAGCCGATCTTCTTCTTCAGCATCTCGCGGAGCGCCGGGTCCGTGGAGGCGTCGTCGAACATCCGCAGGTAGAGGGGGCTGATGCGGAGCGTGGGGAAGTACTCGTTGACGAGGCGGACTTCGTACTCCTCCTGCGTCCACTCGACGACGACGTCGGGGTGGACGTAGGCGCTCCGCTCGGTCTGGAGCACGGCACCGGGCCGGGAGCGCAGGTCCCCCATCTCCTCCAGGAGTTCCTGGACCTCCGCCATCGCGATTCCCATCCCCTGCGCGATGCGCGGAAGGCGGTTCCGGCGCCAGTCCTCCAGGTGATGGCGGATGAGATGCGCCTTCCGCTCGCGGAGCGGATCCCCGGGCCGCAGCTGGAGCAGCAGCGTCTCCTCGGCGCTCCGCCCCGCGACGCCGCGGGGCTCCAGGGACTGCACCAGGCCCAGGGCCCTCTCCGCGTCCGCCAGCCCGGCCTCCAGGCCCTCCCGCTGGAGGAGATCGAGGATCTCCGACAGCGGGTACAGGAGCACCTGCTCGTCGAGGTCGGCGGTGCGGCCGTCGCGGGCGAGCCGATCCCGGAGGCGGAGCGCCGCCGCGCGGACCCCCTCCGCCTCCCGGCGGAGGTCCTCCCGGCCCTGTTCCCGCTCCCGGGCGCGGTCGGCGCGCTGCGTGGCCGCCCGCTCCGGGTCCGCGGGGCGGGGCACGAGGCGGTGGCGGGAGGGCATGGAGAGGGTGAAGTCACCGTAGGCGCCGTAGTCGGGCACGGCGCGCCGCCCCGCCGCCGCGTCGTCGCCGTCCTCCACAAGGGGCCCGTCGTCCCTGGCGGGGGAGGTCAGGCCGGGGACCACGTCGTCCACGGGGATGGAGTCCCCCCCGGGGCGGGCCAGGGCCTCCAGGACGGGCCGCGCCAGGGGGTTGACCGGCAGGAGGCCCTCCCGGTCGAGGCTGTAGACGATGGCCCGGGCCAGCGTCCGTTCCGGCTCCCCCGCCTCCACGAGGCTCAACTGCTCCGCGAGGCGGTCCTGCACCGTGGGCGGCGGCGCGGGGGTCGCCTGGAGGGCCTCCTGCTTGCGATCCGACGCCTCCTGCCCCTCGGCACGGCCCCGGTGGAGGCCGAAGGCCCGATCCTCCTCGACCATGCGCGTGAGCCGGTCGACGGTCTCCGAGAACTCCCCGTCGCCGGGCTCCGCCCCTTCGTCGGGAGCCTCCCCCGTGTCCCCCTCCGCCCGCGTCGGCGGACCCGCGCCATCGAGGGTCGGTGACTGGTCGTCGACCTCGAGGACCTCGTTCTCGGCGATCTCCAGGTCGATGCGGTCCTTCAGGTCGATGTTGGGGAGCTGGAGGATCTCGATGGCCTGGATCATCTGGGGCGCCAGATGGATCGTCGTTTGCAGGCTCTGGGTGAGTCGCGTCTCCAGACGCATCCGCGCCTCCGGGGGCCCTTCCCCGGCCCCGAAGCCGGGTCCGACGGGCCCACGGCACGATTTTAGCGTGTCAACGCGGAAGCGCAACCTCCGGCACGCCGGATGCTGCGGACGCCCTCGGATTCCCGGGCCAGCGCGCCCCCAACCGCGCACCTCGGGGGCCCCGGCCGGGCTAGGTGGGGCGGCGACCCTCCAGGGCGTCCCCCAGCGTCGCCGGGGAGGCCAGTTCGATGGAGGAGCCCGCGGGGAGCCCGCGGGCGAGCCGGGACACGGCGACCCCGGCGTCCCGCAGGGCGTCCACCAGGTGCAGCGCGGTCATGTCCCCCTCGGCGTCCGGGTCCAGCGCCAGGACCACCTCGCGGACGGACCCCTCCCGGACCCGGTCCACGAGAGCGCCGATGGACAGGTCCTCGGCGCGCACGCCGTCCAGCGGCGCCACCCGGCCCCCGAGGACGTGGTAGACGCCCCGGAAGGCGCCGGACCGCTCCAGACTGAGGACGTCCCGGGGGGAGGCCACCACGCAGACGAGGCCGCGATCCCTCGACCCGTCGGAGCAGATGGCACAGGGGTCGGCCTCGGCGAAGATGCCGCAGCGGGAGCAGCGGAGGACCGCGCGCTTGACGTCCCGGATGGCCACCGCCAGCGCCATGGCGTCCTCGCGGGAGGCGCGCACGAGGTGGTCGGCCAGGCGCTCGGCGGTGCGGCGCCCCACGCCGGGGAGCCGCTCCAGTTCCACGATGAGCCGCTCCACGGTCTCCGGACGTCGGGCCTCCATCGGGCTAGAACAGACCCGGGACCCGCATGCCGCCCATGGCCCGGTTCATCTCCTCCTGCATGAGTTTCTTGGAGGCCGCCAGGGCTTCCCGGACCGCCGCCGAGACGAGATCCTCCAGCATGGCCACGTCGGCGGGATCCACCACCTCCGGCTTGATGGTGACCTTCACCAGTTCCTGCTGCCCGTTGACGAAGGCGCAGACGGCGCCGCCGCCGGCCCGCCCCTCGACGACGCGATCCCGCAGGTCGTCCTGCACGCGCTGGATGTTCTTCTGGGCCTCCTGGGCCTTGCGCACCAGGTCCCCCATCCCTCCCATGCCGCCCTTCATGGAGCCTCCTCGGCGCCGTTGTTGCGCCCCTCCGTTGCCTCGTCGCCGTCGGGTCCCGCCGGGTCCCGGCGCTGGACGTGGATCATGCGCGCCCGGAAGTGGAGGCTCAAGGCCTTCACGACGGGGGACTCCTGCACCGCCTGGACCTCCTCGTGGGAGAGGCGGTCGAAGGCGCCCGGGGGAGGCTCCGGCGGAGCGGAGGCCCGCTCCGGCTCCGGCGCCGCCGCGGGGCCGTCGGCGGCGGGCGGCTCGCCGGTCTCGAAGCGGGCCACCAGGGGCGTCCCGAAGACCTCCTCCAGCGCCGCGCCGATGGCGGCGCGCCGTTCGTCCTCCTCGCACCGGGAGCGGTGGAACCCCATGGCGGCGGGGAACTGGAGGGTCACGGCGCCGTCCTCCACGAGCACGGGCCGGGCCGGCGCGAGGAACGCCCCCAGGGTCCGGACCCGCGCCTTGGCCGCCTCCAGCACGCGGGGCCACTCCACCCGCACGCGGTCCAGGGCGAGCACCTCGCTCTCATCGACGGGCGGCGCCGGCGCCGCTCCCCCCTCGAAGAGGGCCCGCTCCCCCCGGCCCCGCGACGGCGCCGTGCCCCCCGGGGCCCGGGGGACGGCGGGGGGAGGGTCCGGGGGCGGATCCCCGCCGGCGGCGGTCAGCCGGGCCTCCATGGCCGCCAGGGCGTCCATCACCTCGCCGGGGCTCCGGACGGCGGGGGACAGTGCGATGCGGAGGAGGCCCGCCTCCACCAGCGGGCGCTCCTCGTCCGTGGCCCGCACGAGGCGGAGCGTGTCCGCGAGGATCTGGGTCGCCCGGAGGAGCCCGGCCCGGCCCATGGCGGCGCCCAGCGCGGCGAGCGCCTCCCGCTCCCCCTCGGCCACGTCCACCAGCCCCGTCCCGGCCCCCGCCACCTCCAGCGCCGTGGCCTCGCGGACCATCTCCAGCGCCTGGCCGAGGAACGTCGCCGCGTCGGCCCCGCCGGCGTGCACGCCCGCGTAGGCCTCCAGGACTCCCGCCGCGTCCCCCGCCGCCGCACGCTCCAGCGCGCCGCGCACCCGTTCCCGCGGCACGGTCCCGAGGAGCGCCGCCAGGTCGTCCTCGCGCACGGTGCCGTCCCCCGCCAGGAGCGCCTGCTCGAGGAGGGACTCGGCGTCCCGCAGGCCGCCGCGCGAGAAGCGCGCGATGGCCTCCAGCGCCCCCTGCGGCGCCACCAGGGTCCGTCCGCCGTCGGCGTTCTCCCGCGCGAGGATGGAGGACAGCGTGGCGACGATGTCCTTCGTCCCGATGCGCCGGAAGTCGAACCGCTGGCAGCGGGAGACGATGGTCTCGGGCACTTTCTCCGCCTCCGTCGTGGCGAAGATGAAGCGGGCGTGGGAGGGGGGCTCCTCGAGGGTCTTCAGGAACGCGTTCCACGCCGCCGTGGAGAACATGTGCGCCTCGTCCAGGATGTAGACCTTGAAGCGGGCCCGCGCCGGAAGGTGGGCCACGCGCTCCCGGATGTCCCGCACGTCGTCCACGCCGTTGTGGCTGGCGGCGTCCACCTCGACCACGTCCAGGGAGAGCCCGTCCACGATCTCCCGGCAGAGGTCGCATGTCCCGCAGGGATCCGGCGTGGGCCCGTCGGCGGCGATGCAGTTCAGCGCCCGCGCCAGCAGCCTCGCCATGGTCGTCTTCCCCACGCCCCGGGGCCCGGCGAAGAGGAAGGCCGCGGGGATGGTCCCCGCGCGGAGGGCGCCGCGGACCGTGCGGCCCACCGCCTCCTGCCCCACCACCTCCTCGAAGGTCCGGGGGCGGTACTTGCGGGCGAACGCGGACCATGCGGTGCGACGGGGGACGGGCGGGGAGGCGGACGGCGGGGAAGGGGATCGCTTCTCGGGCACGGCGCCTCCGCTGGCCGGCGGCGCGGGGCGCCGCCGGGAAGGTCGTGCGCCTCCCGTCGTCACCGACCCTGACGGGACCCTCGGACCGCCTGCTCAGACCACGTGGACCCACCGCACACGGAGGGGGGCGCTTAGGGCTGCTTCCTTCCGGACCTGACCCGGTTCACGGCCCGCCGTCGCAGGGGACATGGCCATCAACGCCGCGTGTTCCTCGGATCGTCGCCCGGGTCGGCGCCTCTGTTCGGCATCACCCCCGCTGGAGCGGATTGCGGGTACAGGGCACCGCTAGTTCCCCGGCTGCACGACCTCCCCGGCGCCGCACTTCGCGACACCAGGACGGCCGCACTATACGCCCCGCCGCCGCGGAGCGCGGCAATCCCTCGTCGGCCCCGCGTGGCGGAGAGGCAGGGATTTGAACCCTGGGTGGACTTTCATCCACACACGCTCTCCAGGCGTGCCCATTCGACCGCTCTGGCACCTCTCCGTTGACGCGCGGGAGTCGCGAGCGGCGTAGATTGCCCCCCTGCCGGAGAGGGGGCGAGGAATCCCCGGGGAGACGGCGGCGGCGGCGGCCGTCGGGGAGGTTGGCCCCGGAGTCCGGGCTCGCGCCCTCGCTCCGGGGTTCATCCCCGGGGAGCCCCTTCCGGACCCCCCGATCCCACGTCTCTATGGCGACCCGGGAGGGCCACCGGCTGGCTGCGCAGGTCGCCGGGGCATCACGCCCGGTGCAAGTCTCCCGGGTGCGTCCGGCGGCGACGGCGCCCAGCGTGACCGTCCCCCGCGGGCGGACGGGAAACGGGACGTCAGGACCCGGTCAATCCCGCGGGCGCCGCCCCGCCGGCGGGCGTCCGGGAGGAGACCCTCCGCCGCCGCGCTCAGCGGAAGTCGACGACGCAGCGGAAGCCGGCGTCCCCGGGAGGGGCATCGCCGCGGCGCACGGACCGCGTCCGCGCGCCGTCCAGGAAGCCGCCGCCGTGGAGGGTCCCTTCGGCGACCCACTCGGCGGCGTTCCCGACGAGGTCGAAGCAGCCGTCCGCGGAGACGCCCTCCGGCGACGATGCGACCTTCCCGGGGCCCCTCCCGGGCTTCCCGCCCTCGACGGGGACGACGGCGGCACCGGGGGCGGGGAACTCGCCCCACGGGAAGGGCAGGCCCCGCGCGGGCACCGTTCGGGGTTCGACGGCGGCCTCGGCGGCGCCCCGCTCCTCCCCCCGCGGGAGACGGCGCCCCGCCCACTCCGCGTAGGCCCGCGCGTCGTCGTGGGCGACCCCCACCACGGGGTGCGTCCCCGTGGAGCCGGAGGGCTGCCGCGGCATGGGCTGCTTCCTCTCCCGCGCGAAGCGCCGGTACTGGTCCACCGTCACCTCGTGCCGATCCATGAGGATGTCCACGGGAGGGGTCTCCCGATCCCACGCCCGGGGAGGCACCCGGACGGGCACCAGTTCGGCGCCGTCCACGTCGGAGAAGTACCGCCCCTCCCGGAGCGTCACCCGCGGCGGCGGCGCGTAGAGCCCGGCCGGGCGGGGACCCGCCGGCCCGGGGAGGTCCGGGACCGCCGCCTCGGGCCACTCCGGCGCGGGCTCCGTGACGGCGATGGGGACGAGGAACGTCCCCGTCGCGGGGACCTCCACCGTCAGCAGACCGGCGCGGAAGCGGCGCCGGAGGAAGAGGAGCCGCGCCGGCCCGGGGCGGAGGGTGGCGCCCTTCGTCAGTCGGCGGCCCTCGTGGAGGACGACGGTCTCCGCGGGCTGCGCCGAGAGATCCACGCGCGTGCCCGGCGGGAGCGGCGGCGCCGCGACGACGGTCCTCTCCAGCGGACGGAACTCGCCACGGGCCACGGAGTCGGCGTGGGCCGGATGCACGAGACGGAACTCGACGGTCCCCGTGGGCACGGGGCCCCGCACGAGGGGCGTCCAGCCGAGGAGCCGCGCGCCGAGATGGACCTGGGCGCCGGGGGGGGTGGACGTCAGGACCACGGTGGTGCGAGCCGGCGGCGCGAGACGGAACCGCGTGTACGCGTAGGGCGCCTCCAGCGCCATGACCGCCATGGCGGTGGCGTACACCCGTCCCCCCTCCGCCGCCCACGGGTCCCGCAGGTCCCAGGAGCCGCGGGAGCAGCCGTCCCCCTCGGCCCGCTGCCGCCGCTCCAGGAACGGGACCACGGCCCGCTGCCATTCGTCCCAGCGGTCCCCCCCCACCTGGAAGAGGAGGAGGCCGGCCCAGTGCCAGAAGTACTGGTCGGTCCGTCCGGAGGGAGTCCCCACCGGAGGCAGCGCCGCGACCAGGTCGAGGCCCCGCGTCACGCGGCCGTCGGGCACCGCCTCCGCATCCAGCCAGAGCCGGGAGAGCAGGCCCGCCGCGGTCATCGCCTCCGAGAGTTCGGACGGAAAGACGTCCTGGAGTTCGGCGGGCCGCGCCGGACCGTTCCCCGGCTCCGAATAGCCCACGCGGCCGTCGGCAGTGTGGACCCGGTCCAGGTGAACCACGAGGCCGTCCACCGCTTCCCGCGACACGTCGAGACCCAGCCACTCGCAGGCCACCACGGCGCGGCAGGCCCAGGCGCTGACGGAGGTGTCGGAGTCCGCGGGGCGGACGCCGTACCGCCACCCCGCCGCCGGATTGCGCACGCTCTCGAGGAACCGGAGGCCCCGCTCCGCGGACGCGCGCAGGCTCGGCGAACCGCTCAGCGCGGCCCCCTCCGCCACCGCCAGGAGCGCGATGGAGTGGTTGTAGGTGAAGTGATCCGTCCGCCGCGACCCGTAGCAGCCGTCGCCGTCCTGCGCCGCGACGAGGGCGCCGAGGCCCCGCCCGATGGCGTCCCCGTCGGGTCCGCCATCGGGGACGCCCCGGGCGAGGAACGCCACCAGCGCGAGCCCGGACACCCCCACGTCGAAGAGGTCGGAGCCGGGGCCCGTGCACCGGGCGCCCTCGCATCGCGCGGGGAAACCCGCGGAGGACCAGAGCCCGCCGGGCCCCTGGTGCCGGCGCAACCAGTCCAGCCCCCGGTCCACCACCGCCTCCGAGGCGGGCCCGAAGGACCCGGAGCCGGTGGCGCGCTTCTCGCGCAGCCGATCGCCGGAGCGCCAGGCGTAGACGGGGTTGATCGCGGGGGCGCGTGCGACCGGATCCCCGCCTCCCCCCTCCTCCGCGGGCGCCTCGGTCGCGCCGCGGAGAAGAGCCGCGACGCCGAGCAGCGCGCAGGCCACCGCCGCCCGCACCGGCGCCCCTCTCCTCCCCTCACTCCGTGACTCGTCGCGCAGCATGTGGTTCTCCCGCGCGGCTCCCGCCGCCCGTGGCGGCCCGTCGCGTCAGATGGCGTCCAGCGCCTGGCGGAAGTCCGCCACGAGGTCCCGCCAGTCCTCCACGCCCACGGAGACGCGCACCAGGCCGTCGGTGACGCCGCAGGCGCGCAGTTCCTCCCGCGTGCAGGAGGCGTGGGTGGTGCTGGCGGGGTGGCACGCCAGGGACTCGACCCCTCCCAGGCTCACCGCGTCCCGCGTCAGGCGCAGGCGGCGGAGGAACTCGAAGGCCGCGGGCTTCCCGCCCGCCAGTTCCAGCGAGAAGAGCGACCCCGGGTGCGCGCACTGGGCCGCGTAGATGCGCCGCTGCTCCGGTTCCTCGAAGAGCGGCGGGTAGTGGAGGCGCTCCAGCGCGCGGTGTCCCGCGAGGGCCTCCACGACGCGGCGGGCGTTCTTGCTCTGGCGGTTCATGCGGAGCGCCACCGTGGAGATGCGGCCGTCCAGGAGCCAGCACTCGTCGGGCTGGAGGATGGTGCCGAGCACGGTGCGCGCGCCGCGCAGCGTCGCCACGAGCGCCGCGTCGGATCCCAGGATCACGCCTCCCAGCATGTCGCTGAAGCCGGCCAGGAACTTGGTGGCGGAGTAGAGCGAGAGGTCGGCGCCGAGGACCAGGGGCTGCTGGAACACGGGTCCGAGGAACGTGTTGTCGACGACCACGACGGGCTTCTCCCTCCGGCTGCGCGCGGCGTCCGCGGCGGCGGCGATGTCGCTCATGCGGAGCGTCGGGTTCGCCGGCGTCTCCACGAGCACGACGCGCAGCCCCTTGGTGCGCTTCACCGCCCGCACGAGCCCCTTCGTGTCCCCCGCCGCCACGGCCACCGGGCGGACACCGAAGCGCGCCAGCAGGTCGTGCAGGAGGTGGTGGGTGCCGCCGTAGAGCGGATCCGTGTGCACCACCGCCGTCCCCGGCTCGCAGAGCGCGAGGAACAGGGTCGACAGCGCCGCCATCCCGCAGTTGAACGCGGCCGCCGCGCGGGCCCCCTTCTCGAGGGGGACCATGTGGCCCTCGAGGATCTCCGCGTTGGGGTGGGAGATGCGCGAGTAGATGAGGTCCACGCTCTCGCCGGGGGTGGGGCGGGCCTTCCCGAGGGCGACGGCGAAGGCGCGTTCGGCGGACTCCGGCGACGAGAACACGTAGGTCGACGAGCGGAACACCGCCGGCCGCGCGGAGCCGACGGAGAGCCGCGGGTCGAAGCCCTCGGAGATCACCGCCGTGTCGCGGTGCAGCGCGGCGGGTCGGCGTCGGGGCATGGCGGTCTCCTGGACCGGGCCATGGTAGCCCGCCGCTCGCGCGCCGCGCCCTGCGCTGCGGCGGTGTAGTCTCGTCGCCGTGACCTCCCCGCCCCCCGCCGGACCCGCGCTCCCGCGACGGGAGGCGCTCACGACGCTGCTCCTCGACGCCGGGGGAGTGCTGGTGGATCCCGACTGGGACCGCGCCGCCCGCGAAGTGGCGCGGGCGGGGCTCGCGGTGGCCGCCGACGCCCTGCGCGCCGCCGAGGCGCCGGCGCGTCGGGTTCTCGATCGCCCCGCGGCGGTGCGCGCGTCCGACGATCGCTCGCGGGGCGCCGCGTTCTTCCGCCTCGTACTGGGGGCCGCCGCGCCGGACGCGCCGGCGCGCACCCTCGACGCCGCCGCCGGGGCGCTGCGCGACGCGCACGCGCGGGAGAACCTCTGGACCGCGGTCCCCGCGGGGGTCCCCGACGCGCTGGCCCGGTTCCGCGCCGCGGGCCTCCGGCTGGTGGTGGTGTCCAACGCCGACGGCAGCGTGGGCCGCGCCCTGCACAGCGTGGGACTGCTCCGCCGCGTGGACCGCGTCGTCGATTCCGGCGTCGTGGGCGTGGAGAAGCCGGACCCCGCCATCTTCCGCATCGCGCTGGAGGCCGAGGGCGCGCCGGCGGGAGCGGCGCTCCACGCCGGGGACTTCTACGAGATCGACGTGGTGGGCGCCCGCGCCGCGGGGATCGCCGCCGTGCTCGTGGACGCCGGCGACACCGGCGGGGACCGGGACTGCGCGCGCGTCCCGTCGCTGGCGGCGCTGGCCGACGCGCTCCTGGGGGCGCCGGGCTGAGGACCCCGCCCTACTTCTCGCGCCGGCGCTGCACGTCCAGCACGTAGCCGTTCCACGGGTTGTCCGTCACCTCCACGTCCAGCGGATCGTGGCCCAGCGCCTCGAAGGCGCGGAACTGCTCCGGCGTGAGTTCCCGGCGGAGCGCCTCGAGCACGGACTTCGTCACTCCCTCCGCGCGGGCGGCGTAGGTCCCCGGAACCTCCGTCGCGGACATGGAGGCGAAGACCTCCATGAGCCCCTTCCCCGGACTGGCCGGGTCGAGGGCCGCGGCGGAGGTCGTGGATGCGTTCATCCGCGGGATCGTACACAGGCCGCGCCGGGAGGGTTCCCGCGCAGGAGACGCCGCAGGATCTTCGCCGACTCCAGCACCGACACCGGGACGACGCCGAGCGCCAGGGGAAGCACGAGGTCCGCCGGCGCCAGCGCCGTCAGCCCCAGCATGGACGCGGCGGCGGGCCACAGCGGGAGCGCCACCTGGATCGCCAGCGTGAGCGCGACCATCCCGGCGAGGGTCCCGTTGGAGAGCGCGCCCAGTTCCCACAGCAGCCGCTCGCGGCTGCGCAGCGCGAACGCCTTCAGGACCTCGGCGGCGACCAGCGTCGTGAAGGCCAGCGTCCGCGCCTCCGCCGCGTCCGCCCCGCGCTGCAGGGCGACGAGGAACGCGGTCAGCGTGACGGCGGCGACGAGCACCGCCGCGGCGAGCGCCGTCAGGACGAACTCCCCGTCGGCGAGGCCCGCGGATCGTCGACGGGGCGGTCGACGCAGCAGGTCCGGGTCCGCCGGGTCCGCCGCGAGCGCCAGCGCCGGGATCCCGTCGGTGACCAGGTTGACCCAGAGGATCTGCGCCGGGAGGAGGGGGAGCGGGAGTCCCGTCAGGATCGCCATCGCCATGACGAGGATCTCCGCCAGGTTCCCGCCCAGCAGGTAGAGGACGGTCTTCCGGATGTTCTCGTAGACGCGGCGCCCCTCGTGCACGGCCGCCACGAGCGTCGAGAAGTCGTCGTCCGTCAGCACCAGGGCCGCGGCATCCTTCGCGACATCGGTCCCGCTCCGGCCCATGGCCACGCCGATGTCCGCCCCGCGCAGCGCGGGAGCGTCGTTCACTCCGTCCCCCGTGACCGCGACGACCTCCCCCCGCGCCATCCACGCGCGCACGACGCGCAGCTTGTGGGCCGGGGAGACCCGCGCGAACACGGGAGCCCCGTCGAGGCGGGCCCGCAGTTCCCCGTCGTCCATGGCGTCCAGGTCCGCCCCCGTCAACGCCCCGTCCGCGGGACCGGCGATGCCCAGGTCGCGCGCCACCGCCAGGGCCGTGGCCGGCTGGTCGCCGGTGACCATCAGCACGCGGATGCCGGCGTCGGCGCAGGCCGCCACGGCTTCCCGCGCCCCGGGCCGGGGCGGGTCGTGGAGGCCGGCGAGTCCGAGGAACAGGAGTTCCTCCCCGGAGGCCTCCTCCCGCGCGGCATCGGTCCGCGCCGCGTCCGGCGGCAGGTCCCGGCGCGCCAGCGCGAGCACGCGGAGTCCCGCGGCCGCCAGGGACGCGTTGGCCGCGGCGAGCCGCGCCCGTCCCGCGTCGTCCAGGGGCGTCTCGCCGGCCGCACCCAGCACCGCCACGCAGCGCGGGAGCACGACCTCCGGCGCGCCCTTCACGTGGACCCGCTCCCCCGTGCCGCGACGGCGCACCATCGCCATCCGGCGCGCCGCGGCGTCGAAGGGGACCGCGAACAGCAGCGGACAGGATGCCTCCGTCGCGGCCGCGTCCACGCCCGCCTTGCCCGCCGCGACGATCAGGGCGCCCTCCGTCGGGTCGCCCGCGACGGCCCACGCGCCGTCCACCGCCCTCACGACACGCGCCGTGGAACCGAGTGCCGCGGTCTCGACGGCCTCGCGCGCCGCGTCGCCCGCGACGAGGTCGACGGCGGCGCCGTCGCGGCGGGCCGATCCCTCCGGCGCGTAGCCCTCGCCCGTGAACGCGGTGATCCCGTCCGCCGTCGCGAGCGCGCGGAGCGTCATCTCCCCCACGGTCAGCGTGCCCGTCTTGTCGGAGGCGATGACCGATGCGCAGCCCAGCGTCTCCACCGCCGGGAGCCGTCGCACCAGCGCACGGCGGCGCGCCATGGCGGTCACTCCCAGCGCCATGGCCACGGTCACCACGGCGGGGAGCCCCTCCGGCACCGCGGCGACCGCCAGGCTCACGGCCGCGAGGAACATCTCCCCCGCCGGTCTCCCCCGGAGGATTCCCGCGAGGAACAGGACCGCGATCAGCGCGACGGCGGCGCCGGCGAGCATCCGGCCCAGGTCGCGCATGCGCCGCTGGAGCGGGGTCTCCGGAGGAACCGTATCCCGGACCAGCGCCGCGATGCGGCCGAACTCCGTCCGGGGCCCGGTGGCCACGACCACGCCCGCCGCGGTGCCCGTGGCGACGGAGGTGCCGGACCACGCCATGGTGCGTCGCTCCGCCAGGGGCCGATCCGGCGCCTCCGGCGGCGCGGACCGCTTCGGCACGGCGGCGGATTCCCCCGTGAGGGCGGCCTCCACCGTGGAGAGCCTCTCCGTCCGGAGGAGGCGCAGGTCGGCGGGCACGCGGTCCCCGGGCTCGAGGATCACGAGGTCCCCCGGCACCAGGTCCGCCGCCGCGATCACCGCGGTCGCGCCGCCCCGCAGGACCCGCGCCGTGGGAGCGGCCAGACGGCGCAGCGCTCCCAGCGCGTCCGCCGCGCGCCGCTCCTGGTGCCAGCCCAGGAGTCCGTTCACCGCGAGGATGGCGGCGACGGCGATGGCATCGACGGCCTCGCCGAGCAGCGCCATCACGGCGGCGGCCACCGCGAGGAGGGCCGGGAGCGGGCCGCGGAACTGATCCAGGAGGAGAAGGCCCGACCCGCGGCCGGGGCGCGCCGGAAGGGCGTTGGGACCGTGGTCCGCGAGGCGGCGCGCCGCCTCCGGGGGCGTCAGTCCTGCGGTGTCATCCCCGCGGAGCCGGGCGCACGCGTCGCGCGCGTCCAGCGCGTGCCACTCCACTCCGCCGCGGTCCACGGGGCTGTCCACCGCGGAAGGGTACCCCTAGCCCGCCCCATTCGTGGGGGGGCGCGGGAGGTGCGCGGAGGTGGCGACGGCGCAGGGACTTGGGACGACGGGGTGGTGGGTGGGCAGCGAGACACCCTGTCCCGCGAGCGGCATCGCGTCGAGACCCAGGAGCGGCGACGAAGACATACTCCGTAGAGTAGGCGAGTCGCCGCGACGCCGGGATCGGCGCGAGGACGCCGCGGGACCGCGGTCCCTCATGAATGGGTCGGGCTAGCCGGCCCGCCGTGACGCCGTCAGCGGATCTCCTTCACGCAGCGGAAGCCGGCGTCGGCCGGGGGCGGGTCCTTGTCCCCGAGGAAGCGGCGGGGCTCGCCGGACAGGAACCCGCCGCCCCGGAGCCAGCCCTCCTGCACCCACTCGGCGGCGTTGCCCGCGAGATCGAAGCAGCCGTCCACGCTCATCCCCGCCGGCAGCGAGGCGACGCGCTCCGGGCGGTCCGGGGGCTTCCGCCTCCCCTCGGGAAGGAGCGCCGCATCGGGCGAGGGGAACGAGCCCCAGGGGTGACGGGAGCCCCGCTCCGCCGCCACGCCCGGCGCCACGGCCCGTGCCGCCGCGTCCCACTCGTCCGAGGTGGGCAGGCGCTTCCCCGCCCAGGAGGCGTATTCCATGGCCTCCTCCTTCGACACGCCGACGACGGGGTGGGCGCCGGAGGACCCCGAGGGCTGCTTCGGGACCCCGCGGCGCCGCTCCCTGGCGTACTTCTTGAACTGGTCGACGGTGACTTCCGTGCGATCCATGAGAATCTGGCCCGGGGGGCCGTCCTTCGCGCCGGGCACTCCGACGAGCACCATCTCGGCGCCGTCCTGCTCGCAGTAGAACCGTCCTTCCCGCAGCGCGAAGCCGCGATAGAGCGGCATGGCGGGGTCCGGCGACGGACCCGTCGGCCCCGGCAGCCCGCGCAGCGCCGCCTGGGACCAGTCGCGCGAGGGATCCGTGACGGGGGCCTCCAGCGCGAGGCGTCCCTCCGCGGGGACCTCCACGTCGAGGATCGCCGAACGGTGGGCCCGCCGGAGCACGCGGAACCGCGCCGGCCCCGGCCGCACGCCCTCCCCGTTCCCGACGCGCCGGCCCTCGTGGAAGACCTCGGCATCGGAGGGGAGCGCGGCGAGATCGACGGGAGTCCCCGGCGGAAGGACCACCACCGGCGGGGCCACCGTCTCCAGGGGACGGATCTCCACCTCGATGCTGGCCTCGGCGCGGAGCGGGTGGACGAGCCTGAGCTCCAGGCGACCCGGCGGCGGGGGCGCCAGTTGCAGGGGCGTGACCCCCAGGAGCCGGACCCCCAGCCTCACCTCCGCCCCCTCGGGATCGCTCCTCACCACGAGCGTGGTCCGGTCCGGCGGGGCATCGCGGAAGCGGGTGAAGCGGTAGGGCGCCTCCAGGGCGAGGGCGGCCATCGCCGTGGCGTACACGCGGCCCCCGTCGGGGCCCCACGGGTCGCGGGCATCCCAGGATCCCCGTCGGCACTCCTCCTTCTCCCCGTGCTGCGCCCCCACGAGCGCCGGGACCAGCGCCCCCTGCCACCGCTCCCAGTCCTTGCCCCCCTCCTGGAAGAGCAGCAGCGTCGCCCAGTGCCAGAAGTACTGGTCCAGGCCGCCGGACGCGTCCCACGCGGGGAGGAGCGCCGCGACCCGCTCCACGCCGCGGGCCGTCCTCCCGTCGGCGAAGGGCGGCAACCCCAGCCAGAGCCGCGTCAGGTGTCCCGCGGCGGACATGGACTCCGACTTCTCCGCGGGGAACTTCGCCATGAGCTCCGTGGGGCGCGCGGGACCGTTCCCGCGCACCGTGTAGCCGACCCGACCGTCCGGCGACGTGAGGAGCGCGAGCAGATCCCCCACGCCGGCGGGCGCCTCGTGGTCGACGGGGATCCCGGCGAACCCGGCGGCGACCATTCCCATGGAGGCCCACGCGGTGACGGAGGTGTCGTTGTCCTGCGGACGCACGCCGTACCGCCAGCCCCGGTAGGGGTTGCGCGCCGCCTCCAGGAAGGCCGCGCCGCGGGTCGCCGACGCGAGGAGAGGTGGGGAACCGGTGAGCGCCGCGGCCTCGGCGACGGCCGCCAGGGCGATGGCGTGGGAGTAGAGGAAGTGGGCCGTCGTGCGCGGCCCGTAGCAGCCCTCGGCGTCCTGGACCGCCACGAGCACGTCCAGCCCGCGCGTCGCCGCCGCCCCCGCGGCGTCCCCGGCGGGCGCCCCGCGGCCGAGGAGGGCGAGGAGCGCGAGCCCCGATACGCCCACGCCGTAGAGCGCGATCCCGGGGTCCCCGCACGTCGACCCCAGGCACGCCTTGGAGAACCCGTGCGACGACCAGAGCCCGTCGGTGCCCTGGTGGCGCACGAGCCAGTCCAGCGCCGCGTCCACCGCCTTCTCCGACTCCCGGCCGTAGGCCGTGGACTTCGTCGTGCGGAAGACGGCGAACCGGTCCGCCCCGCGCCACGCGTACACCGCGTTGACGCGGTGCGGCGCCGCGGGGGGAGGATCGCCCGCGGGGCCCGCCTCCTGCGGCCGGGCGCGCGCCGGCGCCGGGTGCAGCGCCCCCGGGAGCGCCGCCAGCAGCGCCAGGACGACCGCCCGCCCGAGGTCCGTCCGCCGTCGCCGCGCTCTCCGCATGTCCGCGCCTCCCCCGGCGATGGTACGCAGCCCGGCGCGGCCGCGCAACGGCGCCGTCGCCGGCGCCGCGGTCGACGCCTTCCCGCTGGTACGATGCCCGCCATGCCACCGCGCGCGGTCCCGTCCCTGCTGCTTCTCGCGGCCGCCGTCGCCACCGCGCCGGTCCCCGCCCGCGCCGGGGACGGGACCCCCGCGGACGCGGACGCACCCCCGCTGATCTACCTCGGCCTGAACGGGCAGGGGGCGGAGGAGTGGCTCCGCGCGAAGGACGGCGCCGTCGTCGTCCGCGTGCCCGGCGGGTCGTACCTCCGCCGCCCCTACGAGGGCGGCCCCGCGGGCGAGGACCCCGTGCCCGTGGACGTCCGCTCGTTCCTGATGGACAAGCACGAGGTCACCAACGGCCAGTTCGCGCGTTTCCTCGCGGAAACCGGCGGCGACGGGAGGGGCCTCGTCGATCCGACGGCGCCGGGACTCGTCCGCGACGGGGGCGCGTGGCGGGCCGCCCCCGGCGCCGACCGGCTCCCCGTCACCGCGGCGACGGGCCACGGCGCCCTGGCCTACGCGCGGTGGTGCGGGGCGCGCCTTCCCGACGCCGACCGCTGGATGAAGGCGGCGGGCGGCGCGGAGGGGAGGCTCTACCCGTGGGGAGACGCCCCCCCCGACGGGACCCTCGCGAACTTCGGCCTGCCGGAGCGCACCGGGCTCCACCCCGTGGGCTCCCACCCCGCGGGCGCCTCGCCCTTCGGCTGCCTCGACATGGCGGGGAACGCCTACGAGCGGGTGATGACGCGCGTCCGCGGCGCCGACGGCGCGCCCGCGGAGGCGCCCGTGATGCTGAAGGGCGCCTCCTGGCTCTCCCCGCACCCCCTCAACCTGCGCGTCCTCGATCTCTGCATGCAGCCCGCCGGCACGGGCGACGGGTCCGTGGGGTTCCGCTGCTGCATGGACGATCCCGAGCCGGATCGCCCCGCGCGGACCGCCGCGGCACCCGCCGTGCTGCGCCTCGCCACCGACTTCGACGCCGCCGTGGCGGAGGCGCGCGAGCGCGGCGTGCCGATGTTCCTCTCCCTCCTCCACGACACGTGCGGGCAGTGCGATCGCACCATCGCCCAGTGCTACCGGGACCCGCGGTTCGTGCGCTACTGCAACGAGAACCTCGTCGTCGTGTTCGGCCACCAGCCCGGCGATGCCGGCGACGACCCCCACCCCGCCCGCGCCGACGGCTCCTGCACCCTCCACGCGGGACTCCGATGCGTGGAGCACCTCCGCCTCTACGGGCGCGGCCTCGAGGTCGTCACCACCTACACGGTCTCCCCCGGGAACTTCGTCCTCGACCCGCGCAAGGTCGCGAAGGGGGCCGGCGCCCGCTGCGTCCTCGTCCCCGAGGCCGACCTCCCCAAGTGGGGCAACGCGGTGGACGCCTACCTCGCCGCCTTCGAGCGCGCGCGGAAGGCGATGGCGGCGGAGTAACGTACCGCCGGGGCCCGGCACGGGAGCGCCCGGCGGGCCCCTACCGGAGTCCCTCGAGGAAGGCCGTGAACGCGCGGTCGAACTCCGCCGCGGACGGGAACCCCAGCGGCTTCCACGCCGCAGCCGGGGCGGTGCCCGCGTAGACCTCCGCCAGGTAGGCGAAGAACGCGCGGCGGCCCTCCTCCCCGCGCTCCATCACGAGGAAGTACGCCATGGCGCCTGACTGCTCGTAGAAGAGGCCGATGGGACTGAGCACCCGCTCCGACAGCGTGTTGCGGAGGCGGACCGTGAGCAGTCCTTCCGACGGGAGCACGGCGAACACTTCCCGCGGCCAGCCCAGCAGTTGTGCGGGGGGGAACAGCACGCCGCGCCGGGCCGCCTGCGCCGTCGCCTCCAGCGACGGGACGGTGCGGTCGTCGAAGCGGAGCCCCCGCCGGTCCATCTCCACGGCCTGGTCCTCGACGAACCGCGCGATCCCCTCGATGGCCCAGTACCCGTTGGACGTGGTGCCGCGGCGCGTGGAGGCCGCCACCGCCGCCCGCCAGCGCCGGTCGAGGAAGTGGTGGGTCACCTCGTGGGCCAGCGTCTCGAAGAGCCCCCGTCCCAGCGGATCCCCGTCGCCGTCGGCGGGCAGGTAGAACCGGGAGACCCCCTCCGTGGGGGAGTAGTAGCCGACGGCCCACGACGGCGCGTCCCCGTCGGCGGAACGCTCCGCCCGGAACGAGGCCTCGTCGGCATGGAGCCGCACGTCGAGCCGGTCGCCGTCCCCGACGACCGCGGTGACGGCGGCGGCGCCGAGGAGCGCCGTGAGCGCACCACCCGTGAACTCGGCGTTGCGGAGGCATCGACCCACCACGGCGGGGTCCTGCGAGAGGCTGCGGAACACGATGTTCGGGCTGCGGAGGACGACGGCCGATCCGCGGACGCCCCAGGGACCCTCCGCCACGCCGCGGCGGAGCGGGTGTTCGGGCGGGAGGAACTCTGCGTCCGCCGAGACGATCTCCGGCGCCCACTCGAGCCACCGCGGAACGGCGTCGGCGGCGCCGCTCCACGGGAACGCCGCGGGAACCGTGGTCGCGGCTGCCCCCTCGGGCACGCCGTCCCCCGACTGCAGCCGCCTGCCGTCGAGCAGCAGGCACGCGGCCACCGCGGGGAACCCGCGCTCGCGGCACCACGTCGCCGCCGCCAGGAACGGCTCCCGCGCCTTCGCGCGGGCGGCGCGGAACTCCGGCTCCAGCGCGGCGAGGCTCCGCTCGGGGACCGGGTTGGCCTTCACCCCGCGCGCGCGGCGGGCCTCCTGCGCGGCGCGGTCCGCGGGGAGGCCGAAGAGCCGGGCGTCCGCGAGGATCGCGGCGGCGCCCTCGTGGAGGCCGACCCTGGCCGCGCGGGCGTGCAGCCCCATGAGCACGTCGAGCGCGGGTGGATGGAGGGTGCGTCGCCAGCGCGCCAGAACCTCCGAGGATCGACCGCGGTGGACGACCTCCCCGCCGGCCCGCGCGAGGAGGACCTGCGAACCGTCGGCCTCGCGACCCTCCCCCGCCGCGGGCTCCACGCGGAACCGCGGTCCGGGCAGCGCCAGCACGGTGCCCTCGACGAACTCCCCGTCGGCGAAGAGGACGCCGTCCCCCGGGGGGAGCGACGGGAGGGGCGCGGCCGCGGACGGGACGGCGGGGGCGGCCCCCGCGGGCGCGGGCTCCCCGGCGGATCCGCCGGGGGGAGCGGCGGAGCGGTCCGTCAGGCAGTACGCGGTCCCCGCCGCGTCGTGGACGAGCAGCACGCGGTCCGCCAGCGGCAGGGCGGCGCCCGCGGCGGCGAACTCGGGAAGGCACCAGAGCACGCGCCGCGAGTCGAGGTCCACGGCCCAATTGCCGAAGTACGCGGTGCCCCGGGCGCGGGACGCCGCCCCCGGCCGCGCGCCGGGAGGGAGCTGGCCCCGGCCGACGATCTCCGTGAAGTGCGCCTCCGTGTCCATGGCAAGCAGTCGGCCGTCGGCGGAGAGGCCGAAGGCGTTCTCGCCGTACACCGTGGGCGGCCACGCAAGATCCACGAGACCGGAATCGCCGACGTCGGCGATGAGCGCTCCCGTGAAGTTCCGCTCCTGCCCGAGCAGGGGGACCGGCGACAGCAGGAGCCACGCCCCCCACCCGGTCGCCGCCGGAATGCGGCACAGGTGGAGCCCCGTCACTTCGTCGGGATCGCCGCGGAGCCGCCCGAAGCGGTCCTCGCTGCCGTGGCGGATGGTGCCGATCCGGCGGAGGAACAGGTGGCGGCCGACGTAGCCGCTGTAGTCGTCCACCACCACCCCCGCGGCGGCGTGTCCGCCCGCCTCGCGGACGATGGCCGGGGGGGCGTGGGACCGGAGTTCCCGCCCCTCGACGGTGACCTTGCCCGTGAGGGGATCGTGGCCGGAGAGCGTGTGGTCGGCCAGCGAGTAGACCGTGTCGTCGAGGATCGCCGGGGGGAACCGGTGATCCCCCTTGACCGTCCATCGCCGCGTGAATCCGGCCTTCTGCAACTGGTAGCCGAAGAGTCCGTCCCCGGTGGCCACGATCACCATGCCCCGCGCCACCGCCACGTGCGCCGAGGAGGTCTTCGGGAGCGCGGACGTCGCGAGGGAGGAACCGTCGGCGACGGAGTGCGCCCGCAGCGTCCACGAGCGCGCGCCGGAGCCGGGCACGACGGAGTAGATCGTCCCCTCCCACGCCACCGCGTGCTCCATGCCGGACGCCTTCCACGCGACGCGCGGCTGTGCGCGGACGGGCTCCGTGGACGACGCGAACGTGCGCGCCGCGTTGCCTCCGTACTGGTCCCAGCGGGGCGTCGCCGCGCCCTCGTCCTCGCCGGGAGGGCAGGCCCGGGCGACGGCCGCCCACGGGAGGAGCGCGGCGGCCGCGAACGTCGCGAGGCGTTGGAGACGCATGGCCCGCGCATGGTACCGGCGGCCCGGGGACGGGGCGAGTGGCGTCCCCGGAACGGACGATCCGCGCCGGCGTCGCCGCGACGATCCGGCGGGCTCGTCGGCACCGGGGTCGACGGATCGTCCGGCCCGACGGCGGCGCCGGGCGGCCCGCGGCCTGCCGGGGGTCACTCCGCGGCCGGCGTTCCCCCGTCCCCCGTCGGGTTCACCGTCGCCGCCTCCACCATGAGAACCACCGTGCGCTCCGGCGCCCGTGTCCGATGCACGACGCCCCGCGGCACCATCACGCCCTGCCGCGGGCCCAGTTCCACGGTGCGCCCCTCCAGGTCCACGAGAAGCCGCCCCTCCAGCACCTGGAAGTACTCGTCCTCCCGCTCGTGGCTGTGCCAGTGGAACTCCCCCTCGAACACGCCGAGGCGGACCACCGAGTCGTTCACGCGGCAGAGCGTGCGGTTCCACCACTTCGACGGGCAGCCGTCGGCCAGCGCTCCGGCGTCGACCGTTTCCAGCGGGCCGTGGAGCGGGGCGGTCGTGATGTCGTAGGGATCGGCCATGGCGGACTCTCCTCCCCGGGCGTCGCCGGGACGGCGGCTCACGCCTCGACGAACACCCGGAAGCCGCCGTAGAGCATGCGCTTGATGTCGAAGGGCATCTTCGCGCCCGGCGCCATGCCGGCGATGCGGGGGTCCTTCATCACCTTTGCGTTCACGCGATCCCGGTGGGCCCGGGAGCGGTAGACGATCCACGCGAACACCACCGTCTCGCCGCGCCGGCAGCGGATCCCCTCCGCGAAGGGAACGCCACACGGTTCCGGGGGCCCGTCGGCGACGCACTCGCGGTACTCCAGCGCACCGTGGTCGCGCCAGATCCTCGACGCGATCCTGGCCATGCGCCGGTAGGCCGCCATGTTCTTCCTCGGGACCGGAAGCACGAAGCCGTCGACGAAGCGGGGCATGGTTTCCTCCTCGGAGCCGGGGTCGGGGGATCCTACCGCGCGCGATCCCGTGCGGAGCCCCTCCTCGCAGCGGGAGCGTGGCCGGCCCGTCTGGCGGAGGGGCAGGGATTTGAACCCTGGGTCACCTTTCGGCGACACCGGTTTTCGAAGGCCACCCGGGCCCCGGGAGGGGGCGCGCCGGGGACGCCTCTACAGAGGGAAACCGACCACTCGGGGACCACTCGGGGACCGGTCGGATGCGTACACCGTGGGTCCCTTGGTGGGTCCCTTGGGAACGGCCGCCGCTACGTCGCGACGGCCGCCGCGGGCCTGTCCTTCGCCGCGCTCCGCTCCGCCGACGCGAGCGCTTCGAACCGCGCGAGGGCGAGATCCCCGTAGTTGCTCGGGGCGTGAGCCGAGTAGCGGAGACACACGGACGCCGTCTTGTGCCCCATGAGCCGTTGCAGGTCCCCCACCGGCACCCCGGCCCGGGCCATCATCGTTCCGTAGGAGTGCCGCAGATCGTGGACCCGCAGGTCCGGGAACTTCACCCGCTTGCGGATCCGTCCCCACTCGCGGCGCAGGGACGGCAGGAGGATGGGCTCCTCCGATGCGTTGAGCGTGCGCAGGTTCCCGAACACGTACCCCGGCACCCGCTGGGGATCGGCCGCGAGCCGCATCGCCGAGAGCACGGCGCGCGCCCGGGACGGCATCGGGACGATCCGCGGTTCGCGGTTCTTCGACTCCCGCACCGTGAGCACGTTCCGCTCAGAGTCCACGTCGCGCCACGTGAGCCGGAGCGCCTCCCCGCACCGGATCCCGGAGTCCAGGAGCACCGTGACGAACTCGCGGAGCCCGCCCGCGGGGCACTCGGCGATGAGCCGCTCCTGATCCGCGAAGGACAGGTAGGGAGGCTCCCGCTTCGCTTCGGGCGACCGGGCGATTCCGCGACACGGGTTCTCCCTCGCGTAGTTCAGGGAGACCGCGAGCCGGAAGCACGACGAGAGCACCCCGAGGAGCCGGTTCCGTGTCGCGGCGCCGATCCCGTCCTCGGTCACGCGCTTGTTGAGCCACTTCTCCACGTCGTCACGGAGGACCGCGTGCATCTGCAACGTGCCGAAGAACGGGACCGCGTGGGCCGTGAGGTAGGCGTGCTCCCGCAGGAGCGTCGCGTGCGCCTTGCGCCCGGCGAAGAGGGACGGGAAGCGCTCCACGAACTCGCGGAACTTGATCGGGGTCACGGCCCGGATGCCCAGCGCGGACTCCTGGGCGAGTTCCCCCGCGCGCTTGCCGAGGAACCGGTTCGCGAGGGTCGCGGACGCGAACCACCGCTTGCGCCGCTTCCCCCGCTCCCGCCATCGCGCGATGTAGACGCGCGTCCCATCCTTGGCCTTGGTCCGGTGGACCGTGCCGAAGAGCCGCTTCCCCGCCCGCTTACGCGCCATCGATCCCCCCTTCGCCCGTCGCGCGGGCGATCCAAGCGTCCACGTAGCGGCGTGCGAGTCCCTCCGGTTCGCAGAGGTTGGTCTCCCACCGCTTGATCGAAGAGACCGCGACCCCGAGGGCATCCGCCGCCGCCTGTTGCGAGAGCCCGAGCGCCGTCCGGGCCCGGTGGAACCGCGCGGCGAACCCCCGTCGCGGTCCGCTGACCGTCCTCGGCCGTCCCCGCCCGCGCTTCCGCTTCATGGGATGAATAGTACCACGCCGGTTCTAAGCGTCAAGGGGACTACCCGAGTTCCCGGTCCGCGATGGCGCGGTCCTCCCGTTCCCGGAGCGCCGCGAGCACGGACTCCAGCAGGAAGAGCCGCCGCCGCCCGACGCGAACGGAGGGCAGTTCCCGCCGCCGCGCGAGCCGGAGCACCTCCCTCGGCGACGCGAGCCGGAGGAACGCGGCGCACTCGGCCGCGTCCATGATCGGGCCGGGGTGGGCGGGGGGCACGGCGCCGGGGTCCGGGGTGGGGTCGGGGACCGTCACGGACGCTCCTCCGCCGCCGGGAAGAGGGTCCGCGGGGGCGCGGGCCCACCCTTCGGGAGTTCAGTTCCAATCAACCCGGGTTCGTTGGAACTCAACCCGGACCGGGGGCGGAGTTCAGTTCCAACCTGTACATGGGGAACGTTGGAACCGAACCGCCAGAGGTGCCGCTTCCCCCGGGCCAGTCCCTCCGCCCACGGCGGATCCCGCTCCACCGCGCCCCGGGCCGCAAGTTCCTTGAGGGCGCCCCGGACGGACTCCGGCGACGGCGCGGGCTCCCCGAGTTCCTCGTGGATCTCCTTCGCGCTCCGCCACTCCGGGCCGAGCACCGCGAGCACGCGTTCCGCCAGTTCCTCGCGGGCGAGGGCACCGGGATCCCCGAGGGCGCGGAACGTCCCCTCCCCGGTCCGTTCGTACAGGAGGTCCGGGGGGGCGATGAGGCGCGCGTAGGCCCGGAGGATGCGCCGGTTCGCCGCGGCCTTGTCCCGCAGGAGTTCGATCCCGACGTCGAAGAGCCCGAGGAGCGCGTGCCCCCCGGCGATCCCCTCGCCGTGGTCCCCGCCGCCCTTGCGCGTATGGTGCGCCCCGATGAACGTCTTGCCCGTGGCCCGGCACGCGGCGACCCACGGGCCCACCTCGCGGGCCACAAGGCTGTTGTCGGACTCGTCCTGCAATCGCAGGAGGTTCCGCAGCGTGTCCACGATCACGATGTTCTCGACGCCCCGCTGCACGCGATCCAGCAGGGCCGCGGGGTCGCACCCGAGCCCGAACGCAAGCCGGAGCCCCTCCCACGGACCGGGGAGGTCCCGGAGCCTCTTCCGCCAGATCGGGCGCCCCTCCTCCGTCACGTAGAGCACCGTGGCCCCGCCCGTGATCCACGCGGCGATGCAGCGGGCGAGGAGTTCCGTCTTGCCGCTCCGCGGGAACCCGGCCAGGAGGTGCGACCACCCCTCCACTACGAGCCCGGACACCCCGAGCACGGGGAGCGTCGCCAGTTCTTCCCCGTCGGCCTCAGCGGCGATCTCTGCGCCGCTGGCCTCCGGCAGTTCAGTTCCAACGATCCCCATACTTAGATTGGAACTGAACTCGGGACGGGCTCCGGGGACCGCGGACGGGGGGTAACGGCCGACGCTCGCGGCGATCGCGCGCACCTCATCCTCGTCCACCGGCGGGGTGCAGCGGTTCGCGTTCACGGCGAGGAGCCCGGCGGCAATCTCGTCCGCCTCCATGCCGCGGCGCCGCATGGAACCGGCGAGGCTCGCGAGGGTCGCGTTCCGCTGCCCGTCGGGGATCGCGTCCGGGGCCGGCGGCGCGGGGGTGGCCCGCGTCCGGGGGGCCCGGGCCATGTTCAGGAGCCACGCGGGCGCCTCCGGGAACGGTGTCTCCTTCGGGTGCGCCCCCACCTCCCAAGCGTAGACGCGCCCGGACACGTGGACGGACGGCGGCGCGACGACGTAGGACCCCTCGCCGCGAACGTCCACCCCGGGCATGATGCCGACGGGGCACCCGACGGGATCCCCCTCGGGCACGCGGTAGTAGTAGTGGACGCCGCGCCCCGTGAGCACGTGCGGCCCGTCGGGCAGCGCGCCGAGTACGTGCGCCATCTCCGCGAGGGACTCCTGCCCTTCGTCTCCGTCCACGTCGAGGGCCCAGACACCGGACAGGCTCCCCATGGCGATCCCGATGTTGCTCTCCGGGTGCTCCGTCCACCACGCGCGGATCCGGTCGGGGTCCGTCGTCGCGTCGTGGACGCCCCGCGGCGTCCGCGGGTGCTTCCCCCGGCGCGCGCACCCCGGGTCCCCGCACGTGCAGAGACCGCCGGTGGAGACGGAGTGAACGGGGAACACGGCGAACTTGAAGCGCAACGCGTAGCCGAGCGCCGCACGGAGCATTACATCGCTACGCATCGTCGGCCTCGCCCAGCGGGTACCCGCAACGCGGGCAGCGAACTTCGGGAGGCACCGGTCCGGGCTCCGGATCCACGTGGAGTTCGCAGTAGGGACACCACCGGTCCTCTCGCGCGCGGCAGTCCTGCCGCATGACGGCGAGTACCTCATCGCGGTCGTAGAGCCGGCGTCCGCCGGGTGTTCGCCAGCCGCGGAGGATTCCGCCGCGCTCCCAGCGCGCAAGCGTCGAGGGGTGAACCCGGGCGAGGCGCGAGGCTTCCCCGGAACCAATAAGTCGTCCGTGCGGTCGTTCCATGCGCGCATGCTGCGCAAAGCGCGAACATGCGGCACGGGTGCTATTCCGGGATTCCCGCCCTAATACGCAAGTGGGTCCTCCGTGGGGCTGCGCGAGACGCATCTCCTGCGTACGCGTCGCGCCAACGTGTTCGGCACGTCCTCCGCGCGAAGCGCCTGCCGTAGTGGGTCTCCCAGGAGTCCGCCGACCCTAGGTCGCTGAGGTCCCAGCGCCGCAACCCATTGCAGAGTTCTCCTAGGACGGTGGGTGTCGTGTCTCGCACGCGCGAGAGACACCACCGCGCGTGCCAGCGTGAGAACGTCGGATCCCGTTGGGGTTCCTCCCCGCGCATGGCCGAGTGAACGGCGTCGAGCGCGGCCGCGTGCTCCGCCTTGAGTTTCGGCAGGATGTCCAACACCTTCTTCCTGCTGCTGCGCGCCCGACCGTAGCGCAGGGCCTCGACGTCACTGTACGGCCAGAGACCGGTGTCGCGAATGGCGGCCCGAAGGAGGTTGTTGAACTCCTCCCCCAACTCCAGCCGCCGTCGGGTTCGCCGGTATGCGTTCTCGGCGAGTACCACAAACTGACGCGCCCACCGCGCTCGTTCAGGTGGCCCGACGCCGCGCAAGAGCGCCTCTGGTATGAGTCCCGCCGTGGAGAGTGCCCCCTCTCGTGCCGCGTCCCGCAGGCGGGCCAGACACTCGCGAAGGACCGACAACGCCGGGTCGGTGCGGACGATGCCGGGGACCATCACTTCGTCGCCCGGACCGAGTGTTTCCGACACCTTGACCGCGGTGGGCCCTCCATCGTCCTTCCTCCTCACTACCATCGGTTGAATGCACGCCATCGAGTGGAACAGGGCAACGTCCGCGAAAAGGAGAGCCGACGCGGTGGCGGGCGAGGCGGAGCGCAACTCGCGGAGCAGTCGATCCGCCGCGCGTCGGATCCGGCGAAGTTCCGCCTCGGCATCTCTCCGCCCGACAAGGCGGGGCGACTGCGCCTCAAGAGTCAGGCAGTACGCGGCATTTCGTTCCAGTGACCGCACCAGATCCTCGACCCACGCCACCTTCGGCGACCCCACGCTAGTGCCACGCGCGGAAAGTTCTGGTACAGGGGTCGTTCCACCGCGCCGATGTC
>CAZSIX010000016.1:0-71760 GCA_964607145.1 uncultured Planctomycetota bacterium | reverse complement strand
CGCTGCCCACCCACCACTCCGTCGTCCCAAGTCCCTGCGCCATCGCCACCTCCGTCCACCTCCCGCGCCCCCCCACGAATAGGTCGGGCTGGCGACCGTGTCGAAACAACTGCGGGAATTCGAGCGTCTGCGGCGGCCCGGCCCGGCGTTGCTCGTCGCTTGTGGCCCGAGAGGGGCCATCCCGGGGTCGGGCTGCCACCGGCAGCCCGACAGGTCCCCGGGAGCCCTGCTCCTCGCGCCTTGGTCCGGACCGCCTCGCTCGCTCTCGGTTCTCCGCAGCTGTTCCGACACGGCCACTTACGCTTCCCGGCCATGTCCCCCGGGGAGAGTCCCGCGGCCGCGCCTCCGCCTCCGCCTCCGCCTCCGCCTCCGTCGGCGGTGGCGGACCTCCTGTTCGGCTGCCGGCTCGCCGAACTCCCGAGGCTGGTTCCGGGAGTGGCGCTGGCGGCGCTGGTGGTGCTCGCCGCGACGGTCCTGGCGGACGCCGGGGGGAACCTCCTCCTCCGCGCGCGTGGACTGCCGGAGGGGAGGAGCCCCATCCCCTCCATCACCGTGGCCGTCGTGCTCGGCCTCGTCGCCGCCCACCTGCTGCGACTGCCCGCGGCGACGCGGCCGGGGCTCTCCTTCTGCGTGAAGAAGGTGCTGCGCTGGGGCATCGTCCTCATCGGGATCCGGCTCTCCCTGCTGGACGTGGCGAAGCAGGGCGTCTGGGCGGCGGCGGTGGTGCTCGTCATCGTGGCGTTCGCCGTGGTGGTGGCGGGCTGGCTCGCCCCGCGGCTCGGCGTGGGGGAGCGCATGGGCGCGCTGGCGGCGGCGTCCACCGCCATCTGCGGCGTGACGGCGACGCTGGCCGTGGCCCCCGCCGTGGAGGCGGACGACCGCGAGGTCGCCTACACCGTCGCCAACGTGACCCTGTACGGTCTCCTCGGGATGCTGCTCTACCCGCCCCTCGCCCACGCGCTCTTCTCCGCGTCGGAAGGGAGCGCCGGGCTCTTCCTCGGCACCGCCATCCACGACACGTCGCAGGTGACCGGCGCCGCGCTCGCGTACCAGCAGGCCTACGGGGCGAAGGCGGCGATGGACGCGGCCCTCGTGACGAAACTCACGCGCAACACGCTGCTGGTGGCCGTGGTCCCGCTGCTGGCGTTCCTCCACGCCCGCCGCTCCGGAGGCGCGGGGAAGCGCGTGCCCCTCGCGCGCCTCTTCCCGCTGTTCGTGCTGGGCTTCCTGGCCATGGCGCTGGCGCGGACCGCCGGCGACGCCGGGCTCGACGCGAAGGGAGGGGGCGCGGCGCTGGGCATGTTCGCCGCGGCGGATTGGGGCGCGCTCACGAGGGGCCTCGAGCACGCGGGCGCCCACTGGGGGCTCGGCTGCGCCATGGCGGGGCTGGGCCTGACCACGGACTTCCGCGTGCTGCGCGGGATGGGACTCCGGCCGCTGTGGCTGGGCGCGCTCACGGCGCTGGCCGTCGGCGCGCTGGCGCTGGGGCTGGCGGCGCTGGTGGGCGGGAGGATCGGGTGAGCGGGACCCGCCCCGGCGTCCCCTCGGCGACGGACCTGGCGCAGCGGCAACTGGACGCCTACAACGCCGGCGACGGGGACCGCTTCGCGGCGTGCTACGCCGAGGACGTGGTCGTTGCGCGCCTCCCCGCGGGGGAGGAGATCCTCCGCGGCCGCGCGGCGCTGCGCGCCCACTACGGCGCGCTCTTCGCCCGGGAGCCGCTCCTCCGCGCGGAACTGCTCTCCCGCATCCCCTGCGGGGCGTTCGTGGTGGACCACGAGCGCGTGACGACGGGCCCGGACCGGCCGGCCCGCCGCGCCGTCGCCATCTACGAGGCGCGGGACGGTCTCATCGCCCGGGTGTGGTTCCCGCCCGTGGAGGAGGAGGAGCCGCCGCCGCCGCCCGCGCCGCCGCCAGCGACGACTCCGTGATGGACCCGTGGGACGCGTGCCAGGCGACGGCGCCGTCCGCGAGCAGGAACGCCTGCGGGCTCTCGTGCCGGACCCCCGTCGCCTCGGCGACGCGGTTCGACGCCGGGCGCCCGTCCTGCACGACGATGACCCGCGCCTCCTCGCCCGGGCGGGCGGCGAGGTAGGAGAGGAACTCCGCGTACGCGGCGGAGGAGACGGGGCAGACCCGCGAGTGCTTGAACACCCACCGCGGTCCGGGAAGCGCCCGCCACGCGTCGAACTCCTCCGGAGTGCGGAGAGTCGGGGGCGCCCCGCTCATCGCGGCTCCCCCCCCGTGGGCACCCAGTCGAAGTAGCCGATCATCATCTCCTCCCATGTCTGCTCGCCGAACCGGACCGTCGCCGCCGGATCGGGATTGGACGCGTTGCCGGCGCTGTTGTCGAACCATCCCGTGGCGCGGAGCCGCGCACCCGCGGGGACGGCCAGCGGCTCCCGCAGGCGGTAGTCCAACTGCCAGTCGAAGTCGTACCGCGGGACATCGAGCACCACGCGCGGCTCGCGGCCGGGCAGCAGCAGTTCGTACCGGAACGCCGCCCCGCGGAGGTGCATGTGCGGCACGAAGGAGAGAACCAGCCCCGGCTCCAGGAACTTCCACTCGGCGCTCACCTCGTGCCGCGGGGCGCCCGGGGGGATGGTGAACTGCAGGTCGAAGATGCCCTGCGTCAGGACCTCGCGGGCCGGCGGACCGTCGGCGAACACGAACCCGATGGACGGGACGTCCTCCGCCGGCGTGCCGTCGGGCGTGTAGTGGACCTGGAAGACGAGCGTCGCGCCGGCGGGGAGGAACTTCGCCTGCCCCTCGGGGAAGGTCACGTCCCCCTTGCCCGGGACCATGGCCATGAAGAAGCCCTGGAGGCCTCCCATGTAGTCGCGCTGCTCCCACGCGCGCGGGTGGTCCGGCGGGAACTTCGCGAAGACGAGCACGTGGTGGACCACGCGCGGCGCCGTGACCCGCACCTCCATGGCGCGCACCCAGCGGTCCTCCGCGAGGCCCGTGGCGACGCGCAGGTGGCGGTAGCGCTGGACTCCCTCGGCGGGGACCTTTTGCGGGGTCCCCACGCGGAGGACGAGGTCGGGCGTGCCGATGGTCCAGCCGTCGGCGTGGCGCTCCTCCGCGGGGGCCAGGGCCGGGTCGCCCGCCGCCATGCCGCCGTCCACCCAGGCCAGCAGCGTCGCGCGATCCCCGTCGGAGAGGGACGTGTCCGTGGCGAAGGGCAGCGAACCGGGCCCGGCGAACCAGGGCGGCATGGCGCGATGCTCCACCATGTGGCGGACCATGGGTCCGTGGTCCTTCACCTCCTCCAGCGTGCGGAGAGGGAAGGGCGCCCCCTGGCCGGGACGATGGCAGGGGACGCAGTTGCGCTGCACGATGCGGGAGACCTCCCCGTGCCACGTGGGCGCCGCGCGGGCCGGCGGCGGCGCGTCCCCGCCGTCGAGCACGCAGCCCGGCGCCGTGGTCGCCTCCACCGAGGGCCGCCGCCCGGCCAGCACGCCGTCCAGGGCCCGCCGGAGCCACGGCTCCCGCGCCGCGTCCCGCGCGTAGCCGATGCCGTACCGGTCGTCCACCGCCCCCCGGTACCGGAGCGTGAGGGAGCGGTCGAGGACGAAGGCCTCCGCCGTGGAGCGGGCCCCCAGCGCCGCGCGGAGCGCGGCCCCGTCGGGGACGAGGGGCGCGTCCCACCCGTGGGCGGCGGCCGCCCCGGCCAGCGCCGCGGCGGCCGCAGGCGGCCCCCCGTTCACGACCACCGTCGCGACGCCGCGCTCGCCGTACTCGCCGCGGAGGCGCGCCACCTCGGGCCCGTACCGCTTCGAGACCGGGCAGTCGGGGGCGTGGATCAGGACCAGCAGCGCCGCCCTCCCCTTCGCCAGCGCGGAGAGGGACGTCGCCGACCCGTCCGCGAGAGCGACGGGCACGTCGGGGACGCGGGCCCCGATGGACACCGTCCGCGGGTCGACGGGACGGGCCGCTTCGCCGGGGGCGGGCGGGTTCCCGTCGGCGCGCGCGGACGCGGGAAGGCCCGCGGCCAGCAGGGCGGCGAGCAGGAGGGCGGGGGGGCGGCCGGGAGTCACCGGGAACATCGGCTCCGCGCGGATCGGGGTGGCGCCCCGCTCACCGCAGCGCCCCCGCCTCCCGCAGCGCCGCCTCGAGGCGCCGGACGGCCTCGCGTTCGGCGGGGTCGCGGCCGGGGGCGATGAGGTTGACGCGCTCCGCGGGGTCCGCGGCGGGGTCGTAGAGTTCCTCCCGGTCGAGCGCGGGCGCGCCCTGCTCGTCGTGGCGCGTGAAGCGGATGTACTTCCGCGGCGCCGGGCGGTCCGGGGACTCGCGGGCGCCGAGGATGGAGATGTTGAGGCGGGAGAGCGAGCCCGGCGGCGCGTCGGGAAACCCCTTGCGGAACTCCGGCTCGTGGAGCTTCGGCAGCGCGAACTCCGCCAGCGCCAGGCGCCCGTCGGCGGGGAGCGGATGGAGCGGGGCGGCGTGCGTGCCCGTCCCGCGCGGGACCGCCACGCCGGCGGCGGCGAGGACGGTGGGGTACACGTCCTGCAGGCGCACCTGCGACTTCACCACGACGCCCCCCTCGAAGGAGCCCGGCCGGTGGATGACGAGGGGGACGCGGAGCACGGGGTCGTAGAGCGACATGCGGTGGTCCATCTCGCCGTGCTCGCCCAGGTTCTCGCCGTGGTCCGAAGTGATGATGACCATGCGATCGGGCCCGACGGCCCCGCGGTCCCGCAGCAGGTCGAGGAGTTCGCCGGTGTGGCGGTCGGCGTGCAGCGCCGCGCCGTCGTAGAGGACGCGGAGCCCCTCCAGCGTCTCCGGCTCCACGCGCGTGAGGCCCATCATGTGGCCCAGCGCCATCCGGCCGTCCACGCGGCGGGCCCGTTCGATGGCCTCGTCGGAGACCAGCGGGTCCCGGACGACGGCGACGTCCTCCGCCGTCGGCTCCAGCACGAGGTGCATGTCCATCATGTTCACGAAGAGGAAGAGGGGTCGCCCTCCCTTCCGTCCCTCGTCGAGCCACCGGCGCACGCGCGCCACGACGAACTCCGCCGCACGATCCAGCCCGTGGGGCCCGTAGGTGTTCTCGAAGTGGTCGAAGCCGCGCGCCATGCCCGCGGGCTCGGAGAGGTAGGCGTTGGCGGAGAAGCCGGCGGTCTCGTAGCCCGCGTCCCTGAGGGTCTCCGCGAGGACCGGGATGGAGACCGGGATCCGGTCCCCCAGTTCCGCCTGCACGCCGTGGGCGTGGGGCAGGAGGCCCGTGAAGATCGATGCGTGGGAGGGGGAGGTCCACGGCGCCGGAACGATGCACTCCGCGAAGCGGACGCCCTGCGCCGCGAGCGCCTCCAGCCGCGGCGTCGTCGGCCGATCGTGGCCGTAGGCGGAGAGGCGATCGGCGCGGCAGGTGTCCCAGACGACGAGGATCACGTCCGGTCGATGGGGTCGGGGCCGCAGGAACCACGCGCCCAGCCCGGCGGCGACGAGGAGCGAGGCCGCCACGAGGATCCTGCGGGAGAACATGGGCGCATCATCCCGGGCGGGCCCGGGGGTGGTACCTTTTCCGCGCATCGTCATGCAAGGCACCGATCCCGCCGAGGCGCCCTCGCCGCCGCCCGCGGGTCGCCCGCCCGCGAGCGCGCCGGATCCCGTTTCCGGTGTGCGCGAACTGCGCTGGCCGTGGATCGCCCTGGGGGCGTGGATCCTGCTCTCGGCGTGGTGCCTCCGCACGCTCGTGGGGGTGTCCGAACTGAGCCGGTTCGTGGACCGCGGCGTGCGATGGATGCGGGACGTGGAGATCTACCGCCGCGACGTGGAGGGGTTCCAGGCGGCGGTCATGCGGACCCGGGGCGTATCGCTGGCGGAGCCCGACGCCCTCGCGCGCGTGCAGGAACTCCTCGGAGGACGCACGGGGAGGATGATCTCCACGTGCCCCATCCCTCGGGGAGAGGCGGACGAGCCGCTGCTGGCGTGGGAGGAGACGGCGGCCCGGCTGGCCGAGGCGGTGCGAAGCCTCGACCTCGCAAGGGCCGGTGCCCCCGACGGCCAGGCCCCCGCCGACGCCGTGCTGGCGCTGGCCGTCGCGCGGGCCGACATGGCGGTGGCCGTCTCCCGCGCCGTCTCCGAACTGCGGGCCCGCGTCACCGCCGGCGTGGACTCCCTCGGGGTCGGCTGGTGGACGACCTACGCGCTGGGCGCCGTCCTCCTCCTCTCCACGGGACTCCTCGTGATCCTGCTGGCCCGCTCCCGGACCCAGGAACTCTCCCTCCGCGCGCAGGCGCGGTCCCTGCGGGAGGCGGAGGAGCGCCTGTCGATGGTCGTCGATCGGATGCCCGCGGTGCTCTGGGCCATCGACCGGGACCTCCGGTTCACGGTCTCCCTCGGCGGAGGCCTCCGCCACCTCGGCCTGCGTCCCAACCAGGTGGTGGGGACCACCCTGCAGGCGTTCCTGGGGACCGACGATCCCCGGAACCCGACCCTCGCCGCCCACCTGGCCGCGCTCGCGGGCGAGGCCCGTCCGTTCGAGACGGTGTTCGGCGGGCGCACCTACCGGTCCGAGGTCCGCCCCCTCGCGGGTCCCGACGGGGAGCTCCTCGGCGCCATCGGCGTCGCGCTGGACGTGACCGACGACCTGCGGCGCGATCGCCGGATCCGGTTCCAGGCGTCCCTTCTCGGGCAGGTGCAGGGCGGCGTCGCGGCCGTGGACGACGGGGGTCGCATCACCTACGCCAATGCCTACGCCGCCTCGCTGCTGGGCTGGACACCGGAGGATGTCGTGGGCCGCCCCCTGGAGGAGGTCGTCGCGTCGGCGGATCCGGACGCGTCCGTGGCAGCCATCCTCGCCCGCGCGGCGACGGAGGGTCGCGCGGAGCAGGAAGTGGCGCTGCGACGGCGCAGCGGCGGTTCCATCTGGGCCCACGTGAGCGCCGCCGGCCTGGCCGGCGAGGGCGGGGGCGCCGGCGGCGCGGTCCTCGTCTTCCTCGACGTCACCGCGCGTCGCGAGAGCGAGGAGGCCCACCGGCGCGCCGAGGCCAAGTTCCGGTCCATCTTCGAGAACGCCGTGGAGGGGATCTTCCAGAGCACCCCCGACGGCACGCTCCTCGCGGTGAACCCGGCCCTCGCCCGCATCCTCGGATACGAGTCCCCGGAGGAGATGCACGGGCGGCTCGGGGACATCGCCCGCGAGCACCACGCCGAGCCGGGGAAGCGGCAGGAGTGGGAGAACCTGCTGGCGGAGCACGGCGTCGTGCGCAACTTCGAGTACCGCGCGACGCGCCGCGACGGCGGCACGCTGTGGCTCTCGGAGAACGTGCGCGCCGTGAAGGGCGCCGACGGGACCGTCCTCTACTACGAGGGCACCGTCGAGGACGTGACCGAGCGCCGGCTGGCGGCCGACGAGATCCAGCGGCTCCAGCGGTTCTACGAGGAGATCCTGACGAAACTCCCGGCCTCCGTCGCGGTGCTCGACACGGAGGGCCGGTTCCTCTACCTGAACCCGGCCAGCGTGCGGGATCCCGACCTGCGCCGCCGCACTCTCGGGAGGACGGACGCGGAGTACGTCGCGGGGGCGGGTCTGCCGTCGGGCATCGCGGAGGCGCGGACGGAGGCGCTGCGGCGCTGCGTGGAGTCCCGGGAGACCGTCGTCCTGGAGGAGACGGTGCCCGCCACCGGCGGGTTCCGTCACTACGTCCGGCTGCACCACGCGGTGGTGGAGGAGGACGGGACGGTGCGCATGGTGATCCGCTTCGGGCTCGACATCACGGAGCGCCGACACCTCGAGGAGAGCCTCCGCCAGAGCGCGAAGATGGAGGCCGTGGGCCGGCTCGCCGGCGGTGTCGCCCACGACTTCAACAACATCCTGACCGTCATCACGGGCTACTGCGATCTCATGACCGAGCGCGTCGGGGAGGGGGATCCCCTGCGGCCGCTCGCGCTGGAGGTCCGCGACGCGGCGGACCGCGCCGCCGCCGTGACGGGGCAACTCCTCGCGTTCAGCCGGCGGCAGGTGCTCGCTCCGAAGGAGGTCGTCCTCGGGGACGCCGTGCGCGAGATGGAGCCCATGATCCGCCGCCTCATCGGCGAGGACATCGATCTCGCGTTCGAGGACGGAGGGGCGCGGGGCCTCGTCCGCGTGGATCGCGGCTCCCTCACGCAGGTCCTCATGAACCTCGCGGTGAACGCCCGTGACGCCATGCCCCGGGGCGGGCGGCTGCGGGTGCGGACAGGGGCCCTGGACGTGCCCTCGACTCTCCCGGGGGCCACCGGGGAGGGGACGCCTCCGACGGAGCCTCCCCCGGGACCCTGGGAGACGCTCGTCGTGGAGGACAACGGCGAGGGCGTGGCGCCGGAGCACCTGCCCCACCTGTTCGAGCCGTTCTTCACGACGAAGGCGGGGGGCAAGGGAGCGGGCCTCGGTCTGGCGACGGTCTACGGAGTCGTCCAGCAGAGCGGGGGGCACGTGTTCGTGGACAGCGAACCGGGACGCGGGACCCGCTTCTGCATCCTCCTCCCCCGCGTCGGGACGCCCGTGCCGGCTCCCGCGGAGCCCGCCGTCGCGCCCGCTCCGCCCCCGCGCGCGGGGAGCGAGCGGATCCTCGTCGTGGAGGACGAGACCCCCATCCGCAACCTCGTCTGCACGTGCCTGAGGAAGGCGGGGTACGAGGTGCTCTCCGCCGCCGACGGGGAGGCCGCGCTCCGCGTCGCGGAGAGTCCCGAGGGCGCCGGCATCGATCTCCTCCTCACGGACGTGGTCATGCCCCGCATGGGGGGCGGTCCGCTGTCCCGTGAACTCCGCGCCCGGCGGCCGGACCTCCGCGTGCTGTTCATGTCCGGCTACACGGACGACACCCTGGTCCTCCACGGGGTCTCCCAGGAGGCCCAGGCGTTCCTGCAGAAGCCCTTCCGCCCGTCGGACCTGCTCGCCCGGGTCCGGGCGGTGCTGGACCGGCAGCGGAGCTGACCGGGCGGGTTCTCCACCGTCCCCGGCACGGGACGTGCGCTCCGGCGCTCTCCGGCGGGTTGCCCGCGGAGAGGAGACGCCATGGCGACGGCGACGCTGACGCGTCGAAGGGAGGCACCAGCCGCCCCGGGTGCGGCGGCGGTTCGCGCCCCGGGGGGAGCCGGCGGGGAGGAGGGCGGCCGCAGCGTGGCGGATCTGGCCGCCGCGGCGCGGGGCGGGGACGGGCAGGCGTTCGAGGTCCTCGTCCTCCGGTTCCAGGCTCCGCTCACCGCCTACTGCCGCGTCCTCATGGCGGACCGGGGGCTGGGCGAGGACGTCGCGCAGGAGACGTTCCTCCTCGTCCACCGGCGGCTGCCCCTCCTGCGCGACCCGGGGGCCTTCCGCCCGTGGCTCTACCGCATCGCCGAGCACGTGGCGCGGAGCGGCCGGCGCCGGAGGTTCCGCCGCGTGCGCGAGGTGCCGCTCCACGACTTCGACCCGCCGGCGTCGCCGCACCGACCCTCGCCCCTGGTGGAGCGGGACGGCGGCGGCGACGGCGCGGTCCCCCCGCCCTCCGGTCGCGGGGGCGCGGCGGGCCTCGTGCGCGAGGCGCTCGATCGCATGCCCGAGACCTACGCCGGCGTGCTCGCCCTCCACTACGTGCAGGACATGTCCTGCCGGGAGATCGCCGCCGCCCTCGGGATCACGCAGAACAACGCCCGTCAGCGCCTCTACCGCGCCCGGCTCGCGTTGCGGCGCGATCCGGCGTGCCGGGCGCTGCAGGCGTCCGCGGACGCGTGAGCGTGGCCCGGGAGGGGGAGCCGCGGTCGGAAGCCGCGGGCGCCGCCGGCGGGAGGGCGCGCCTGCGGGAGATCGCGCTCCGCGCGATGCGCCGCGTGGCGGGGCCGCGGCGGGCCGGAGCGCGCGGCGCGTTCGATCCCCTGGCGCCGCCCCCGGGCCCGAGCGCGGGATTCCGCGGAGCCATGGCCGTGCTCGCGGTGGGCGGGATCCTTGCCGCCTTCGACGCGGCGGGGCGGCCCGGCCCCGTGCGCACGGGCCGGGTCTCCCCGCTCCCCCCGCCGGAGACGCCGCGGGGGGAGGCGCTGGCCCGGGAGGTGAGGCTGCTGGCCCCCGCCCTGGCCCACCTCGCCTCCGGGGATCCCGCCGCGCGGCGGGAGGCGGCGGGGGTCGTCGAGCGCGTCGCCCGCGATCCCTCCCCCCTCCGCCGGTTCGCGCTGGTCCGCGCGCTGGCCGCCGTTCCCGCGCGCACCGCCGACCTCCCCCTCCGCCTCCTCGCCTCCGACCCCGACGCCGCCGTGCGCCGGGAGGCGCGGCGGGTGCTGCTGGAGGCGGCAGCGCGGGCCGGCCACGGGCGACGGCGCGAATAGATGGCGCTTCGAGGAAGGGTGTTTACATTGTGCGACATGCGGCAGCGGCCCTCTCCCGCGGCGCGGACGGCCCGGATGCTCCTCCGGTGGATCGGACTGGCCGTCGCCCTGCTCGGGTCGCTGGCCGGTCCGGGGCTTCCCGCCCATGCGCACGGATCCCACGACGCGGACTCCGGCGGTCACGCCGCCCACGGAGAGGTCGCGGGCCCCTCCGTCGTCGAGTCCGCCTGCCCCGGCGGACCCTGCCGCGACCCGGGCCACCATCACCCGTCGTCCGGACCGGAGTCGCCGTCCTCCTGCGGAGGCTGCCGCGCCCAGTCCCTGACCGCCTCCGCGGCCGCGGCGACGCCCACCCTCGCCGCCCCGCGAACCGCGCCCGCCGGCGGCCCTCCCGAGTGGGTGTCGCCGCCGCGCCTTCGTCTCCCCGGCGCCGCGCCCGCGCGAGCCCCGCCCCGCGGGGCCGTGGAGGGGCGTCGCCCGCTCGCGTCGCGGTCCTGACCGCCGACCGCGTCCCCGCGGCCCGCCGCTTCACGGCCTCCCACCGCCCGCCCCGCCCCCGGCGGGGCGGATCCACCGGGCGGCGGCCGGCGCCGCGCGTGCGGCCCCCGCCCCCGGCAGGTCACGCTGCGCGGTCCTCCGGGACCGCGGGGGAGGCAGGCCATGGGACGCGCCATCCTGGTCGGGATTCTCGCCGTCGCGGCGGCGTCGCGATGCGCGGACGCGCAGGAGATCGAGCCGGAACGCCAGGTGGAGGAACTCCGCCGCCGCATGGACGCGATGGAGCGCCGGCACCGCGAGGAGATGGACGCGCTGCGCGAGGAACTCCGGTCCGCTCGGGACGGCGAGCGGAGGGACGCCCCGGGACGGGGCGGGGTCTCCGAGGCGGTGGACGAGTACCTCGCGCGCACCGAGTCGCTGGAGCGGCGCGTGGACCGGCTCGCCGCCGCGTCGTCCGCGCTCCGGACGAAGTACGTGGACATCTCCCTCGGCGGGCTCTTCGCCGCCGGCGGGTCGACGGCCAGCGAGGCGGAACTCCTCGACCTCCAGGGGGGAGGGCACGATCCCCGCAAGCGGGGCTTCACGGCGCAGAACATCGAGATGTCGTTCGCAGGGGCCGTGGATCCCTACCTCCGCGGCGAGGCCCACCTCGTCTGGAACCTCGACGAGGGCGGGGAGAGCGTCGTGGAACTGGAGGAGGCGTTCGTGACGACGACCAGCCTCCCCTGGGGATTCCAGGCGAAGGCCGGCCAGTACTTCACCGAGTTCGGGCGGCTCAACCCGACCCATCCGCACACGTGGGAGTTCGTCGATCAACCGGTGGTGAACTCGCGCATGTTCGGCGGCGACGGCATGCGCGGTCCCGGCGCGCGGCTCTCCTGGCTGGCGCCCACGCCCTTCTCCCTGGAGGTCCTGTACGGGGCGCAGAACGGGAACGGCGAGACGATGACGTCGTTCATCGGCGAGGACCCCCTCGGCGGGCGGCCCGCGGCGGGGCGGCAGGTCCGCTCCTGGGGCGACCTCGCGCAGTCCGCGCGCGCCGCGGCCTCCTGGGAGTTGGGCGATGCGACGACCGCCCTCCTCGGCACCTCCGCGGCGTGGGGTCCGAACGGGACCGGCCGCGGGGGCGCCACGCGGATCCACGGCGGGGACCTCACGCTGAAGTGGAGGCCTCCCACGGCGGCGGCGGGGTTCCCGTTCCTCTCGTGGCAGACGGAGTACCTGTGGCGCCGCTACGCGGCCGACACGTTCAACGAGCCCGGGAGCGGCCTGGGGTTCCATCCCCACGACGTGTTCCAGGACCGGGGGTTCTACAGCCAGCTCACATGGGGCTTCCACCGTGGCTGGACCCTCGGCGTGCGGTGGGAGCAGGCGGACGGCGCGCACGGCGGGAACGCGGCCGACGCGGCCCGCGATCGCCGCTCCCGCGCCTCCGTCGCCGTCACCCACTACCTGAGCGAGTTCAGCAGGGTGCGTCTCCAGGTGAGCCGGGATCGGAGCGAGGCCCTCGGGCACGGCGCGACCACCGTCTGGCTCCAGTTCGAGTTCCTGCTGGGCAGCCACGGCGCCCACGCGTTCTAGGAGGGAATCATGCGACATCACCCATGGATCGCCAGGGCCGCGCTGGTCGTCGTCGGCTCGCTGCTCCGCCCCGGAATCGCCGCCGGCGATCCCGTGCGCCTGCACGTCCTCACCACGACCACGGATCTGCGCGAGATCGCCCGCGCCGTGGGCGGGGAGCGCGTCGAGGTCGAGTCCCTCCTGAAGGGACCGGAGGATCCCCACTTCCTCTCGGTGAAGCCGTCGTTCGTCCGTCGCGCGCACGCCGCCGACCTGTTCGTGAAGACGGGGATGGACCTGGAGATCGGCTACGAGGTCCCCATCGTGCGGGACGCGCGGAATCCCCGCATCCAGCCCGGCGAGAAGGGCCACCTGGACGCCTCCGTCGGCGTCGAGCGACTCGATGTTCCCGAGGGACCGGTGGATCGGTCCATGGGGGACGTCCATCCCCACGGGAACCCGCACTACCTGACCGACCCGGTGCAGGCGAAGGTCGTGGCGGCTTCCATCGCCGACGCGATGGCGGCCCTGGATCCCCCCGGCGCGGACGGCTACCGCAGCCGTGCGAAGGGGTTCTCCGCCCGGCTCGACGAGGCGATGTTCGGGGCGGCGCTCCTGCGGGAGGCGCCCGCGCGGCGCCTCGAGCGGATGCTCGCGGAGGGCACGCTCGGCGCGTGGATCGCGGAGAGGAAACTCGAGTCCGCGGTCGGAGGATGGGCCGCGCTCATGCTGCCCCACTCCGGCGCCCCCGTCGCCGAGTACCACGCCACGTTCACGTACCTCTGCCACCGGTTCCACCTGGAGCCCGTGGCGCGGCTGGAACCGAAACCGGGCATCCCGCCGACGCCGCGGCATCTCGAGGGTGTCGTCTCCACGATGAAGTCCCGCGGGGCGCGGGTGGTCCTCCGCTGCCCGTTCCAGCCCGCGGAGACGGTGGAGTCCGTCGCCGGCCGGGCGGGGGGCCGGGCGCTGCTGCTCGCCCACGAACCGGCCGCGCTGGGGGAGGACGGGCAGGACTACGTGGCGTTCGTGGACGCGAACGTGCGCGCCCTCGCGGCGGCGCTGCGCGGGAGCGGGGGCGGCGAGGCGGGGGGGTCCGGTGGGCGCTGACGACCTCGTCCTCCGCGTCGAGGGGCTCTCCGTGGGTCATCACGGTCGGCCCCTGCTGACCGGCATCTCGCTCTCCGTCGGCCGCGGCGAGTGCGTCGGCATCGCGGGGGGGAACGGGGCGGGGAAGACGACCCTGCTCCGCACCCTCCTCGGGCTGCAGCGGCCCCTCGCCGGGGCCGTCCGCAGGGGCGGGGACTTCCGCGTCGGCTATCTCCCGCAGCGGGACTCCATCGATCCCGTCTACCCCTTCCGCGCCCTCGACGTCGTGCTCATGGGCGCGCGGCCCGACGCGTGGCTGCCCTTCACCGCGCGCCGCGAGCGGAGGCGCGAGGCGCAGGCCGCGCTGGAACGGGCCGGCGGGGCCGGCGTCGCGACGGCCCCGTTCCGCGACCTCTCCGGCGGGCAGAAGCAGCGGGTCCTGCTGGCGCGCGCCCTCGCGTCGAGACCCTCCGTGCTCGCCATGGACGAGCCCACCAGCGGCCTCGACGTCGCCGCGGAGGCGGAACTGCTCGCGCTCCTCGGGCGCCTCCGCCGGGAGGAGGGCCTCACGACCCTCCTGGTCTCCCACTCGCTGCCGCTCCTCGGCAACGAGTGCACGAGCATCGTCGTGCTCCACGGCGGCCGCCACCGGGAGGGGCCGGCCGCCGACGTTCTCACGGACGACGGGTTGACGGCGCTGTTCGGCGTGCCCGTGCGCGTCCGCTCCGCCGGGGGCCGACGGTGGTTCGATGTCGGGGGCGCATGAGCGGACTCCTGGACACCGCCTCGTTCTTCCGGTCGCCCTTCGCGGGGAGCCTCGTCGTCGCGCTGGTCTGCTCGTTCCTGGGAGTCTTCGTCGTGGGTCGGCGGATGGTGCTCGTCGGCGTGGCGCTTCCGCAGGTGGCCGCCGCCGGGATCGCGGCGTCGTTCCTCGCGGAGACCGTGTCGTGGACGGCGGCGGGCACCGCGCTCGCGTTCACGCGGGACCACTCCTCCATGGCCGTCCTCGCGTCGTTCCTCGGGCTCGCCGCGCTGGTGCGGAGGCCCGGCCGGCGAACCCTTCCCGCCGAGGTGGCCGCGGGGGCCGCGTTCTGCATCGCCGGGGCCGCCGCGGTGCTCTGCGTCCAGGCCAGCGCCGCGGGCATGGACGAGCTCCGCCACCTCGTGGAGGGGGAGATCCTCGCCATCCATGACAGGAGCCTCCCGTCCCTGGTCGCCGTGCTGGGAGGCGTGCTGCTGGTCGATCTCGTCCTCGTCCGCCGTCTCCTGGCCACGGCCTTCGATCCCGAGATGGCCGCGGTCCTCGGCGTGCGGACGCGCCTCCACGACGCGCTGTTCCTCGCCGGGCTCGCCCTCGTGGTGGCGCGGGCGGTGCATGCCGCGGGCACGCTCTTCGTGTTCGCCTACCTCCTGCTCCCGGCCTGCGCGGGGCTCGTGCTCGCGCGGCGTCCGTGGGCCGTGCTCGCCACGTCCTGCGCCGTGGGAGTCACCGGGGCGGCGGCGGGGTTCCTCGTCGCGGCGGACACCCGCGTGGACTGGCCCGTGGGGCCCACGGCCACGGCGACGGTGTTCGTCCTGTTCGTGGGGGCGGCGGGGGTCGGGTGGGTCCGCCGACGGGTGATCCCCGCTCCGGCGTAGGCGGGCCCCCGCCGGGGACGCCGGCCGTGGACGACCCCGCCGAACGCGCGAGAGTCCGTCGCAGGGAGCGGGACCGGCGCTACTTCGCCTTCTTCAGGATCTCGACGTACTTCTCCGGGTCCTTCTCCAGCTTCGCGACGCAGGAGGGGCAGCAGAGCTGGACCTCGGTGTCGCCCACGCGGTAGGCGACGGCGGGGCCCATGGAGCCGAGTTCCTCGCCGCTGACCGGGCAGGTCCTGTGGGCGTAGTTCGCCGAGGGCTCCATCTTCACGACGGCGGCCTTCCGCGCGGGGGCGGGGCCCGGGACCGGCTCCGTCACGGGCTCCGTCCCGCCGCCGCAGGCGGCGACGAGAAGGGCGGCGACGAGCGCTGCGGCGGAGCGGTGCACCATGTTCGCCTCCTCCCGGATCAGACGCCGATGCCGTAGTACCGGAACCCCTTCGCGGCGAGGTTCCGCTGCGCGTAGATGTTGCGGCCGTCGAAGATCACCGGCTCCTTGAGGAGTCCCTTGATGCGGTCGAAGTCGGGGTGGCGGAACTCGTTCCACTCGGTGACGAGGAGCAGTCCGTCGGCCCCCTGCAGCGCGTCGTAGGGCTTCTGGCAGTAGGTCACGCTGTCGCCGAACACCTTCCGCGCCTCCTTCAGCGCCTCCGGGTCCGCGGCGCGGACCGTGGCGCCGGCCTCCAGCAGCGACCGGATGAGAGGGACGCTGGGCGCCTCCCGCATGTCGTCGGTGCGCGGCTTGAACGAGAGTCCCCAGACCGCGAAGGTCCGCCCGCGCAGCGTGTCGCCGTAGTGGGCGCGCACCTTGTCGAACATCACCCGCTTCTGGCGCTCGTTGGCCGCCTCCGCGGCGCGGACGACGTGGAGTTCCACGCCCGCCGCCTCGGCGGTGCGGAGGAGCGCCTTCACGTCCTTGGGGAAGCAGGAACCGCCGTAGCCGAGCCCGGGGAACAGGAACGCGGGGCCGATGCGGGAATCGAAGCCGACCCCCTGGCGCACCTGGTCCACGCGCGCGCCGACCTTCTCGCAGAGCAGCGCGACCTCGTTCATGAAGGAGATGCGCGCGGCCAGCATGGCGTTGGCGGCGTACTTCGTCATCTCGGCGCTGGAGACGTCCATGACGAGGATGGGCTTCCCCGTGCGGACGAAGGGCGCGTAGAGCTCCTTCATGATCTCCGCCACGCGGGGGTCGGCGCAGCCGATGACGACCCGGTCCGGCTTCATGAAGTCGTCGATGGCGGCGCCTTCCTTGAGGAACTCCGGGTTGCTGACCACGTCGAAGGGGTGCTCCGTCTCCGCGCGCACCGCCGCGGCGACCTTCTCCGCCGTGCCGACGGGGACCGTGGACTTGTCCACGAGGATGCGGTAGCCGTCCATGGCGCGCCCCACGGCCCGCGCGACGGCGAGCACGGCGCTCAGGTCGGAGGACCCGTCGTCCCCGGCGGGCGTCCCCACGGCGATGAACAGGACGAGGGACTGCTTCACCGCGGCGTCCAGGTCGGTGGTGAAGGTCAGCCGCTCCTCGGCGGTGTTCCTCCGGACCAGTTCCTCCAGCCCGGGCTCGTAGATGGGGATGCGGCCCTCGCGCAGCCCGTCGATCTTGGCCGCGTCCTTGTCCACGCACACGACCTGGTTGCCGGTCTCGGCGAAGCAGGTGCCGGCGACCAGGCCCACGTAGCCGGTGCCGATGACGGCGATCCTCATGCGGCGGACCTCCTCGAAGGGGGAAACGGGGCGGGCGGCGGGAGAGCGCGGAACTTACCCCCGCGGCGGTGGATCCGCCGACTTCCGCGCGCCCGGGGCCGCGGTCGCGGGCCCTACTCCGACGGTACGGGGAAGACCAGGCGCAGCACGCCCGACGCGGCGTGATCCTCGTCCTCGGCGCGATCGAGAATGGCCAGCGCGAAGGGGATGTCGCGGAGGCCCCAGAAGTCCCGGTCGTCGGGGGCGTCGGCGCGGAGGGCCCGCGCCAGTTCCACGGTCCACGCCCCCTTCCGCCACGCCCCCCGCGCGGCCACCGATGCGGCGCTCCCCTCGGGCTTCCGGGCGCGGGACTTCGGCCCTCCGTCGCCGGAGGCGGGCTGCGGGAGGGTCTCGGTGGCGGAGGTCCCTTCGTCCTCGGGGCGGGCGATGTGGAGCGTGCGGCCGTCGGGGAGGAGGGCGGCGTGGCGCTTGCCGCCCGGGTCGGCGAAGGTGTTGCGGTGGGTCTTGTCCATGGCGTGGCCGGACCCGTCGGTGCGCGCCGCCTTCCACTGCCACACGTCCCACACGCACTCCACCGGGGAGAGCATGTCCGCGGTGAACTCGCCGGAGATGGGGAACGCGACCGCCAGGACGTCCTCCCGCTCCGGTCCCTCCCCCCAGGTCCCGTCGGGGAGGCGGAGCCAGGGCTTGTGGCGGCGATCCTCGGTTCCGTCGGCCCAGCGGACGAGGAGGTAGAGCGTCCCGCCGCTCACGACCGCGCGCACGCTGCACTCCCGGGGGCCCGAGGGGCCGTCCAGGGGCACGGTCGTCGACGGGGCCTGCGCCCACGCGCCGTCGGTCTCGTTCCCGTCCACGGCGGGGGCGTCGGCGACGCGCACGGCGCGGATCTCCTGCACGTCCGGCGAGGAGGGGGGCGGCGCCGGCGCCCGGTGGAACCGCGCCGAGCAGCCCGGCAGGGCGGCGGCGGCGAGCGCGGCGGCCAGGATGGCGTTGGGAGTGTGCATGGGGGGAAGCATCCCGCTCCGTCCCGGCCGGTCCACCGAAATTGCCTCAATGCGAGACGTCGGCCCCCTCGGGCACCTCCCCCGTGAGGATGAGGCCGAGCCGCGTGAGAGGCGGGCCCACGGTCTCGAACACGGCGACCGCCGCCAGCACCAGCGCCGCCGCGGCGCCCACGCGCTCGTCGCCGGGGAACGAGTCCCGCAGGATCTGCGTGAGCCCGAGCGCCATGCCGGCCATGGGCACGAGGCAGAGGGAGATGGCGCCCCGCTGCTTCAGTTCGGGCACGCCGGCGACGCCGCCGGCGAGGTAGACCCCGGCCACCTTCCCGACGACCCGCCCCAGCACCACGACGACTCCCGCGACGCCCACCTCGAGCAGCAGGTGGAAGTCGATGTGCGTGCCGCTCACCACGAACAGCACGATGAAGAACGCCACCTCCACGCGGCCGAAGTTGACGTCCAGTTCCCGCTTCTTCCACCGCGCGAACGCCTCCGCGGACATCCCCGTCACGAGGAGGAGGAGGAGGGGGGAAAGCGCCAGGTTCTCGCTGACGCCGATCCCGAGGAGCACGGTGCCGCCGCGGAGCAGGAAGATGCCGAGGTCGCGGGCGAGCGCCGCCTCCAGCCAGCCCAGCGCGGCCCCGAGGAGCACGCCGACGCCCAGGGATCCGACGAGGCGGTACATGGCCACTCCCCACGCCTGCTCCTCGTACATCCCCACGGCGGCCGCCATGGGAGGGAACGCGAACGTGAAGGCGACGAAGGAGAGCAGGTTGTTGAGGCCCACCGTTGCCAGCACGCGGCGGACCATGGGCCCGTCGGCCCCCAGTTCCCTGCGCACGAGGATGACGACGGCGGGCGAGGACGACATGGCGATGGCGCCCAGCGCGGCGGCGAGGCGCAGTTCCCAGCCCGCCACCCAGACGAGCCCCGCCGTGACGAGGACCCCGCAGAGCGCCGACTCGGCGACGCCCAGCAGCGCCGGACGGGGGTTCTTCACCAGGTCCCAGAGATCGACCTGGAGTCCCACGGTGAACACGATGAGCCCCAGCGCGATGCGCGCCATGGTCTCGCCGGGCTCGAGGAACTCGGGGAGCCGGCCCGCGATCTCCGGGTCCATCAGCAGACCGAGACCGGAGTGGCCGAGGAGCACTCCCGCGGCCAGGTAGCCGGTGATCCGGGGGACGCGGACGAGGTGGGCGGCCTCGCCGAGCAGGTGCCCCGCGAGGAGCATCACGCCGATGATGACGAGGGAATCCGGTCCCTTGTCGGGCGTGGCCACCCAGTCGCGCCACCGGGCGATGGCGCCGGGCACGAGGAGGTCCGCGACGACGCCCGCGAGGACGAGCAGGGAGATGGCCGCGTTCACGTGGAAGAAGGCCACGTTCACCCGGCGCAGGTCGTCGGGCGCCACGAGCCGGTGCTCGACGACCAGCAGCACGGCCACGATGGCGACGACGCCGAGGAAGAACGCGCCCAGTCCGGCCTCCACCCCGAACAGCAGCAGGAGGACGACGGTGACCGCGTGGAGCCAGCGGGAGACGCGGAGGGCGGGACCCACGCCGAGGCGCAGCGGCAGCGAGTGCAGCCCGGCGAGGCGATCCGGTTCCACGTCCTGCGACGCGTAGATGATGTCGAACCCGGCCACCCAGGTCAGCACGGCGCCGCCGAGGAGCGCGGGCGCCAGGAAGCCGCCGTCGAACTCCCCCGTCACGCCGAGGTACGCGCCCACGGGCGCCAGTCCCAGGGCGAGTCCCAGGATGAAATGCGAAAGGCTCGTGAACCGCTTGGCGGCGGAGTAGCCGAGGAGGACGACCAGCGTGGGCGCGGCCAGGAGGAAGCAGAGCGGGTTGAGCGCCCACGCGGAGACGCCGAACACGCCCGCGGCGAGGAGGAATCCGAGGAGCACCGTGCGGCGCGAGAGGATGCCCGCGGGCAGCGCCCGCCCCGCGGTGCGCGGGTTGAGCGCGTCGTAGCGGTGGTCGGCGAGGCGGTTGAACGCCATGGCGGCGGTGCGGGCCCCCACCATCGCCGCCAGGACCCAGCCCGCGGTGTGGAGGTCGGGGAGCCCTCTCCGCGCCATGAGGAGCCCCGCCAGCGCGAAGGGCAGGGCGAAGATCGTGTGCGAGAACTTCACCATCTCCAGGAAGACGCGCGTGCGGCGGAGCGTCCCCGCCGGGATGCCGACGCCGTCGGGGGCCGACGGCGTGGCGGGGGCGGGGACCCCCTCCGGGGCGGGCGGGACCGGCGGACCGTCGGGCGGCGGAGCCGGGGGGGACGGTTCGGGCGGTCGCGGTGGACGGGGGCTCACGGGGTCCCTGCCACGGGGGCTGGCGTCGGCGCCGCGGCGGCTGCGGACGGGGGTTCCTCGCCGGAGCCGGGGGCGGCGGGATGCGTCGGTGGCACCCCCGCGGCGGCGAACCGGAACCCCACGGTGAACACCACGATGCTGGTCACCACGGCGGCGAAGACGATGCCGGGCAGCCGCGAGGTCCCCGCGAGGCCCTGGGCGGCGGGGAGCGTCGCGAGGATGCCGGCGGCCAGGCCGCGCGGCATGGCGACGGTAACGAGGCGGCGATCGGCGACGCCCAGCCCCGCTCCCGCCGTCGCGAGCCTCACCGCCGGGAGGCGCGCCGCGAGGAGGACCAGCCCGAGGACCAGTCCCGCCGCGAGCGCGCCGGCGTCCGTCGGCAACGACAGCCCGATGAACGTGAAGAAGAACGACTTCATGATGAACGCGGCCTGACCGTGGATCGCGCGGGAGACGAGGCAGAGGAGGACGGGATCCATGGGAGGGGCCAGCCTACGGGGCGTGGAGCGCGGGCCGAACGCAACTCGACGGGGACGGGCTAGCGGAAAACGGCCAGTGACGTGGTGAACCCGTGGACGAAGGAGCGGGCGCCGACGGGGCCGATCTCGCCGTTGCAGAAGAAGCCGGCGACGGGGACGTCGCCGTAGCGGGAGCGGAGGAGGAGCAGGTCGTGATCGGGTCCGCCGAAGAGGTGGGATCCGCGGCCCCCGCAGGAGAACGCCAGCACGGCGCGGGGCGGCGCGTCGGCATGGTCCGCCATGTCGGCGTCCAGCAGCGCCTCCAGGTCCTCGCGCGCGGTCGCCGCGTCGCGCAACTGGAACTGGATCGTCTGCCCGCGGCGGGGCTCGTCGCCGACGATGAGGGAGCCCTCCGACGGCACCAGCGCCAGCAGGTTGCGGATGAGGAAGTCCCCGCGGCGGAACTCGGCGCGGTTCTCGTGGGCGACCAGTCCGAGGTGCAGGCTCGTGCGGGCCAGCGCCAGGTCCTCCGGGGAGAGCCCGTCCAGGGTCTCGCGCAGCGCCTCGGCGGCGGGCCTGCCGGCCAGCGTCAGGATGCGGTTGTCGCGGGCCGACGTCACGACGAATCGGCGGCCGATGGGGCGGCATCCCTGGGACACCACCGCATGGAGGTCGACGCCGCGGAGCGCGAGGCCGGCGGCGCCGCCGTCGAGGGCCGCCGTCCCCGACCAGATCCGGTGGCCGCCCGGTTGGTTCGCGCCGGAGGCGAGGCCGCCCAGGACCGGCCGTCCCGGCCAGCGGCGGGCGAAGCGGGCGAGGGCCGGATCGGGCGCGAAGGAGAAGGGATCGGCGAGCAGCAGGAAGGTGGGCTCGCCGGCGGCGGAGCCGGCGGGCACGTCGGGCCAGGCGAGGTCGCCGTCCGGCCGGGGCCGCGCGGGCGCGGCGGCGTCGGGGGAATCGGGGTCGGGGGCCTCCAGCGCGTCCATGTCCCGCGTGAAGGGAGCGAGTTTCGCCCCCGGCAGGCGCGCGGCGAGCAGCGCCAGCGCGTGTCCCCCCTCGTGCTCCGCCTCGCGGCCGATGACGCCTCCGCCGGTGCAGCCGAGGACCGTCCGCGCGCCGGTCTCCGCCGCCAGGACCGTGCCGAGCCGGTCCAGGTCGATCCCCAGGTCCGGCGTCGCGAACGCGAAGAGCACGTCCGGCGCAGGCCCCGCTCCCAGGTCCTCCCCGATCCGCTCCACCAGCCGGCGCCGGAGCGCCGCCCCGTTCCGGTCCGACCCCGATGCGCTCGCGAACGCCCGCTCCGTGCCCATCCCGCTGTCATACCGCCGCGCCGCCCCCCGCCCCCGAAACCCCTCCCCACCCCGGGGTCAGACCCCGGCGGTGCCTGACCCCGGGCGCAAGTCGTTGATCGTCCGCGGTGGGGCGCATCGGGGGAGCGAGACGGCGCGCGCGTCGTCCTGCGGCGGGGTCAGGCCCCGGACGCAACCCGTTGGCGGAGGCCGGGCTGCGGGGATGAACCTGGCCCCGGGGTCAGACCCCGGCGGTGCCTGACCCCGGGTGTAAGTCGTTGGGGGGACGGGGGGCGCGGATGATGGGCGGATGCGTCCGGCACTGGTGCTGTGCGCGGTGGGGCTGACGCCGGACCTGCTCCGCCACGCCCCGCGGCTCTCCACGCTCGCACGGGAGGGGTTCGCGGCGCCGATGCGGCCGGTGCTCCCGGCGGTGACCTGCGCCGCGCAGGCGACGATGCTGACGGGGCTCCCTCCGTCGGGCCACGGGGTCGTCGGCAACGGCTGGTGGTTCCGCGATCTCGGCGAAGTGCTCTTCTGGCGCCAGTCCAGCCGCCTCGTGGAAGGGGAGAGGGTCTGGGAGACGGCGCGCCGTCTCCACCCCGGGCTCACCGCGGCCAACCTGTTCTGGTGGTTCGCCATGGGGGCCTCCACGGACTTCCTCGTGACGCCCCGCCCCGCCTACCCCGCCGACGGACGCAAGCTGCCGGACGTGTACACGCGTCCCGCCGCCCTCCGCGATCGCCTGGTCGGCGCCCTCGGCGAGTTCCCGCTGTTCCGGTTCTGGGGACCCATGGCGGACATCCTGTCGACCGCGTGGATCGGCCGGGCCGCCGCCGCCGTGATGGAGGAGGACCGCCCCGACCTTCTGCTCGCCTACCTGCCGCACCTCGACTACCCGCTGCAGCGGGTCGGGCCCGCGGACCCGTCCATCCCCGCGGAGGTCGCCGCGCTGGACGCCGTGGCGGGGCCCCTCGTGGACGCGGCGCAGGCCGCGGGACGCGCCGTGCTCGTCGTGAGCGAGTACGGGATCACCGCCGTTTCCGGCGCGGTCCACCCCAATCGCGTCCTCCGCGAGGCCGGCCTCCTGGAGGTCCACGCGAACGCGACCGGGGAGCACCTCGACCCGCTCGCCTCCCGCGCCTTCGCCGTGGCCGATCACCAGGTGGCGCACGTGTACGCCGCCGACCCCGTCGCCCTGGCCGCCGCCCGGGCCGCCCTCTCCGCGACGCCCGGTGTCGCCGCCGCGCTGGAGGGAGCCGCGCGCGCCGCCGCCGGCCTCGACCACGCGCGCGCCGGGGACCTCGTGCTGCTGGCGGAGCCGGACCGCTGGTTCACCTACTACCACTGGCTCGACGACGCCCGCGCGCCGGACTACGCGCGGACCGTGGACATCCACCGCAAGCCCGGCTACGACCCGGTGGAACTCTTCCTGGATCCCGGCAAGCCGCTCCTCCGCGCCCGCATCGCCGGCAAGATCGCCGCGCGGAGACTCGGCTTCCGCAACCTGCTGGACGTCATCCCGCTGGACGCGTCTCTCGTGCGCGGGAGCCACGGCCTCGCGCCGCGCCGCGCCGCCGACGGACCGCTCGTCATCGGCTCCGACCGCGCCCTCGCGCGCGAGTCCTTCGGGCAGGCCGACGTGCGCGACCTCATCCTCCGTGCGATGGGGCTCGCGCCGCCGTAGCCGCCGCTCAGATCGTCGGCAGCACCCGCGGCTTCCGCCCGCGCGGGAACGCCCCGTCGATGCGCGCGATCTCCGGCTCCGTCAGCACGAGGTCCCCGGCGGCGGAGTTCTCCAGAGCGTGCGCCAGCGTGAAGGTCCGCGGGATGGTGAACACGGGCGCGGCGCGGACGGTCCAGGCGAGCGCCACCTGCCGGGGCGCGACGCCGCGGGAGCGCGCGATGTCCTCGATGACCGCCCGCCCCGCCGCCCCCACGGGGAAGGGGCCGCCGGCGCCGAAGGGGCTGTAGGCGACCACGGCGACGCCGCGCCCGGCGCACCACGGGAGGACGGCGTGCTCGATGGCGCGCTGCTCCAGGTGGTAGAGGACCTGGTTGCACGCGAGGCCGCGCGGTCCCGACAGCGCCCACCACGCGTCCAACAGGTCGACGTCGAAGTTGCTGACGCCGGCGGCGCGGATCTTCCCCTCGCGGAGCAGACGATCCATGGCCGCCCATGTCTCCTCGATCGGGTGGGGGCCCGGCCAGTGGAGGAGGTACGCATCGAGCCGATCGGTGCGGAGGCGCCGGAGGCTCCGCTCGCACGCGGCCACGGTGCCTTCGCGGGACGCGTTGCCGGGCAGCACCTTGGACACGAGGAACACGCCGTCGCGGATGCCCCGGAGCGCCTCGCCGACGACCTCCTCGGAGGCGCCGTCGCCGTACATCTCCGCGGTGTCCACGTGCGTCGCGCCCGCGGCGATGGCGCGTCGCAGCGTCTCCACCGCCGCGGGGCGACTCGCCTTCTCCAGTTCCCACGTGCCCTGCCCGATGAGCGGGACCGGCACGGCGGCGGGGCCGAAGGGTCGCGTGCGCACGTCGCGAGCGTACCTCGCCGTGCGGAACGGGAGGCTCGAGTCCCGGTCACGCCGGGACGTCGAGCCGGAACTCGGCGCCGCCGCCGGGCGCGTCGTCGACCTCCAGCGTGCCGCCCAGCGTGGAGGCGACGGCGCGCGAGAGGGCGAGGCCGAGCCCGACCCCCTGCGCCGGATCGGAGGCGTCGCGCGCGCCGCGATCGAAGGGGCGGAAGATCCGCCCGCGGAGCGCCCGCGGCACGCCCGGCCCGCCGTCGCGCACGCGCGCGCTGAGCCGTCCCCCCGTCGCGCCGAGTCTCACCTCGACGCCGCCCCCCGTCGCGGGGAGGCCGTACTTGCACGCGTTGTCCACGAGATTGAGGAGCACCTGCCCGAGCGCGTCCCCGTCGGTGCGGAGCGGCGTCGCCGGGTCCCCTTCCACCGCGAAGTCGAGCCGCGCGCCGGCCCGCGCCGCGCGCCGCTCCAGCGGCGGCAGCAGCCGCGCCGCGAGGTCCGCCACGGTGGTCGCGACCGTCCGCGCTCCGCCCCGCCCCTCCTCGATGCGCGCGTACGCGAGCACGTTCTCGACGAGCGCGGAGAGCCGTTCCGCCTCGTCCTCCAGCGTCTCCAGGTAGCGCTGCCGCCTGTCCGGGTCCTCGACCATCCCGCGCGCCAGCATCTCGGAGTACATGCGGAACGTCGTGAGGGGCGTCCGCAGCTCGTGCGTGACGGCGGCGACGAACCGCGCGCGACGATCCGCGAGGGCGAGGCCGGAGCGCAGCGCCGCCGCGCCGGTGGCGACGGCGCCGAGCACCGCCGCCCACGCGAGGGCCAGCGCCGTCCGGCCGGGGCTCCAGGCCGCGCCCGCCGCCTCGAGGGCGGGCGGCACCACCATCGCGGGGAGGGTGGCGAGCAGCCGGCCCGTCGTGTCCGCGAGGCCGGCGTCCTCCGCCACCGCCGCGATGCGTGCGCCGGGAAGCACCGCCGCCGCCTCCGCCTCCAGCGCGGCGGTCATCCGGCGCCAGTCCACGAGGAAGCCGTGCACCTCCTCGCCCCCGCTCCACGCGCGCGGACCCCAGCGGACGCGGCGGGCCAGCACGAGCCGTCCCTCCCCCGGCGTCCCCAGCCAGAACGGGAGGAGCGGTCCCGTGAGTTCTCCGGTGCCCCCGGGGAAGGGGGCCGGCTCGGGGTCGACGGCGCTGTTGGCGAGCGCCTGGCGCGCCTGCGCGAAGTTCTGCCCGCGCTCGGCGTAGTCCCCGCGACCGGGATCCGTGGAGGCGGCGGGCGACGCGTCCGCCGACGGCGCGGGAGCGGCGGGCGGGGCCGGAAGCACCGCGGGGAGCCGCGCCTCGGCGGCGGCGAGGCGCGCGCGGATTCCGGCCACGTCCAGCGCGGGCATCTCGCCGGGTTCCCGCTCCGGGGACTGGAGGGTGCCGTCGGGGAGCAGCCGGAAGTGGACCGGGAACCAGGGCGACGGCGGGTCGAACGAGTCCGCGAGGGTGACCTTCCCCCCTTCGCGCACGCCGGCCCTCTCCTCCGCCAGCCAGCAGAGTTGGAAGGGGGCGCGCGCCACTTCCCGCGCCAGGAGCGGAGCCGCCCACGTGTCGGCGCGCCAGAGCGCCCGCCGCACCCCGTCGCGCAGTTCCACCTCGGCGCGCGCCCGCGCCTCGCCGGCCTCGAGATCGAGGACGGCGTCGGTGACGAGGGCGAGCGCCCCCACGGCCGCTCCCGCGGCCAGGGCGAAGACGAGCCAGGCGGTCCGCGCGCGCGTCACGGGTCGGACTCCCCCGGCGCGGCGGCCGTGCCCGCGTCGGCGGAGAGCATGTAGCCGCGGCCGCGCACCGTGACGAGAAGGCGCGGCGCCGCGGCGTCGTCGCCCAGTTTCTCCCGCAGGCGGGCGACGGTCATGTCCACCGTGCGCGTCTCCAGGCGGGTCGGGTCGAGCCCCCAGACGACGCGGAGGATCTCCTCCCGCGCCACGGCGCGTCCCCGGGCCGCCGCGAGGTACTCCAGCAGCGCCGCCTCGCGCTCCGTGAGCCCGCGCACTTCGCCGCCGGGAAGCGTCACCTCGCGCCGCTCGAGGTCCACGCGCCGCCCCGCGGCCTCCACCTCGCGCACCGCCCCCGGCCGCTCCGCGGAGCGGCGGAGCACCGCCTCCACGCGGGCCAGCACCTCGCGCGCGCTGAAGGGCTTGACGACGTAGTCGTCGGCGCCGCGACGGAGCCCGCGCACGCGGTCCTCCTCGGCGCCGCGCGCGGTCAGCATCACCACCGGGAGTCGCGGACGCGCCCGCCGGATCTCCTCCAGCACGCGGAAGCCGTCCATGCGCGGCAGGAGGACGTCCAGGAGCACGAGGTCGGGCGCCGCCTGCACGGCGGCGCGGAGGCCCGCCTCCCCGTCCGCCGCCCCGCGCACCGCGTACCCGCCGAACTCCAGCGCGTCCGTCAGGCCCCGGCGGATGGCGGGGTCGTCCTCGACGACCAGCACGAGGGGGCGGGCCATGGTCGGCGCCACACTATCACTCCGGCGTCGCGGCGGGGGGGAGCAGGCGCACGACCTCGCCCCCGACGTCGAGGACGATGCCCCCGCGCAGCGCGGCGGTGGAGGCGCGTCCCTCGGCCACGAGCGCGCGCACCAGGCCCAGGTGCTCCTCGGATCCGAAGGCGACGGCGCGCGGCGGCGCGGCGCCGGCGGGGCGGTCCAGCACGCGCGCGTCCACCCAGTCCTCCCCGCGGCGGTAGAACGCCCGGTCGGACACCTGCGCGACGCCGGCGATCTCGACGCGGCGGAGGTTTTCGTCCACGTACGCGTTGCTCGCGTTGAGCACCTGCTGCCGGGACTGGGCCGCGTAGTTGAGCGACTGGTTCACGCCCGCGGCGCCGGAGCGCGTGGCGACGGCGCGGTCCTGCAGGTTCCTGCCGGCCTGCGCCAGGAGCGCCGCGCCGTCGGAGAGGTCGGTCCCCTCGGCGGCGAAGAACGCCGTGTACTCCGTCAGAACGCCGAACTCCCGGGAGAGGTGGACGATCTCCTGCACGATCTCCCGGTGGGCGGGCGTGGGCGCCGCGGTGGTCGCCGCCGGGTCGGCGCCGTCCTGCCGGATGCGATCCACCAGGCACGCGATGCGGCGGCTCGCCCAGAGGCGGGGTACGAACCCGTTCCGCGTGGAGGCCGACGCGAGGTCGAAGGACCACTGGAACGCGCGGGGGGTGCCGAGGTAGTCGCCCGCGAGGCGGAGCCGCAGCGGTCCCGTCCCGCGCCAGCGGCCGAGCAGCACCAGCGAGTCCCCCTCGAAGAGGTCCGGGAGGCGCGCCGGCTCCAGGTCGAGGAGTTCCGCCCCTCCGTCCAGCGCGACGACGGACCCCGAGGCCAGCACGGGCCCCCGCAGGCGGCGGAACGTCTCGCCCACCTTCGCCTCCACGGATTCGCCGGGGAGGACGTAGGTCGCGGCGGCGCGCGTCACCTCCGCGACGCGGTCGAGCAGCGGCGCGTTCACGTCGGCGCCGACGCCGAAGGTGAACACGCGGCGGCGGTGCGGATTCCCCGACTCCGCCAGCCCGCGGATGTCCGTCTCGCGGGTCCGGCCCACGGTGGGCAGGCCGTCCGTCAGGAACAGCACCAGCGGGAGCGATCCCTCCCGGGTGGCCGGCGCCAGCGCCTCCGCCAGCGCGTCGTGGAGGTTCGTGCCGCCGGAGGGGCGGAGCGAGGCGAGGTACGCCCGCGCGCGGGCCAGCGAGTCGCCGTCGCGGCGGAGCGCCGTCGGCGCCATCCGCGCCACGGAGTCGGAGTAGTCCAGCACGTTGAACCACTCGCCCTCGTCGAGCCCCTCGATGACCTGGAGCGCGGCCTCGCGGGCCTGGTCGAGTTTCCCCCCGGACATGCTGCCGGAGCGGTCCAGCACCACCGTGACCTCGCGTCGGACCGCCGTCGCGGCGCTCGCCGCGTGGGGCGGCAGGCCCGCCAGCAGGAGGAAGTGGCCCCCTCCGCGCGCCGGGTCCGGGTAGGCGAAGAGCGAGGCCGCGGGCGCGTCGCCGGCGGCAAGCCAGGAGAGCCGGAAGGGGCCCGGCGCCGCGGCGGCCTCGCCGGAGACGCGCACGCGCAGGTGGCGATCGGACGCGCGGGTCGTCTCCACGGCGTGGCTCGGGGAGTACGCCGTCGCCAGCGGGAGCGCGGACTTCACGTCCACCTCGATGGTCCACCGGGCACCCGGTGCGGCGGTCTCGCTGCGGGGGAGCAGGAGGTCGGTGCGGGCGCCGTCCACGGCGAGCAGGTGCTCGAACACGACCCGCACCCGCTGCGTCCCGGAGGCGGGGACCGGGAACACGCTGGAGCGGAGCAGCGTGGCGCCGGCGAACTCCAGCAGCGCCGGGTCCTGCGCGCGGCGCACGATGGACTCGTACGTGCGGCGGGCCTCTTCCCGCGGGAGGATGGAGGCCGTGGGCTCCGCCGACGCGCCCTGGAAGTCGAAGGCGCGCACCACGGCGCCGTCGGGCACGGGCAGCAGCAGGACCGCCTCCGCGGCGGCACCGGCCGGGTTGCGGAGGGAGACGTCCATGGTCGTGGTCGCCGCGGGTCCGAGGGCGGCGACGGACACCGTCACCGCCTCGATCTCCACGGGCACCGTCCGATCGAAGACGACGGCCCGCGACTGGGGGATGAGCACCTGCACGGCGCGCCGCGCCGCCGTCGGAGGAGCGGCCTCCGGCGCGCCGCCCACGATCGCCTCCTGCGCCCGCACCCCGCCCCCCGCCCACGCCACCGCCGCCAGCGCCGCCACCGCCATCCAGGTTCCCGTCCGCATCGCTCACCTCCCGCCGCGGCGGCGATATTCCCGGAATGATGTCGTCGAGTTCGCGGGGCCGCCGACACACCGAACGTACGGCTCGGCGGCGGAGGCGCGCGTAACGGGCGTGTATCGGGTGGGGTCGGCCCGAGACGGCCCTACGCGCGGGTGATGCCGCGGTCGCGGTGGTAGGCCTTGCGCGCCGCGAGGTACTCGTCCCGCGAGGGGAGCACCGTGGGGGGGCCCGCGCCCAGCGCCTCGGCGTGGATGGCCTTGAGGAACGGGATGCACCAGCCGCAGCCGGTCCCCGCGCTCAGGCACTCGCTGATGAGGGAGACGACGCGGGGCCGCTCGCGGCGGCAGTAGGCCTCGATCTTCCGTCGGGGGACGTGGAAGCAGACGCAGACCTCGTGGTCGCCGGGGTGCGCCGGGTCGTCCGATCCGCCGTGATCGTGGGCCATGGAGAGAGGGTACCTCCGCGCCGCCGCCCGGCTGCGCGAGTGGCGCGGCGCCTCGTCAGGCGAGCGCGAAGGGGAGCAGCCGCACGCCGTCCCCCACGGGCAGGGGGGGCCCCGCGGTGCGGAGCCCGGCGGCCTCCGCGAGCCGCGCGAGGTCCCCGTCGTCGAGCCGGCGCAGGAGGACGCCGGCACCGGCCACGATGCGCCCCTCCTCGACCTCGAACCGGTGGTGGACGAAGGTCCACCCCGCGCCGGGCGCCTCGCGCCAGGTGAGCCGCCGGGCCGGCTCGCCGATCCCCGGCAGGGGGAAGGGCTCCGAGGGCCGCGCGTCGCGGCGGACGGGGAGGTCCAGGGGCGTCGCGGCGCACGTGACGAGGCAGCGCCCGCCGGGACGGAGGGACCGTGCGGCCGTGGACAGCACCTCTCCCCGCTCCGCGTCGGTCCCCAGGGCGACGAGCCCCGGGGGCGCCAGGAGCACGATCGCCCCCGCCTGCAGGGGGGGCGCCTCGCGGAGGTCGGCGTGGAGGAAGGTCGTCCGCGCGGCGAGGTCCGCGTCCGCGGCCGTCACCCGGTCCCGCGCCGCCGCCAGCGCCGGACGGGAGGCGTCCACCGCGAGGACGGGGCCCCGCACGCCCCGCACGGCCGGCAGCCAGACCCCGCGGCCGCAGCCGAGGAGGAGGAGGGCGGGGGTTCCGTCCCCGCAGCCGTCCGCTCCCGCTCCCTCCAGCGCCGACGCCAGCCCGCCGGGCGCCGCCGTGCCGTCGAAGGCCCGCGCCCACCCGGACGCCTCGAGGAGCGCCGCACCGTCGAGGTCCATCAGCCGCCTCCGAGGGCGCCCGGGCCGACCTCGCCGGGTCGCAGCGCCCGACCGCTCCCCGGCGCCAGCGGCGGTCCCACGATGGAGTCCGGCGTCACGGGGATGCGCGCGGTGAACGGCTCCAGCCGGATGGGGCAGTCCTCCAGCGGGCAGCGGGCGCAGTACGCGCGGCGGCAGGGGTCCACGTGGAACAGGATCTCCCCGTCCCGCGCCCACGCGCCGAGCACGGAACGCTCCAGGTCCTCCACCGTGTCGTGGGCCTGCTCCACGGACCAGAACTCGGGGACGACGACGTGGGCGTCCACGTGGGTCGTCGGCCCGTGCCGGATGGCGCGGACCTCGTGGATCTCGATGGCGCCGGGCACCCGCCGCGCCTCGAAGAGCGTCGCCAGTTCCGCCAGCAGCGCCGGGTCCTCCTCGTCGAGCAGGCCCCCGGCGGCGTCGCGCACCAGCCTCACGCCCGCCACGCAGAGGAGCGCGCCCACCACGAGGGCCATCACCGGGTCGATCCACACGAGGCCGGTGACCTTCACGAGCACGAGCCCGACGGCCACGCCCGCGCTGGTCCAGAAGTCGGAGAGCACGTGCTTCCCGTCGGCCACGAGCGCCGGGGAGTGGTACCGGCGGCCCGTGCGGACGAGGTGCCAGCCGAGCGCCGCGTTGGCGACGCCGGCGCCGAGGATGAGCGCCATGCCCAGGTCGAGTTCCCGCACCTCGGGGCCGCGCAGCAGCGCGGCCCCGCCCTCGTAGAGGATCATGAGCGCCGCGAAGGCCACCAGGCCGCCCTCGAAGACCGCGGTGAAGAACTCCATCTTCCCGTGGCCGTAGGGATGGTTGCGGTCGGCGGGCCGGCCGGCGAACGCGATGGCCCCCAGGGCGAACACGGCGGCCACCACGTTGACGATGGACTCCATGGCGTCGGAGAGGACCGCCGTGGAGCCGGTGAGGTTCCACGCGAGGAACTTCACGCCCAGGAGGAGGGAGCCCGCCACGAGGGAGAGGAGCCCCGCCCGCAGCCGGACCCGCACGGCGAACTCCGCCGAGGCCGCCGTGTCGGCGCCCGCCCCGCCGACCGCGCGCTCCTTCGCCGCTCCTTCCATGGCGGGCATCATCCCAAGCACCCCCGGGTGCCGGGAATATGCGTTGGCGGCGGATTGCTATACGCTCCGTCCGGCGGCGCACCGCAGGGGCGGCCGCCCGATCCATCGGAGGCAACCATGCTCAGCCCGACCCGTCGCGTCGCCGTCCTCGCCGCGCTCGCCGTCCTCGCCGCCGCCCCGTGCTTCGGCGGCCGATGCTCCCCCTCCGCGCTCGCCCAGGACGGGGCCGGCGAGAAGGAGAAGGTGGAGGCCGGCACGCTCTACCACTTCGGGGTCTCCGCCGCGCGCACCTCGGTCCTGTTCGAGTCGGACACCGAACTGGAGAACATCCACGGCATCACCAACGAGGTCAGCGGGACCGTGCGGTTCGACTGGGACAAGGGGGAGGGGCGGACGAAGATCACGGTGCCCGTCGCGGGGATGAAGACCGGGCTCGACCTCCGCGACCAGCACATGCGGTCCGACACGTGGCTCGACGCGGAGAAGTACCCCGACATCACCTTCGAGTCCGGCGCGCTGAAGCGGGACGAGAAGGACCAGCGGAAGTGGACCTACGAGGGGTCCCTCACGATCCACGGCGTCACGAAGACGCTGAAGGGGGAGGCGCAGGTCTCCCGCTTCTCGAAGGAGCAGAGCGAGCGCCTCGGGCCCGGCGAGTGGGCCCGGGTCAAGACCTCCTTCGAGGTAAACCTCGACGACTTCGACATCAAGATCCCGAACCCGTCGGTGGCGGCCAAGGTGAACAAGACCTGGTCGGTGCGCATCGACCTGTTCGGCACGACGGAGAAGCCGAAGAAGTAGTCCCGCGCGGGCCCCGCCCGCCGTGCGGTAGGCTGAAGCCACGTCCCCGGCGGGGCGTCGGAGGAGTCCAGTCCATGCGCAATCTCTTCAAGTTCGCGGTCTTCCTGGCCCTGCTCGTAGGTGCGGCGGCGTATCCCACGGTCAAGGTCATGGACAACACCATGGCCAAGGACGTGCTGGTGATCCTGCGCCCCCATGGCGAACTCCAGGTGGCGCAGAACCGCAACATCCGGTCGCCGGACGACCCCATCGCCGAGATCTACGGGACGCCGACCTCCGAGAAGGTGCGCGTCGTGTTCTACGACCAGAAGAAGCTGCTGAAGCCGGTGGAGGATCAGAACCTGCTGTACTACCTCGTCCACGACGAGACGAAGGACCACCCCACGCAGATCAAGTCGCTCTACTTCATCGCCGACCGCGCGACGAAGCTGGGCCTCGGGTTCGGCATCCTCGGCACCCTGATCATCCTCTTCCTCTGGAAGCCCCCCGAGTAGAGGGGCGACGCCGCGCAGCCCCGGCTACAGATCCCCGAAGGCGTCCGCGGCGCGGGGGCGCACGGTGCCCGTGCGGTCCGTCATCACGGCCGTCAGGATCTCGTTCTGGGCCTCCTTCCGCAGGCCGCGCTCCCACGCCCAGGCGGCGAGGGAGAGGCGGGGCTCCGGCTTGTTGCGGAGCACGACGCGCCCCAGCGCGAGCACGTCCTGCGGGGAGAGTTCCGACCACGCGATCATCCGCATGGATCCGTCCGTGGCACGGACCTTGAGCCCCGACTCGCCCGCCTCGACGGCCTGCTCCCCGGTGCTGCCGAGTCCGGGCCGGACGTCGGAGAGCGACACGGGCTCGCCCCCCATGCCGTCGGAGATCCCCTCCTTGAGGCCGAGGAGCAGTTCCAGCCGCTTCACGCGGCGGGCCCACTCGACCTCCTCCTCCGCGGCGGGCATGAGGCGCTGGAGGAGGGAGAGCGCCTCCTCGAAGTCCATGGCGGCGATGCGCTTGTCGATCTGCTCCAGCGCCTCCGTCCGCTTCGCGCGCTCCGCCGCGGCGACCTTCTCGCGATCCTCCCGCTGGGCCGCCGTCTCGATCTTGCCCCGCCAGGTGGTCTCCCGCTCGCGGGCCTTCCGGCCCACGGACAGTTCGGCGTACTCCTTCGCGACCGCGGACCACTTCTCGGCGACGTCCGCCGGTCGGGCGCCGTTGCGGGACTCGAAGTCCTCGGCCTCGTTGAACGCCTTCGTGGCCTCGATCTCGCGGGCGACGCGCCCGCTCTCCCGCTTGTCGATGCCCGGATCCGGCTTGCCGCCGCCGCCCTCGCCGGGGTCGGCGACCGGCCGCGGGGGCGCGGTCTTCTCCGCGGGGGGGGCCTCCGGTGTCGCCTCCGGCTCGCGGCCTCCCCTCGAGCCCAGCGCCAGGGCGACCACGGCCAGCGCCGCCACGCCGCCGACTCCCAACCAGAGCCCCGGCCCGGGACCGCCGCCTCCGCCCCGGCCGCCGCGTCCGCCGCGACCGCCGCGCCGCCGGCGCCCCCTGGGCCGCCCCCCGGCCGCGATGTCCGGCGCCACCTCGTCGATGGCGGCGGCGAACTCGCCCGCCAGGAAGCGGTAGCCCCGGGCCGGCGCCATGGAGCGCTTGATGAGCGCATCCAGGGAGTTCGGGATCCCCGCGTCGGGCGCCACGGCGGACGCGGCGCGGAGCTTCCCCGCCTCGTGGGCGGCCAGGATCTCCGCGGTGGTCTGGCCCCGGTAGGGCGGCTCGCCGGTGACGAGGTGGAAGAGCGTGGCCCCGAGGGAGTAGGTGTCGGTCTTCTCGTCCTGGCGCTTGCCCTGGAAGACCTCCGGTGCGACGTAGTGGGCCGTGCCCTTCTTGTCGTGGGCGCCCCCCACCTGCTCGGCGTTGCCGAAGTCCACCAGCACGACGCGATCGGCGTCCTCGTCCAGGATGATGTTCGCCGGCTTCACGTCCCGATGGAGGATGCGCTGCTGGTGCGCGTGCCCCAGCGCCTCGGCCACCTGCCGGGCGTACCGGAGGGCGCTCTCCGGGTCGAGGCGCCCGTCGTCGCCCACCACCTCCAGGAGGTTCCTGCCGGGGACCAGGTCCATGATGATGAGGAGGAACCCGTCGTCCTCCACGACATCGAACACGCGGACGACGTTCTCGTGGTCGAGGCGCGCCAGCGACTTGGCCTCGTCGATGAACCGGGCCCGCGCGTCGTCCCCCCCGGCGGCGTCGGGCTTCAGGATCTTCACCGCCACGTCGCGCTTCAGCGGGATGTAGCGGGCGCGGTACACCGTCGCCGTGGCGCCCGTGCCGATGGGCTCCCCGATGGTGCAGCGACCCAGCGTCTTCCCGGTGAAGGCGGAGCCCTTCCTGGTCCTGGTGGGGGGCACGGAGGTCCTCGCAGGGGACGGCGGCGCGGGGGAGTATAGCCGCGGGCGCCCTCCCGGGGTCAGGCACCCGGGGGGTGCGGCGGAGGGAGCGGGGAAGACCGCCTAAGTTTGCCGCCCGTTCCGACCGAAGTACGATCCGGGCACACCTCCGCCGGGGAACGGCGGGGAGGCGCGCGCGGGCGCCTCGCAGGAGCGCCCCGAGAGGAGCCCAGAGATGTTCGATCGCTTCACGGAGCGGGCCCGCCGGGTCATGACGCTGGCCCGCCAGGAGGCCCAGAAGCTCAACAACGACTACATCGGGACCGAGCACATCCTCCTCGGTCTCCTCCAGGAGGGCTCCGGCGTCGCCGCGCAGGTGCTCAAGAACCTCGAGGTCGATCTCCGCCGGGTCCGCGCCGAGGTCGAGAAGATCGTCGAGCAGGGCACCAGCGCCGTGGCGGGCTCCCAGTTGCCGTTCACGCCGCGCGCGAAGAAGGTCCTCGAACTCGCCCTGGAGGAGGCCCAGAACCTCGGCCACTCCTACATCGGCACGGAGCACCTCCTGCTCGGCCTCATCCGGGAGAGCGACGGTCCCGCCGCCCACGTCCTCCAGAACCTGAACGTCAAGCCGGAGGAGGTCCGCGACGAGGTCGTGGAACTGCTCGGCACCGACGCCCCCGCCGCGGCGGGCAAGTCGCCCGAGGAGGGCGAGGCCGGCGAGCCCGGCGAAGAGCCCGTGGCGGGCAAGTCGAAGACCCCCGCGCTGGACGCCTTCGGCCGGGACCTGACGGAACTGGCCCGCGAGAACAAGCTGGACCCGGTCATCGGCCGCGCCGGCGAGATCGAGCGCGTCATGCAGATCCTGGCGCGGCGCACGAAGAACAACCCCGTGCTCCTCGGCGAGGCCGGCGTCGGCAAGACCGCCATCGTCGAGGGGCTGGCGCAGCGCATCGTCTCCGGCGACGTCCCCGAGGTCCTCCGCAGCAAGCGGCTCGTGGTCCTCGACCTCGCCATGATGGTCGCCGGCACCAAGTACCGCGGGCAGTTCGAGGAGCGCATCAAGGCCGTGATGACGGAGGTCCGCCGCGCGCGGAACATCGTCCTCTTCATCGACGAGCTCCACACGCTGGTGGGCGCCGGCGGCGCCGAGGGCGCCATCGACGCCTCCAACGTGCTGAAGCCGGCCCTCTCCCGCGGCGAGGTCCAGTGCATCGGGGCCACCACGCTGGACGAGTACCGGAAGTACATCGAGAAGGACGGCGCGCTGGAGCGGCGGTTCCAGACGGTCATGGTCGATCCGCCCACGAAGGACGAGGCGCTGGAGATCCTGAAGGGGCTCCGCGACCGGTACGAGACGCACCACCGCGTCAAGTACACGGACCAGGCCCTGCTCGACGCCATCGACCTGTCGGTCCGCTACATCAACGGGCGCTTCCTCCCGGACAAGGCCATCGACGTGGTCGACGAGGCCGGCGCGCGCGTCCGCCTGAAGGCCATGACGCAGCCCCCCGACGTGAAGGAGCTGGACGCCGAGATCGTCCGCCTCGACGCCGAGAAGGAAGAGGCGGTGATGAACCAGGGCTTCGAGCGGGCCGCGAAGCTCCGCGACTCCGTGACGAAGCTCCGTCGGCGCAAGGAGGAGGTCCTGGAGGAGTGGCGCCGGCAGGCGCGCGACCAGGACGGCACGGTGGACAGCGAGGTCATCGCGGAGACCGTGTCCCGCATGACCGGCGTCCCGCTGACGCGCATCGAGAAGGGGGAGGCGGAGCGGCTCCTCCTGATGGAGGACGAACTCCACCGCACCATCGTCGGACAGGGCCAGGCGGTGTCCGCCATCGCGAGGGCCGTGCGGCGATCACGCAGCGGGCTCAAGGATCCGCGCCGGCCCATGGGGTCGTTCATCCTCCTCGGGCCCACGGGCGTCGGCAAGACGCTGCTCGCCAAGGCGCTGGCGAAGTTCATGTTCGGCCACGAGGACGCGCTCCTCATGATCGACATGAGCGAGTACATGGAGAAGCACAACGTCTCGCGGCTCGTCGGCGCGCCGCCGGGCTACGTCGGGTTCGAGGAGGGGGGCCAGCTCACGGAGAAGGTCCGGCGCCGCCCCTACTCGGTGGTCCTGTTCGACGAGATCGAGAAGGCCCACCACGACGTGTTCAACATGCTCCTCCAGATCATGGAGGAGGGGCGGCTCACCGACTCCTTCGGCCGCCACGTGGACTTCCGCAACACCATCGTCATCATGACGAGCAACATCGGTTCCGACGTGGTGAAGAACCGCGTGTCGCTGGGGTTCAGCAAGGGCGGCGGCGACTCCACCTACGAGAAGATGAAGCAGAGCCTCTCGCGCGAACTGGAGCGCCACTTCCGCCCGGAGTTCCTGAACCGCGTGGACGACGTCATCGTCTTCCAGAGCCTCACGCGCGACGACCTGAAGAAGATCATCGACATCGAGCTGACCAGCGTGAAGAGTCGCCTCGAGGAGCGCGGCGTGACGCTCACGCTGACGGACCAGGCGAGGGAGCACATCATCGACGCCGGCACCGACCTCGAGTACGGCGCCCGACCGCTCCGCCGCGCGCTGGAGCGCCTCATCGAGGATCCGCTCTCCGAGGAGATCCTCCGCGGCGCGTTCGTCGAGAAGCCCCACGTGAAGGTCAAGGTGAAGGACGGCCACCTCTTCTTCGATGCCTCCGCCCGCCCCGCGCGGAAGAAGAAGGACGGTGAGGATGCCCCCCCGCCCGCCGAGGGCGAGGAGGAGAAGGCCGCCGCCGCGTCGGAGCCGTCGGCCCCGTAGAGCCCCTCGGGACGGCTCCCACGGCGCGGGGCACGGACGTGCCCGGGGCGGCTATTCGTCGTCGGCGGCGGGTTGCAGGCCGATGAGAGCCTTCAGCGCCTTCGTGACCCTGGCGAGGACCTTCTTCGAGGGCCTGTCGCGCTCCAGCAGCGCCTGCGCCGAGACCAGCGAGCGCCGCGCCCGCAGCAGCCGGTCCGAGGCGAGCGTCCTGAGGACCGGGTTGGGAAGGATGTCCACGGCCTCCGCGGCCTCGCCGTCCGCTGCCAGCGCGGCCGCCAGGGCGACCGCAGCCCCCGCACGATCCTCGCGTCCATCGTCGAGCGCGTGGTGGGCGTCGAGCAGTCGATCCCCGACGACGAAGAGGCGCTCCCGCGCCGCGTCGGTGGCGTCGGCGGTGGCCGGCAGGTGATTGAAGGCGACGCGGGAGAGATCGAAGTCCACGCGCGCGCCCGAAGGGAGGTCGACCGCGCCCAGGGTCGGCTCGAGCGCGACCCCCTGGCCGGTGAACGGGATGGACGCCACCTCCTCCGGGTCGTCGCCGGGGGCCGCCGCCCGGAAGCGCAGCGTGGAGCCATCGGCCTCCACTCCCAGGTCCACCACCGTCGCCCCCTCGAGGAGGACCTGTCCCACTGCGTTGTTCCCGCGGCGAATCACGAACACGTTGAGGCCCTGGGGAACCGGCTGCGCGCAGATCCCGTAGAACTCCAGCGGATCGGACCCGACCACATCGAGTTCCATGCAGAAGAAGCCCGGGCCCACGGGTGTCCCCGACTGGCTGATGGCGCCGGCCCGAATCTCCCACCGGAACGGTGGGTGGAGGCGACGGGGGATCGAGGCGACACCGAAGCCGCCGGCCGGCGCGGATGCCGGGAGCAGGATGGAAGCGATGGTGTTGCGCGTGCGGGTCGACTTGGTGCGCACGTCGGCGGTCTTGGCGCCGATCGCGGGGAGGCTGGGTCTGGAGACCGCAAGACACAGCCACTGCGCCCTTCCTTCGAACGTCGTGTCGCAGGAAGCGAGGAGCGTCGCCGCGAGGACGACGCCAGCGACACGGCAGACGCCGCCGCGACGGGTCCGGTCCATGGGTCGTGGCCTCCCGGCGGACGGATCGCGCAGGTCGCGCGGTCCCGCGTCCCGCCACCCACTGGAACCGGAGCAGGGGAACCGGCGGACAGCGGCGCGCAGCGGAGTCGGTGCGGCGGCCCCGGGGAGTCAGCGGGGCGGGGGCGCGGTGCCCGTGGCCAGGGACCAGGTCCGGCGGAAGCGGTCCAGCGCGCGCTGGCGCGCCTTCCCCGCCGCCTCGTAGGAGATGCCGAGACGCGCCGCGACTTCATCCACCGTGAGTCCCTCTGCGCACCCGCGGATCAGATCGCGGTCCCTCGGGGGCAGCGCGTCCATGGTCAGCGCGACGAGCCGGAGACTCTCCCGCCGCGAGGCCATCGTCGAGGGTCCCGTGGAGGTGGCCGCCGGTTCGGCGGCGCCGGACCCCGTGGTCGAGGACGGGACGCCTCCCGTCAGCCGTAGGATCCGCCCGGCCCGGCGCTTCAGCGCGCCCCAGTGCTCCCTCCGGTCGGCGAGGAAGGACTCCGCGGTCCGTCGGAGCCATGCAAAGAAGGGGGCTTCTCCCTGCCAGCGGAACTCCCGGCCGCGCTCGAGCGCTCGGAGGAGGATGCCCTGGACGAGGTCCTCCTCCGTCTCGAACCTGAGAAGGCCCTTCGCCTCGTGACGAACGATGACAGCGACCCGGTCGCGGTGGCGCGCCACCAGGTCCGGCAGTCCGGGGACGGCGGGGTTGCTCACTCGTCCCCCGGGCCCGTGGCGATGAGCCGGAATCCCGCCTCGTCGCCCCGTCGCTCGGGGCGCCACCCGCTGGCCCCGTAGATCCGGAACACATCGGCCTTGCCGTAGGCCCAGCACCCTCCCGCGAGGCGACGGAGGCCCCGATCCCGGTCGTACCACGCGTCCAGCCACTCGGAGATCGACCCCGCCGTGTCGAACACGCCCATGGGGGTCTCGTCGCGCGGATAGGCCAGCACCGGCTCCGGAGCCGCACGGCGGCGCGAGAAGCAGGACTTGATCCACTTGGGCCGGAACCGGTTGCCGTGGGAGTAGAACCGGTCCTCGGCGGCGTTGGCGGCCAGCCAGTCCTCGAACGTCGGGAGCGCGAAGGCGATCGCGGCGCCGCGGCCCTGACCCCGGAGCGTCCGCCACCGCGCGTAGGCCGTGGCGTCGTTGAAGGACACGCCCAGCGCGGGCCAGTCCGGCCGCCAGCCCTCCGGCAGCGCGCTCCGCCCGTCGGCGCCCGGGCTCCAGCGCCCCGCCGCCGCCTCCGTGCCGCCGGGAACCTCCCGGGCGCGGGGGTCGTTCAGGAACTCGAGGTATTCGGCGCAGGTCACCTCCCGCTCCTGCATCCAGAAGGCGCGCCGCACGACGGTGGCGCCGCGCGGAATCCGCACGAACCCGGCGGGGGAACTTCCGAGGGGCAGGAGCACCACGTGGCAGTCCAGCGGGGCGCGGCCGGGGGCGGCCATCAGGTGCAACCGCTGATGCTCGAACCCGGGCGCGCTGAAGTGCGCGACGTAGGAGCCCCGTTCGAGTTCCACGCTCGCCACGGGGGTACGGCCGAGGGCGGACGCGCCGGAGAGCGGGAGGGGGGCCGCCGTCGCCCGCACTTCCAGCCCATTGGGCAGTTCCATGTCCCGAAGGCGATCCCCCGTCCAGACGCGCGCAGGCACGCCGCCCGCCTCGACGAGCGATCGCGGGAGCGCGACCTCGACCCCCAGCCCCGCGAGCGAAGGTCCGCGCGCCTCCGCGCGGGCGCCGGCCCGGTCGGAGAATAGGAAGAGGCGGTCCGCCGTCGCCGGGACAGTGTCCCGAGGGCCCGCGGAGGCCATGGCCGGCGCCGCCACGTCCTCCAGGTCGCCCACCCGCGCCCCGTCGACCGCAAGCAGCCGCGAGAGCCTCCCCACGCCCCCGCTTCCCGTGGCGACGAGCACGCAGTCCTGGACGGGGTGCCCGGCCACCTCCACCACGAGATCCCCTTCCCGCAGGTCTCCCGCGGGCCGCACCACGCGCAGCGCGAACGAACCGGGAGGGACGGGCGCGGACGCCCGGAGAGGGACCGGAACCAGGCGGGGCTCCCCGCCCGGCCGCACCGTGGAGAGATCCACGATCCGGAAGAGGTGCACCTCCGCGCCGGGGGGCTCGGATGTGAAACGCACGGGGGCGGTGCCCAGCGCACCTCGCGTGACCGTGCCCTCCGGGTCGTGGGCGACCGCCAGGCCCCGGTAGAACTCCTCCGCCCCCTCGTCCCGCGTCGCCGCCGCGTCGCGCCAGCGCTCCAGGTAGAGCGTGGCACGGACGGCGTCGACGCCCGCGACGCGCGGGTCCAGCTGCTCCGCCCGCCGGAGGTGCTGCAGCGCCGCGTGGAACGCCGCTTCGCGGTCCCTGCGGTGGGCGTGCACCTCCCGCTCCAGGCGATCGAGGTCGTGGTCCTGCGCCGCCGTGAGGTACTGGGACTCCACCTCGTCCCGGAGGGCGGCGAGGGACCGTTCCGCGTCCTCCGCCGCCGTGCGTCCCGTCCGGAAGGCGCGCAACCGCTCCGCCGCCGCGTCGACCTCCGCGACGGCCTGGGCCCGCGTGCGCCGGCCCTCCTCGCGCTTCCCGTGGACGAGGAGAACGGCGAGGGCGATGGCGGCGACCACGCCCGTGGCCGCCGCGGAGGCCAGGGAGGGTCGGGCGCGCGCCCACGCGCCCAGGCGCCGCCACGCGGCGGCCCGCCGCGCCACGACGGGGCGGAACTCCAGCAGGGCCTCGAGATCCTCCGCCTGCTCCCGTGCGCCGGGGTACCGCCGCGCCGGGTCCTTCTCGAGGCAGTGGAGCACGATGGCATCCAGGTCCGCGGGGACGTCCGGACGGCGGCTGCGCAGCGAGCCCGGATCCATCACGAGTGCGCGGTGGAGGACCCCGTCCACCGTCGGCGCCTGGAACGGAGGGGCGCCGGCAAGGCACTCGTAGAGCGTGGCGCCGAGGCCGTAGACATCGGCCCGCCCGTCCGCAGGCTCCCCGCGGATCTGCTCCGGCGCGGCGTAGTGCGGCGATCCGAGCATCGGCCCCGTGATCGTCGACTCCGCGGACGCGTCGCGCGCGATCCCGAAGTCCAGGAGCACGGGCCGATCCTCGGGCCCGATGCGGACGTTGGACGGCTTCACGTCCCGGTGCACGATGCCGCGCGCGTGGGCGTACTCCAGAGCGCGGGCCAGCCGGGCGCCCCACCGGGCCACGCGCGCGGGAGCCAGGGGCCGGCCGGTGGCGGAGGACTCCGCGATGATCTCGTCCAGGCCCGTGCCGGGGGCGAGGTCGAACGCGATCCACCGGAGGCCCTCCTCCTCCCCGGCGCCGTGGACCGAGACGATTCCCGGGTGGCGGAGGCGGGCCGCCGCGAGCGCCTCCCGCCGGAACCTCTCGCGCGCCTCGGGGGAGGACCGGAGGTCGGACCGGATGACCTTCAGCGCCACGGGCCGGGCGAGGGAGCTCTGCTCGGCCTCGTAGACGGTGCCCATGCCGCCGCGGCCGATCTCGCGCAGGAGGCGGAACTCCCCGACGCGCTCGCGGGGGAGACCGTCGTCCGCCGTCCGGTGCGGGCGAGGCGCCGGGCCCGCTGCAGCCCCCGCGAGGCGGTGGAGTGCCTCGATGCGGGGTCGCAGCGCGCTGCCGCACTCTGGGCGGCGCCGGAGGAACTGCTCGGGATCCTCGATGACCCCCCCGAGGGCGGCGTCGAGGTAGGAGTCGAACGCGCGATCCTCGGGCTCGTCCGCCGGCGGGCTCTCCAGCATGGCCGGGCGGCGAATCTACCCGGCCGGAGCCGCGGGGATCCAGCCGGGCTAGTACCGCGTCGTCACGCCGCGGAAGGTCCCCGCCAGCGTGTGGCCACCGGCGGTCACGGAGAAGGTCCCGCCGATGGTGCCGGTGGCAAGGTTCACGTGCGTGAGCGTGAGGGTCCCGGTCCCGGAGGAGTACCCGGAGATCTGGCCGCTCGAGGTGTAGGTCACGAACACCACGGCGGCGCCGGGCATGCCCTGGAACGGCTCCGCGCCCGTAAGGGTGTACGTCTTCTCCGTCGCCGTGGGTCCGACGTAGATCTCGATGCCGATGTCGGCGTCGCCGCAGTGGTCGAACCAGAGGTAGAACCAGGCCGACGTGTCGGGCGCGCCCGCGAAATTCGGCAGTTCCTTGCGCCCCGCGAACTGCACCTCGGGGAACGGCAGTCCGTCCATGAGGACATCGAACGACTCGTCCGTGCCCAGCGCCCGGTAGGGCGAGCGGCAGGAGGACGCACCCCCACCCCCACCCCCACCCCCACCCCCTCCTCCGCCGCCACCGCCACCACCGCCGATCGAGACCAGGGCCGCCACCGGCTTCGTCTTGAGCACCGCCTTGCGCGTGCCGAGCATCCTCCGCACGACGTCGGCGGTCGCTTTCGCCGCCGTCAGCGTGCCCGTCGCCTTGTCCAGTCCGCGGGTCGCCTTCGTGCGGGCGGCGGACGATGCGAGGCCGGCCACGCCCGACGTCAGCTCCTCGATGAGGGACTCCGCGTCATCGACGAAGGCGTCGGCGGCCTCCCCGATCCTGTCCATGAGGTCGGGATCGGAGGAGAAGGCCTTGACGAGAACCTTCGAGGCCTTCGCCGCGGAGAGAATGTCCCGGTCGAGGCTCTCCGTCGGCTTGGCCAGTTCGGTGATGGCCTTGCCGAGGGCCTTGTCCTCCCTGCGCTCCTCCCGATCCCCCGGCTCCCCGAGCGCCCCGTCCCGCTCGAGAAGGTCGAAGTAGATGGCATCCATGTGGTTCGTGTTGCGCGCCGCGGTGGCGAGTCCCGCGGCGACGGCCAGAAGGACGGCCCCGAGGGCCGGGAGCGTCAGGTTGCGTGTCATGGTCGTCACCTCCCGGATCCCTGGAACCGGGGGCGCGCCGACGGCGGACATCCTCGGCGGGGAAGGGGCTCCCCCCGGGAGGGGCCACCCGCCCCTCGGGACCGCCGTCCCTCGCGAACGGCTCGGCCTACAGGGCCGCTTTCCGCAGCCGTAGCGCATTCCCGATGACGGAGAGGCTCGAGGCGCTCATGGCGGCGGCCGCCAGCATGGGGCTCAGCTGGACCCCCAGCCACGGGTAGAGCACGCCCGCCGCCACGGGGATGCAGACGACGTTGTAGGCGAAGGCGAGGGCGAGGTTCTCGCGGATGTTGCGCATGACCGCCCGGCTGAGGGCCCGCGCGCGCGCCACGCCCCGCAGGTCGCCCCGGACGAGGGTCGCGTCGGCGGTCTCCATGGCGGCGTCGGAGCCGGTCCCCATGGCGATGCCGACGTGGGCGCGGGCCAGCGCCTGCGCGTCGTTCACGCCGTCCCCGGTCATGGCGACGACGTGGCCCTCCGCCTGCAGCGCGGCGATCGCGTCCTCCTTCCCGTCGGGGGTGAGCCCTGCGACCACGCGCCCGATCCCGAGCTCCCGGGCCACGGCCTCCGCCGGACCCACTCGATCCCCGGTGAGCATCACGAGGGTCACGCCCTCGGCGCGCAGGAGGTCGAGCGCCTCGGCGGTCGTCGGGCGGAGGGCGTCGGCGAAAAGGAGGACGCCGATGGCGCGGGTCCCCGACGCCACGAAGACCGGGGTGCGCCCCAGCCCCACGTGCTCCGCCGCGGCGGCCTCCAGCGCGTCCACGTCGATCTCCAGCGACTGCAGGTGCAGCGCGTGACCCACGACGGCCCGGACGCCGTCGACGTCCGCCTCGGCGCCGCGTCCGGGGGTCGATCGGAACCCCGCCGAGGCCGGCGCGGTGATTCCGTGGGCCTCCGCCATCGCCACGACCGCCCGCGCCAGGGGATGCTCGCTCCAGCGCTCCACCGCGGCGGCGAGGGCGAGGACCTCCCGCTGGGAGGACTCCGCTGCGGCCAGCACCGTGACGACGCGCGGTCGCCCCTCCGTGAGGGTCCCGGTCTTGTCCACGGCGAGCAGGTCGACGGTCTCGAGGCACTCGAGGGCCTCGGCGTCCCGGAAGAGGATGCCCGCCCGGGCCCCGCGGCCGATGCCGACCATCACGCTCATGGGGGTGGCGAGTCCCAGCGCGCAGGGGCACGCGATGATGAGGACGGACACCGCCGCCACGACGCCCCGCGCCGCTCCGTCCTCGCCGCCGAGGATCCACCATCCCCCGAACGCGAGGAGCGCGGCGACGACGACGACGGGCACGAAGCGGCCGCTCACGGCGTCGGCGAGGGCCTGCACGCGGGGCCGGCTGCGCTGCGCCGCCGCGACGCGGCGGACGATGCGGGCGAGCGTCGTGTCGGCGTCGGCGCAGCGCGCCTCCACGAGGAGGCCGCCGGCGCCGTTGAGCGTCCCCCCGATGACACCGTCGCCGGGACCGCGATCCACCGGGATCGGCTCCCCCGTGAGGAGGGACTCGTCGGCGGTGCTGGTCCCCTCGACCACGATCCCGTCCACGGGGATCGTCTCCCCGGGCCGGACGCGCACCCGATCCCCCGTCCTCAGGGAGGCGGCGGGCACGTCGGTCTCCGCGTCCCCGGCGCCGACGCGGTGGGCGATGGCGGGAGCGAGGGCCATGAGGGCCCGGAGCGCCGAGGCCGTCCCGGCGCGGGCCCGGTGCTCCATCAACTGTCCCGCCAGCACGAGGGCCACGATGACCGCCGCCCCCTCGAAGTAGAGGGGCACGGCGCCGTGCACGCGGAACGCCGCGGGAAAGAGGTCCGGGGCGACGGTGGCCGCCGTTCCGTGGAGGAACGCCGCCGCGACGCCCAGTCCCACGAGCGTGAACATGTTCGGGCGCCGGTGCCGGACCGAGTCCAGCGCCCGCCGGTGCAGCGGCCACCCCGCCCAGCCCACCACGGGAAGGGCCAGGAGGAGTTGCGCCCACGCGAACCGCGGCCCCGGGAGCAGCGCCGCCACGGGGTGGCCGGGGAGCATGTCCCCCATGGAGATGGCCAGCAGCGGCAGGGTGAAGACGGCGGCGACGACGAGCCGCCGCCGGAAGTCCCGGGTCTCCGCCGACTCTTCCCCGTCGTCCGCCGCGGGCATCTCCGGCTCCAGGGCCATGCCGCACACGGGGCACGGGACGGGGGAGGACTCCCTGACCTCGGGGCACATGGGGCAGACCCAGACCGTGCCCGCGGGAGCGGCGGCGGCCCCCGCGTCGGGGCCGCAGGGGGGGGCATCCCCCCGGGCCCGCAACCGACCCGAGGCCCAGCCCTTTGGGTCGCCGCGGAAACGCTCCGCGCAGCGGGAGTGGCAGAAGTGGAAGACGGTCCCGTCGTGCGTCTCCCGCGCCGCCGCCCGCGCCGGGTCCACGGTCATGCCGCAGACCGGGTCCAGGGCCTTGGCCGCGCCCCCCCCCGCCATGGGAAGGGGCCTCACGGGTGTCCACCGGGGGGCCCGTCGGGGGCGGCGCCCGCGCCGAGGCCCCGCGTGCGCAGGTCCTCCAGCACCAGCGGCCGGAGCTCGGGATCGACCGCCAGGGGACCCGCGAGGAGGTCCGCGGCGGACAGGCCGCCGGGCATCCCGCGCAGGCAGTGGTACGCAGCGGCGCGGAGCGGCGATGGCGCCGGCGACAGCGCCAGCGCCCGGACGGCAGGAAGTCCCCTGGGGTCGCCCCGATCGGCCAGGGCCATGGCGGCCTCCAGGCGGTCGCAGTCCCGCGTGCCCGGGTCGGCCACCACCTCCGCCAGCGCCTCCGCCGCCTCCGGCGACGATGCGGCGGCCAGCACGCGCACGGCGAAGGAGTACCCGGCGCCGCGCTCCCGGGCGAGGGCCGCCACGGCGGGCACGGCGGCGTCCCCGAGGGCCCGGAGGCCCTCCATGGCGCGGTCCGGGCGACCGGCGCCCGCCCGCAGGCGACCGCAGAGGTCCTCCGCGCGCCGGGAGGGAGATCGGGGGGAGCGGGGGGCCATCGCCATAGGGTAGACAGTGCCCCCGCATGGGCGCGCCCTCTTCGGGGGACTCCGCGGGGTCGCCAACCGGGCGCCGGCGGCGGAATCCGATAACCTCCGGGCTCCCCGCGGCGTCGGGGGCGTCTAACACCGGGTCGTCGGGCGGCGACCCCGGATCCGGGGGTTCCGGCGGGGCGGGGGGGCGGTGGAACGGATGGCGAAGCGCAGGCGCGCAACGGCGATGCTCGTCCTCGCGGGGCTCCCCGCGGGTTGCGCCTCCCACCTCTCGACTTCCGCGGACCGCGAGGCGCAGGACATCCTCGCGGGGAAGTCCGCCGCCGTCGAGGCGATGCGCCGCGAGGCGTTCGTGTCGCCGCGCCCGGCCTCCGGGGATGGCGACGGGATCCCGCCGGTCGTGGACGCCGACGCGGGCGAGGTTCCCGCCGATCTTCCCGCGATTCTCCGCGTCGAGGACGCCGTGCGCCTCGCGTTCCGCCTGAACCGCAACTACACGTCCCGGCGGGAGTCGCTCCACCTCTCGGCGCTGTCCCTCACGGGGACGCGCTTCGCGTTCTCGCCGCGGTTCACCTCCACGCTCTCCTACCTCGTGGCCAACGCGGCCGACCGCACGACGAGCCGGACGGGGGGCGCGGACCTCGGCGTCTCGCAGGTGCTCCCCCTGGGCGGATCCGTGGAGGTGTCCGGAAGCGCGAGCCTCCTGGACCGGAGCGACGTCACGCCGGGGGGCGCCCCGGAGTACGGCCACGGCGTCTCGGCGACCCTCACGCAGCCCCTGCTCCGCGGATTCGGGTACGAGGCCTCGCACGAGGCCCTCACGCAGGCGGAGCGGCAGGTGGTCTACGACATCCGCGAGTTCGCGCGGTTCCGCGAGCAGTTCCTCGTGGACGTGGTGGGCAGGTTCTACCGGCTCGTGGCGGGGCGGCGGGAGGTCGAGAACACGCGGAAGCGCTACGAGTCCCAGGAGTGGCAGGCCCGGCGCACGCGCGCGCTCTTCCAGGTGGGCCGGCAGGAGCAGCTGGAAGTCCTCCGCGCCGAGAGCGACCTGCTGAGCGTGCAGACCGCGCTCGAGGACGCGCAGGCGGCCTTCGACCTGGAGATCGACGAGTTCAAGCTGTTCCTCGGGCTCCCCACGCGGGCGTCGCTCGTGCTCGCGGACGACCCGCCGGAGTTCCGCGAGTTCGACGTCTCGCTGGCCTCGGCGGTGGAGGCGGCCCTGGCCAACCGGTTCGACTTCGCCAACGCGCGGGAGCAGCTGGAGGACTCGGAGAGGTCGCTCCGCATCGCCCGGCAGGGGCTCCTCCCGCAACTCGACCTCCAGGCGCGCTGGGCGTCGGAGGCGGCGACGCGGGGCCGGGCCTTCGACGGAGGCTTCGGGCCGGCCACGAGTTCCGTCGGCATCACGCTCGACGTTCCGCTCCAGCGGACCCAGGAGCGGAACGCGTTCCGGTCGGCGGAGATCGCGATGGACCGGCAGCGCCGCGCCTTCCGCGAATCGCGCGACGCGCTGGTCGTGGACGTGCGCGGGGAGCACCGCAACGTGCGCCAGGCGGCGGTCGCGATCCGCATCCAGGAGAACACCATCGCGATGGCGGAGCGCCGGGTGCGCAAGGCGAAGCTCGACTTCGACGCCGGGACCATCGGGAACCGGGACGTCATCGAGGCCGAGCAGTCGCTTCTGGACGCACGCAACGCGCACATCCAGGCGGTGGTCCGGCACGAGATCGCACGCATGAACCTGGAGCGGGCGATGGGAACGCTCGAAGTGGGCGAGGACGGCGCATGGAGTGTCCGGCGGGACGTTCCCGGAACTCCCGAGGGAGGCACGCGGTGACCGACGGCGGAACGGATGGACGCACCGGAGCGGCGCGGGGCGCCCGCGCGGGGACGGCGGCGGCGGCGCTCGCGGCGTGCCTGGCCGCGGCGGCCTGCGGCGGGACCGCGGAGGGCCGCACCGTCACGCAGGGAACGACCCACCGCGTCGGCAAGGGGGCGCTCCGGATCGTGCTGAAGGAGACGGGGACCCTGAAGGCGAAGAACTCCGTCGCCATCAAGGCCGAGATCCCCGGCACGGCGAAGGTCGTCTGGCTGGTGCCCGAGGGGACCGAGGTGAAGCAGGGGGACCGCCTCGCCGAACTGGACAAGACGGAACTCCAGCGCAACGTGGACAACCTCGCCAGCAACCTCGTGTCCCTGGAGTCGGAGCGCAAGACCGCGAAGACGGAGTTCGAGATCCAGGACGCCGAGGGCCGCGCCTCCGTCGACAAGGCACGCCTCGCGCTCGAGATCAAGAAGAAGGAGGCGGAGCGCTACCGGCTCGCCGACGCGCCCCAAACGCTCCGGAAGAAGGAACTCGCCGTGGAGAAGGCGGAGAGCGAGTTCAACCGGAAGGAGCAGCGGTTCCGGGAGACGCAGGGGCTGCTCGCCGAGGGCTTCGTCACTCCCACGCAGGTCGAGGAGGAGCGCATCGCCCTCCGATCCGCGGAGATCGAGCGGGACTCGGCGCGGGACGACCTGAAGGGCTACGCGGACTTCACGGCCGACATCGAGCGGCGGCAGAAGGAGTCCGACCTGGCGGAGGCGCAGCGGAGCCTCGACAACGAGATCCTCCGCGCCGAGAACCTCCTCGACCGGAAGAAGGTCAACTACGAGCAGACCGAGCAGCGCTACAAGTCCACCCGGGAGCAGTACGAGGAGCAGGTCAAGCAGCTGGAGGCCATGACCGTGCTGGCGCCGGCGCAGGGGATCGTCATCTACCAGGCGCCCAACTGGAACGAGGAGGAGCTGAAGGTCGGTTCCACCATCTACAACGAGCAGGCGTTCCTCCAGCTGCCCGATCTCAGCGAGATGGAGGTGAAGGTCGGCATCCACGAGGCCGACATCAACCGGCTCAAGCTCGGGCAGAGCGTGTTCGTCACGGTGGACTCCCACAAGGGCAAGCAGCTCGAAGGGGAGATCTCGAAGATCGCCACGATCGCCGGCGAACGGGACTGGCGGAGCGACGTCCGCAAGTTCGAGGTCGTCGTCGCGCTCAAGAAGTCGGAACTGGCGCTGAAACCGGGGCTCACCGCGAAGGTCGAGATCCTGGTGGGCGAGGTCGGCGACGTGCTCACGGTCCCCCTCCAGTCGGTGTTCGTGAAGGAGGGCAAGTACTACGCCTTCGTGGACAAGGGGGGCCGTCCGGAGCGCCGCGAGGTGGAACTGGGCGAGTCCAACGACAACTTCGTCGTCGTGAAGTCCGGCATCGCCGAGGGGGACGAGGTACTCCTCTGGAACCCGGAGGCCACGGACGCGGCGGCCCCCGCGCGCCAGAACGGCGCCGCGAAGGGCGACGGCGACAAGAGCGGTTCGCCGGCGGCTCGCGGAGGGAAGCCTTGAGCGAAGACCGCGGCGGCGCCGCGGCGCCGCTCCTCGAGCTGCGCGGCGTCCACAAGTACTACGGGGAGGGGGAGGCGCGCCTCCACGTCCTCCACGGGATCGACCTCCTCGTCCAGGAGGGGGAGTTCCTCGCCGTCGTGGGCCAGTCGGGTTCGGGCAAGTCCACGCTGCTGAACATCCTCGGCTGCCTCGATCGGCCCTCCTCCGGTTCCTACCGGCTGGCCGGCGACGACGTGGAACGCCTCGACGACGCGCGCCTGTCGGAGGTCCGGAACCGCTCCATCGGGTTCGTCTTCCAGTCCTTCCAGCTCATCCCGCAGCTCACGGTGCTCGAGAACGTCGAGGTCCCGCTGTTCTACGCCGGAGTCGCCCGCGCCGAGCGCCACCGCCTCGCGCGGGAGCGGCTCGCCGAGGTGGGCCTCTCGGCGCGCGAGCGCCACCGCCCGACGATGCTCTCCGGCGGGGAACAGCAGCGGGTCGCCGTGGCGCGGGCGCTCTCCACGGACCCCCGCGTCCTGCTGGCCGACGAGCCGACGGGCAACCTGGACAGCGCCACGGGCGTGCAGATCCTCGGCCTCATCCGGACCCTCCACGAGTCGGGGAGGACGATCCTGATGATCACCCACGACGAGAAGGTGGCCGCCGCGGCGTCCCGCCGGGTCCGCATCCTCGACGGCCGGATCGGGGAGGAGGCCGCGTGAGCGCGGCGCTCCCCGTCCGGCGCGCCGGAGGGCTCGGCCTCTGGGAACTGGCCGGGCTCAGCCTCCGCAACCTGCGCGGCTACCCGCTCCGGACCTTCCTGACGACGCTGGGCATCGTGTTCGGCGTCGCGTCGGTCATCGTCATGCTGGCCATCGGCGAGGGGGCGCAGCGCGAGATCCTCGAGCAGATCGGGCGGCTCGGCATCCGCAACGTGATCGTCAACACGGTGAAGCCGACGGAGTCGAAGGAGCAGACGCGGCGGCGCCGCTTCGTGAGCCGCCACGGCCTCACGTTCAAGGACATGGAGCAGATCCGGGCCACGGTCCCGACGGTCACCCGCGTCCTCCCGGTGCACACGAAGGCGGAGCGCGCGTGGAACGGCAGCCGCATGGCGGAGGTGACGCTGCACGGGGTCCGCCCCGAGCACTTCGAGGGCGCGGCCCTGCGGGTCGCCCTGGGCCGACCCATCACGCAGACCGACGAGGAGTCCCTCGCCACGGTCTGCGTCATCCGGCACGGCCTCCTCCGCCGCATCGGCCATCTGGGGCCGCCGCTCGGGTTCGCGCTCCGGTGCGGGGAGATGGTCTACACGGTCGTCGGCGTCATCGAGGACGAGGAGTTCCGCGGCCACTACCGCAAGGCCCTGGACACGGAGTTCTCCGGGGAGGACGTCTACGTCCCCTACGAGACGATGATCCAGAAGGAGGGGACGCTCTCGTTCAAGCGGTCCACGGGCTCCTTCGAGTCCACCAACGTGGAACTCAACCAGATCCTGGTCGAGGCCGAGACCATCGAGGCGGTCCTGCCCACGGCGCGGATGGTGACCGCCATCCTCGAGAAGTTCCACGAGGAGCAGAAGGACTACGAGGTCGTCGTCCCGCTGGAACTGCTGGCCCAGCGACAGGGCACGCAGAAGGTCTTCAACATCGCGCTCGTCCTCATCGCCTCCATCTCGCTGCTCGTGGGCGGCATCGGCATCGCGAACATCATGCTGGCCACGGTGACCGAGCGCACGCGGGAGATCGGCGTGCGCCGCGCGCTGGGGGCGAAGCGCCGCCACGTGATGCTCCAGTTCCTGACGGAGACCGTCGTCATCGCCGGCGCCGGCGGCCTGCTCGGCGTGGGCCTCGGCCTCGGCGGCGCGTGGCTCATCGAGCGGACCAGCGGCTGGACCCTCGCCATCACCCCGTGGAGCGTCCTCTCCGCGTTCGCCATCTCCTGCCTCGTCGGGATCCTCTCCGGGATCCTCCCCGCCCGCCGCGCCGCCCTCATGGACCCCATCGAGGCCCTGCGGTACGGCTAGCCCGGGAGCCGTCATCCCGGGGCCGCCGCGCTGCGGAGCCCCCTCCGCCGGTCCGATAGGATCCCCGTGCCGCCCGCGCTCTCCGTCCTGTCCGCCGTGGATCGCGCGTTCCTGGACGCGCTGGGCCGGACGGCGGTGGACATGATCCGGGCGTTCTACGCCGCCGGGCCGGCGTTCCCGGTCCCCCAGACGTGGCTCCTGCCGGTGATGGTGGGAGGGGTGTTCCTCGTGGTTGCGGGAACGGCCTTCGCGACGGCGGGCAAGGGACGGTTCTGGGCGGTGCTGGGGCTGGCCGCGGCGGCGGGCCTGGCGGCCTGGGTGTTCACGGGGGGGACGCCGCAGACCCTGGAGTTCCTGTCCATCCTCCTGCTCATCCTGGCGTTCCTGGGTGGCGTGACGTTCGTGTTCGGCCTCCTCCGGACGGTCTGGGTGCCGGCCCTGCTGCTCCTCTGCATCGTCCTGGCGGCCAGCGGCCTCGCCGACGCGTCGCTCCTGGGGCGGGGGCTGGGAGTGCTGGCGTCGTTCCTGGGCGCCCTCTCGCTGTTCCGGAAGGCCGAGGAGTTCAGCCCCGGCAAGACCGGCTCCCGCTGGAACCGCCGCGTCGCCGCCGGGTGGGTCGCGTGTCTGCTGGCGGCCTCCCTGATGGACGGGGCCGGACTGGGTGCGCTGTCGGGCCGGTTCAAGCTGGCGGGGATCGTGGTCGGCGTGGCGACCGTGATCGTCTACCCCTCCCTCCTCCGGCGGGGGGGGCTCAAGGTGGGCCTCGCGAAGAGCCGGTGAGCAGGGCGTAGCCGCTTCCCGCCGGTCCCCTCCGGTATCCTCCCTCCCATGTCCGCCGATCCCCTCCCCGTGGACGCCCCCGACCCCGCGGACCGCCGTCCGCCGCGCGCCCGGACGGAGGGGGACCGCCTCGTCCTCCGGGAGCCCCTCCGCGACACGCTGGTTCCGCTGGCGGCCCTGGGGGCGCTGGACCTGGCGGCCTGCTTCGGCGTGGCTCTCGGCGGGTCCATCGTGCGGGTCGCCTGCTTCCTGGTGGCCGCGGGCGTGTCGTTCCCCGTGGCCGCGCTCGCCGTGTCCCTCCTCCGGCGACCGGAGGTGGTGTTCGATGCCGGGGCGGGGCTCGTCCGGATGAGCCGGGGCGGCGGACCGGCCGTGGAGGTCCCCCTGGCGGACGTCGTCTCCGTGGGGCTCGTCACGGTCACCCCCCCGGGGGGCGGCGAGGCGGCCCCGGCGGCGGCGGTCCGGACGCGGGACGGGCGCTGGCTCCCGCTGCACCTCGGCCGCCCGGCCTCCGGCGCGGAGGGGGAGAGCGGCGCCCGGGCCGTGGCCGCCGCGGTGGGGGAGTTCCTCGGCCTGCCGCCGGTCGCCGGGCGGGGAGCGTGAGGGTCCTCGTGGTCGAGGACGACGCGGCCCTGGGCCCGTTCCTCGAGCGGGCGCTCGTGGAGGCCTCGTTCGCGGTGGACCGGGCCCGCGCGCTGCACGACGCGCGGGACTTCCTCGTGCAGGGTGAGTACGACCTGATCTCGCTGGACCTCTCCCTCCCCGACGGCTCCGGCATGGAGTTCCTCCGGTGGCTGCGTGCCGAGGGCCGGACGATGCCGGTCCTCATCCTCTCGAGCCACTCCGACACGAGGCGCCGGGTGGAGGGTCTGGACGGCGGCGCCGACGACTACCTGGTCAAGCCGTTCTCGCTGGACGAGTACCTCTCCCGGGTGCGCGCCCTCCTCCGGCGCGGCGGTGGCGGCCGCCAGGAGACCGTCCACCGCCTGGGCAAGGTCACCTGCGATCCGGCGGCCCGGCGCGTCACCGTGTCCGGAGCGGAGGTCTCCCTGACGCCCAAGGAGTTCGCGGTCCTCCAGATGTTCCTCGCCAGTCCCGGGGCGGTGCTGAGCAGGACGCAGATCGTCAACTCCGTCTGGCGGTGGAACTTCGACGGCTTCAGCAACGTGGTCGACGTCCACGTGTCCGCTCTCCGCCGGAAACTCCGCGGGTCGGGCATCCGCTTCCGCTCCGTGCCGCGCGTGGGCTACCTGCTGGAGGAGATCGCGGGGGACGCGGAGCCGGCGGAGGCGGGGTAGCCCGACCTGTCCGGGAGGGGTCGCGGGAGGTGCAGGGAGGTGGCGGTGGCGCAGGGACCTGGGATGACGGGGTGGTGGGTGGACAGCGCGACACCCTGTCCCGCGAGCGGCATCGCGTCGAGACCAAGGAGCGGCGACGAAGACATACTCCGTAGAGTAGGCGAGTCGCCGCGACGCCGGGATCGACGCGAGGACGCCGCGGGACCGCGGTCCCTCACGGAGAGGTCGGGCTAACCTTGGCGCGCGCGGGTCGCCTGCGGGTGCGGCTCGCCCTGCGCGCGCTGCTCGCCGCCGCGTTCGGCGCGGGAGTGCTGCTGGTGGCCGCCGAGTTCGCCCTCGTCCGCCCGGTGGAGTCCCGGGACGACGTGCGGCTCGTGTCCCTGGCGGAGGGACTGGCGGAGCAGGTGGGCGCGCGGGGGCTCGCGGAGTTCCGGGCGGCGGCGCCGTCGTGGGTGGCGCCGGAGCGCCGGGAGTGGGCGGCGCTGCGGGGGGTCGACGGCGCCGTCATCGCGACGGAAGGGGACGTGGCGGGGGACGCGGTCCTCGCCGCGCGACCGGGGTCCGTGGTGGTCGCCGAGGGGCTTCGTCCCGGGGGATACCGGGTCGCCGCCAGCGCCGTGGCCGCCGCGCCGGGGTCGCCCGTCGTCGTGGTGGGGTTCCCGCGGGAGCCCCTCCGCGAGGAGCAGATGCGGCTGCGCACCTACCTCGGCGGCGCCGCGGGGCTGGCGGTGCTGCTGGTGGCGGCGGGGGCCTGGCTGGGCGCCGGTGCGGTCCTCGCGCCGCTCCGCCGGCTCACGGATGCGGCGGGGGCGGAGCAGGTCGCCGGGGCCGGTCCGCCCCGCCTCCCGGTCCGCGATCCGCGGGACGAGTTCGACGACCTCGCGGTGGTCCTGAACGCGCTGTGGGGGAGGCTCGATGAGGCCCTCACGGAGGAGCGGCGGTTCGCCTCCGAGGCGGCCCACGAGCTGCGAGCCCCCCTGGCCGTCCTCCGGCTGCGCGTGGACCGGGCCGTGGCCGACGGGAGCCCCGCGGCGCTCCGTTCGGCCCTGGAGGAGATCCGGGAGGACAGCGATCGCCTGGGGCGTCTGGTCCAGGTCCTCCTCGAGTCCTCCCGGGCCGCCGACGCCGTGACCGCCACGGGGACGGGTCCCGCCCTCGCGGTGGACGCCGCGGAGACCTGCCGCGGGCTGGCCGCGGACTTCGCCGCCGTCGCCGAAGCCGCGGGGCGGCGCTTCGAGGCGGCGGTTCCCCTGGTCGCCGTGCCCGTCGCGGCGCCGCGGGAGGTCGTCGAGTCCTGCGTGTCGGTCATGGTGGACAACGCCCTCCGGTACTCTCCGCCGGAGTCCCTCGTGCGACTGGTGCTCGAGCCGGAGGAGGCGGGGGGGGCCCGCGTGGCGGTCTCCGACGGCGGACCCGGTGTGGACGCGGACGAGGCGCTCCGGGTGTTCGATCGGCTCTTCCGCGGCAGCGCCGGCCGCGCCGCGGGCGGTGGATTCGGCCTCGGGCTCTCCCTTGCCCGTCGTCTCGCACGGGCCTCCGGCGGCGACGTGACCCTGGAGAACCCCGGTGTCCCCGGGGCGCGGTTCCTGCTCCGGCTGCCCGGCCCCCGCCCCGACGGCACCGCGTCATGAAGGAATCTTCACGACTCCCACCGGCTTTCGTCATGCGGCGGCGGTAGGGTAACGGGGTCGGGTCCGGGTCTCCGGGGCCATTGCGCGCGCACCCGGGGGCGCCGGAGCCGCCGGGGAGGGTCCATGACGCCACGAAGGACGCGTGTCGAGGGACTCGGCGAGCGCGGGGCCGCGCTCATCGTGACCATGCTGACCATCATGATGGTCGCCTCCGCCATCGCGGCGGGGGTGGTCCTGCTGGAGCAGTCGAGCCGGACCTCGAAGTACGTCTTCGAGGCCAGGGACCAGGCCTACGGCGTCGCCCGCGCCGGACTCATCGACGCCATGTCCTGGTTCCGCCGGCAGACGAGCCAGCCGGTGACCGTGTTCAATCCGCGGCTGGATCTCTCGGCGGACCCGAAGATCAACGAGACCGACAACGCGGCCGTCGGAATCGTGCGGAACTACGCCATCACGCCGTCCATCTGGGCGCGGTACGAGGTGCGCCTGGTGGGAGGCCTGAACGGCATCCAGGACGTGACCACCTCCCGCGGACTCCCGGGCACCGGGGCCGGCACCATCTGGCAGTTGACGGCCCACGGATACGTCTTCTACCGGAACTTCAAGGACCCGGCGTACCCCCTCAACCCGTGGAACGAGGCGGAGGAGTGGGACAACGTCGGCCACAAGCCCACGGGTTCCGCCGCCAAGGGGCTGAACACGCTGGTCGCCCAGGTGTCGCTCTCCACGGAGGTCCGCCGGCTGACCATCGTCCCTCCGTTCCCGGCGGCGCTCTGCTCCCAGCGCGGCAGCACGACGACCATCGGCAGCCGCTCCCGCGTGCTCGGGTTCACCAAGGCCGGCGTCTGCTACAAGTCCGGCACGGGGAGCCCCAGCATCTCCGGCACCCTCCAGGGGACCCCCTCGCAGTCGGCGCAGGCGACCTATCTGGACGATTGGGCGGACGTGTTCGGCATGCCGCTGCAGGACCTCCTGGCGATGCCCGACGTGAAGGTCCGGAACGTGGATGACCTGCCCGCGGAACTGCCGCTCTACTCGATGACCTACTACCAGGGGAACGTGACCTTCGACGCGGCGCATCCCCTGAAGGCCCGGGCTGCCGTGCTCATCGTCGACGGCAACCTCACCATCGACTCCGCTTCCAACTCGGCGTTCAACGGGATGATCTACGTGCGCGGCAACTACATCCAGCGCGCCCCCTCCCTCGTCACGGGCACCGTCGTCGTCCGCGGGTCCAGCAACGTCTCCGGGCTGGGCGACTACAGCGAGGTGACCGCCGACCCCGAACTGCTCACCGAACTCATGCAGAAGATGGGCCAGTACCGCCTCTCCCAGGCCATCCGGATCGTCGGCGTCCAAGGAGCGAACTGATGCGCGACCCGTCCCCCGAGACCCTCCCCGCCGCTCCCGTCGCGCCGGCTTCCGCCGACGCCCGCGGGACGCAGTCGGGCATGTCCCTCATCGAACTGACCATCTCCATCGCCGTCCTCTCCGTCGTGATGGCGGCGGCCATGTCGTTCATCGTCACGTCGTTCCGGTACACGGAGTTCAACCGGGACAAGATCTTCGCCTACGAGAAGGCCGTCTCGATCATCACGGAACTGCAGGCGTTCCTCGAGACGGGCGGCGTGGAGGCGGCGTCGGACCTCGACTCGTTCGAGGACGGCCAGTCGGTGCGGTCGACCCTGACCATCACGCGCATGTCCAACGACCCGACGCAGTTCGTGCCCGCCAACCACCCGGCCAGCGGCAACACGCCGATGCGCGGGTTCTGGAAGTGGTACCGGCAGATCAGCGTGAACCCCTTCCCCGGCGTGAACAGCCGGGACCTCCGCATCGTCACCGTCCGCATGTACCGCGGTGAGGACGGTGTCGACCCGGCCGTGACCAAGGGAACGCGCTACGCCGAGGTCTCCTCGGTGCTCCGCACCGTGGCCGACGCCTACCCCACGACCCAGGTCTACGACCTGTACCTCCTCTCCCTGGAGAACGTCCCCGGCTGGTGGGTCTTCATGGACGCCATCAAGCCCTTCGTGGAGAACACCGTCGAGGACCTCGAGGCGCGGAACCCCGGCCTCCGGTTCCGCACCCACTGGATCACGAAGCAGGGCTTCGGCCGGGACCCATGGTACCGGCCCTACTGGAACTACCGCCTCGACTCGAACCAGCCCGTCCCGTGGGTGCACTTCTACCCAGCGAAGATGCCGCCACTCCAGACGAACATCATCTCGTCCGCGTACTACTACGTGCCCGAGGCCAACAAGGGCTGGGTCCAGAACGACGATCTCGCCGCGCCGGCGACCAGCCTCTTCGGCGCCGACGACGGCGTCGCCGGCGAGGACAACGGCTACAACCCCGGATACGGCGTCGTGGACGAACTGGGGAACCCCATCGCCAATCCCCACTACAACCCGTTTCCCTACACGCTGGCGGATCACTTCAACCACTGCATGCGGTCCATCGACGAGGAGGCGTGGTTCCGGCTCCGCCGGGACTACACCAACGACATCGACACGGACCTCGACGGCGACGTGGACGACGCGGACTTCGACTTCTCCGGCTCCACGGGCTACGAGAGCGACTCGGAGCCCTCCTGGCACATGCTGCTGGACCGGATGAAGTCGAGCCCGTCCCTCTATCGCAACGCCATCTTCATCAACCTGCACGGCGAGCTGCTTCCGATGCCGCCCATGCGAGCGTTCTCCGACGCGGCCAAGGACCCGCGGCCGGCCCTCGTGGCGGCGCAGTCGCTCGCGAACTACTACTCGACGAACCCCGTCACGACGTCCTGGTCCGGAGGTCACCCGGGCATCCGCGTGGTCACGCACCCGGAGGAGCAGCGGTTCCTCCGGGGCGCGACATCGGGCACGTCCGACGACGTGACGCTGCGCGTCTACGCGTGGCTCGACGATCCCCAGGACACCGCCGCGCCCGACGTCCTCGCCGACCCCATCGAGATCCAGATCTACGGGGTCGACGCGGCGCAGCGGGTCGAGAACGGGGCCGGCCAGTACTTCAACATGAGCATGGCTCCCTGGTTCCCCCCCACGGACCGCAGCCAGTGGGCCTGGTACAACTTCTACACGTCGTGGTGGTGGGGCTGGATTTCCGGCGCCGGCTACCTGCGCGTGCAGGCGTGCCAGGGCGGAGTGGACGTGGATCCCATCACGGCCCCCGACGGCGCCCGGGACGCCTACTCCTGGTTCGACCCGTATCCCCTCGGGCTCGGGGAGCAGGTGTTCACCAACGGATCGGTCCGCCCGTGGGAGTGGTTCACGCCCACCATGTTCTTCCCCGCGGGTCCCCCGTACACCATGGCCGGAACGACGAGTCGGCCGGGCTTCATCCTCGGCCACTACGACGCGATGATCGGGAACATCGTCCAGAAGGGGCCGAAGCCCATCTACCGCGTCGGGTACGTCCCGCCGACGCTGGATCCGGAGGGCATCGGCTTCACGATGCTCCGTCTCTACAACACCCCGCTCCGCACGCCCCAGGTCGGGAACCAGGGACTCCGCATGGATCACGCCAACCACACCAACAACTACCGCCTCTACGGCCGGGAGTACATCCCGACGACCTGCGAGGCGGGGAACGACTTCTCCCAGGACCTGACGAACGCCACGAGCACCAACGAGAAGAACACGGCCCGCTGGCGGATCACGCTCCGCCGGACGCTGCTCGACACGGGCGTGCGCGTGCGGAACCCCCGCACGGGGGAGTGGGTGCTGCTCACCGCCGCCGACATCGACCACCCCGCGGACCCCAATGACAGCGATCACTTCCCCGTCACCGTGACCACGCGGATCGGGAGTCGCGTCCAGGACTACAACAACGACGGCCTCGTCGACCCCAACAACATCGAGGACACGGAGGAGTACTACCTGTCCCGCACGCCCTGGGGCTGGAACAACTGGAACGCCTCGGCGCTCACGACCATGGAGGTCATCGATCGGGCCCTCTACAACGGCGCCATGCGTCCCGACCCCGAGCCGGACCCCGCCGTGGGCCCCACCGCCTTCACCTACACCGGCGGGTTGCGCGTGCGCATCCCGAACGGGCTCGAGTTCCCGCACATGTCCCAGCTGCGCCAGCCGCTGCCCATCGCCATGCCGGCGACCCAGCGGCCCGAGAACCTCTCGACGACGTACGTCTGGTGGTCCGATCGCGCGCTGGACGTGCCGGCGTCGGAGCGCTTCCAGTTCCAGGGGGACCCCCGCCACACCCCGTACAGGGACTTCAAGACGGGTGACTTCCCCAACGCCTACAACTGGTACTTCGACAACTTCCGGACGTCGGGGCAGAACGGATTGGCGCGCTGGCCCGGGTTCGACGCCGGTCGCATCAAGAACACAGTGGGCGACACGAACGAGGGCTGGATGGAGAGGTACGAGGTCGACGTCCCGCGACTGTTCCAGGTGCTCCGCGAAGGGCTCGCGGAGTCGAACATGCTCTGGACCACGCTGACGGGGTTCTCCTACTACTACCTCGGCATCGGGAACGAGATCGGCTACGACTCGGCCAACGGATACGCCAACTCCGTCCCCGTCAACCGGATGCCGTGGGGACAGGCGAGCGGGTCCACGGGCTACGAGCAGAGCATCACGAGCGGCGGACCTGCCGGGGACAACGGCGCCGGCGTGAAACTCGTTCGGAGCAACAGCACGACGCGATGGCTGCGGGACGGGGGAGGCACGCCCCGCTCCTACTGGTGGGGCGCGAACTGGCTCGGCGAGCAGTACCCCGACGACATGTACGGGACCTGGGTTGCCACCGGCAACCTGCCCGGCGGCAACGCGGGCACGGCGTTCTTCAGGGATCTGCGCAGCGACCTGCGGCGGAACGCGGCCGACAACAATGCGCAGCCGGCGTCCATGCCCTTCGGGACCCGGTTCGGGGACAGGGTGATGCAGCGGCGCACCCAGGAGCCGGGTTGCACGTCGTTCTTCAACATCGGCACGTCGACCGTGACGTTCCACCACTCGTTCCAGGGGAGCACGGAGAACGCCAGCCTGACGGCGGTGGTGGGCGGCGGCAAGGACCTGGCGGCGGGGTACAACTTCCCGCTCCCGGATCGCGCGAAGGTGAGCCGGCCCTTCGACATCAACCTGAACGGGGCGGGCACGGCGGGCGACGAGTTCGGGTTCGCGGAGTACTCGTCCACGCGGTTCCAGGCCTACCGGACCCTCGAGTTCTACCACCACGACGTCAACCAGATCGGCTCGGGGCTCCTCGTGAACAAGGACCCCGCGAACACGGCCAGCGGCGCGTTCATCGTGGTGAACGGGATCGACCGCGCCGCGGAGTCCGGCTCGGCCTTCATCTCCCGCTACTCGATGGTGTCGCTCATCCACTCGTTCCTGTCGGCGGGGTTCCAGAACGCGGCGGTCGGGGTGACGGCGCAGAATCGCATCACGCAGCTCCCGCGCGTGGAGATCACCTTCCCGACGATCATCTCGGAACTCGACGATCCGTCCACCATCGCCGTCCGCTGGCGGCAGACCTGGGTCCGGTGGGACGGCGAGAAGTACACCAACCAGTACGGCGCGGCGTTCGCGGAGGACGAGACGACACTCCAGTTCGTCCCCATGTGGTCGTCGGACAACGGGCGCTCCTGGATCTCGATGGTGGACAACGCGTCCGTCATCAAGCCCGGCGAGCGGCCGTCCAACGTCGCCCTCATCCGCGCCAACATCCCGGGGGACGACACCTACGACTGGGACACGCCCGCCTCCCTGTTCCCGCAGTCCTCCTATCTCGTGCGGGTGGACTGCTACCGTGGAGCGAACGCGCTCCACTACTCGTTCCACCAGGAGAAGATCTACGTCAGCCGTCCGAGCACGCCGTAGGCGCGGGCGGACAGGGAGGACCCATGGCAGGTGCGACCACGACGACCGGGACGCGCGCGGAGTCCGGCATGACCCTCGTGGAGGTGATGATCACCCTCACGGTCCTGGCCATTCTCATGGGCGTCATCGCCCGCTCCCAGCTCACGGTGAGCCAGGCCAACAGCACCATGGCCGCCGCGAACAAGGTCTCCCTCCAGACGCAGGAGGCGGTCTCCCACGTCCACGCCGACATCTCCATGGCGCGGAAGATGTACGAGGACGACGTGCTGGGGCGGTCCTACCTCGCCCGGATCCAGGTGGTGAACATCTCCGGCCTGGGCGTGCTGGCCATCGCGCCGACCTCCCGCCTTCCCACCATCGAGCCGCTGGGTGAATTCAACGCGGACGCCGTGGCGAGCCCGCGCACGGGCAACTGCATCTTCATGGCGGAGGAGATGGCGCCCCACGACACGCTGGCCTCGGACGGGAAGACGTATCGCATCAACATCTTCCGGCTCGTGGGCTACTTCGTGATGCGCCACGGGACGCCCGCGGCGCTCAACCTCTCCCGGTTCGACCTGGTCCGGTGGGAGAGCGAGGCCTTTGCCGACTACACGACCCTCACCGCCATCGGGAGCGTCGCCGCCCGCCAGGAGGTCGTCGCCGACCTGCTCGCCACGGCGAAGATCGACTACGCGTGGGACCCCATCAAGAACGCCGATCAGGCGTTCTACGTGCTGTCCACGGACGTGTCGCCGACGCCCGACGGGACCATCACCATCCCGGCTTCCCAGCACAGCAGCGCCCGGGAGGATCGGCGGCCGAAGGTGTACTTCCGGCCGTACGTCGCCGCCCTCGCCTCGAACAACACCCTCATCGGCGAGAACGCGATCCCCAAGTTCGCCGTGAAGATCGACGCGACCGTGGACCCCGCCGGCGTCGGCTTTCCCCACGGCTTCGAAGTGAAGATCATCGGCCCGTCCGGAGCCCGCAAGGTGCTGGTGCGCCTCGTGGCGGAGATCTCGCGAGGCGGGCAGATCGTCCGCTCCGTGTCCGAGACGAAGGGCACGATGCGCGATCTGTAGTCCGGGCCTCCCGTGCGGGGCCGCGGCCGCGCGACGCCGGCGGTCAGACGGCCGCGGGGGGCAGGCGACCCGCGGTGGCGTCGCGGGCCTGCCGCTCCGCGTGGTACGACGACCGGACGAGCGGCCCCGACTCGCAGTGGGCGAAGCCCAGCGCCATGGCGCGCTCCCGCCACGCGTCGAACTCGGCGGGTTCGTAGAAGCGCTCCACGGGGAGGTACCCGATCCCCGGCTGGAGGTACTGTCCGAGGGTCAGGATGTCCACGCCGGACGCGCGCAGGTCGCGGAGGACGGCATCGATCTCGTCGTCCCGTTCCCCCAGGCCGAGCATCATGCCGCTCTTGGTCGGGACGGCGGGCCAGCGGCGCTTCACCTCGGCGAGGAGGCGCAGGGAGACGGCGTAGTCGCCGCCCTTCCGGGCCGAGGGGAACAGCCGCGGGACGGTCTCGATGTTGTGGTTGAGGAAGTCCGGCCCCGCGTCCATCACGGTGGCGATGGCGTCGACCCGGCAGAATCGGAAGTCGGGGACCAGCAGTTCCACGGCGGTTCCCGGGCACAGGCGGCGCACCTCCCGCACGACGGCGGCGAAGACGGACGCGCCACCGTCGGGGACGTCGTCCCGATCCACGCTGGTGACGACCACGTGGCGCAGCCCCATGGCCTTCACCGCCTCGGCGACGTGCCGGGGTTCGTCGGGATCCAGGGGTTCCGGCTTCCCCTTCGGCACCGCGCAGTAGCGGCAGCCGCGGGTGCAGAGGTTGCCGAGGATCATGAAGGTGCCCGTGCCCGCGGACCAGCACTCGCCCAGGTTGGGACAGCGCGCGCTCTCGCAGACGGTATGGAGACCGAGGTCCCGGACGAGCGTCTTGAGGTGCGCGAACCGCTCGCCGCCCCCCAGCGGGACCTTGAGCCAGGGGGGCAGCCGCCGCCGGGTCGGAGCGGGGGCCGCGGGACCGGGACCGCCGACGGGCGTCACGCGCCGACCCGCCGGAGGGCCGCCGCGCGGAACTCCCGCTCCAGCGCGTCCATCACGCGCGAGACGGGAGGCGTCGCTTCCCGGAGAATCGCGCGGAGGCTCGTCACGCCGGCGTCCCGGATGCCGCAGGGGACGATGGCGGAGAAGCCCGCGGCGTCCGTCTCGACGTTCAGGGCGAGCCCGTGGAGCGTCACGCCGCCGGCCACGCGGACACCCATCGCGCAGACCTTGCCGCCCGGGGTCCACACGCCGGTGCGCCCGTCGATCGTCGTCCCCTCCACGCCGAAGCCGCGGAGGGCCCGCAAGACGATCCCCTCGAGGAACCGCAGGTAGTCCCGGGGGCGGAGTCCCCACGAGCGGAGATCGAGCACGGGATAGGCCACGACCTGCCCGGGACCGTGGAAGGTCGCGCCGCCGCCGCGGTCCGTGCGCCGGACCTCCACGCCGCGGCGGCGCAGGGTCTCGCCGTCCACGAGGAGGTCCCCTTCCGCCGTCCGCGGGCCGAGCGTGATCACGGCGGCGTGCTCCAGGAGGATCAGCGTGTCCGGTCCCTGGCCGGCGACGCGCGCGGCGTGGGCGGCCCGCTGCAGGGCGAGCCCGTCGTCCCATCGGACGAGACCCCGCGGACGCAGGACCGCGAAGTCCCGGAGCGTCGCCGCGGAGGCCGTGGACGCGGGCGCCACGGGCGGGTTACCGGGTCCCCGCCGGAGAGACGCGGTCCATCCACGAGCGGTAGCCGTCGTACCCGATGGCGCGCCAGCGCTCCTGGACGCGGTCCGCGATGGCGCGGGCGGCTTCCGGCGCGATGGCCGGCCGCGCGCTCACGGCGCCGGCAACGGCCTCGGCCTGCGCGCGGCGCGCATCGGCGATCGCCGCCCCGGCAGCCGCCACGGCGTCGGCCCGCTCCCCCTCCCCGATGCCGAGGTAGTCGGCGATGACGTGATCCGCGATGAGGCGCCCGTGCTTGCGGCTCACGGCGATGTTGCCCTTGCCGGTGATCACGTTGCCGAGCGCGAAAACGCCCTCGTAGCCGTCCAGTTCACCGAGGTCCCAGTTGCGGTAGCGGTAGAACTCGCCGTCCGCGGGCACGCCCTCGATGGGCATGGGGATGGAGCCGATGCTGCTGATGACGAGCGGCGTCGCGATCGTCTCCTCGCTGCCCTCGACGGTGACGAGCCGGCTCCCCTGGTACTCCGTGCGCGCGACGACGAGCCCGGTCAGCCGGCCGCCCGTCTCGACGGCGCGCCGCGCCACGCGGTGGGGGAGGACCCGGTAGAGGTACTTCGCCGTGGAGAGTTCCATGAGCTTCTCGCGGACCTTCTCGACGCGTTCCTTCTCCTCCGGTCCGCCGCCGTCGCGCGCGGACGCCACCGGCATCTCGCGCACGGATCTCCGGTAGAGCAGCGTGCAGCCCCGCACGCCCAGGGACTCCAGCGTCTCGCCGTGCTCGGCGAGGACCGCGGGAAGCCCGGCGTGCTCCATCTCGACCACGTCGACGGTGCGCCCCTTCGCCCGCAGCGCCGCCGCCACCGACTCGAGCATGAGGACCTTGCAGACGTCGATGGAGGCGAGCCCGCCGCCGAGGACGATGGCGCCGTCCTCGGGCCGGTACGCGGGCCCGGCGTATCCCGGCTCCTCATGGTGGTTGAACCAGTGGATGAAGGGGTTCTGGTAGTAGAAGCCGCGGCCCTCGAGGGCGTCGAGCCCGGCCACGCCGCAGGGGCGATCCCGCCACGAGCCGTTGGCCAGCAGGACGGCGGAGAAGCCCCAGTCGGCGGCGAGCGCGGGGAACGGGATGTCCCGACCCACGGCGGTCCGCGGGACGAAGCGGACCTCGGGGCGATCGAGCTTCCCGTCCAGCCGGCGGTACTCCTGCTGCCGCTGCTTGTCGTGCCAGCGAGGGAGGCCATCCTCGATCTTCCCGTAGGGGCGATCGTTCTGCTCGAACACCACCACGTGGATGCCGCGGGAGGCGAGCGTCTCCGTGGCCTCGGCGCCGGAGACGGCCCCTCCGACGACGGCGACGATGTGGCGCGGGGACTGGGGCAAGGGGGAACCTCCTTCGACGGTGCGGCCGCCGGCTCGGCGGGACGGCGGAGGCTACCACCGTGCGGAGCGCCCCCCAAGGTCATGAACCGGTCGGCGGAACGCGCGCGCCGGGGGTTGCTTCCGGGCGGCGGCGGTGGCATCGTGGTGGGGTCCCGCGGACGCGGAGGTGCGGCATGAGAATCACGGTGGAGCCGGGCGGCGTGCTGCGGCTGCCGGAGGCCCTGATGGAGCGCCTGGGCATCGGTCCCGGCGGAGGGTTCGACGCGCGCGTCGATCGCGGGAGACTCGTCCTCGATCCCGTGTCCGCGGGGGGCGACCCCTTCGCGGACGCGCTGAAGCGGCCCGCCGACGACGCGCTGGAGCGGGCGGTGGAGCGCGAGGAACTGGAGCGCCGCCGCGCGCGCGAGGCCTTCGACGACGCGCTGCGCGAGGGCGGCGGCCGCATCGACATGGATCGCGAGCGGGAGGAGCGGGATCGCTGGAGGTAGGACCCAGGTAGCGCCCCCGCCGGCGCACGGGCGCGGGCCAGTGCGTCGTCAGGCGGGCGGCCCCCGCCGCCGCTTTGCGGGGGCCCGCCGGGCCGCGGGGCGGCGGAGGCGGCGCAGGATCGCCAGGTCGTTCCGGTAGCCGTCCATCCCACCCGGCGTCTCGAGGATCATCGGCACGTCGGCCAACCGCGCGTCGTTCACGATCCGGCGGAACGGCGTGCGCCCCATGACTCCCTCGTCCAGGTTGGCGTGGCGATCCCGGCGGGATCCCACGGGCAGCACGCTGTCGTTGAGGTGGACCGCCCGCAGCCGCCCCATCCCGATGGTCGCATCGAGCTCGGCCATCGTCGCGTCGTAGCCCTCGTCGGTGGCGATGTCGTAGCCCGCCGCGAAGGCGTGGCACGTGTCGAAGCAGGCTCCCAGGCGCGCGTCGTCCCCGGCCAGCGCCATCATGCGGGCCAGTTCCGCGAACCGCACCCCCAGCGTCGTTCCCTGCCCCGCCGCGTTCTCCAAGAGGACGATCACGGGGCAGTCGCGCGTCTCCGCGAGGACGTCGCGAAGCGCCGCGGCGACGGCCTCGATGCCGGCGTCCTCCCCCCGACCCATGTGGGCGCCGGGATGGAGCACGACGGATTCGATCCCCGTGTCCGCGGCCCGCCGCACCTCCAGCGCCAGCGTCTCGCGGGAGAGCGCCTGCGTCCGCGGCTCCGGCGCGGCGAGGTTGATGAGGTAGGTCGCGTGGGCGATCACGCGGAGCGGGGTCGCCGGCGCGATCCCCGCACGGAACGTCGCGGCGCCCTCCGGGTCGAGGGGTCCCATGCGCCACTGGCGATTGGACTTCAGGAAGACCTGCGCGGCCTCGCAGCGGAGGTCGGCGGCCTCGCCCAGCGCCGTCGGGAGCCCTCCGGCGGTCGAGCAGTGGGCGCCGAGGAGCCCCACGTCGATCTACGCCCCCGCGGGCGGCGGAGGCGGGAGCCCGTCCGGAGCGGGGGCGGGGGCGCCGGGCTGCGGCGGCGCTTCCAGGCGCACCACGCGGAACGGCTTGGACTGGAGGAACTGATCGTTCGCGTAGAGGGCGAACTCGTACTTGCCGGGCTCCTCGAACACGATGCCCTCGAGGTTCACGCCGACCTCCGCCACGGCGAGCGGATCGGCGATCTGGATCCGGAGCCCCTTGGCCTCCAGGACGACGTTGCCGTCGCGGAGGCGCACGAGGCGCAGGCCGAGGTCGTAGGTCCCGTGGGCGTCGGTCATGTTCGCGTAGACCGAGATGCGGCCGTACCGGAACGGGAACCGGGGGGAGTTGACATTCTCGAAGATGCCGATGAGGCTCTTCTTGTTGGTGCCGGCCTCCTGGAGGACGTAGTCGCAGAGGAGGAAGGCGTTCACTTCGGGACGGGGGGCGGGCATGGGGGCGGCATCCTACCGGGACGCTTCGCGGCGGGCACGGAACCGACACCGTCGGCGGCCGGCGTGAGCCCCATGCTGCCCGGCGGGGAGCGGCGCAGGTCCTCCGCGATGGGGATCGCGGTGGTGGCCGCGCTGATCCTGCTCGGCCTCGCGTTCCTCGCGCTGCTCGTCCACCTCACGCGCGACCGGATGCACCCGCCGCCGCCGGAGACGCGGGACCCGGCCCGCGTGCGCCGCATCGAGGGGCGCTGAAAGGGCCCCGTTCAGGAGCGCGGCGGCGCCGGGCCCGCGGCGACGGGCCCTCGCCATCCCGCGAAGCCCCCCTCCAGGGAGGCCACCGCCACGAACCCGGTGAGCCGCAGGAACGCCACCGCCGCGTCGGTGCGGCGACCCGGCTCGCCCACGACGACGATCCGGGACACGCGCGGCGGCAGGTCGGCCTCGCGGCGGGAGAGGTCGTGGACGGGACAGTGGATCGATCCCGGCACGTGACCCGCCTCGAAGGCGGCGCGGGGCCGGACGTCGAGGACGTGGAGCCCTCCCGGGGAGGCCGCCAGCATCGCCTCCAGATCCGCGGAGGGCAGGACGGGGTGGGGTGCGGTCACCGGGGGAGCCCGCCCCGGCGGCGTCGCTCCCGGAAGAACGCGGCGGCCCCGTCGGCGTCGCGCACGTTGAGGATCCGGTCCACCGGCAGCCGCGCCCGGCGCGCCACGGCGACACCGTGTTCGAGCACGCCGAACCCCTCGGGCTCGTGGGCGTCGGGACCGAGGGAGACCGTCACGCCCAGTTCCCGCACGAGCGGCATCCACGCGGGGTCGAGATCCAGGCGGGCCGGGTGGGAGTTGAGTTCCACCGCCACGCCGTGGCGCGCGCAGGCGCGGAGGACCTCCGGCACGTCCAGCGCGTAGCCGTCCCGCCCGAGGAGGAGCCGGCCCGTGGGATGGCCGAGGACCGTCGTGTACGGGTTCTCCACGGCGCGGATCACGCGGGCCGTCATCTCCTCGCGGGGCATCTGGAAGCGGGAGTGGACGGACGCCACCAGGAAGTCGAACAGGGCGAGCGTCGCGGGTCCGTAGTCCAGCGCGCCGTCACCGAGGATGTCGCACTCCGTCCCCTTGAAGACGCGCAGCGCGGGGCGACGCGCTGCCTCCGCGTCGATCTCGCGCTGCTGATCCACGACGCGATCCGGCGTGAGGCCGCCGGCGTAGGCGGCGGCGCGGCTGTGGTCACTGAGGCCGATCCACTCCAATCCCGCGGCGGCGGACGCGTCCAGCATCTCCGCCACGCTGCCCGACCCGTCGCTCCAGGTGGTGTGCGCGTGAACCGCGCCGCGGAGGTCGGCGCGCTCCAGCAGCCGGGGGAGCGCGCCCGCGGCGGCCTCGTCGATCTCGGCGCCGTCGGCGCGCAGTTCCGCCGCGATGAACGGGAGTGCGAGCCCGCCGTAGACTTCCTCCTCCGTGGCCCACGCGCCGGCCGTCGGGTCGGCGGCGCCGCGGTCGGCGGCGCGGGCTGCCAGCGCGCGCACGTGGGCCCCGGGACCCGTCGCGGAGAGGAGCAGGACTCCCAGTCCCGGCGGGCGGCCGGCGGCGATGCGGACCTCCGCCCCGGAGGCGAGGCGGGCGCGCGCCGTGCCCCGCGCGTCGCGGGCGAGGACCTCCTCCACGGGGAGGGCGGCGAGGACGGCGGCGACGGCCGCGCCGGGGTCCGCCGCGCAGACGACGAGGTCGAGCCCGTCGCAGAGGACCTCCCCGCGGCGGAGGGCGCCGCAGGCGATGGCAATGCCGCCGGTCGCGGCGGCAGCCCCGGCCGCGAGGCGCTCCAGGGCGCGCGCCTCGTCGCGGCGGAGGCGGCCCGCGTTGCGGCGCATCGAGGCGAGCGCCGCCAGGAACTTCTCCTGTGACTTCGCGCCGAACCCCTTCATGCGCGCCAGCCGGTTCTCGCGGCAGGCGTACTCGAGTTCCGCCAGCGAGCGGATGCCCTCCCCGTCATGCAGCGCGCGCGCCTTCGTCGGTCCGAGGCCGGGGATGCGGGCGAGTTCCCGCAGGCCCGGCGGCACCGCCGCGGAGAGTTCGTCGAGGAGCGGCGAGCGCCCGGTGCGCGCCATCGCCTCCACCTCGGCGGCCAGGCCCTTGCCGATGCCCTTGACCTCCGTCAGGGACCCCGCCGCCAGGCGGTCGTCGAAGTCGGCGAGCCCCCGCACCGCGCGCGCCCCGTTCGCGAAGGCCCGCACCCGGAACGGGTTTTCCCCGCGCAGCTCCAGCAGCGCCGCGATCTCCTCCAGCCCGTCCGCGATTCCCCGCCGGTCCACCCCCCGAGTCTACCCCCGGGGTCAGACCCCGCGGGTGCCTGACCCCGGACGCAAGTCCTTGCTGCGGCGAGGCATCGGATGAGTTTGCGATGCCATCGGACCGCGTGTCGTCGCCGCAAGTCGTTGCCCCGCAACGATCCCCGCGCTCACAGGGGTCTGACCCCGCCGGTGCCTGACCCCGGGGGGGGGGGGACGGGGATTTCTTCGGGATGCGGGAGGGGGCGAGCGTGATGGGGGGATGAGCGAAGGCGGCCCCCTGCAGTACGGACTCTCCGTCGCGGACCCGGTGCGGCGTCTCCTGGAGGTCTCGCTGCGGGTGCCCGACGCGGCGTCGGGGGCGCCGCTGCGGCTCGCCATGCCCGCCTGGACACCGGGGTCGTACCTCGTGCGCGAGTACGCGCGCCACGTCGAGGGCCTCACCGCGAGCGCCGGGCGCGCGTCGCTCCGCGTGCGCCGCGTGGCGAAGGACCGGTGGGAGGTCGCCGCTCCGCGCCGCCGCGGCGCCGTCCGGATCGCCTGGCGCGTGTACGGGAACGAGCCCTCCGTGCGGACGAACCACGTGGATGACACGCACGCGTTCGTGCAGCCCACGGCCACCTTCCTCTGCCCCGAGGGCGCGGAGGCCCGCCCGCTGACACTGGACGTGAGGGCGCCGCGCGGATGGGACGTCGCCACCTCGCTGGAGCCGGTCGCGGGGGCACGCCGCCGCTTCCGCGCCGCGGACCAGGAGGCGCTCCACGATCAACCCATCCACCTCGGGCGCCTGCGCCGCTTCCCCTTCACGGTCCGCCGCGTCCCGCACGAACTCGTGCTCTGGGGGACGGGGAACGAGGACCCCGCGGGTCTCGTGCGCGATCTCGCCGCCATCGTCGAGGCCGGCGCGCGCCTCTTCGGCGGCCTCCCCTACGACCGGTACATGGTCCACGGGCTGCTGTCCGACTCCGGCGGAGGCGGGCTCGAGCACCGCGAGGGGTTCGTGTTCCAGATGCCGCGGCACCGCTTCCGCCCGCGGAAGCACTACGACCGCGTGCTCTCGCTCCTGGCGCACGAGTTCTTCCACGCGTGGAACGTGCGCCGCATCCGCCCCGCCGGCCTTCTTCCGTACGACCTCCGGGCCGAGCGCTACACGCGGCTGCTCTGGCAGTTTGAGGGGCTCACCTCGTACTACGCGGGCCTGCTGCTGCGCCGCGCCGGACTCTGGACGCCGGAACGATGGCTGTCGCATCTGGCGGAGCAGATGACCGCGCTCGCAGAGATCCCCGGCCGCGGCGCGATGTCCGTCGCCGAGTCGTCGCTGGCGACGTGGGTGAAGTTCTACAGGCCCGACGAGAACTCGGCCAACACGACGGTCTCCTACTACCTCAAGGGGGAGTTGATCGGGCTCGCGCTCGATGCGCACATCCGCGCCGCCAGCGCCGGCCGCGCGTCGTACGACGACGTGATGCGGCTCCTCTGGGAGCGCCACGGCGCCGCCGACGCGCCGGTCCCCGAGGAGGCCATGCCCGCGCTCATCCGCGAGGCCACGGGCGTGGACGTCCGCCGGCTCCACGGGCTCCTGGTGGACGGCGTGCGGGACCCGGGCTGGGCGCGGCTCCTCCGGCCTCTCGGGGTGCGCGCGTCGGCGGCCCCGGCGACCCCGCCGGAGGGATACGAGGCCTCCGCGTGGTGCGGCGCGGCCTTCGAGGATCGCCACGGGCGCACGGTCGTCGCACGGGTGCGGAGCGATGGCCCGGCGGCGGGCCGACTCGCGGCGGGGGACGAGGTGGTGGCGCTGGACGGACTGCGGGCGGGCCACGACACGATCCCCGCGCGTCTCGCCGAGTCCGCGCCCGGCCGCACGGCGCGATTCACGGTGCTCCGATCCGATCGGCTCCTCGAGGTCGACGTCCCCCTGGCGAAGGCGCCGGCGGAGAAGTGGACCCTCGCGGCGGACCCCGGCGCCAGTGCCGCCGCCCGCCGTCTGCGCGACCGGTGGCTCGCCGCACTGCGCGACGTCGAGTGGAATCGTTACCCGGATCGTGGCGCGAGCGCGTTGCGCACCGCCCTCGGCGAGTTCGTCGGGGTGGAGCCTGATCGGCTGTTGTGCGGCAACGGAAGCAACGA
>CAZSIX010000015.1:0-74106 GCA_964607145.1 uncultured Planctomycetota bacterium | reverse complement strand
GGTGGATCACTTTCTGAGCGGCGGGGTGGATCACTTTCCGAGCGGCGCGCGCAGGGGGCAACCAGCGTCGCGGTGACCAGGGCGCGGAAGTCCGACAAGGGCCGCAGAGAGGCCGCCGGTAGTCCGGGCGGATTCACGGACGCGGAGCGGGCCGCGATGAAGGAGCGGGCCCGGGAGCTCAAGGCGGAGGCCCGCGCCGGAAAGAGTCGGGCCGCCGGGGAACGCGCCGTCCTCGCGACCATCGCCGGGATGCCGGCGTATGCCGACAAGGACGGGAAGGTCGTCTGCTTCTTCCAGGCCGCAACGAAGTTCAAGACGAGGATCGCGACGTTCTCCTTCTCCGATGCGGCCAATCTGGACGAAGGGGCCATGTGGCCGATCGGATTCGGGCTGAAGGAGCTGACCGCTTCCGAGGAGGAACGGATCGGCGCGCTCGTGAGGAAGGCCGTGAGTTGAGGGCAGACCTGCCCCCGGTGTCGCGTCCGAACAGGAGACCGGATCGATGAACCTCTTCCTTTGGATCCTCCAATCCGCGCTCGCGCTGCTCTGCTTCGCGGGAGGCGGCTACAAGGTGTCCGGCTCCGCGAGGCTCGCGGCGCAGTTCCGCGCTCTTCCACCCGCTGGGTGGCGCGCGCTCGCCGTGATCGAGATGCTGGGGGCGGTTCTGCTGATCGTCCCCGCCGTGGCGGACTGGATGCCGCTCCTGACCCCGCTCGCCGCATGCGTGCTCGCGCTGGAGAACCTTGGTCTCGCCGGGCTCTACTCGAGGTACTCGCGCAAGCTGGCTGTCGCTAATCCGCTTGTGTGGGCCCTCGTCATGGCCCTGGTGGCTGCCTTCGTGGCCTACGGGCGGTACTCGCACAGTCCAGCGGCCTGACGGCGCGACGGATTCCCGGCGTGGGTCGCGGTCGTAGCTCCGGTCCGGATGCCGCCGCTCCACCTCTCGGGTCGGATTCGCACTTGGCCCGGACTTCCATGAGGAACTCGCGCCACCGAAGTCATGGTCCCGTCGAAGCGCGATCGCCGACCACCGGAGGATCGCCAGGGACTGCTCCACGGAAGTGCGTAGCCGCCCCGCCTCGGAACAGGAAGAAGGTGAGCGGAACGAAGATCGCGGCGTGGAAGGCGAGTTGCCACCCTGAGTGCGCGGAGGCCAACACGAGGTGGCCCGCCATCCATACGATCAGGGCCCAGCGTCCCCAGCCTCGGCCGCGGAGCACCAGAGCCCCGCCGACCGCCGCCACTATTCCGCTGGCTGCCGCCCACGCGAAGTCGCGAAGATGGTGCGCTCCGGTCGGCGCGGCGTTCCGCGTGGCCGGATCGACCAGCCGGTACGCAGCGACGACGAGACCCGTGAATCCGGTCAGGACGAAGAGCCATCCGGTCAGAGTGAGGGTGACGGGACGGCTCCTCACGCTCCGCCTCCCGCGGAGCCGTCCGGGCTCGCGACGACTACCGTGTAGCCGTCGGGATCGCGGATCCACGTCTCCCAGTGGTCCGGACCGCCGGCTCCGGACGGGGGGTTTCGGTGCTTCGCCCGGACGACCGTAGCCCGCAGTTCGGCGGCACGGCGCATGACAGCGTCGAAGTCGTCCACCTCGAACCACAGCAGCACTCCGTTCCCGTAGGGCCTGTCCCCGGGATCCCCGATGGGACCATGGTGGTGCTCCACGTCCCATCGGTGCAGCTGGAGGACGAGTTCGCGCCGGGATTCCAGACGGTCGTACTTGGAGCCTCCGTGCGCGCTGTCCCAGCCGAAGAGGTGCCGGTACCACCGACTGCTCTCCTCGACGTCGGCCACGGCGATGAGCGGCTGCGCCCGCGCGCCCGGGGGACGGGCCGGGGATGGGACCGGCTCCCCTCCGAGCGGCCTTCCGATCTCCCAGTGGTGGCCGAACGGGTCGGCGATCCTCCCGAGCAGCCATCCGTGGGCGTCGGCCACGGCGGAGACCAGGGAGGCTCCCGCCTTCACCCCCTCTCTGCAGGTCTCGACGGGGTCCCGCACGATGAGCAGCATCCGAACCGGGGATCCCCCCAGCGTTTCGGGGGAGGGGTTCCCGTGCTCCGGGGCTTCCTCGGCGACCCAGAACTCCGACCCAGAGACGGAGAGCCGCGAGACGCCTCCGCCGGGGACCCTGTAGACCTCCGTCGCTCCGAACGCCGCCCTGTAGAACGACACGGCGCGTTCCCATCCGCGGACGGACAGCGTCGCGGTCAGGAGGGTCCGGACTCGCGATCCATCGGCCCCGGATGGCACGCCTTGCGACGCGAACCGGAGCCGGTTCCCGTCGGGGTCCGTCACCACCATCTCTCGCGGTCCCCATGGCTTGTCCTCGGGAGGCTCCGTGGGCTCGACCCCGCGGGCCGCGAACTCCGCGCCGCAGGCGTCGACGTCGGGGACCACGAAGTACGCGGCGCCTCCAACCCTGCAGTCGCCGTCGTGCTCCGTCAGGAAGAGCTTCTGCCCATGGCGGCTGATCTGAACGAAGGCCGGGCATCCCGGCTCGAACCGGTGCTCCCAGTCGACCGCGAATCCCAGACCGTCGACATAGAAGGCCAGGCTCCTGCGCAGACTCGTGATCCGGAATTGGGGAACGACGGACTGGTCCACCCTCCACCTCCACAGGCGCTTGAGGTCAGGTCCTGACACGCGACGAGAACGACTTCTCCGGCACATCGCAGCGGTGCGCGTCCCGGCCGAAGTGGGCCTGACCGCAGGCCGATCCGGGACTTCGCGCAGGAGTATAGGTGGGATCCCTAGGATCGACGGTGCTACGGTCCCGCCGCGTGACGGATCCCGAACAAAGGAGGCAGCCTTGTCCAGGATCGTGAGGCCGCCGGGGCCGGATCGGCGGGTCCGAAGGACCCGCGATCGACTGGGCGAGGCGCTGGTGGACCTCATCCAGGAGAAGCAGTTCGACGACATCACTGTCCGGGAAGTAAGCCGAAGGGCGGGGGTGGGACGCTCGACTTTCTACGCGCACTTTCCCGACAAGGAGGCGTTGTTCCTCGCGGAAGTCGACGAAGGCCTCCGCGCGATGGCCTCGAGCCTGAGCAAGGCCCGGGAGCTTGGCAATCGCGTGGCTCCTGTGCGGGAGTTCCTTTCCCACGTGGGCGAGATGCGCGACCTCCGCCGGGCATTCGCGGCCTCGGACCGGCTCCACCTGTACCTCGATCGCGCGCGTGTCCACTTCGCGCGCGGGATCGAACGGCGACTCGGCGAGGTGCCTCGAGGGAAGTGGATCGCCCCGTCGTCACGGTCCATGGCAGCGCACGCGCATGCAGGCGCACTCCTCTCTCTCTTGCTCTGGTGGCTCGACCAGCCAAAGCCGAAATCGCCTGAGTGCATTGACCAGGCCTTTCACCGCATGTTCTGGGAAGGCCTGCGGCCCCTCTAGAGTGGCGAGATCGACGGCTGTCGCGCCTACTGGGCCACCGAGACGTGGGCTTGCGGGGACCCCGTCGCCGCCTCGAGCGCCTGGATGGCGATGCGGCTCGCGTCCACCTGCGCGTGACGGCCGTACTGCACGGCGCAGGCCAGCGTAAAGCGCCCGGTGAACCGAGTGTACGCGGACAGTTGGGTATCCGGCCATGACCATGCAGGGATGCGCATGCGTCGAGTGAGGGACGCTGGTATCCCCGGCAGGATTCGAACCTGCGACCCCAGCTTTAGGAAACCGGGGATGGCCAGTGTAGCGCAAGGGCTTGCGGGGGCGGGTCGTCCGGGACGTCCGCGGAGTCCGGGAAGGCGCGGAACGTGGACACCTGTTGCGGACCTCCGGCTCGGGGTCAGTTCGGCGAGAACAGACCAAGGATCGGCCCCTTGACCGCGTCCCAGATGGCCGCGATGCCAGAGGCCGAGGCGATGGATCGCTCGAGTCCCTCGACGACAGCGCTGCCGACGGCTGCCTTTCTCTTCTCCGGGGGGGTCGCTGCCTGGGACGCCAAGAAGGCGAGATGTTCGAGCGCCTCACTCTTGAACCTCGCGTCGATGTCCCTCGCCGCGAGTACCGCCTCGGTCAGCCGGCGAAGCGCCTCTACGACTTCCGCCTGCCCACTGGTCTTTGCCTGGCCGAGTGCCACATCCAGCTCATGAATCGTCCCGGTGTTGATCGCTCCGATGGTGCTCCGGTCCACGCGGATGTTGTTGAAGGTCGTCGGTCCGACAAGCACAGTCGGCTGAGGGACCGGGTAGCGCGGCAGGACGGGGCCGATTCCAGCAATCGCCTCCATCTGCCCGGTCAGGTAGTTGGCGTAGTGCGCAAGTTCGGCCATCTGGCGGCGGTTCAGTTCCTGGAACTTCATGCTGCAGTCCAGGCACAAGGCGAGCTTGTCCCCGTAGAGATGCAGCGCGACATTCGGGCACTGGGCACATTTCATCTTGCTCCCTCCCACACGAGCCGCCTGACAACCTCGCCGAACACGAACTCATCGACACCCACAGACGACGGAGAGAGAGCAGCCCTACAGACCCCCCGAGAACGCGAGCGCGGTCACGGACTCAACGAGACGGTCGGTCTCTCCAAGTCCGCTATGCATGGCCTGTTCGAGGAGCTCAATCTCCTTCTCAATCTCCACGTACCGAGCCTGCACACTCGCGGGTGGCACCACAATCCTGAGAGCACGGATGTCATCGAAGTTCAAGCCCGCTTTCACGCCCTGGCGATTGAGGCGGAGGATCTGCGCCTGCCCCATCGGGCACGCCAGGAAGGCAGAGAGATACTTGGGCTCGATACCCTTCACCCTGAGGAGTGCGAGGTGCTGGTTGATGTGCGCGCCGCGAAGGTCCGTCGGGACGACCGCCGTCCGCCCCAGGTCGGCGGTGATGCTCAGGAGCACGTCACCGGGCTCCACCCTCGTGCGGTCCGCTTCTGCGCCATCGGGAGGCGCCACCTGAATGATCTCGTCCCGAAGCATCCGATTGCGACCGACATTCTGGATCCTGAGAAACGGCTTGCCCTTGTCTGCGTAGTACCTCGCCCACCCGCGTGACCCGCTCGTGAGGAACACGAGGAATGTCGAGAGCGGGGTGACTGCCCATCCGTGTTTCCGACTATCTGCGTTACCGACCAATGCCGCGAACACCGAAGGCGCCAGACAGGATGTCTCTGCCAGTCGCGCACGCCATCGCTTGCGAAGGAGGTCCGCCTCGTCAAGGACACCCGAGAGCCTGCGCTGTTCCTCTGGTGGCACCCAAGGGATGGTCAGCTTCTCGATGGCGTCGTTCGTGATTGCGCGTTGCGTCGCGCCGACGGCGCGCTTGTCCTTCGCTGACTGGAAATCGACGGAGCGCAACCACTGAACTAGGTAGCCGGGATCGACCTCTGGGGTCGGCCGGAGCAACGCGAACCCCGTGGACAGCAGGACGCCTTCAAACTCGCGAGCGATGGCCAGGACCTTTGTTGTTCCTGCCATCCGCGCAAAGGCCACATCGCCCACATTCGGCGCGATGTCCGCCCTAGTGGGCCTCTCCTCGCAGGTCACCGCTGTACCGGGGAGCGCATGGCCATCCACTACATCGGCGGTAGCGAGATAGCGGCGGGTCCCTGCGAATGGCGCCACCCGGGGGGCAACGAGAGTCGCCACTGCCGTCAACGGCCGGGATTCAAACCTCACGGGAGCACCCTTTCGAGGGAGGCTAGTCTGCCAGCGATCTCCTGCTCGATTGCGCGCAGGCGCTTGAGGACCTCTCTCGGTGGCTCGACCCGGGTCGACTTGGGCTTCACTTCCTGATACCGCTTGATGGACAGATCGTGCTTGTTGGTTGCGATCTCCATCACTGGAACGAAAAACGCTTTGGCCGTCCGGTCGGTGTCCTTCTTCGGATCCCTCGCTTTCCACCGAGCGATGGCGTCGGGGATATCGTTCTCCTGGACTTTCTGCCGCTTGTCATCCAGCGATCGCCCGTCAGCCTGCAGATCATAGAACCACACCTGCTTGGTCGTCCCGCCCTTCACGAACACTAGGACAGCCGTGCTGACTCCCGCGTAGGGCCGGAACACGCCCGCGGGCATCGACACCACCGCCTGAAGTTCGGCTTCCTTGATGAGGCGCTCTCGCAGCGCCCGGTGTGCCTTCGACGAACCGAAGAGAACGCCGTCCGGCACGATGACCCCTGCCCGGCCACCCACTTGAAGCAGGTCAAGGAGTCGCTCTACGAACAGCAGTTCCGTCTTCGTCGTAGCCAGCCGCAGCCGCTCCGAGATGTCCCCCTTGTCGATGCTCCCCTTGAAGGGCGGGTTCGCAAGCGCCACGTCGTACCGATCGGCCTCCTCGAAGCGCTTGGACAGCGTGTCCGCGTAGACGAGGTTCGGGTGGTCGATGCCATGCAGCAGCAGGTTCATCAGCCCGATGCGCACCATCGTCGTGTCGAAGTCGAACCCGAAGAACGTCCGCTCCCGGAGCGCCTTCCATTGCCTCTGGTCCGACAGCCGGTCGCCGATGCCGCGGGAGAACCCGTTCTCGTCCGTCCACCGCTGCGCCGGGCTCGTGTGCGCCGCCAGGATGTGCTGATAGGCCCCGAGGAGGAACCCGCCCGTGCCGCACGCGGGGTCGCAGACGGACTCTCCGAGCTTCGGGTCCACCAGCTCGACGATCATCTGGATGATGTGGCGAGGCGTCCGGAACTGGCCGTTCTTGCCCGCCGACGCGATCTCGGAGAGCAAGACCTCGTAGAGGTCTCCCTGCGTGTCGTGGAAGGTCTGCCCCGCCTGCCGCTCCCGCTCGATCTCCGCGTAGATCTCGTCGATGATCCCGACTGCCTCGACCAGAAGGGACGCCTTCGGGATGATGAAGACCGAGTCCTTCATAGCCCGGGCGAACGGCTGCTCCTCGCCTCGCAGGGAGCGAATGAAGGGAAACACCCGGTCTCGGACGTGCACAAGCATCTCCTCCGGCGGGAGGTTGCGGAAGGACGACCACCGGAGCTTCGTCGCAGGGACCTTCTGGCCCGGCGCCCACTCGAAGGAACCCGTGAAGAGCGACTTGTAGGTCTGCTTGAGGTAGGCAGCGTCCTCCTGCCGCTTGGCGTCCTCCTCGTCGAGGCGGCGCATGAACAGCAGGTAGGAGATCTGCTCCATGGCGGAGAGCGGGTTCGCGATGCCCCCGGACCAGAAGCGGTCCCAGAGGGCGTCGATGCGGCTGCGCATGGCGGGTGTAAGCACTGGTCAGTTCGCTCCTGGTGGTAGATAGAGGGGAACGCCAAGAGCCTGGAGTGCCTCGCGTGCGAGTTCCTCCAACCGCTGGAATGCCGGGAGAGCGCGAAGCGGAGACCAATCCTCGACAAGCTCGGCCAAGCGGTGAGCAGCGACATTCGCGCGGAACTTCCGGAGCTTTCGGCCTCTCAACTCGCTCGCGAGTGTCAGTGCGGTGTGGAGGACCGCTCGCGGATCAGGCACCGACTCGACATCCCGGAGCGCCGGAAGGTCCAGTGGCCCGGTTCCCGAGGGACAGCCTGCGGCCCTACGGAGGGCCGCCTCGTTGTGGAGGAGCCAGGTCTCCTGCATCCGGACTGGCACTACGCAGACGTGAGGCACCTGAGTCTGATTGGCTCGCTGGATCTCAGCTTCTCTCCAGCGCGGTGGCTGGGCCTCAGCGTCGCGATGGACGAAGAGGAGTTGGCAGGGATAGAGCTCGACCGCGCGTGAGATGCGTTCCTCCAGGCCTCGCGGCGGGGACCGAAGCCCCCGCAAGTCCGCCCACCGCACATCGATCGGAGCAGGAGTCACGACGCCGAGCGTCCACCGGAGTACCGGAATCAAGACGCGGTCTGAGGTCCCATCGGTCACCACCGCCGCCTGGATCATGCGGTTGTCTCCGGCTCCCGGAATGGCAGGAACGGACCGAGGTCAGGACGTTCCTTGACACGCACTCGCCGGCGGTTCTTCGGCTGCTCACTCTCCTCCTCGTCGGCGTAGAACGGATTGAGGTAGGCGAGCAGTTCACCGCGGGTCACCGGGGACACGTCAGCGCTGTCCTTGAGGCGCCAGGTCCCCGACAGGGGGCTCAGGGCGAGACGGGACTCCTCTTTGCCCTCGACCGCGACCCGCGTCTCGCGCGCAAGCAGCAGATCGCCGTCCACGACGCCCCCCACCACGGAGGGCGAGTGCGTATTGACAATGACTTGCCGTAGGGGATTCTCCTCGTTGACTGGGCTGTCAGCGTCGACCACGAGAGCGTCCAACAACTCGATGACCGCTGGAATGCGGGAAGGATGCATCCCGTTTTCAGGTTCCTCGAGACACAGGAGAGGCCGGCTCCTTGGATCCTCCTCCATGACCGTCAACGCCAAGAACCGCAACGTGCCATCCGAGAGCGCACCTGCAAGGTGCGGGGTGCCTTCGCGGTCAGTGAGGACGATGCTGAGGAGTTCGCGCTTCTCGTCAACGTCCACCGTCAGGGCTCGCACACTCTCGACGAGTTCCGATAGGCGATTGGACACGCGCGCGTACAGGTCCTCCGCTCCTCCCTTCTTGCCCCGTTCCGCCCGCAGGGACAAGTCATAGAGCGTGGCAGGCAGGTGGGCACCGTTCGAGGCAATGGATCGGGTTGCGGTGAACGGGTCCGGAGCCCTAAGCGCAGAAGGCTCCAGCTGAAGGTGGGTCCACGAAGCCATCTCCTGACGCGCCAGCACCAGGGTCCGATGCTCGGCCGCGTTGGTCACGCTGGAGAGCATCGTGCGGGGCAGACTGGATGCCAATGCGCGCCGTGGCTTTCCGCCACCCTTCGCCCCGCTTGTGTCTGCATGCAGGGAGATGACCGCCTCGCCGCTCTTGTCCTCGGTTGAGATGTAGTCGCTGCTCCGGCGCCCCCTCACTACGGAGTCCCGCCAAGGCTTCTTGTGCGGGAAGCGGAGTTGGGACTTGGCGGTGGAGCGATTGATGTGGACCATCGTCTCGCGACGCACCTCGAGCTTTCCCATCGCTCGCACCGACGGATCATCGCGATACCCCAGCTCCAACTCGTACCGAAGGAACGTCATGGAGGCCTTGGCGGGTTGACCGAGCGTATCGACACCCGTGTAGGGGATGATCATCTCCGCGAGGAATTTCATCGACTCTGCGGTCTTGTCCCCCGTCCGCCTGAAAAGGCTCCTCACGTCACCGCGGCGCGCCTCGCCGCCTCGAACGGCAAGCGCAGCATCCATCAACGGGTGCTCGGCCAGGGCCCCCAGGAACTCAATGGCGTCGAAGAGGTTCGACTTGCCGACGCCGTTAGGCCCCGCGACGCATGTGAACGGACCGAGCCTGACATCGATGCCGTCCAGGTTCTTGAACCCGTTGACCACTAGTCTTGTGAGCATCGTGTCACCTCGATTCTGCAGACCGCAGCCACTTGGCCCCGCGCCCACGTCCTTGAACCGCGATGATCCCTTCGTCTCTCATGGAACGCAGAACGCGCCTAACAAGCTCGTGGCTCACGCCGGGGCAGTCCTTCTCGATCGCCGCACTGGAGAACGGGCCGATCCTACGCATCACCGCGGCGCGGATCATCTCGCTCTTGGTCCCCGGGGCGTCGGCGACCTTTCCCACCCGCTCCTCGAACTCGCGGCCCGCCCGCGTCAGCGCGCCCCAGAAGTAGTTCAGCCACGGGTGGACGTCGTGCTTCCCCTCGTGCCAGCCCTTCGAACTGGCCTCGAGCGTCTCGTAGTATCCCTCTTTCGATTCCTCCACGATGCGCTCGAGGCTGATGTAGCGCCCGAGCGCGAACCCGTGGTGGTAGAGGAGCAGGAGCGTCGCCAGACGCGCGACGCGGCCGTTCCCGTCCGTGAACGGGTGGATGCAGAGCAGGTCCAGGATCGTGAGGGGGACCGCGACCAGCGGGTGCAGCGCCCGGGCGCCGTTCGCATCCTGATACCCCGCGACGAGCGCATCCATGGCGGCCGGGGTCTCGAATGCCGGAGTGGGACGGAATCGGACACGGACGAGGTTCCCCTTCCCGTCGTAGTGGTCGATGCGGTTGTCCGCGAGCTTGAACCGCCCCCCGGGACCGGGGTGGTAGCGGTAGAGCATCTGGTGGATCTGCAGGAGCACGTTCACCGTGAGCGGCATGTGCTCGTGGGACTCGTGGATGAGGGCGAGCGCGTCCCGGTAGCCGGCGATCTCCTGCTCGGAGCGGTTCCGATGCTCCGTGGGGCGGAGGACGATGGCCTCGATCCGGTCCCGGGGCGCCGAGATGCCCTCGATGCGGTTGCTCGACTCCGTGGACTCGATGATGGCGACTTGGCGCAGGGACTCCAGTACCTCGGGCTTCTGGTTGACGAAGAGCTCCTGGCGCCCGCGCATCTCCATCAGGGCGGACAGAGCGGCGGCCTCCTCCGCAGAGAAGGAGAGGCGGTCGAGGTAGGCGGGTGTGAGGGAGTGCATGGCCGTTCGGGGGCGTAGCCTATCCGGGCAAGGGCCAGCTGTAAAGGGGTAATCTGGTTGTCGAGAGTACCCCTTTATCGGCCTCGACTACCCCCTTCCGGCGACCAGCCCCTCCGCGAGGGCAACGACCTCCTGGAGTTCGGGCCCGGAGAAGACCCCGCGGGCGCCGCTGGGGTGGAGCTGGGTAAAGGGGGGCTCGAGGAGGGCGCCCCGATCGAACTGGCGGTTCTGTAGAAGGAACGTGCGGAGGGTCTGGAGGAACCGGATCTGGAGCTGGGTCAAAGTCGTGTGCCTCGCGATGAACCCGTCGACGGCGGCGGTGACCGCTTCCCCCCAGGAGGGCAGGCGCTCCAACCCCAGCACGTGCCGGAGGAGCTGCGTCAGCCCCGCTGCGCGGAGGTCGTAGGCACGCCGGAGGGCGTCCTCGGTGACGACCGGATCCCCCTGACGGAGGATCTCCGCCACTTCCGCCAGCTCGACCTCCCCCGGGGTCTCGCCGGCCGCGATCCGGGCCATCACCGGGTTCGTCGCGACGAGCGAACGGACGTAGGCCTCCACGCGAGCCCGGAACCCGGTGCTCGTGCGGCCCTCGTGACCCGGCCCGAACTCCAGACCCTCCTTGATCACCGTGAGGTCGGCCAGGTCGAGGCGCAGGAGCGGATCGCGAGGGGCCTGCCGGAACCGCATGAGAGGCGCGAGCCTCTTGGTGGTGGACCAGACCTCCGGGATCGCCGTCTCGTCCCACCAGCCGGGCCGAAGCGCCTGCTCAACCGAAGCCCGCTCCTCCGCCACCGTGTTGACGGACAGCGGGAGTTCGGCGACCTGCTCGACCAGGCTGTCGCGCAGTCCCTCTAGCAGGACCCCGGCGCTCCCGAGCCGGGCGCACAGGAGCTGGACCGCCTCCATCTCGAACCGCATCGCCTTCGGTTCGAGCACCGACCGCGCCCGGAGGAGCGGGGCCACCGAACTGCGCAGCGCGGCGACCTTCGTGGGCGTCAGGTGGAGCCAGAACTCGTCGGCAAGGACGGGGTCGAGGTCCCTCCGGCTCCCGGTGACGATGGCGTTCTGCTCCGGGAGCGCGGCGAGGTCCGCTCGCAGCCCCTCGACGGCGACGGCCGTGGCGTCAGGTTGCCCACTCGAGGTCCCGGCGTCGAGGAGGTCGAGCCTCGCGTGGAAGAGCCGCACGGGGAGCGCGACCTGGGGCTTGGGCTCCTTCCCCTCGGGCTTCATCTTGAAGAAGTCGAAGTTCCCCCAGCAGTCGATGATGAGGAACTCGTCCTTCTCCGGGCACCACGACTTCCTCTTCCCCGGCGCGGGGAGGACGCGGGTCCCGCGACCGATCATCTGCCAGAACTTCGTGTAGCTGAACACCGGCTTGGCGAAGACGAGGTTCACCACCTCCGGCACATCGATGCCGGTGTCGAGCATGTCCACGGAGAGCGCGACCCGGGGCATGCCGCTGTGCTTGAACTGGTCGAGGAGCCCGCCCTTGCCATGGACGCGAGAATCCTCGGAGACCAGGACGCGGGCCAGCCGTCCGGCGTACTCGGGGTAGAGCTGGTCGAAAATCGCGGCGATTCGCCGGGCGTGGTCCTTGGAGATGGCGAAGAAGATCGACTTCCCGGGAAGGGTCCCCGTCGGGTCCTTGATGCACTCCTCCATGAACTCCCGGACGATGACCGCGTTGGTCCCGGAGTTCGTGACCTTCCTCTCAAGCTCGCTCCCCTCGAAGTCGATCTCGTAGGGGTCCTTCCCCTCCGCGATCAGCTTCTTCTGCACGGGCTCCGGGAGCGTCCCTCCCTGGATGCCCTCGAGCTGGAACTTCGAGCGGACCTTCAGGACGCGGAAGCCGCAGAGGTACGGCGGTTCGTGGGCGATCGCCTCGTCGTAGGTGAACGCGTACGTCGGGTCCTGCGCCTCGCAGTCGAAGATCGCGAAGGTGTCGTGATCGATGTGGTCGCGCGGTGTCGCGGTGAGACCGAGACGGATGCCGGAAAACCAGTCGAGGACCGCCTTGTACGTATTGTAGATGGACCGGTGGCTCTCGTCGGCGATGACGAGGTCGAAGAAGTGGGGCGAGAGGCGCGTCTCGGGAGTCCTCCCGGACTCGATGAGGTTCAGCATCGTCTGGTAGGTCGTGCAGTAGAGCCGACGGTCCCCGCGCCACTCCGCCTCCACGGACTTCCCCTCAGTCCGCGGCCAGTACGGGCTGTCGGGGAGGTTCTCGCGGAACGCGTCGATGGCCTGATCGCGCAGGGCGATGCGATCGACCAAGAAGAGCACCCGCTTCGCCCAGTGGGCCCGCTGGAGGGCGTCGATGAGCCCCATGGCCACGCGGGTCTTCCCGGTCCCGGTGGCCATGACGAGCAGGAACTTGCGCCGCCGGGCCTCCAGCCCTTCGAGGACGGCGCGGATTGCGGCGATCTGGTAGTCACGCCCGGCGATGGTCGGGTTGATGAGCTCGACGGAAAGTGGCTTCCGGCTCTCCCGCCTCTGGTCCATCCACTCGAGGTCCGACCGGCTCGGCAGCCCGAGGATCGCGACAGGAGGATAACGGTCGGACTCCCAGAGGAAGTAGTCGTGGCCGTTCGAGTACATCACGAACGGCACCCGTCCCCCCTGCAGTCGCTGGATGTTCTCGGCGTACTGCAGCGCCTGCTCCTGCCCGAGCTGCGCGTCCTTGGAGGTCTTCTTCGCCTCGAGGACAGCGAGCACCTTTCCCCGGCAGAGCAGCGCGTAGTCGGCGTACTGCTTCCCGTAGTGCTCGGGGGCGACCTCTGCCGCGAACGGCGGAACGACGCCCGCCTTGACCAGGTCGATCTCGTGCTCCTCGACGACCTGGGTCGGGTCGCGGAGGTCCCACCCCGCCAGCCGCAACTGGCGGTCGATGAGCCGCTGCCGGGTCTCCTCCTCGCTGGTCATCTCGTTCGCCCTGATGGTCCATCCCACGAGAGAACGCCAGAAGGTAACCGACGCAAGCCGCCGCCCCGGGTGGGTTGCCGGAGTCTGACGGAGCAGGACGCCCGATCAGCTCCGGGTGTTGAACGACGCTCCCGGTGACCGACGCTCGAGACCGTCGCACAGGTTGCACGAGCCTCCGTGAGGGCAGAGCCTCGACGGAGCCGTGCGGGGGCGATCGGCTGAGGAGGCTCGATGGCGGACAGGGACGAGTCGGTCGCGGTGGTCCGGTGCCCGGGGTGCGGGGCGACCACTCGGGCGCGGGTCCGGGCCGGTGCCGTGCGAGGGGTGCAGCTGGCCCACGAGAACGGCTGCACCTGGCTCCAGGCGAACGAGCGGGGAGTTCCCGTCGCCACCGTGCAGGTCGAGGGCGTCGGGGAGGAGAGGTCGTGAGCCCCCGCGCCTGGCCGAGCGTCGTGGATCGGCTCCGAGACGCGGGCCTCGCGCCCAGGGTCCTTGGGGAGCTCATCGGCCTTCGCGACGCCCCCCGCCCGGGCGCGGCGGTTCGCTGCCCCCGGGGCGAGCGCCACCGCAACGGCGACCGCCACCCCTCCCTCGTCGTCGCGAAGGACGGCGCGTCGGCCGAGTGCCGGGTCTGCGGGTTCGGTGCGGGAGGGCTCCTCGCGCTGGCCGTCGAGGTCCGCGGGCTCGACGGATCGGCCGCCGCCGCCGCGGAACTGGAGCGGAGGTACTTCGGCGCCCCGGAGCTGCAGCCGGAACCGGCCCAGGCGCCCGGCCGGTTCCAGCAGGTCGTCGAGGACGCGCGCATCTACTTTCGGGATCGCCGGGATGACGCCGATGTCCGGGACCTCCTCGCCCGGTACGACGGGACTCCCGAGGCGCTCGCCGCCATCGGCGGCGGCGTGCTCCCCGACGAGCGCGGCGAACCCGCGCGCCTCGTCCTCCCGCTGTTCGCGCCGGCCGGCGGGGTCGTTGGCGCCAAGGTCCGCCCTGGGCGGCACTCGAAGGAGGAGGACCTCCCCGGTTCCCGCGGCGGCGTCCTCGGCGAGGTGGTCCGGCTCGCGCGGGAGCCCGACGCGCCGGTCCTGCTGCTCGAGGGTGGCCACGACCTCCTCGCCGTCGTCGCGGCGGACGTCGCCCGGGACCACGTCCGCTTGGCCCTCCCGGGGGCGCTCCGGTTCGACGCGGAGTGGTCCCGCGCCCTCCGCGGCCGCGACGTGGTCCTCGCGCTCCACGACGACCGCGCCGGGGCCGAGGGCATGGAGCGCGCCACACGCGATCTCCGCGCCGCCGGGGCCGCCGTTCGCCTCCTCGAATGGGACGCCGTCCTCGCCGACCTCGACGGGGCGAAGGACGTCGCGGACGCGCTCCGCGCCGGTCGCCGCGATGCGCTCGCGAGCGCCGTCCGCGACGCCCCGGGCCTTCTCCGCTGGCGCGGCGTGGAGGACCTCGCGGAGGAGGCTGCGGAGGGAGTCCCGTGGATCGTCGAGGGCCTCCTCGCGCGCGGAGCGGTGACGCTGCTGTCGGGCCATCCGAAGGCCGGCAAGTCGACGTTCGTGTTCGCCATCCTCCGCGCCCTCGAGCGCGGCGAGCCGTTCGCCGGGTTCGCGACGGCGGCGGGGCCGGCGGTCGTCCTCTCGGAGGAGGGGCCGGCCACCATCCACGAGAAGGCATCGCGCTTCGGCCTCCGCGACACCCGCTTCCTCACCCGCCGCGAGATGCACCCAGAGTTCTCCCTCCGCGACTTCCTCCTCGAGGGCGTGCGCGAGGCCCGCCGCATCCGCGCGGTGCTCCTCTGCATCGACACGCTCACCGCGTGGGGGCGCTTCGGGCGCGACGCGGAGAAGGACGCGGGTGCGATGCAGGACGCCCTCGGGGCCGTGCTCGACGCGGCCGGGGAGGACCTGGCGGTGCTCCTCATCCACCACCTGCGCAAGTCCGACGCCGAGGAGGGCCAGGGGGCGCGCGGGTCGTCCGCCATCGCGGGCGCGATGGATGTCGTCCTGGAACTCCGGCGGGCGAAGGAGATGCCGTCGGACACGTTCCGGTCGCTCCAGGCGTACAGCCGGTTCCGGGAGACCCCGCTCGACGAGCAGATTCTCGAACTACGCGGCGCGAGCGTCCTCCGCCAGGGCGGGGCCGCGGAGGTGCGTGCGGCCGCGGCCTCGGAGCGCACGCTCGACCACCTGCGCGCCACGCGCGAACCCGCGACCCGTGACGAGGTCTGCGCCGGCATCGGCGGCAAGCGGGAGTGCACCGCCCGCGCGCTCAAGGCCCTCCTCTCCCGGGGCGCCATCGTCCGCACGGGCACCGGCAAGCCCGGGAGCCCCTACCGCTACGCGGTCGCGAGCGGTGAACTCGTCCCGCCCGTCCCGGTCCCGTCCCCGGACCCCGGGACGGGAGTCCCGTCCTCCCGTCCCTCCCTCGAAGAGGGACGGGAGGACACGGGCGGAGCGGAGGGGCGGGTCTCCCGTCCCTCGCGGAGGGGATGGGAGGAAATCCTGTTCGCCGGGACGGCGGCGGCCGGGCCGACGGCGGACGAGGAGCCCCGCATGACCGGGTGCGGCGGATGAAGCGGCCGGAGCCCCGGGGGGAGGTCGTTCGTGACCGGTCTCGGCCCCGGGACCGGGCGCGCAAGCCCGCGTGCGCGCCGGCGGAACAAGGGGAGGGGGGGCCGGTGGAGACAAGCGCGGTCCCGGCGTGTGCGGCGTGCGGGGCGCCGCTCGGGGCGCCATCGGCGCGCGGCCGGCGGTCCCGGCGGTACTGCGGCGTTCCCTGCCGGCGCCGACGGGAGTACGCGCGCCGCCGGTGGGACCGCGCGCGAGCCTGGGTCCGCGCCTGCGACCTGAACGCCGCCTGGTCGGGCCTCACCGCCGCGCAGCGCGAGGCCCATCGCCGAAGGGGCGAGGAACTCCGGCGCTCCGCGGGGCCGCGCCCGTGACGCGGCACCGCTGGATCGAGCCTCCGCGACGCGCGAACCTCGCGCGGAGGGAGGCCGGTGCGCGGGCCCGCACCGGCGCGAGTGACCCGGGGCCCCTGGAGGAGTGCACGATGACGACGAACGGGACGAACCGGCTGGAGACGTTCCTCCGCACGCCGGCGGGCGAGCGGTTCCTCGCCGAGGCGGAGGCCGCGGCAGCCGCGAAGGAGGCGGCGGTGCAGGCGCGGCGGGACCTCGCCACGCAGCGCGAGGCGCTCCTCCGGCGCCGCCGCGACGTGCTGCCCGGGCTTCGCGAGCGCGTGGCGGCGCGCGAGGTCGTCGTCGCGGAGGCACAGGCGGCGCTGCGCGCGGCGCGGGACGCGCTGTCCGACGCCCGCTCGGCGGCGTTCCACGAGGACTCCTCCGTCCGGAACGGACTGGGCGGAGCCGAATTCGCCCTCCGCCGCTCCGCCGACCCGCGCCTGCTCGCCGCCATCGAGGAGGCGGACGACGTCCACCGCGCGTGGCCGTCCCTCGCCGGCGGGCTCCGCCGGACGCGGAGCGAGCGGGAGACCTCGTGGAACGGGACGGAGTCCTGGGTTCGCCGCGCGGGGAGCAACCAGGCGGGCATCGACGCTCTCCACCGCGACATCGAGGTCGCGAAGGCGGCCATCGAGCCGCTCGCGCTCGTCGCCGAGCCGACGGACGAGCAGATCGCGGAGGCGCTCTCGCGAGTAGCCGCGGCCATCGCGGCCACGAAGGGCGACCCGCGCCCCATCGTCCTCGTCGAGTACGACCGCGAGGGCCGGCCGAGGTCGCGGTAATGCGCGCCATGGGCCCGACACGCGAGCAGCGACGGAGGATCCTCGACCTCCTGCGGCTCGGCTACGCGCCGCCACGGACGACGCGCGAGCAGCGGCGCCGCGTGGTCGTGTACCTGCACGTTGAGGCGGGGCTTCCGCTGCCCGTCGCGTCGCCCCGACCGGGCGGCCGCGCCGAGCCCATCGACACGACTCCCTTCGACGAGATCCGCGCCGCCGCGACCGCCCGCACGCGTGCCCGCCGGAGGGCCCTCGCGCGGTTCGGCCTGGTCGAGGGCGACGACCTCGGCGTCCGGTGCATCCGCTGCGGGGTCGTCGTGGCACACCACCCCCACGGCCCCGTGTGTGCCGCGCCGCGGGCGCTGGCCGTCGCGCACGGGTTCGTCTGCGCAGCGAGCGTTCCCGGGCGATGAACGCCGGCGCCGCCCTCCGACCGGGGGATCTCCTCTCTGTCGCGCAGGCCCTCGCGCTCCTCCCCGTCGGTCGGACGATGCTGTACTCGCTCCTCGCGGACGGGAGCATCCCGTCCATCCGAGTGGCGACAGTCGGGTCGCGGCGGGGGCGTCTGCTCGTGCGGCGCGACGGCCTGGAGGCGTTCGTGGCGGCCCTGCACTATCGGCACGCGGCGCCGCCCGTCCCCCGTGGCCGCCCGTCGGTGGACGTGGACGCCCTCCGGGCCCGGGTCCTCCGGCGCGCGCCGTGATGGCCGCCGCCGCCGGCGCGATGGCCCTTGAGGTGCTCGCCCTCCCTCGCCCTCATGCGGTCATGGACACCGCGCCTGACTCCCCGGACGGGGCCGGCGGCCGCCGGCGGCGGCGGCTCTTCGGCCGCGTCTACCGCAAACCCACCTCGAAGTCCTCGTGGTACGTGCGCTACCCGGACCCCGAGCGTCGCCGCGCGCCCAACGGCCGTGTCCGCGAGATCGTCCGCGCGGTCCCGTCCAGGCGCCAGGCGGAGGCCCTCCTGGCCGAGGTGCGCAAGGCGCTCCTCGCGGGGCGATACGAGCCTCCCCCGTCCGTCCTCGCGCCCGGTGGCGGCGGGCACTCCGCCGCGGGCCTGCGGGAGGGGAACGTAGGGGGCGCGCCGTCCGCTGACGGCGCCCCGCGCGTGTTCTCCGTCCTCGACGCCATCGACGAGTACATCGACTCGCGCCGGGTCTCGGGTCGCTGTGCGAGCACTGTCGAGGGCTACGCCGGCCACCGGAGCACCATCGCTCGGAGCGCGCTCGCCGGGCTCCCCGCGGAAGCGGTGACGCCGGCCGACATCGAGGCCTTCCGCGCGTGGCGCATCGAGCGCTCGTGGAAGACCGTCCGTCGCCCCGGGCGTGTGGACCACCCCGAGGTGAGGGAGGTCGCGAGGGCCTGCTCCAACGCGACCGTGAACCGGGCGCTGATGGTCCTCGGGGCCTCGTTCAACCGCCTCGTGCGGCTCGGACGTCTCCGCGAGAACCCCATCGCCCGCGTCACGAAGGCCCGCGAGGTCCGTCAGCCCCGAGTCGCGCTCGCGAAGGAGGAAGCGCTCCGGCTCCTCGATGCTACGGGCCCGGCGCTCCGGCCGCTCGTCGCCGCGGGGCTCTACACCGGCGCGCGGCTCGGGGAACTGCTGCGGCTCACCTGGGGCGACGTGAACTTCGGGACGGGGACGCTCTCGCTCTTCCGGCCGAAGGTCGGGAACGCGTCGCGGATCCCGCTCCACCCGCGGCTCGCCGAGGAACTTCTCCGCACCCGGGCGGCGCGGGCCGAGAAGGAGAGGCGCGAGATCCCCGACGCGGAGCCCATCTTCCTCTCCGGGTACGGGCGGCCGTGGGTCACCGTGCGGCGGGCCTTCGGGCGCGCGCTCAGGAGGGCCGGGCTCGACGGACGGCGGGGGCTCACGTTCCACTCGCTCCGGCACACGTTCGCCGTGCACTTCCTCGAGGGCGGCGCCGCGGTGACCGACCTGCAGGGCGTGCTCGGGCACGCCGACCTCTCGACGACGCAGATCTACGCAAGGATGGTGGACAGCCGGACGCGCGCGAGCCTCGTCGCGCTCGACTACGGCGCGCCGGCCCCGGGCGCGGAGCCTCGCGGGACGGGCGGGGATCCGGCCGCCGGCGGATAGGATGCCCCCGTCGCGAGGACGCGGCCCTGGGTCCCCGTAGCTCAGTAGGATAGAGCGGCTGGTTCCTAACCAGCAGGTCGCAGGTTCGACTCCTGCCGGGGATACCAGCCCCGCTCCCCCGTCCTCGCCTGCTCGCTCCATCGATGGGGAGGATCGGAGGGAACGCCGTGACTGAGGAGTCCGCAGCAGTCCGCCAGTACTTCGGCCAGTGGTACCTCGGCGGGATCGCCCCGATGATCAACAACGACAGCGCGTTCCTGTCCTTCGTCTGCATGGTCACGGGAGTCGACGCGCTCGCGGGCTACCGCTACGAAGGATCGAAGAAGGTGAAGGGCGTGGAGAACCGGTTCACGGCATTTGTCCGCGAGTACTTTCCGAGCGAGTACCACGGCCACGCCAGCGCCCTCTACGATCTCCGAAACGGTCTCGTGCATGCCTTCTCACCGCGCGGGTTCCTTCTCACCCACCACAATGGGCACCAGCACCTGAAGGTTGACCAGGGGACCGGACAGACACTCCTGAACGCAGAGGACCTGTTCGCCGCACTCGTTCAGGCATCGAGAGCCTTCTTCGCAGACGTCGAGACCAAGCCTGAGATGGAAAGGGCTCTGGTCGCGCGGTTCCAGAGCAAGGGCGGCGGTGGAGTCGGCGTCGTACCCGTGCGCACGCAGTGAATCGGCAGAGCGGGAGATTGGATGGCCATCCCACCCGACGAGATGAAGAAGCTGTTCGGCGATGCAGAGGCGGCCCTGCATCGACTCAGCAAGACCGTCCTCGAAGGTCTGAAGCCCCCGGCCGGACCGTACGGGTTCTTCCATCACAGCGGCCACGCGCTCGCACGGCTTGGCGACTGCAGGAAGATCCTCGGTCGCCTCTACCGCGGCAGAGAGCGATTGAACGAACTCGCGGCGCTCACCTCCGCGACGCGCCGCGCGGAGTGGCCCAGAGGAACTCCCTATCCTGAGGAGGTACAGAAGGCGCTCCGCGAGCAGCACTCACTCACGGGGCTCATGCAGCTGGACCTCGAGTCTCTCTACGTTTTCGGCGGTGTGCTGCTGGATCAGGTCGCTCTCCAAGCGATGTGCATCGAGCCGGCGGCGTGGAAGAAGAAGCACCCCTTCGTGGAACTCCTCCTGGAGTTCGAAGCAGGGCGGACCAAGATCCTCAACGACCTCTGGACTGACTGTCGGGGCCACATGCTCTGGCTCCACTACAACATGCGCTTCTATCGCAACCGGTTCGTTGTCCACTCCAACCGCCCGTGGCAGCGCGGAACGACGATGCCCGTTGTCGGAGAGGACTTCAACCTGTTCACGCCGACGCCCCCGGGCTGGCTCGACGATGACGCTCTCGACCAGGAGATCATGACTCTCCTGCCGTTTGCCCCAAAGAACGTGCGGCGCAGAGGCGATCGTGTCAGTGCCGCCACCGTGATGGAGGCCGTGTTCAGCAACATCGAGAACGTCGACCGAGCCGCCGACCGCGAGCACATCGCCTCGCTTCTTGGGAAGAAGGGCGGGTCGACGCCGACCTTTCAGGTTCTCGCCGAGAGGCTGGGGCTGTTCGTGCGAGATGGCGCACGCGTACTCCATCGACTCGCCTCAGCGAACCTTGGGAACATCGACCTCGGAAGGCCGTTCATGGACAACGAGGAGCACTGGCGGCGACTCAGGGCGGAGGAGGAATAGGAGGCGCACATCTCCTGAGGACGTGAGAGGTTCGCTACTCGGCCTTGCCCTTGGGCAAGGGGATCCCCTCGCGAGCAAGATCAGTGTTGAGTCGTGACACGGCTTTGCACCACTGCGGGCTTGCGGATCCTCGAGTGAACGGAACGTACTCATACGTCTTCTGCAACTCTCCGGCGAAGTGAGGGTCCATCCCGTCTTCGACGAAGAGCAACGGTGACTTCTTCAACGCCACAGCGGCTCCGATCTCCTGGTAGAGCCAGACGCTCGATACCGCCCCCCCAGCCTCAAGCCTCGCGCGTTGGGTCAGCAGACAAACGAAGAACCGTGACCTCTTGATCTTCGCGAAGATCGCTTGGCGGAACTGCTCGAGGCCATCGACCTGGCCATCCACGACGACGTACCCCGCATCTGAGAGCGTCGCTCGTAGAGCGCTCTCCAGGCCTTCGTCCTCGGATCGAAACTGGTGCGCCAGGAAGACCTGGTGAGGCTCCTCGTGATAGAAGAGCCGTCGTTCCTGCTCGGGGAATCCTCCCCGCTCACATAGCTCGACCCCCTTCGGGGTGAGCACGTGTACCCAAGGGCCCCCGAGTCCCCACTGCGTGCGCCCGAGGTACTCTCCCAGTTGAAGCCATCGAATGGCTGCTTCGATGTCGGCCAGATCGTGCTCCGCGAGGAGGGGCCTGATCAGGCTTGCTTCCGTCAGCGAGTTCTTCTCCTCCGACCGCTCGGTCTTCGGCGGCGCGTTGTCCTCCAGGTTGAACGTCCGACTGAACACGGAGGTGCGACCATGGAGGCATCTCGCAATCTGGAGACAGAGGAGCTCGGAGACCATGGGGTCCCTCCTGTGCAGGCCGCCTACAGCGATCGGAGTGAAGTCTACGGGCGGTAGGAGGCTTCGCGCGTCCTTCGAGCAACTCCACCGTCACTCGTCCTCCCCCCATCAACGACAGAGCGCAACGAGCAACCGTGGACACCTCCTGCGGACCTGAGGTCCACAACGGAAAGTGCCGCTCTACGGGGGGCGCCGCAAGTGGCGCGTCGTGGCGAGGTTGGAACGCGCCCGCGGGAGCCTTTCGACCCGACCCCCGCCTTAGGAACCAGCCGCTCTATCCTACTGAGCTACGGGGACCCAGGGCCGCGTCCTCGCGACGGGGGCATCCTATCCGCCGGCGGCCCGATCCGCGCCCGTCCCGCGACCCGCTGTCCCCGGGTCCGGCGTGCCGTCGTCGAGCGCGACTTCCGCTTCGTGTCGCCGGTCCGGACAGTACGGGCGAGGGCGTGTACCCCCTCCCCGACCCTCGGCCGGCCTTGGGCACGGGAGCGCGCGGTCCGGGACAATGGGCCGCGCCGTCGCGGCGACGGAGGGCGGCGACCGCGACGAACCGGGGGGGCAGCGCAGTGGCGAAGGGGCGGCAGCGGAAGGCGGGAGTCGTGCGCGCCGGAGGGCGCGGTCGCGCGGGCTCCACGCCGGCGCGGGAGTCCATCGACGTCACGGGCGCGCGGCGGCTGGCGCTGTTCCGGGCGGGGCTCTGGCCCGGGCGCGGGGGCGGGTTGCCGCGGTCGGCGGGGCGGGGGGAGGGGGCGCAACGGCGGGCGTGCCACGCCGTCGTCGGTCGCTTCGGCTACCTGCAACTGGACACCATCACGGTCACGGGGGCGCGCAGCCACGCCATGGTGCTCCACTCCCGGCTGGACGGGCTGGAGATGGCGGTGGCCGAGGATCTGCTCAAGCCCGGCGCGCCGCTCTTCGAGTACTGGGGGCACGCGGCGTCGTGGATCCCGCTGGACCTGTATCCCGCCTTCGAGTTCCGCCGCCTCGCGTTCCGGCGTCACCCCTGGTGGGGGGACGTCGTGGGCCGCCACGAGGCGCTGGCCCGGGAGATCCTCGCCCGCGTCCGCGCCGACGGCCCGCTGCGCTCGCTGGACGTGGAGGACGAGCGCCGGGAGGGGATGTGGAACCACGGTCCCGCGCGCCAGGTGCTCTCGGCGCTCTGGTTCGCGGGGGAACTGGCCGTCCGGGAGCGCATCGGCTTCCAGCGCGTGTACGACCTGGCGGAGCGGGTCATCCCCGCTGCCCTCCGCGAGGCTCCGCTGGCGAAGGGGGACGCGCTGGCGGTCCTGCTCGATCGCGCGCTGGACGGGCACGGCTGGGCCACGGAGCGGACGCTGGCGCAGACGTTCCAGCTCCGGGGCCGCGCGCCCGTGCGCGACGCCCTGCGGCGGCTCGCGGACGAGGGCCGCGTGCTCCCGTGCGACCTCGTCGGGGAGGACGGCGTGCGTACGGCGGGGTGGGTGCGGCCCGCGGACCTGGAGACGGCGACCCGCCTCCGCCGCGCCGCACCGTCCACGGAGCGGGCGGTGCTGCTCTCCCCCTTCGATCCCGTGCTCTGGGACCGGGAGCGCGCCCTCGCGCTGTTCGGCTTCCGGCAGGTGCTCGAGATCTACGTCCCCCCGGCGAAGCGCGTGTACGGCTACTACTGCCTCCCCGTGCTGGCGGGGGATCGGCTGGTGGGCCGGGTGGACCTGAAGGCGCACCGGCGGGAGGGGTGCCTCCGCGTCGTGCGGCGCCACCTGGAGGACGCGGCGCGCACGGGCGTCCCCGCGCGGGCCGCCGGCGCCGCCGCGGCGAAGGCCGTGGAGCGGTTCGCCCGCGGCGTCGACCTGGAGGTGGAGGGCTAGGACCCCCACTCGACGAGCACGACGAGCCGCGTCCGCGCCGGATCGCCGAAGGGACTGCGGAGGCCCACCAGCAGCAGGGACGCGTTCCGGCGGATCGCCGTCATCACGGGCGGCTCCCGCCGCGGCCCGGCCTCGCCGGCGAGGAGGAGCGTGACGTCGGCCCAGATCCAGCGCTCGTCGGGCAGATCGCCGGGCCACGGGCGCACGCCGACTTCGACGCCGCGGCGGGCGGGCCGGCCCCCGGCCCCCAGTTCCTCCACGCGGGCGAACACCGCTCGCTGCGCCGCCTGGGCCAGCGCCGCGACGGGAGCGCCCGCCGGCGCCCCCTCCGCGTCGCCGGCCAGCAGGAACCTCACGCGATCCCGCACGCGACCCTGCAGGACCGCGAAACGCAGATCCCCCTCGCCCGAGGGCGACAGCAGCGGGAGATCCCGCAGCAGGGCGGCCTCCGCCGCGGGACCCAGGGAGTGGACGCGGACCAGGAGCGGCACCGGTGTCCCGTCGGCGGCGAGGCGGCCCAGGTCCTCGACCACCACGGCCGCCGCCGCCGGGCCCCCCTCCACCGCGAGCCCGGTCCCGGCGAGGCGCACGCGCGTGCCGCCCGGGGCGCGCATCTGGAGCCACGCGCGGAGCGCCTCGATGCGCGCCGCCACGCCGTCCTCCCCCGCCGGGGCCAGCGGACCGGCCGCGTCCACTCCCCGCCGCGGCAGATCGCCCAGGTCCACGGGGGTCGCGGCCCCCTCGCCGGCGACGGCCGCGGGGACCGGCGCCGCCACGTCCCCGACCACGACGAGGACCGCCCCGTGGCGCGGGGGCGAGCCCGGCTCCGCGCCGGGAATGGGGACCCCGGGGAACACGAGCGCGCCCCCGGGCCGGACGTCGCCCCCTCCGGCGGCTCGACTGCGCGAGAGCGTGGCCCTTCCCAGCGCCGCGGAGACTCCGGGCACCGCCTCCACGGCGGCGGAGACGACGGCTCCGGCGGCGAGCCGGCCGGGGCCGAGCCACCACGCGACCGCTTCCACGCGCAGGCCCGCGCACTCCTCCGGCGGGCCCGCGCCGCCCTCCGGCGGGAGCGTCGCGACCACGGCGCCCCGCCGCTCGGCGGCGCGCACGGCGGCGGACAGGGACGGCCCCGCGGGCCCCGCCAGGGCCGTGAGGACCGCCACGGCGCCGGCGTCCACGGCGACGGCACCGGATCCCGGCTCCATCCCCGAGAAGCGGGCACCCGCATCCCGCAGCGCGGCGGCGAGGGCCTCCGGCGCGCAGGGGACGACGAGGATCTCCAGCGGAACGGAGCGGAGCGGCGGGCGACCCGACGCGTCCATGGTCGCTTCCAGCGCCGCCAGCGCCCGCGGACCGGCCCGCGCGACGAGGGATCCGCCCACGCACTCCAGCACGGCTCCCGGGGCCCGCCACGCCTCCGGCTCGACGGCACCGCGGATCGCCGCCCGGAAGGCGCCCGCCGCCGGAGGCACGTCGGGGAGGACCACGAGCCCCGCGGGCCGGCGGTGGGGAGCGGGGCTGGGCGGGAGCGCGGCCGCCTGCGCCGCGGCCACGGGGGCGAGGGGGAAGACGCGGAGCGCGGCGCCCCCGGTCTCCCCCGCCGCGCCGGCGGACTCGAGGATCTGCCGCAGCGCCTCCGGCAGCCGGGCGTCCCCGCCGGCCCCCGCGGGCCGCTCCGGCGCCGCGCGGGGCGTCCCCGCGGCGCGGCTCGCCTCCTCGAACCTCCGCGCGAGGTCCCCGCGCAGCCCGTCCAGCGCGTCCAGCGCCGCGGGGCGGGCGTCCAGCCGGCGGAGGGCCGCCTCGAACCGGTCGGCCCCCTCCGCGGCGCGCCCGGCGGCCACGGCGTCGCGACCCGCACGGAGGAGTTCCTCCGCCTCCCCGCGCACCTGCTCCACGAGGAGGGAGTGCTCCAGCGCCAGCAGTTCGAGGATGCCCCGCGCGAGCCCCTCCCGCTCCGGCAGCGGGGCCGTCGCCCGCTCCAGCAGTTCGCGGGCGCGCTCGTTGCCCGGGTCCAGGTCGACGGCCTCCCGCAGCAGCCGCCGCGCATCCTCGAACCGTCCCGCCGCGTGGAAGTCCCGGCCGAGGCGCGCGTACTCCGCGGAGAGGTAGACCGCCTGCTCCCGGTCCCGGCGGCGGTCCTCCTCGATCTCGCCCGGCGTCGCCGCGCCGGCGGCGGCCCGATCGGCGCGCTCCGCGCGGAGGAGCCGGGCGCGGAGGTCCGCGAGGTCCGCGTCGCGCGTGCGGATCTCCATGCGGAGGTCCTCGACGTCGGCGGTCGTGCGGAGCGCCTCGTCGAGGCGGCGGCGGAGCCCGCGCGCCTCCTCCTCCAGGGCGAGGCGCTCCTCGCGGAGGGCCGCCACCTCGGGGCTGTCCACGCGCGTGCCCGGCGCCGCGGCGCGCGTGAGCGCCTCCAGCCTGCGGCGGGCCTCCTCGATCCGCGGGCCGGGGGGAGGCGCCGGGTCGGCGACCAGCGCGCGCAGCATCTCCCGCGCGTCCTCCATGCGCCCCAGCCGCTCGAGGACGGCGGCGCCGCGGAGGCGGGCCTCCGCGCGCAGTTCGGGATCCGCCGCCGCGGCGGCGCGGGCCCAGGCGTCGGCGGCGCCCTCCAGGTCCCCCAGCACCTGCTCGAGGCGGAGCGCGCGGTACCGCGCCGCCACGGCGGCGTCGGCGGAGTCGCCCTCCGCGGCGCCCGCGGCGCCGGGCGCGGCGAGGGCGGCCGCGAAGAGCAGCAGCGAGGGGAGACCGCGGACGGCGCGCCGCGTCGTCATCCGACGCTCTCCGGATCGAAGCGATAGCCGACGCCGCGCAGGGTCTTCAGCCAGCGCGGGTTCACCGGGTCGTCCTCGATCTTCTGGCGGATCTTCTGCACGAAGTTGTCGATGGTGCGCGCGGTGCCCTCGTAGTCGTACCCCCAGACGCGGGCCAGGATCTGGTCCCGCGTGAGCACCTTCCCCCGGTTGCGGACGAGGTAGCGGAGGAGTTCGAACTCCTTGGAGGAGCAGTCCGCCTCGGTCCCGCGGACGCGCAGCACGCGGGCGGCGAAGTCCACCTCGCACTCGCCGAAGCGGAACGGCTCCTCCTCCCCCGCCATGGCGCGGCGACGGCGGAGCGCGGTGCGGACACGGGCCACCAGTTCCCGCACGCTGAAGGGCTTGGTGATGTAGTCGTCGGCTCCGATCTCGAGTCCGCGCACGCGGTCCGGTTCCTGCGTCCGCGCCGACACCATCAGGATGGGGAGCGTCGCGTCGTGGCGCCGGAGCGCGCGGCAGATCTCGAGCCCCGACGCTCCCGGCAGCATCACGTCGACCAGGACGAGATCGGGCCGCTCCCGGAACGCCGCCTCCAGCCCCTCCTGCCCGTCCGACGCGACCACCACGCGGAACCCCTCGAAGGAGAGGTTGCGGGAGAGCCCCAGCCGGATGCTGGGATCGTCCTCCACGACGAGAATCGTCTCCATCAGATCCGTCCCTCCCCTGCCTCGCCCCCGCCGCCGGGCAGCGTCACGACGAACCGGCTCCCGCCGCCGGGTGCGCTCTCCACGGCGGCGCTCCCGCCGTGGGCCTCGGCCAGCCGCCGCACGAGGGCGAGGCCGAGACCCGTGCCCCCCGCCGACGCCGTGCGGGGATCCTCGCCGCGGAAGAACTCCTCGAAGACGCGCTCGCGGTCCCCCGCGGGCACCCCGGGGCCGTTGTCCTCCACCTCCACGCGGACGCCGCCGCCGTCCGCGGGGCGTGCGCGCAGCACGATGCGCTTGCCCGTCGCGGGGGTGTACTTCCACGCGTTGTCGAGGAGGTTCAGCACGATCTCGGTCACGGCGTCCCGGTCCAGGCGGAGGACGGGAAGCCCCGCGGCCAGTTCCATGCGGAAGTCGCAGGAGCCGTTCACGAGATGCCCGCGGAACGCGTCCGCCGCGTCCCGCAGGACCGCCGCCGGATCCGCCGCCTCGGGCCGGAGGCGGCGGACGCCGGCGGAGACGCGGGAGAACTCCAGCACGCGCTCCACCATGCGGCCCAGGCGCTGCGCCTCCCGGTCGACGACGTCGAGGCACTCCTGCCGCTCCTCCTCGGAGCGCGTCCGTCCCTCCCGCAGCGTCTCCAGGAACATGCGGATGCTCGTCAGCGGGGTCTTCAGTTCGTGGGAGACGGAGGCCACGAAGTCGGCGCGCATGCGCGCCACGCGGACCTCCGTGCGGACCATGCGCAGGACGAGGACGGCGCCGAGCCCGAGGGCCGCCGCCGCCAGCGCGAAGACGAGCACCACCACTCCGCGGGAGCGGGCCGCCTCGCGATCGAGGAGCCCCGGATCGGAGAGGACCGTCTCCCCCACGGCCCGCGCCATCGGCAGCGGCACGCCCACGGAAGCGAGCACGCCGTCGCGCGCCGGTGGCGCGCCGCCGCCGTCGAGGGGCGCGCGATCGGCGGTGAGCAGGCGGACGGCGGTCCCCTCCCGCGGGTGGGCGCCATGCAGCAGCGGCAGCACCGCGGCCGCCAGGTACGCCTCCGGGTCGACGAGGAACGCGACGGCGGATCCGTCGGGGCGGCCCACGGCGCGGAAGAGGAGCGGACGCGCGCGCCCGTCGACCCCGGCGACCCACGCCTCCCGGGCGCCCCGCGCGCCCGCCGCCAGTCGCGCGCGGAGGGAGCCGTCACGGAGCGGCGCCGCCTCGTCGTCGGCGCGCCCCAGCGCGGCCAGCGCCGCCTCCATCGCCGCCCCCGCCTCCACGGAGAGCCGGGGCTTGCCCGCGGCGGCGAGTTCCTGCACCGCCTGCGTCTCCCCCCGGGCGGCCGCCGCGGGAAGGTCCCCGGCCAGCAGCGTCCGGCGCCACTCCGCCACCGCCCCGACGAAGGCCTCCTCCGCCCCGGGGGCGCCGGCCTCGAGCCGGCGCAGGTGGATGGATGCCGCGACGGCGGCGGCGCCCGGTCCGTCCGGATACTCCCCCTCCACCCGGAACTCCGGCCAGCGCTCGAGGATGCGGGAGGCCGCCCGCAGCGCCAGCGTGTCGTCCCCCGCACGGAGCGCGTTACGGGCGACGATGCGGAGTCCCGGCACCGCCACGGACGGGTCGTCCTCGAACTCCACCGCGGCCCACGCGGCGCGGGCGGCGTCGGCCGGGCCCCCCTCGCGCATGGCGACGGCCTCCACCGACCCGAGACGGTCCACGGCGGGTGAGCGGGCGGCCCCCGGCGAGGGCGGGGGCGGGACCACCATCCGCCCCTCCCCGTCGATCACGGCCCCGTCCGCGCCCAGGAGGAACAGCCGGACGACGAGTCCGGCGGGGAGATCGGGCGGCGCCGCGGGGGTGCCCGCGGCCCGGGCCGCACGGGACAGGGCGACCTCCGTCCGGGCCAGCGCCGCGGCGGCCGGTTCACCGAGGCCGCGGGCCAGGGAGAGGGCAGCGATGGCCCGGAGATCCCGTTCCGCTTCCGCTCGCTGTGACCGGGCGACGGCCAATCCGAAGGCCGCCAGCGCGACGGTCTGCAGCAGCACCAGCCCCGCCAGCGCCGCGGCGACCTTGGCGTCGCGCGGCACCCTGGACCACCAGCCCCGCATGTGGATCGGCCATGGTAGCCGCAGCGGTCACGGGAGAGTCATCCGCCGGCACCGCACCACTCCGGGAATCGAACGGGGCACCCCGCGCGAACGGGGTGCCCCGTTGTGGATCGCGATCGGAGGCTAGTCGTTGTTGAACAGCATGCCGTCGATGGAGAGCTTCCCGCGGAAGGTCCGCGGCTGACCGTTGACCGTGCCGAACCCGCGGACGCGCGTGCTGGACCGCATGAGGATGTTGCCCAAGTCCCAGCTGCCGCGGACGTAGCCGCTGCCCTCGGCGGAGTCGATGGAGGTGTAGAACCCGGTGATGTTCCCGATGGCGTTGGCGGCCCACGACTGGAGCTCGCCCTCGCCGTTGTTCAGCCAGAAGTCGTGGAACCGGATCTTGCCCTCGCGGGGGCTGGTGGAGGCGGACCAGGAACCCCAGTTGCTCGAGGAGAACGAGATCGAGCCGCTGGAGATGTCCATGGAGTTCATCCAGTCCGTCGTCTTCACGTCCACGCCGGGCTTCGTCGAGATCTTGGCGCGGCCGTAGATCGTCCCGGCCCAGAACGTGTTGTCGAGCACGATGTTGTCGTGCGTGGCCGGCGCCAGCACGCTCGCCGCCCCGATGACGAGAGCGCCACAGAGAGCCACAACCAATGCCTTCATCGCCGTCCTCCTTCCGAGTTCCTACGTGCCGGCGGGCCTGCCCCCGGCGACCACAGTCTTCCGCTTTCCGTAGCCAGTCTACGCAGCCGCGCCCACCGAGTCAATCCCTCCCCGGGATCACCTAGGGAGCGAACGAGTTGGGGAGGACACCGGAGATCGACGTCTTGCCCTTGAACCGGCGGGTCTTCGCGGAGTCCTTCGGGAGCAACTGGTAGGGCGCCGTGCCGGTGAACCGGAACCGGTGGCGGAACATGACCGTGTCGAGGCTCCAATCTCCACGCACGAGGCCCACGCCGTCGATGGTCTCGATGACGACGGTCGAGGTCGTTCCGATGGCGGGCGCCGTGGTCGTCACCAGCGTGGCGGCTCCGTCCGCGAAGAGGCCCGAGGCGACGGTGAAGTCGTAGTAGCGATCCTGGCCGGGACGCTCCGTCAGCGGGACCGTCACGCCGCCCAGCGCGGCACTGCTGAACGAAACGTTTCCGCCGGAGAAGCTCAGCGACGCGGAGTAGCCGGGGCCCGTGGATCGGTTCGACACGATCTGGCCCGAGCGGGGCAGTTCGGCGGGCCACTGGAAGCCCGACCGCTTCACCCGGATCTGGGTTCGCGTCCGGACGGCGCCGGAGTAGGAACTGCCGTCCAGGACCACGTGCAGCCCGTCGGCCGCAGGAGCGAGCAGCCCCGCGGCGCCGATCACGATCGCGCCGACGACAAGCTTCGACAGGATACGCATCATGCACCTCCCATGCTCACGCGCTGCGACGACCCCTTCTGAGCGGACTCTACCGCAGTCGGCGGCAGCCCGGCACACGGAAACCGCGCCGCGCGGGGCCTCCGTCGACGCGGGCTAGTTCTCCGCGAACGAGTCCAGGGCGCCGAAGAAGGAGAACCTCCCCTTGAACCGGCGCGTGGCGCCGTCGTAGAACGCGTCCCCCGAGGATCGGCTGGTCTGGCGCATCTTCACCCCCGTGTCCCTCTTCCGCAGGCGAAGGGAGCCGTCTCCGGACGTCTCCGTCACGGCGACGCCGAACCCCGCCGCGTCGCCGTAGACGCCGGCGGCCCAGTCCCGCAGCGCGCCGGGGTAGCCGCCCTTCTCCTGGACTCCGCCGTCGCCGTCATCCAGGATGAAGTCGTAGAACCGCGGGTCGCCGCTGCGCGCGTGCATCGCACCGCTCCACCCGCCGAAGTTGCTCCCGGTGAAGAAGACGCGGCCGTCGGACTGGTCCGCGACCACGAAGTCCCCGGTGGCGACCTCGATCGTCGGCGAGGTCGTGAAGGCCACGCCGTCCTTGGCGAACTTGAGCCTGACCCGGGCGTCGACCGGCCCCGTCCACGGGCTCCCGTCCAGCGGCAGCGGCTCCGGCGCCGGAGCGGCGGGCGCCAGCAGCGCCGACGCGGTCAGGACCAGTCCCCCGCAAGCCGCCATGAGCAGTGCCTTCATGATCCTTCCCCTCCGTGGTAGTGCGACCGACTCTCTGCCCGCAGGCCGGGGACACGCTAACCGACGGGGGGGCGCCGGTCAACGAGACCCCGGCCCCGGCGAGGCCCCGACGGGCGGAGAGCACGGGCGTGCTCCGGGCGGACGCGGATGTCTCCGCGGTCGACGGCGCCCCGGAGGAGCACTCCCCGCACGGGGGACGCCTCCAGGAGGACGCCCTCCCGGGGGGCGTCGCCGTCGAGGAGTTGCACGGCCTCCCCCACGAAGGCGGCCCGCCGGACGTATGCCGCGTCCAGCCGCTCCGCTCCCCCCGGTCGGGCCAGGTCCGCGAACCCGTCGTCCAGGGATCGGAGGACGCCGCAGAGGAGGCCGGTCCGGTCGGGAGTCCGTCCCCCCGCCCCGCGGAGGCTCGTCGCCGTCCCGCGAAGGTCCTCCGCCAGGCCGCCCTCGGCCTGGGAGACGTTCACGCCCACGCCGAGGACCAGCACGGGGGACCCGGGGTCGAAGTCCCGCGTCTCGATGAGCATGCCCGCCACCTTCAGGCCGCCCATCAGCACGTCGTTGGGCCAGCGGAGCGCCGCGACGACTCCCGTCTCCCGCTCCAGGACCGCCGCCAGCGCCACCGCGGTGGCGGCCACCAGGAGGGGCGCCGGCGGCGGAGGCACGCCGGGTCGCACCACGCGGGAGAACCAGAGGCCCGCGCCGGGCGGCGACTCCCAGCGCCGGCCGAGACGGCCCCGGCCCGCGGTCTGGCCATCGGCGAGGACCACGGAACCGTCCGGCGCACCTTCGTCCGCCATGGCGAACGCCAGGTCCTGCGTGGACCCCACTTCGTCCCGGAGCAGGAACCGCCGCCCGCCGCCGCCGGCGCGGACCGCGGCGGCGATGCGCTCCCCGTCGAGGGCGTCCGCGTCGCTCACGCCCCGCCGTGCGCCTCGGTGATCTTCAGGGAGCAGTCCAGCCAGGGCGCGGAGTGGGTGAGGGAGCCGACGCTCAGCCGCTCGACGCCGGTGGCGGCGTACGCGCGGGCGCTCTCCAGCGTGATGCCGCCGGTGGCCTCCAGGATCGGGCGGGGTCCCTTCCCGCGCACGTTGCGCTCCTCCACCGCCCGCCGGACCTGGTCCACGGGGAAATCGTCGAGGAGGATCAGGTCCGCGCCCGCCTCCAGCGCCAGGCAGAGTTCCCCCAGCGTCTCGACCTCCGTGCCGAAGGGGATGCCCGGGGGCGCCGCCGCGCGCGCCAGCCGGAGCGCCTCCCCGAAGGGGACGCCCGCCGCGCGGAAGTGGTTCTCCTTCGCGAGGATCGCCTCGTGGAGGCCGGACCGGTGGCGGTGGCCGCCCCCGACCTCCACCGCGTAGACGGCCGCCGCGCGCAGTCCGGGGAGCGTCTTCCGCGTGGGATGCACCGTGACGCCGGTGCCCTCCACGGCGCGGACGAAGGCGCGCGTCAGGGTGGCGATGCCTCCCATGTGGCCGAGGAGATTGAGCGCCACGCGCTCCGCCGCCAGGAGGGAGCGGGCGGGCCCCCCCACGGCGGCGACCTCGGTCCCCGCGGCGACCTCGGCGCCCTCGGGGACGAGCCGCGTGAACGCGAGGCGCGGGGAGACCGCACGCAGGACCGCGAGCACCGCCGGGAGTCCGCAGACGACCCCCGGTCGCTTGACCCGCAGGGTCGCGTGGGCCATCCGCGCCGTCGGGACGAAGGTCCGCGACGTGACGTCCTCGAAGGCGCCGTCCTCCCGCAGCGCGGCGGCGACGACGTGGCCCATCTCCTCCTCGGGGAACGGAGGAAGGGTCGACGGCGGGGGGACGGAGTCGGTCACCGCCGCGGCGCCCGCGGCGCCCCCGGCGCCGGCGTTCCCCCGACCCATCCGTCCCAGGTGGCCGCCGTGGCGGCGCCCACGCCCCGGACGCGCCGCGCCACCGCCTCGGCGGATCCGAAGGGGCCGCCGGAGTCCCGCTCCTCGCGGATGCGGCGGGCGAGCCCCGGTCCCACGCCCGGGAGGAGGGCGAGTTCCGCCTCTCCGCCGCGCTCCAGGTCCACCAGGAGACGGACGTCGCCGGCCGCGGGACCCGCCGCCGCCCGCGGCGGGATCCCCGCGAGCGCCGCGGGGACCAGCGCCAGGGTTCCCGCCGCCAGCAGCAGACGAAGCATGCCCACATCCCCGCCCCCGCGGGGCACCTCGGCAGCCGGTGGCGACCTCATGGCGGGGGCATTCTAGCCCCGGCCCGGCCCCGCCACCTCCACCCCCGTCCCGCGCGAGGTCCGGGGGCCGAGTCGGGTCGGCGGCGGTACCATGCGGCCATGGCCGAACTCCCCGCCGTGGAGACGCGGGGTCTCACGCGCCGGTATCGCGGCCGCGGGGGACGACCGGACGTGCTCGCCCTCGACGACCTCCACTGGAGCATCCCCCGCGGCGCCGTGGCGGGACTCCTCGGGCCCAACGGTTCGGGGAAGTCCACCACGATCCGGTTGCTGCTGGGGTTACACGTGCCCACCTCCGGCGAGGCCCGCGTGCTGGGCCACCCCGCGGGCCACCGCGAGGCGCGACGGCGCACCGGCTACCTGCCCGAGGACGCCGATCTCTACCCCTTCCTGACGGCACGGGAGTGGGTGGAGACCGTGGGCGCGCTCCACGGCATGGCCCGCCGGGAGCGCCGGGCCGCGGCGGCGGCGGTGCTGGAGCGGCTGGGGATGGGGCCCGAGGCGGATCGGCGGGCGGAGGGGTTCTCCCGGGGGATGAAGCGGCGCGTGGGGCTGGCCGCCGCCCTCGTCCACGCGCCGGACCTGCTCATCCTGGACGAGCCCACGGCGGGGCTGGACCCGGTGGGCCGGGAGGGGTTGCTCTCGCTGCTGGAGGAGGGTCGCGGGCGGGGGGTCACGGTCCTCCTCTCCAGCCACGTGCTCTCCGACGTGGAACGGCTGTGCGACCGGGTCGCCATCCTCGGCGGAGGCCGCCTCGCCGCCGAGGGGCCCCTGGACCGGGTGCTCGCGGTGGAGGGGCGCTGGAACCTGGAGATCGAGGGCGACCCTGGCGCCCGCGAGGCGGCGCGGCGGGCCGTGGAAGGGGCCGGAGGCCGGGTGACCGTGGATCAGCCCGCGCGGGAGCCTCTGGACCGGGTCTTCCTCCGGCTCCTGGGCCGGGATCGGGGAGGGCCCCCGGCCCCTCCCGCCGGCGGCGGAGGCGGGGCGTGAGGGGACTCGCCACGGTGACCGCGCTCCGGTTCCGGGAGGCCGTGGCCGGGCGCGTCCTCTGGCTCGTGCCCGTCCACTTCCTCCTGGCGCTGGGGCTGGCGGCGGCGGCTCCCGGGGCCGACGCGGCGGGTCGGCTGGAGGCGGCCGACTCCCTCTCCCTCGGGCTGGCGGTGCTCCTCGCCGCCGCCGCGGCGGCGGCCCTGGGGGCGGGCCCGCTGCCGGGGGATCGCCGCCGGGCCCGGGGGCTCGCGCTCCTGGCGGGCCCCGTGTCCCCGGCGGCGCGGGCGCTGGGCACCGTGGCGGGGGCCGGCGCCGGCCTGCTCCTCCTCACGGTGGCCCTCCTCGCGTCCGCCCTGGGGGCGGTGGAACTGGGAACGGGGCGGGCCCCGCCCCGGCCACGGGCGTTCGTGCGGGCGACGGCAGTGACCGGCGGCGTGGCCGATGCGGCGCGCCCGGACCGCCGCTGGACCGCCGCCGCCGCACCCCCGCTGGATGTGAGTTTCCCGTCGGCGGACCGGGCGCCGGGGGACCTGGAACTGGCGCCCCTCACGCGTGCGGGCCGCGGCACCGGCCTCCCCGGGCGCGTCCGTGTCCGCGTCCGCACCGGGGGCGGGTCGACGCCCGGCGAGCCCGGCGCGGCGGTGCCGCAGGAACCCTCCGCCCCCTGGGGGCGCCCCCTGCGGGCCGCACTGCCGGCGGGCGGGACGACGGTGCGGGTGGAGCGGATCCCGGGCAACTACGAGATCGGCCTCGACCCCGCCGCCTGTCGGCGGTTCGACGGGACGCGACCGCGGATCCTGGCCCGAGGTCTCCACGGGGCCGCCCTGGGCGCGGGCCTCCTGGCGCTCCTCGCGGCCACGGCGGCGCTCTCCACGGTGACCGGTTCCGGCGTCGCCGCCTTCGCCGGGGCCACGCTCCTCCTCCTCGCCTCCGCCCGGCCCTCCTTCGAGGAGGCCGCCCGCACGGCCACCCATGCGGGGGCCGTGGGTCGCGCCCTGGAGGGAGTCACGGCGGACCACGGCGCCCCCGCCGGCGACTCCCACGACGATCACGGCCCGCCGGGTCCGGCGCCCCCGTCGTTCCTCGTCCCCGTGTTCCGCGGCCTGGCCCGCATCCTGCCCGATGCGTCGCGGTACGACCTCTCCCGGGAGATCGTGGCGGGGGAGGTGCCCGACGGCGGTGACGTCGGCGGCGCCGTGGCCGCGGGGCTCGGGCTGGCCGTGGCCTTCTCGGCGCTGGCGGCGATGGGCGCCGCGCGGCGACCGTGAGGCGGGGCATCGCCGGGCCCGCGGCGGCGGGAGTCCTCCTCCTCGCCGCGGGATGGGGCGTCTGCCTCGCCGCCGACCGCGCGCGGCCGGAGCCCGCGCGGGCGGCCCGCGGGGCGCCCTGCCTCGGCGTCGTCAACCTGCTCGCCCTGGACCTCCTCTGGCTCCGCGCCGACGCCCTCTTCGCGGAGGATCGGCGCGCCGAGATGCTGGCCGCCTACGAGGCCGCCGCCCGCCTCGAGCCCCGCCTGGCGGACGCCCACGAGTACCTGGGGTTCCACCTCGCCTACAACCTCGCCGGCGAGTCCGCCGACGCCGCGGAGCGGAGCGCGTGGATCGTGCGGGGCCTGCGCACCCTGGACGAAGGCGCCGCGCGCAACCCGCGGGCGCGGCGCATCCGGCGGTTCCTGGCGCAGGCCCTGCTCGACCGCTCGCTCCGCTGGCCCGAGGTCGCCCGCGCGCTCCTCGCCGCGCGGGGGCGGGAGCCGGTGAGCGAGTCCATCGCCATCCTCCGCGCGCTGGTGGAGGCGGACTCAGCGGACACGGCCTCCGTCTGGGCCCTCTCCGAGGCGCTGGTCGTGCGCGGCCTCCGGGAACTCCACGGGGCGCCCGGGGGCGCGCCGGCCCCCGCCGCCGACGGGGACCTCTCCGAGGCGGCGCGCCTCTACCGCACGCTGGCCGCCGGGGCGGCGGAGCCCGCCGCCGCCGCGCTGCGGGGGCTCGCGGAGGCCGCCGAGGAGGGGGGCGCCATGGCCCGGGGAACGGACGCCGCCGCCCGCAGGCGCTACCTCGAGGCGGAGGAGGGGGACGGCCCCGGGGGCGCCTCCGGCGACGACCGGAAATAGGCGGTCCGCCGGGAGGCGACTATCCTCCCCCTCGACCGAAGGAGGCCTCCCTGGCGAAGACGGCGACACCGCGAGCCCGCACCGCCGCGCCGAGGCGCAAGCCCACGCCCGCCCGCAAGGCGGCCATCGCCGCCGCCCGGGCCCTGGACGCCATGAAGGCGGACCACGTCTCCCTCCTCGACGTGGGGGCGGTGAGCCCCATCACGGAGTACTTCCTGCTGGCCACGGGGACGCAGCCCCGGCACGTGCGGGCGCTCGTGGAGGAGACGGAGCGGGTCCTCCGCGACATGGGGATCCGGCCCGTGGGCCGGGAGGGCGCCGAGGGCGGCACCTGGGCGGTCCTCGACTACGGTCCCCTGGTCGTCCACGTGTTCCAGCCCGAGTCCCGGTCCCTCTACGACCTCGACATGCTCTGGGGGGACGGGCGGAAGATCCGCTGGCGCGCGCCGAAGCCCCGGGCTACCGGCGGAGGTCCGCCTCCGTCGCCCGCACCAGGGTGATGGGCGTGGTGGGGTCGAGCCGGAAGATGCGCCGCACCTGGTTGTCCAGCGTGTCCACGGGGAGCGTCTCCGGGAGGAACTGCTCCTGGAAGGCGGACTTCACGCTGGTCTGCGGGTAGTCGTAGCGCACGCCGTCGCCGGCGTCCGTGTACCAGCCCACCTCGACGAACTCCAGGTCCATGGCGACGTGGCGGGTGACCGGCCGGTCGGGCCCGCGCGCCATCTCGCGGGTCTCCACGTACCCGACGCGGCCCTTGCCGCTGGCCCAGACGACGCGGTAGGCGAGGGGGCGTTCGGCGAGGGCGGGCCCGGTGCGGGCCGCGCCGCCGCCGGAGCCGTCCCGGGAGGCGGCCATCTCGCCCCTGGACTGGCAGCCCATGGCGCCCAGCGCCAGCGCGACGGCGAGCAGTGCGGACGGACGCGCGAGCATGGATCTCCCTCCGGGGGTGGTCCGCGGCGCGAGCCCGGGGACCGTGGCGCGGGGCGATGCTATCCCCCCCGTCCCGGGCGGGCAAGCACGAAGCGGCGCCCGGCCCGGCGCGCGCGCCTCCCGTCGGGGCGGGCGACGCCCCCGGGGTATCCTGCGGCCATGCTCGACGTCACCGCGGCCCTCGCACCCGGCGGGGGCGTCTCCGCGGCCCTGGAGCGGTACGAGGACCGAGCCGAGCAGCGCACCATGGCCGCCGCCGTGGACCGCGTGTTCCGCCACGGGGGGCGCCTCGTGGTGGAGGCGGGGACGGGCGTGGGCAAGTCCTTCGCCTACCTCGTCCCGGCCATCGCCGCCGCGGCGGAGCGCGGGGAGCGCGTCGTCATCGCCACGCACACGCTGGCGCTCCAGGACCAGTTGCTCCGGAAGGACGTCCCGCTCCTCACCGGCTGCCTCCCGGAGGAGTTCTCCGTGGTCCTCGCCAAGGGTCGCGGCAACTACGTCTGCCTGCGCCGCCTCCGGGAGACCGTCCGCGACGCCGCCACGCTGCTCCCGGGCATGGCCGAGCGGGAGGAGGTCGAGCGCGTCAACGGCTGGGCGGCGCTGACCCGGGACGGGACGCGGCAATCGCTCCCCTTCGAGCCCTCCGGGGCGGTCTGGTCCCGCGTGCAGGCGGAGGCGGGGAACTGCCTCGGGCGGCGCTCCGACTTCTACGCCGAGTGCCACTACCAGGCGGGCCGGCGCCGCCTCCAGAACGCCGACATCATCGTGGCGAACCACGCGTTCCTGTTCGCCGACCTGGCGCTCCGCACGCGGGGCGCGTCGCTGCTGCCGGAGTACTCCCACCTCGTCCTCGACGAGGCCCACGAGGTGGAGGAGGTCGCCGGCTCCCACCTCGGCCTCCGCCTGAGCAGCGCCGGCACGGCCCGCCTGCTGGGCCACCTGGTGGGTCGGAACGGGAAGGGGCTGCTGGCGACGCTGGAGGCCGACGCCGCGACCCTCGCCCTCGTCGAGGACTGCCGCGCGTCCGCCGACTCCCTCTACGGCGAGGTCGCCGCGTGGGCGGAGGAGCGGGAACGGGGCGGCGGCAACGCGCGCCTCCGGGAGCCCCGGTTCCGCACGGAGTCGCTGTCCGACGACATGGAGCGGCTCTCCGGCGCGCTGCGGGAACTGGCGGCGCGGGTGGAGACCAAGGAGAGGGAGATCGAACTGTTCTCCCAGGCGGACCGCGCGGCGGAGACCGCGTGGGCGGTCCGCGAGTGGTGCGGGGCCTCGGAGCCGGGACGCGTGTACTGGGTGGAGCGGGAGGGGGCGGGCGGGCGCAACACCGTCCTCCTCGGCGCCCCCGTGGACGTGGGTCCCGTGCTCCGGGAATCCCTCTTCGGGCCCCTCCGGTCGGCGGTGCTGACGAGCGCGACCCTGTCCGTGGGACGGGAGCGGGACTTCCGGCCCCTCTGCGGGCGCCTCGGCCTCGACGACGCGGAGGTCCTCGCGCTGGGGTCCCCCTTCGACTTCCGGCGGCAGATGCGCGTCGTGGTCCGCGCCGACATCCCCGACCCGCGGGACGCGGGCCCCTGGGAGTCGGGAGTGGCGCGGGAGGTCGTCCGGTACTGCGCGGAGGCGCGCGGGGGCGCGTTCGTCCTGTTCACGTCCTACGGCGCCCTCGACCGCGTGTTCCGCGACGCCGAGCCGGCCCTCCGCGCCCACGGACTGGTGCCCATGCGACAGGGGGCGGGCCTCCCGCGGGAGGCGCTCCTCGACCGGTTCCGCACGACGGAAGGGGCCGTGCTCTTCGGCGCCGACACGTTCTGGCAGGGCGTGGACGTGCCCGGCGACGCGCTGCGCCTGGTGATCGTGACGCGGCTCCCCTTCGCCGTCCCCAGCCATCCCCTGGTGGAGGCCCGCGTCGAGGCGCTCCAGGCGCGCGGGGAGGATCCGTTCCTCGCGTACTCCCTGCCCCAGGCGGTGCTGCGGTTCCGCCAGGGGGTCGGCCGCCTCATCCGCACGGCGACGGATCGGGGCACCGTCGTCGTGCTCGACCCGCGGATCCTCCGCAAGCGGTACGGCCGCGTGTTCCTCGAGTCCCTGCCCGACGTGGAGGTCGAGGTGGTGGGCGAGGAGGCCTGATCGCGGCGGCGGCGCCCCGCGGGCAGGGGGCGCGTCCTACAGGACGCGCCCGGAGAGGATCAGGCTCGCGATGGAGAAGAAGATCACCAGTCCGCCCACGTCCACCAGCGTCGCGACGAAGGGAGCGGACGCGGTGGCGGGGTCGAACCCGAGCCGCCGGAGGACGAAGGGGAGCATGGAGCCGGCCACGGTCCCCAGCAGCACCACGCCCACCACGCTGGCTCCCACGACCGCGGCCACGGCGACGTAGTGGGGACCGTAGACGACGTTCCCCATGGCGCCGCCCACCTGCTGCCACACGATGATGCGCCCGAATCCGAGGGACCCGAGCACCAGGCCGAGGGCCAGCCCCGCACCCACTTCGCGGCGCGCGACCCGCCACCAGTCCCGGACGCGGACCTCCCCCAGCGCCATGGCCCGCACCACGAGCGTCGACGCCTGCGAACCGGAGTTCCCGCCGCTGCTCACGATGAGCGGGACGAACAGCACCAGCACCATGGCGCGGGAGATCTCCTCCTCGAAGTGCGCCATGGCGGTCGCCGTGAGCATCTCGCCGAGGAAGAGCACGGCGAGCCAGCCCGCCCGCTTGCGCACCATCTGGCCGAGGGGCGTCTCCAGGTACGGCGCGTCCAGCGACGCGGAGCCGCCCATGCGCTGGATGTCCTCCGTCGCCTCCTCCTGGACGACGTCGACGATGTCGTCCACCGTGACGATGCCGCGCATGCGCCCCTCCGCGTCCACCACGGGGATGGCGACGAGGTCGTGCTCCGCGAACAGCCGGCTCACGGCCTCCTGGTCCATCTCCTCCCGCACGGAGACGACGTCCGCCTGCATCACCTCCCGCACGAGCCGATCCCCCGCGGCCACGAAGAGCTGGCGCAGGGAGACCACGCCGAGGAGGTGCTGCCCGGCGTCCAGGACGTAGGCGTAGTAGATCGTCTCCAACCGTTCGCGGGCCTGCACGCGGAGGTACTGGAGCGCCTCCTCGACGCGCATGTCCGGCCGCACCCGCGCGAAGCGGGGGTTCATGAGGCCGCCGGCGTCGTCCTCGGCGAACGCGAGGAGGGCGGTGACCTCCTTGCGCATCGCCGTCTCCATCTGCGCGAGGAGCGCCTCGCGCTCCTCCTCCGGGACCGCCTGCAGGACATCCGCCGCGTCGTCCGGGTCGAGGGCGCGGATCCACGCCTTGCGCTCCGCCGCGGGCAGCCGGTGCAGCAGGTCGGCCTGGTCCGCCGCGCTGAGCCCGAGGTAGAGGTCCTCCGCATCCTGGCGGTCGCGGAGGAGCCGGAACGCGTCGAACCGATCGGCGGGCGTGAGCAGCGGCCACGCGGCGCGGAGGTCCTCGCCCGTGGGGCGGTCGTCCTCCTGGGCGGCGATGGCCGGGTCCATGGGGGGATCCTACGTCGGGCGAAGCACGTTCCCGCCGCGCGCCGGGGCGACGTATGATCCCCGCCGCCGGGGTGCCGCTCCCCGGCCCCACCCGAAGGAGGATCCCCCCATGGGGCAGGAGCGTCGTCGGTTCCCGCGCGTCACCAGCCTGAACATCGTCGTCGACCAGGGCCGCATCTTCCGGACCCTCGACATCTCCCGCGACGGGATGCAGGTGGAGATGAACATCGCCCCGCCGATGGGCAGCCGCATCAACGTGGATCTGCAGCTCGGCGAGAACGTCGTGGAGGTGCAGGGCAAGGTGATGCGCCACGTGCCGCTCCCGGGGAGCCACATCGGGGTCGGGATCGAGTTCGAGCGGCTGGCCCCCCGCAGCGAGCGCGTCCTCCTGGAGTACCTGCGCACGAAGGGGTGACGCGCGGCTACTTCGCGGCGGCGAGGATCTCCTCGGCGAGGAGGTCCGCGGCCCGGGCCGTGGAGATGTCCTTCTCGTCGGAGAGCGCGAGGATCCGCTTCAGCGTGTCGTGGATGATCTCGATCTTCGCCAGCGACCGGGCCTCGTCGTAGCCGCCCGGCGTGAACTCCTCGCTCACGTTGATGATCCCGCCGGCGTTGATGACGTAGTCCGGCGCGTAGCGGATGCCGCGCGCGCGCAGGTCGTCCCCGTGGCGGAGGTGGTGGAGGACGTTGTTCGCGGCGCCCGCGATGATCCTGCAGCGGAACTGCGGGAGGGTGCCGTCGTTGACGACGGCCCCCAGGGCGCACGGCGCGAACACGTCCACGTCGAGGGAGTAGACCTGATCGGGGGAGCAGACCGACGCGTTGAGTTCCGCCGCCGCGGCCTCGACCTTCTCCCGGTTGATGTCGCACACGGTGAGCACGCAGCCGGCGTCGCGCAGCCGCTGCCCGAGGTAGATCCCCACGTGCCCGACCCCCTGGATCGCGACGCGGACCCCGGAGAGGTCCTTCCGTCCCAGGGCGGCCTCCACGAGGGCCTTCACACCGAGGAAGCAGCCGTACGCCGTGTAGGGTGACGGGTCGCCGCTGCCGCCGTCCTCGCGGGCGCGGCCCGTGACCCACTGCGTCTCCTCGCGGATCCAGTTCATGTCCGCCACGGAGGTCCCGACGTCCTCGGCGGTGATGTAGTTGCCGCCGAAGGACTCGACGAAGCGACCCATGGCGCGGAAGAGTTCGGGCGTCTTCTGCGTGCGGGAGTCGCCGAAGATGACGGACTTCCCGCCGCCCAGACCGGTCCTCGCGACGGCGGACTTGTACGTCATCCCGCGGGCGAGGCGGAGGACGTCCGTCAGCCCCTCCTCGTCGGAGGCGTAGGGCCACATGCGCAGGCCGCCCAGCGCGCGCCCCAGGGACGTGTCATGGACGGCGATCATGGCCTTGAAGCCGACGGCGGGGTCCTCCGCACGGGCGACCCGCTCGTAGCCCTCGACGGGGATGTCGGTGATCGTCATCGGCATGGGTGATGGCTCCGAAGGCGGCGCGGAACGGGTGGACCACGGGAGCGCCGCTGGGGCGGCCCGGAGAGGGGCGCGAGTATCGGCTTCTGCCACCACGGGGGGGTTCTTTTTTCACCCTCCCGGCGACGGGCGCCGCGGCGCGGTGTAACCCCGGGCGCGGCGGCGGCATCCAAGGCTGCGGATGGCGCGGGAAGGCGCTGGAACCCCCGCCCGCCGGGAGGTCCATCGTGAGGGAGTCCGCCGCCGTCGAGGCCGCCCCGCCGGGGGTGGAGGAGCTCGTGCAGACCCACCGGGGGGACATCCTCCGGTGGGCTCGCCGCTACGCCTCGCGGCAGGCGGACGTCGAGGACCTCGCCCAGGACGCCGTCGTGCGGGCGCTCCGCAGCCGTCACTCGTTCAAGCCGGGCACGAACTTCCCCGCGTGGATGCGCACCATCCTCCGCAACCACGCCATCAACGGCGGGCGCCGCGCGCGCCTGGCGCCGCGGACGGCCGGCGACGAGTCCGTGGAGCGGGCCGTCCTGGAGGCGCCCGCGCGGGTGGAAGTCGCCGCGCTGTCGGAGGTCGGCGACCTCGCCCGCGCGCGGGAGTCCGTGAGCGGCCCCCTCCTGCGCGCCGTCGACGGCATCTCCGCCACCTACCGCCGCGTGTTCCTGCTGTTCGCCGTGGAGGGGCTCTCCTACCGGGACATCGCCGGGCGCCTCGGCATCCCCGTGGGGACCGTCATGTCCCGCCTCCACCGCGCGCGCCGGGAGGCCCGGATGCTCCTCGAGGGGCACGTGGACGCCCGCGGGTACGTCGCGGGCTGAAGGGCGCGTCGAAGCCGCCGTCACGCGCCCGGCGGTCCCGTCCCCCGGGCGCGGGCGGCGAGGATGGCGGCGACGAGGTCGTCGGGCAGCCGCGGAGGCTTCTCCGCCGCCGCCGCCTCGCGGCACAGTCCCACCGCGGACCCGTAGGTCTCCAGGTACGTCACGCACTCCCGGCAGAGGGCGAGGTGCCGCTCGAACACCTCCCGCTGCTCCGCCGCGAGGTCCCCCTCCAGGTACTCGTGGAGGAACTCCGCGAGGTCGCGGCACGTGCTCTCCGTGGCGACCTTCCAGATGCGGCCGCACTCGGCGCACGCGGCGATGTGGGCCTCGGCGTCGGCGCGCCGCTCCGGGGGCGCGGTGCCCTCGAGCATGGGGCGCATGGAGCGCAGGGTCTCGGCGCAGGTCACGGGCGTCCCTCCCCCGGGGCGAGGATCCGGTCGAGCCTCGTGCGGAGCGCCTGGCGGGCGCGGTGGAGCCGGACCTTCACGTTGGCCGGCGTGAGGCCGAGGAGCCGCGCGGCCTCCTCCGTGTCGAACCCCTCCAGGTCGCGCAGGACGAGCACCGCGCGGTAGGAGTCGGGCAGCGCGTCCACCTCCGCCCGGACCCTCCGCTGGAGTTCCCGGCGCTCGACCTCCTCCTCGGGCGGCGGCGCCCACGCGGCGGGCGCTTCGCGGAAGTGGCCGCCGGCGGAGAACTCCGGGAGGAGCGGGTCCAGCGGCTCCTCGGGATGACGCGCCGCGGCGCGGAGGCGGCCGAGGGCGGCGTTCACCACGATGCGGTGGAGCCAGGTCCCCAGGCGCGCCTCGCCGCGGAACTCCCCCAGCGAGCGGAAGGCCCGGAGGAACCCGTCCTGGAGCGCGTCCTGCGCGGCGCCGTCCTCCCGCAGGATGCGGCGCGCGGTGGCGAGGAGGCGGGGACCGTGTTCCCGGACCAGATCCGCGAAGGCCGCGTCCTCGCCGGCGCGGAGGCGCGCGAGGAGCGCGTCGTCCGCGGTCGTCGCGGGGAGGGCGGACGCGGGGGACGCGTCGACGCCACCTCCGGCGTCGCGGCGGCCCGGCGCGGCGGAGGGGGAGTCCGCGTCGACCCCGCCCGCGCCGCTCCCGGCCCGGCCCCGCGCCCCGATCCCGTCCGCCCCGTCCACCGGCCCGCCTCCCCGCGGGCGGCCGCCTCCCGCATCGCGGAGGATACGCGAACGCGGGGCGGAGCGGGCGTCGGCGGTGGCTGGCGCATCCCCCGGGAAACCCCCGGCCTCCGCCCCCTCTTCCCTCCCGCCCCCGCGACGACATCATTCCCGGAATGTTGCGTGCGAGTTGGACCCGCGAACTCGGCGGATTCGTTCCGGGAATGTCGTCGTCGAGCGGGGGACGGCCGGGGCGGCGGGTCAGGCGGAAGGGGCCGGGCGGTCGGAGAGGGGGCGGGTGCCCTTGCACTTGGGGTAGGCGGCGCACCCGGCGAAGGGGCCCCGGCGACTGAAGCGGACGAGCATGGGGCCCCCGCAGTCGGGGCAGTCCACGCCGGCGGGCTCGGCGGCGGGACGGCGCGCCTCCCGCGCGGGATGATCCTCGGGGAGGTCCTTGGCGTTGCGGCACTTGGGATACGCCGTGCACGCCATGAACGGTCCCCGGCGACCGCGCCGGATGGTCATGTCGGACCCGCACTTGTCGCACTTCACGTCCAGCGCCGGAGCCGGAGGGGCGGCCTTGCCGTCGGGGCCGATGTCCCGCGCGTTCCGGCACTTCGGGTACGCCGTGCACGCGAGGAACGGCCCGCGGCGGCCCATCCGCGCCCGCATCTCCGAGCCGCACTTCTCGCACTTCTCGTCGCTCTCCGGGAGCGCGAGCACGGACCCGTCCTCCGCGAGATCCTTCGCGTTCCTGCAGTCGGGGTACCCGCTGCACGCGAGGAACCGCCCGCGGCGCCCGGAGCGGATGACCATGGGCTTCCCGCACTTCTCGCAGACCTGGTCCGTGGCCTCGGCCGCCGGCACCGCCGTCCCGTCGGCGGCGAGCCGCCTCGTGTTCTTGCAGTCGGGGTACTTGGAGCAGCCGAGGAACTCCCGCCCCTTCCACAGTTTCCGCACCATGTCGCTGCCGCACTTCTCGCACGGAGGCGTGCCCTCCGCCGCGGGCAGGAACTTCACGGGCTTCATGTCCTTCTCGGCCCGCGCGAGGTCGCGCGAGAACGCCTCCCAGAATCCGCGGAGCACCTGCTTCCACGGGACCTGGGCGGCCTCGACCTCGTCCAGTTCCTCCTCCATCCGCGACGTGTACTTCACGTTGATGAGGTCGTCGAAGAAGGGCACGAGCAGGTCGTTCACGACCTCCCCCAGCGCCGTGGGCCGGAACCGCGTCTTCTCCTTGAGCACGTAGTTGCGGTCCACGATGGTCGTGATGATGGCGGCGTAGGTGGAGGGCCGCCCGATGCCCTCCTTCTCCAGCGTCTTGACGAGGGAGGCCTCCGTGAAGCGCGGGGGCGGCTGCGTCTCGTGCCGGTCGGAGCGCACGCCCCGGTCCTCCACGGTCTCGCCCTCCGCCAGCGGCGGGAGTTCCGGCTCGTCGTCCTTCTCCCGCGCGGGCCACGCCGCGCGCCAGCCCGCGAACGCCGGCGTGCGCCCGCGCGCCTCGAACGCGCAGCCCGCCGCCTCCACGCGCACCCTCGTCACGTCCGTGACCGACGGCTTCATCTGGCACGCCATGAACCGCCGCCAGATGAGCTCGTAGAGCCGCGCCTCGTCGCGATCGACGAGCCTCGCGACCTCGTCGGGAGTCCGCGCCGGGTCCGTGGGCCGGATGGCCTCGTGCGCCTCCTGCGCCCGCTTGCCCGCGCGGAACCGGTTCGGGCTCTCGGGGAGGTGATCGGCGCCGAACCGGCGCGCGACGACGGCGCGGCCCGCCGCGACGGCATCGTCGGACAGCGCCACGGAGTCCGTCCGCATGTACGTGATGAGCGCGACCTGTCCCTCGTCGCCCAGTTCCACGCCCTGGTAGAGCCGCTGCGCCACGTTCATCGTGCGCTTCGCGGAGAAGTGGAGGCGGATGGACGCCTGCTGCTGGAGCGTGGACGTCGTGAACGGAGGCGGGGCCCGCTCCTCCTTGCGCTCGCGCCCCACGGAGGCCACGCGGAACGCCGCGCCGGCGAGGCGGGCGACGACGGCGCGCCCCGTCTCCTCGTCCCGGAGGTCCGCCTTCACGCCGTCCACGGCGACGAGCGTGGCGGGGAACTCGCCGGGCGCGAAGGGAGGCGGCGCGGGCGGCTTGCCCTCCACCGGTTCCGGCGCCGGCGGCGTGGGAGGCGAGCCCTCCTTCGCGAACCGCGCCTCGACGGTCCAGTAGACCTCGGCGACGAACGCGCGGATCTCCCGCTCGCGCTCGACGATGAGCCGCAGCGCCACGGACTGCACGCGCCCGGCGGAGGTGCCCCGCGCGGCGCGGCGCCAGAGCAGCGGGGAGAGCTTGTAGCCGACCATGCGATCGAGGAACCGCCGGGCCTGCTGCGCGTCCACCTTGTTCCGGTCGATGGCGCGGGGAGTCGCGAACGCCTCGGCGATGGCCTTCTTCGTGATCTCGTTGAACGTGACGCGCGCCTGCTTCTCCGCGGGGACGTCGAGCGCCTCCGCGAGGTGCCACGCGATGGCCTCCCCCTCGCGATCGAGGTCCGTCGCGAGGTAGACGCGCGGCGCCGCCTTGGCCAGCTTGCGCAGTTCCGCCACGACCTTCTTCTTCGCCGGGATGACCTCGTAGTCGGCCTCGAAGTCCTTGTCCGGGTCGAAGCCGAACTTCTTCGACGGCAGGTCGCGCACGTGGCCCATGGAGGCCTTCACGACGTACCCGCGGCCGAGGTACTTGAGGATGGTCTTCGCCTTGGCCGGCGACTCCACGACCACGAGGTTGCGTCCGCGGCCCCCGGTCGCCGCTCCTTCGGGAGCCGCCGCCGCGGCCTTGCGCCCCGCCGACGCGGGCGCGCGCCTGGCGGCCTTCGCGGCGGACTTCCCCGCCGTCTTCGCGGGGGCCTTCGCCTTCTTCGTCCCACCCCCGCGGGTCGTCCGGGTCGCGGGTCCCTTCTTCGTGGCCATGTCGCTCCTGTCCGCCGATCGCGGGGGGGGATGCTAGTACCGGCGCCCTCGGCGGGGACAAGGAATCGACCCGCGCTCTCCGCCGCCCGCGCCGCGATCTGGGACGCCGGACCGGTGACGCGGGCCGTACACTCCCCCGTCGTGAGGATACGGTTTCCCGACGGCACGAGGCCCGCGGCGACGCTCTCCCTGCTCGCGCTGGCGGCCTCCTGCGCCGCGCCGCCGCCGCCACCGGAGCCCCGCGCCGCGCCCCCCCCGTCGAGGGCCACGGGTCCCCTCGCGCCGGGAGGAGCCATCGCCGATCCCCGCCCCGCGCCCGCTGCCGACGCCGCGGGCCGGGCCTCCGCGGGGACGGGATCGTCCGGCTCCCCGGAGGCGCCCCCCGCGCGCGTCCGCGCAGCGGTGCTGCTCGCATCGGGCGCCTTCGACGAGGCCGCCGCCGCCGCCGACGAGGCGTGCGCGCTGGACCCGGACGACGTGGACGCGCTCGTCCTCCGCGGCCGCGCGGAGCGGCTCTCCGGAGGCGCCCTCGCCGCCGCCGGCAACGGGACCGCCGCCGGCCTCCGGATGCTCGACGCGGTGAAGACGCTGGAGACCGCGTCGGCGCTCCGGCCCCGGGACCGCGCGACGCTGCACGAGTGGGCCCTCGCGCTGCGCGACGCGTGGGAGTTCGAGCGCGCCGCCGACGTCCTCCGCCGCGCCCGCGCCGTGGAGCGGGAGGACGGCCTCGCCCCGGACCCGGAGATCGCCTACGACCTCGCCCACTGCCTCGGCTACCGCGAGCGCTTCGACGAGGCGCTCCCGCTCTTCCGCGAGGCGGAGGCGGCCCTGGGCCCGCAGGCGCGCATCGTGCTGAACGTGGCCACGTGCCTGGAGCGGCTCGGCGATCGGCCCGGAGCGGTCCGCTCGCTGGCGGATCACTACGCCGCCGAGGTGGCCGCCGGCCGCGCCGACGGCGACGACGCGCGCCGCGCGCTGGAGAAGGTGTGGGAGGTCACGGTGATGCGGCGGGACTACGCCGCCGGGGAGGAGGCCCTCCGCGCGCTGGCCGACGCCCACACCGATCGGTCCGGTCCCGCGTACATGCTGGGCAACCTCCGCTCCTTCCGCGGCGATGCCGCCGGCGCCGCGGAGGCGTGGGCTCGGGCCCTCGCCGTCGCCGACATCCCCGCGGCCCGCGTGAAGCGCGTCGCCGCCCTCACCGCCGCCGACGACCTGCCCGCCGCGGAGGTCGCCGCGCTGGACTGCATCGAGCGCGCCGCCGACGCCGAGGGCGCCGCCGACGCGGTCACCGCGCTGGCCGCCCGCCTCCTCCGCTCCCGGAACGCCGCCGGCGCGGAGGCGCTCCTCGCCCGCGCGCGGGCCGCCTGGCCCGACGCCACCGACGCGCTCCTCCTCTCCGGGGAGGCCGCCCTCGCCCGCGGGGACGCCGCCGCCGCGCTGGCGTTCTTCCTCGGCGCCGGGGAGGGTTCCCCGTTCGCCACGTCGCCGCCGGCCCGCGCCGCGCGGGCGGCCCTGGCGCTCGGGAGGAGCGGGGCGTCCCCGCCGGAAGGGCCCGCGATCCCGGCGACCGCCGGGGAGCCCCTCGATCCGGCGCCGCCGGGGGAGCCGCTCCTCGACTTCGACCGGCCCCTGGTCTACGTCCGCGCCGAGGGGTCGCGCGCCGCCGAACCCGCCCGCGTCGTGCGCGGGGAGATGCGCCTCCCTCCGACGCCCGCCGCCCCGCCGTCTCCCGCCGACGCGCGCGGCGGCCGCGGCTGGGGGCCCGGCGGGGCCGACACGGCGCTCCGCATGGACTTCCTCCCGGACCTCGACGGCACCGCCCACGCGACGCTGCGGTTCCGGGCGCGCACCGAGTCCCGCGCGGCGCGCCTGCGCGTGCGCATCCTCGACGGCTACGACGAGATGTCCTCCGCCGCCGTGCGGAGCCGCTGGCCGGCGACCGGCGAGGGCATCGCCGTGGGCCCCGAGCCCGTCGAGGTCGTCGTCCCGCTGGCGGAGATCGCGGGCTTCATCGAGTTCAGGCCCCTGCCGCCGCTCCTCTCCCGCATCCGCGCGCTCCTCGTCGCCGTGGAGCCGGGCGCCGAGGCGGCCTCGCCCGCGGTGCTGCTGGACGACCTGGCCCTGCACGGTCCCGCGGGGGCGAAGCGGGAGCCGCTCCCGCTGGCCGACTTCGAGGCCCCGCCGGCGGAGGTCCTCCTCCTCTACGACGGGACCTGCGTGCCCTTCGTGCGCACACTCTCGCGGCCCGAGGACGTGGACGGGTTCTCGCCCCCGGGGACGACCCCCGTCACGCCGTCCATCCTGGGACCCGCGTTCGACGGGGCCATGGTGGGCGGGGGCGTGGGCGCGCTGCGGCTCCACCACGGGGAGACGCTGTCGGTCCCGCCCCGGCCGGCCGGCGCCCCGCCGGTGGCACCGCCGCCGCCCCCGGGGACCTCCGCCTCCGCCACCCTGCTCCTCAATCCCGACCGGGACGTGCTGCGGTTCCGCGCCATCACGTTCCTCGCGCGCGGCACCGCGGGAGGGGAGCGGGTCCGCGTCCGCATCGAGGACGCCCTCGACCACGAACGGCGGGCGTACCTCCCCGCGGCGGCTGCGACCCCGGCCGTGTTCCCGCGGAACGGCGGGGCGGACGGCGCCCTCACGCTGGAGCGGCGGTGGCGCCGCTACCGCATCCCCCTCGACGCCTACCCGGACGTGGACTTCGCCGCCCTCGCGGCGCTCGTGTTCGAGTTCGGCGGGGACGTGGGGAATCCCGCGGGGACGATCCTGTTCGTGGACGACGTCGGGTTCGAGCGGTAGCGCGGGCGCACGTGGAGCCAGATCCCGCCGCGACCGCCGGGCTTCCCGACGCCCTGCGCCTCCCCGTCCCCCGCCAGCCGACGCCGGAGGTCCGCAACGCGCCCGCCTACCGCGCCTACGCGGGCGTCTTCATCACCTGCCTCACCGTCGCCATCGTGCTCTTCCTGATGCCGTTCTTCCTCGCGGCGCGCTGGCACTGGCCGCTCTGGATCGCGTCCGGCTCCGTCATCCTCGCCACCGCCCCGTTCCGGTCCTGGGCCATCCGGCGCGGCGTCCTCTCGTACTACATCCACGGCACCGCCGTCATGGGCGCGGTCGTCTCCGTGGAGCGCGCCGGCGAGGAGACCTGGGTCCTCCGCTACCGTTTCCCCGCCCCCGACGGTTCCCCCGTGGACGCCGAGACCGTCGTCTACGACGCCCCCGCCGCCCCCGTCTCCCCCGGCGCCCCCGTCCCCGTCCTCCACCGCGCGGACGATCCCCGGGACAGCATCCTCCCCGTGCTGGCGGGGCTGCTGGGGGGATAGAGTCGAAGGGGACCGGAGTCACGCGGAGGCACGCGGAGTGGCGAGAGGCGACCCCTGGAGCGCCGAGGAGGTCCGCGCGACCATCGCGGACTACTTCGAGATGTTCCGGCTGCATCTCGACGGCGCCGGGTTCACGAAGACGGATCGCTACCGGACGCTCGCCGCCCGGTTCCCCGGGCGCACGTGGAAGGCGTTCGAGTGGAAGGCGCAGAACGTGAGCGCGGCGCTCCTCCTCCTGCGACGACCCTTCCTGCCCGGCCTCGCGCCCGCGGCGAACCTGCAGGCGCTGGTCATCGAGGAACTGGAGCGGTACCTCGCCGCCCACCCGGACTGGGATCAGGCGTTCCGCGACGCCGCGGAGCGCGACGCGGGCGCGGTGGCGGCGCTCCTGCCGTCCGCGGAGGAACTGGCCGGCGATCTCGCCTCCGTCGCGGTGCCGCCGCCGCGGTCCGCGGCCGCGCGTCCCGGTCGCGCGGACCGGGTCGCGGGGCGTGCGCCGCGCGTGGGCGTGGACTATCTCGCGATGGAGGCCGCGAACCGGAGCCTCGGCGCGGCGGGGGAGGAGTTCGCGCTCCGGTACGAGATCGCGCGCCTGCTCGCCGCCGGTCGCGAGAGCCTCGCGGGAAGGGTGGAGCACGTGGCCCGGACGCGCGGGGACGGGCTCGGCTTCGACATCCTCTCCTACGAGCCCGACTCGCGGGAGCGGTTCGTGGAGGTCAAGACCACGGGGTACGCCGCGGAGACGCCGTTCTACGTGACCGCCAACGAGCTCGACGTGTCCACGCGCGAAGCCGACCGGTACCACCTGCTCCGGGTCTTCGACTTCCCGCGACCCCGCACCGCCGCGGCCGTACGCCTGCGCCGTCCGCGGCTGTTCAGCCTGTCGGGGCAGATGGACCGCTCCTGCGACCTCTCGCCATCGGTGTACCGCGCGAGAGTCCGGTGACCCTCCCCCACCGCATCCACGGCACCTCCGGCCCCACGGTCGTCCTGCTCCACGGGGGTCCCGGGGCGCCGGGGGTGATGGGGGGAGTGGCGGCGGGGCTGGCGGATCGGTTCCGGGTGCTGGAACCGTTCCAGCGGGACGGCGGGGCGGAGCCGCTCACGGTGGCGCGCCACGTGGAGGATCTGCGGGAGTTCCTGGAGGAGGTGGCGGGGCCGGGACCGCGGGCGGTGGTGGGCTCGTCGTGGGGCGCGATGCTGGCGCTGGCGTGGGCGGCGGCCCACCCGGTTCCCGCGACGCCGCTGGTGCTGGTGGGCTGCGGGACCTTCGACGCGCGTTCGCGGGCGGCGTTCCTGCGGGCGCTGGACGCGCGACGAAGCGACGGGGACCGGCGCCGCGCGGCGGCCCTGGCCGGCGAGGTGGCCGACCCCGACGAGCGCCTCCGGCGGCTGGGCGACCTGCTGCTCCCGGCCTACGCCGTGGACCCGGTCACGACGGACCTGGGCTGCCGGCGGTGCAGCGACCGGGCGAACCGGGAGACCTGGTCGGACATGCTGCGGCTCCAGCGCTCCGGCGTCTATCCGGCCGCGTTCGCCGCGATCACCGCGCCGGTCCTCATGCTCCACGGGGCCGACGATCCCCACCCCGGGGCCATGGTGCGGGACTCCCTGCTCCCCCACCTCCCGCGGCTGGAGTACAGGGAGTGGCCGCGCTGCGGGCACTACCCGTGGATCGAGCGCGCCGCGCGGGAGCCGTTCTTCGCGACCCTGCGGGAGTGGCTGGCGGCGCGGCTGGCGCCGACGGCCGGGTAGCCGCCGCTCCGCCGCGGGCGGGGCGACCGCCTACTTCGGGTCCGGCACGAACACCAGCGACACCGCCGTGCGATCGGCGCCCTCCACGAGCACGCGGTAGATGTAGCCGCCCGGCACGCGCAGCCGGTGGGTGCTCTCGAGGTGTCCGTGGTGGGGGCTCTTCCCCGCGGTGATCTCCTCCCAGTCCCCGTCTTCGTCCATGGATCCCTCCCGGGCGACGGGCCGGCGGCGCCGCCTCCCGCTATCATGCGCGTCGGCCCCGGAGATCGCAGGCATGGAAAACGCCGCGCCGTCGCCCGTCCGCGCCCTCGCCGACGAGGTCTGGGAGTTCCGGATGCGCGAGTCCCCGTGGTGGGCCACGTTCCTGGGGGACCACCGGTACGACCACCTGCTGGAGGAGCGCGGGCCCGCCGCGCGGGAGCGGCGCGGAGACGCCTCCCGCTCGTTCCTCGCGCGACTGGAGGCCGCGCCCGCGGCCGCGGACGGCCCCGAGGACGCCATCACGCGCGCCATCCTCCGCCGCTCCCTCGCGGAGGACATCGAGTCCCTCGATCACCTCTCGTGGGAGTGGGATCTGAACCCGCTCAACGGCGTCCACGTGGAACTGCAGGACGTCGTGGCGTTCCACCCGAAGGAGGACGAGAAGGGCCTCCGCGATCTCCTCGCCCGCTACGAGGCCGTGCCCGCCGCGATGGATCAGTGGATGGCGGACCTGCGCGACGGCCTCGCCCACGGGCGCACCGCGCCCCGCGTGGCGTTCGACCGCGTGACCGCGCAACTGGAGACGTTCCTCCGCACGCCGCCCGCGGACACGCCCTTCGGCCGCCCGCTCTCCGGCATCCCCGCCACGCTGCCGTCGCCGGCGCGCGAGGCCCTGGCCGCGGACCTCATGGGCGCCGTCGAGCGCAGCGTGTTCCCCGCCTACGCGCGGCTCCGCGACTTCCTCCGGCGCGAGTACGCGGGGCACGCGCGGGAGACGGTCGGCGTGCACGCGGTGCCCGGCGGACGCGAGGCCTACGCCTTCCGCGTGCGCGTGGAGACGACCACCGACCTGTCGCCCGACGCCATCCACGCCATCGGCCTGGAGGAACTGGAGCGAAACCGCGCGGAGATCCTCGAGGTGGCGCGCCGCCGCGGCCACGGGGGGGACCTCCGGACCTACCTCGACGCGCTCTCCTCCGATGGGCGGTACCGCCTCGCGACCCGGGAGGCGCTGCTGGAGCGCTACGGCGCCATCCTCGCCCGCATGGAGGCGGCCCTGCCCCGCGCGTTCGGGCTGCTCCCCGCGGGGCGGTGCCGCATCGAGCCGCTGCCCGCGTACAAGGAGAAGGACGCCCCCGCGGCGTACTACTACCCGCCGTCGCAGGACGGCTCGCGGCCGGGGACGTTCTTCGCCAACCTGCACGACCCGCCGTCCTGGCCGACCTTCGAGATGGAGACGCTCACCTACCACGAGGCGGTGCCCGGCCACCACCTGCAGATCGCCATCGCGCAGGAGCGGCCCGACCTCCCCGCGCTCCGTCGCCACGCGCTGCCCACGGCCTACGTGGAGGGATGGGCGCACTACTCGGAGCGCCTCGCCGACGAGATGGGCATGTTCAGCACGGACGAGGATCGCGTGGGCATGCTCCTGGGCCAGGCGTGGCGCGCCGCGCGACTCGTCGTGGACACGGGCATGCACCACCTCGGCTGGACGAGGGATCGCGCGGTGGAACTGCTCCGCTCCATCAAGGTGGGCCCCGACGCCGACGTGCAGAACGAGATCGACCGCTACATCGTCTGGCCCGGCCAGGCGCTGGCGTACAAGATCGGCCACCGCACGATCCACGGACTGCGCGAGGAGGCGCGGGCCGCGCTGGGCGACGCGTTCGACCTCCGCGCGTTCCACGACGAGGTCCTCCGCCACGGGGCGCTCCCGCTGTCCGTGCTCGGGGACGTCGTGCGGTCCTGGGCCGCCCGCGGGGGCGGGGCCGCCGCGCGCGACGCGTGAACCCCGGCGAGGCGCCTGCGGCGGCGCTGACGTCGCTGCGACTGGGGGGCGTGGAGGAGGTCCTCGATGCCTCCTTCGTCTTCTACCGGAGGCGCTTCGTGGCCTGCTTCGTGGCCATGGCGCTGGTGCAGCTGCCGGTGACCATCGTCAACACCCTCGTCTCGCAGACCGCGTGGAGGAAGATCGAGACCGCGGGCACCGACGCCGTCCTGCTCACGGAGGGCCTGACGTACACCATCTTCGTGGTGCTGCCCGTGGCGTTCCTCTCGCTGGCGGCGACGCACGTGAGCACGGGAGCGCTCTGTTACCTGGTGGGCCGCGCCTGCGTGGGCGAGACCGTGGGCGTGGCGGAGTCCTACGCGCGCGCCTTCCGCCGCCTCCTCCCGCTGCTCGGTGCCTCGCTCGTGGTGGCGTTCGCCTCCATCGCGGGGTTCCTGTTCTTCGTGGTGCCCGGCGTGCTGGCGTTCCTGGTGTCCTTCGCCGCGGTCCCCGCCGTCGTGCTGGAGGAGCGGGGGGTCGTGGACGGCCTCCGCCGCTCGTACACGCTCGCGTCCGGGAACCTGGGACGCGTCACCGCGGTGCGGCTGCTCATCGCGCTGTTCCTGCTCGTCTGCATGGCGGTGGGCCTGGTCGTGGCCGACTCCCTGGGCATCCCCGGGGACTCCCGGTTCCTGGCGGCGCAGGTCCTCACCCTGGTGGCCGCACCCGTGGACGCCATCTCGACGGTGCTCCTGTACTACGACCTCCGCGTGCGGCGCGAGGGGCTCGACCTGCGGCGGATGGCGGACGAACTGGGGAGCGAGCCGTGAGGAACCCGATCGCCCGGCTCGCGGCTCGCGTCCGCCGCGCGCTGCTGCTGCTCGCCGTCGGCGCGGCGGCGCTGCTCGCGGATCGGGCCGTCGCGGGCGACGGCCGGGAGGATCCGCCCACGCGGCGCGAGGTCGTGGAGACGGTGCTCGACATCGTCAACCGCCCGGAGTTCGAGGGCAGCGAGGAGGAGGAGGAGGGCCTCCTCCTGGCGCTGGCGAACATGCTCTCGGACTTCCTGGACTCCGTGAAGGACCTCCGCCGCACGGACCCGGTCATCTACGTGACGCTCATCTCGTGGCTCACGCTCACCGTGCTCGCCATCCTCGGCCACCTGGCGTGGACGGTGTGGCGGGGCGGCGCCGCGGGGACCGCCAGCGCGCGGCGGGGGGGACCCATGGACGACCCCGCGCTGGCGTCCCGCGCGGGTCGGGATCCGGAGCGGATGCTGCGCCGCGCCGAGGCGGCGCTGGGGTCCGGGGACCGTCGCGAGGCCGTCGCGTGGCTCTACCTCGCGCTGCTGTTCCGCATGGAGCGGGCCGGGCTGGTCGAGTTCGACCCCGCCCGTTCGGCGCTGGAGTACGCCGACGCGCTGGCGCGGCACGGACCGCGCCGCGCCCGCTGGCTCGCCTTCCTCGGGGACCACGACCCGGTCGTGTTCGGGGGCCGGCCGTGCGGGGACGACGCGCTCGCGCGGATGCGCGCGGCGGCGGCGGAGCCGGTGGAACCCGCGGGCGGGGGGCGGGCGTGAAGGCGCGCGGAGGGCGCGCCGGGAGCCTCGTGGCCGCGCTGCTGCTCCTGCTGCTCGTGGGCGGCGTCATCGTGCTGGGCACGGCGGGCCGGCGCGGCGCGGATCCCTTCGAGGTCCGCCGATCCTCCTTCCTCGCCACGCCGACGGGCACGCGCGTCCTCCACCACGCGCTGGACGAACTGGGGTACGTCGTGCGGCGGAACCGGGCGAGCCTCCGCTCCCTCCCGCCGGACGCGCGCACGCTGCTCCTGCTCTCTCCCCCCATCCCGCTGGGGGCGGACGAGGCGCGCGGCGTCGTCGCGTGGGTGGAGGCCGGCGGGACGCTCCTCCTGACGCTCGGCGGGGGCCGGCTCGCGCCGACGGTGTCCGACGGGCGGGACGGGTCGGACGCCGGCATCGCCCACGAACTCGGCCTCCGCGTGCGGCGCACACCCACGACCCAGTACCTCGTGGAGACCCTCGGTCCCCTCGGCCGCGAGTCTCCCTCGCTGCGGTTCCAGGGGGGGCGCGTGCTGGACGGCGACGGCGTCCACTTCGCGAACTTCCTTCCCCTCGTGCGGAACCGGTTCGGCACGGTGGCGGCGGAGATCCGCCGGGGGCGGGGGCGCGCCATCGTGTTCGCCGACGACACGTTCCTCACGAACCGCCTCGTGCGCCACCCGGACAACGCGCTGCTGCTCGTGCGGCTGGCGGCGCCGGCGGACCCGCGGGGCGCCATCCTCATCGACGAGCGCCACCAGGGGTACGGCGACGAGGGGGACGCGGCGGCGCGGCTGGCGGGCGCGCTGGCGGCGTCCGGCGTCGGGTGGGCGCTGCTGCAGGCGGGGCTGGCCGCGGCACTGCTCCTCTACCTCTCGGGGCGGCGCTTCGGCGCGCCGCTCCCCGCGCCGCGGGCGCGCCGGCGCTCGGGCACCGAGGCCGCCGAGGCCCTGGGCGCCGCGTACCGCGCCTCCGGCGGTTCCGCGCTGGCGGCGGAGACCCTGGCCCACGCGGCCCGCCGCCGGGCGGGACCGCGGTTCGGCATCCCCTACACGCTGGACCCCGCGGAGTTCTCCGCCCGCCTCCGGGGTCGCCGCGTCCCCGCCGCGGTGCGGCTCGCCGACGCCCTCGACGACCTCGCCACCGTGCCCGCCGGCGGTCGCCGGGCCGACAGCCGCCTGGAGCGCGCCGCCCGGGACGTCGAACGCGCCCTCGGCACCGGGGCCGCGTAGGGGCACGCGCTCGCGCGCCCCACGGGATTCCTTCCGTCTCCTCGCGGCCCGCCGCCGGCCGGCGCGCGCACGGGACCCGGCGACACGCGAACCGCGCGCGTCTACCGCGCGGCGACCCGGCCGAGGGTGCGCTCCAGGATCTTCGCCTCCCTGGGCGTGTAGTACACGTTCGTCTCCCGGAGACCCTCGCCGCCGTTCACGTTCATGATGGAGCGGATGTCGTCGCCGTGCTCGAGGCTGAGGCCGGCGAGAAGACCCAGTTCCTTGGCGCCCTTCATGGCGAACGCGCCGGCCAGCGCGTCCACGAGGCCGCGGGTGCCGTCGGCCCGCTGGTTCTCCTCCAGCGTGCGCGACCAGGGGTACTCGCCGCGGAGGAACGGGAGGTCGCCGGGACCGAGCGGGGGATAGAGCCGGCCGCGGGACAGCGCGGGCAGGTTCTTCGTCAGCCATGAGGAGTGGACCGTCACCGCGCCCTCCGCGGGATAGCCGGAGCCCCCCTTGCGCGCGGGGTTTCCGGTGCCGGCGATGAGGACGGTCCAGAGGTGCGCCTTGTCGACGCCCTCGGGCTTCGTCGCCGTGAAGGTCACGTTGAAGGACACGCCCGGCACGGCGCTGCCGTCGTACTCCTTGAGGAACAACTGGTGGAACTTGCCGACGGTGCGGGCCAGCAGTTCGTCGAGGACGGCGCCGTCCACCTCCTTCGCCCCGCCGGCGGGATCGCAGAGGCCGAGCGTGACGAGGTCCTTCTCGATGCTGCGCGGATCGCGGGACTTCTCGTCGCCGAAGGTCACCCACGCGACCTTGCCCCCGGGCGGGGGCGCCGCGCGGGGCGCCCCGTGCATCCCGAGCAGCGGCCCCGCCGTGTCGAACGGGAGGTAGGTCCGGTTGACCGGCTCCGGCCCCTTCTCCGCCACCCGCCACGTGAGGAAACGGAACAGCGCCGCGCGGCCCGCCCCGTCGAACACCGGCATCGAGGCCTCGTCGGCTCCGTAGCGCACGTCGCGGAGCGCCGCGAGGAGGTCCCCCCCCTTGGCCGGCTTCGGCGCCTCGACGGCGGCGAACAGGAGGTCGGCGGCGAGCCAGCCCAGCGTCGCCCGCGGGCCCGGCAGGCGCCCCTCGTGCTCCCGGCCCCAGCCGGCGGCCAGCGAGGTGGGCGGCTCCAGGACCCGCTGCGGCAGCGCCGCGACGAGGGTCGCGTCCCGCAGGCGGCCGTCGCGGAGGCTCCCCGCGGCGTCGGACAGCGTGCCGGCGCCGCCGAGCACGGGAATCCGCCACTTCGCCTCCGCCAGCGCGTCGGCGAGCCCGTCGAGGAGGTCCGGCTCGCCGAGCACGACGAGGCGGTCCGCCTGCGCCGTACGGAGCGCGGCGATGGCGGCGCCGTCGGGCCGCCCCCGGGGCGGGACGAGGACGCGGGCGGCCACGGATTGCGCGCGGCCGAGGTTGCGCTCCAGGGCGTCCGCGAGGGCCCGTCCCGCCGCGGAGTCCTCCGCCACCACGCCGACCTTCCGGGTCTCGCCGGTGATCCCCACCAGCGGCTTCGTCGAGCGCAGCGCCAGGAGGTTCGCCAGCGCGCGCGCGTGATCCACGTGCGAAGGGACCAGCGAGAGCACGGGCGACGCGGGGTCGAGCACCGGCGCCGGGGCCGCGGTGCCGAGGACGAGGACCGGCAGCCGTCCGGCGCGCGCCTTCTGCCCCAGCGCCTCCGCGGTGACCCCCGTGGCGACGGCCACCACGGCGTCCACCTTCTCCTTCGCCGCGCGATCCAGCGCCGCGGCCACTCCCTCCGCGGAGTCCCCGTCGTCGTAGGGCACGACCTCCACGGTCCTCTTCTGCGCCGTGAGGCCGCCGGAGACGTTGCGGAGCGAGGTCGCCAGGCGGAGGCCGCCCAGCGACTCCGCGGCGGCCCGGGCCCCGGGACCCGACGCCGCGCCGACGAAGGCGATGCGGAAGGGCGCCGGCGCCCCCTCCGCCGGAACCCCCGCCGCGAGGAAGGCCGCCAGCGCGGCGGCCCCGGCGATGCGTGCGCGTCGGATCATGGTTCCCGCCTCCGGCGCCGGCCCCGGGCGCTGTGTGCGGCGAGGATATCACCGGCCGGGCGACGGGCCGCGGGAGCCCGGCACCGACGGCGGAATGCTCCGGCGCTCCCCCGTCGCCGCGGCGTACGCTTGCCGCTCCGGTGTACGAGGGAGGAATGCATGGACGTCGGAGCGGTGGGACGGGCCTCGGAGGCACTGCTGGGGGAGTTGCGGAAGGTGGTCCTCGGACAGGAGCGGGTGCTCCGCCACGTGACCGCCTGCTTCCTGGCGCGGGGCCACGTGCTCCTGGAGGGCGTGCCGGGGACCGCGAAGACCCTGCTCGTGCGGTCCCTCGCCCGCGCCCTCGAAGCGCGCTTCTCGCGCATCCAGTTCACGCCCGACCTCATGCCCGCGGACGTGACCGGCGTGAACATCTTCCACGCCGACGACCACGAGTTCCGCTTCCACGCCGGCCCCGTGTTCACCGACCTGCTGCTGGCGGACGAGATCAACCGGGCCCCCGCGAAGACGCAGGCGGCGCTCCTGGAGGCGATGCAGGAGCGCCACGTCACCGTGGACGGCACGGAGCACGCGCTGCCCTCGCTCTTCACGACCTTCGCCACCCAGAACCCCGTGGAGTACGAGGGGACCTACCCGCTGCCCGAGGCGGAACTCGATCGCTTCCTCGCGAAGGTCGTCGTCGGCTACCCGTCGGAGGAGGAGGAGCGGGGCATCCTCGACCGCTACGCCGGCGGATTCGACGCGGAGCGCGTGGAGACCTTCGGCATCGAGCCCGTGCTGGCGCCCGCCGAGGTGGAGGAGGCCCGGACCGCGGTCGACCGCATCCACATGGAGCCGGCGGTGCGCGCCTACGTGGTGTCCATCGTCCGCGCCACGCGCGAGCCCGGGGTGCTGGCGCTGGGCGCGTCCCCGCGCGCCGCGGTCGCGCTTTTCAAGATGGCGCGGGCCGGGGCCGCCATGCGGGGCCGCGACTTCGCGACGCCGGACGACGTGAAGGACATCGCCCCCGCGGTGCTCCGCCACCGGATCGCGCTCACGCCGGAGGCGGAGATCGAGGGCGACACCGCGGACGGGGCCGTGGGCCGCATCCTCGATCGCGTCGAGGTCCCGGAGGCGCCCGGCGGCTGGAGGGCGGCGTCCGGGGGGACGGGGTGACGGTCGCCTCCGCGGGGACCCGTCCCCCGGCGGCCGCCGCGGCGCCGACGGGGACGCCGGGGCCGGTCGCCCCGCCCGGCCTCGGGGACGCGCCGCGGCGGGCGTGGCGGGGCGCCCTTTCGTTCCTGCCGACGCGGCGGCTCGGCCTCCTCCTCCTCGTGCCGGTCCCCCTCATCCTGCTCGGGGGACGCGTGGCCGCCGGTGCGGCGGCGGCGGCGGACGGGATCCTCCTCGGCCTCGCGCTGATGGAGGCGCTGCGGTTGCCGCGGCGGCGCCAGGTGGAGGTGCGCCGCGTCCCGCGGCCCGTCCTCTCGCTGGGCGCGCGCGCGGGACTGGAGTGCACCGTGCGCCTCGCCGCCGACGCGGCGCCGGTGCCCGCGGCGCTCCTCCGGGAGGACGTCCCGCCGGACCTCGGCGTGGCTCTCCGGCCCCCACCGGCATCGCTCGCCCCGGGGGAGGTCACGCCGTTCCGCACCGAGGTCGTCCCGCTGCGGCGCGGACGGTTCCGCGCGGCGGAGGTCCACCTGCGCCTCTCCGGTCCCCTCGGCCTCGCGCAGCGGCAGTACACCTTCGACGCGCCCGGCGAGTGGAAGGTCTTCCCGAACCTCGCGGGGGTGACCCACTACCGGCTCCTCGCGCTCCGCGGGCGGCTGCGGGAGGCGGGGCACCGCCACCTCCGCCTCCGCGGCGCGGGCACCGCGTTCGAGAGCCTCCGGGAGCACCTCCCCGGGGAGGATCGGCGCCGCGTGGACTGGAAGGCGACGGCCCGCCGGGGCCGCCTCATCGCGCGCAACTACGAGGTCGAGCGGAGCCAGTCCGTGGTGCTCATGGTGGACGCCGGCCGGCTCATGACCGCCGAGGTGGATCGCGGATTCCCGCGGCTGGAGTACGCGCTCAACGCGGCGCTCGTCCTCGCTCACGTCGCGGTCTCCCGCGACGACCGCGTGGGCGCCCTCGTCTACGCCGACCGCGTGCAGGGGTTCTCGCCGCCGGACCGCGGGCGCGGCGCGCTCGACCGCGTCACGTCCATCCTCGCCGCGGCGGAGGGCAGGCTCGTGGAGCCGGACGTCGGCGCCGCCTTCCGCCAGCTCGCGTCCCGGGGACGCAAGCGGAGCCTCCTCGTGCTCTTCACCGAGGTCGTCGACGCGGAGATCTCCGCCCCCCTCATCGCCCACGCGTCCCGGGCCGCGGGCCGCCACCTCGCCCTCGTCGTCACCCTGCGCGACCTCGCGCTGGAGGCGATGGAGCGGGCCGTCCCCGGGGACGCCGACGGCGCCTACCGCAAGGCCGCGGCCGCGGAACTCCTCCAGCAGCGCGAGCAGGCCCTCGCGCTCCTCCGCCGCCACGGCGTCGCCGTCCTCGACGCCTCCCCGCGGGGCCTCACGGCGGCGGTCATCGACCGGTACCTGGAGATGAAGGCGCGGATGCTGCTGTAGCCCGACCCGGGCGGATCACCTCGAGGCCGTCGGTCGCCCTCGCGTCACGAGAGCCCGGGCCCCGCCGATCGCCACTTCCCGGAGCGGGACCGCGCTCCCGACAGGGCGGTCCCGCGTGTCCGCCATGGTTCACCCCCTCCGCGCCGGACCCAGCACCGATGCAGGCCCGTGCGCGACGTCGTCCAGCGCGGGGTCGACGGGCCCCTCCCCTTCCGCGCCGCCGCGCCCGCCCAGCAGCAGCCAGGCTCCGACGAGGAGCCCGATGGCGAGACCGGTGCCGACACGGAGGAGGGGGGACACGGGCAGCGGCGCGACGGCGCCCTCGACCACCCCCGCCAGCACGAGGAGCACCGTCGTCCCGCCGAGGAGGCGGCCGGCGTCCACGGCCTCCGCGGCGAGGGCGTCCCGGCGGGTCCGCTCGCCGGGACGCAGCAGCGCTCCGCCCAGTCGCAGGCCCGCGGCGGCGGCGATGAGGAACGCGGGGATCTCCACCCAGCCGTGGGTCCCGACGAAGGCCCAGAACACGTCCGGGACGCCCTCGTTGCCGTACACGCCGGCGAGGAGTCCGAAGAGGGCCCCGTTGAGCAGCAGGACGGCGGCGGTCCCGAACCCGGCGGTCACGCCCAGCGCGAAGGCCACGAAGGTGGCCTGCACGTTGTTGGCGATGACCGTCCCCGAGAAGACGGGCACGAACGCGCCGTCCATGGAGATGTACGTCGCCGGCAGCCCGAGGGCGCGGTTGGCGGCGGCCACCTCGATGCGATCGAGGAACCGCTGCGGACAGACGTCCCGCGCCACGTCGGGGCGGAGCGTGGCGCCGGTGAAGGCCCCCGCCGCGGCGACCGCCCAGAGGAGCGCCGCCAGCGCCAGCGCGCCGCCGGACCGGCGGACCAGCGTCGGGAACTCGCGCACGAGGAACGCCACGACGCCCGGCGCGCCGGGCCCCTCCGCGCGGGAGCGGTAGAGGAGGTTGTGCCCGCCCGCCACGAGGCGCTCCACGTAGTCCTCGATCTCGGGGGCCGCGCCGGCGGTGCGCAGGCGGGCGAGGTCGGCGGCGGTCTCGCGGTAGAGGCGCGCCGCCTCCCGCACGTCCTCCGGCGCGAGGCTCTCGGCGCCGCGGGCCTGCCCGCGGCCCACCAGTTCGCCGAGCCGCGCCCAGCGCTGTCGGCGCGCGACGACGAGGGCGTCGGCGCTCACCGGACCGCCTCCGCGACGCGCTCCAGGTAGGCCTCCGGGTCGGCGGGCGTCGGCTCCTCGCGCCGTCGCGCCACGCGCTCCGCCACGGACACGGCGAGGCGGTCCCGCACTTCCGGCGCCAGTTCGTCGCGGCGCGCGAGGAACGCCCCCAGCACGCCGGCCTCCGCCGCGGAGAGCGCGTGGCCCCGCTCCCGCGTCGCCCGGTCGGGGGCGCGGGCCCGGGCCACCGATGCGGGCGCCGCCAGCGCCCGCTCCCGCACCACCACCGTCCCCGCGGCCAGGTCCCCGATGCGGCGCGCGCGGGGATCCAGGAACATCACGACGCCGCCCAGCCCGTAGAACGGCGGCGGGAAGACGTCCACGACGCGCAGCAGGTTGCGGACCGCCGCCCGGGACAGCGTGCAGGGGAGGCCCCCCTCGGACACCACGCGCAGTCCCAGCAGGCGCTTGCCCGGCGAGCGGCCCCCGCGGAAGGTCTCGAAGTAGAGGTGGAACCCCCAGAGCAGGACGAACACCGAGAGGAGCGCGATGCCGCGGAGCGCCGAGACGGCGAACGTCGCGAAGGGGATGGCCTCGCCGCCGAGCCAGAACACGGCCAGGAGCCCGACCACCAGGAAGCCCACGATGAACGTGTCCACCACGCCCGCCGCGAACCGGCTCCCGAGGCCGGCCACCTCGTAGGAGAACTCCACCCGCTCCGGCGTCTCCACGGTGACGCGTTCGCGGAGATCCACGGCTACCGCCACGCCGCCGCGCCGCCGGCGAGGCGGAGCGAGAGGACGCGCGCCTCGGCGGGCCGCGGCGGGACCCGGATCCCGTCGCGCGGGGCGGGGGTTGACGGATCGGGGGGGACGCGGCCGGTCCACGCGACGTACGCGGCGGAAAGCCCCTCGTTCCGGAAGCCGGCTTCCCCCAGGAGAGCCAGCCGCTCGCGGGCCCGCGCCGCGGCGCCGGCGTCGGCCGCGGGCGCCGTGGCCCAGCGGCGCGCGGCCCCGTCGAGGGCCGCCCCCCGGGCCCCCGGGGGCAGGAGGAGGGACAGGACCGGGGCGGCGGTCCCGCCGCGCAGGTGCGCGACGAAGGCTTCCGCCTCCGCCAGCAGGGACTCCCATCCGTCCCAGGGGCCCGGCTCCGCGGACCCCCGCGCCCCGGGCAGGTCGCCCAGCGGAACGGGCCACGCCGTCGTGCCGTGGAGCGCGCACACGGGGCCCGCCGGCCCGCCGGCGGAGACCGTGCCGCCCGCGGGGCACCGGTGGTCGGTCAGGCGCGACTCCCCCGCTCCGGGAACGGCCCTCCTGCGGAGGTCCGCCCCGTACAGGCCGACCCGCGCCGCCTCGCAACCGCGCGACAGGGCGTGCCGCGCACGCAGTTCCCGGGAGTTCGCCCGCACGAGGAACGCCGCGGGGACGACGAGCAGTCCGTCCCCTTCCTCGGCGGGGAACGCGGTGCGCGCCGCCTCGAGGTCGTCGGGGGCCGCCGAGGCCAGGGACGGCGCGCGCCCGGCGCCGGCGGCGAGGATGCGCTCGCGCAGGTCGCGCGTCGTGGAGAGGACCGCCACGCCGCCCTCCAGCGCGAAGAACGAGCGGACCGCCCCGTCGTCGGACCACGCGTCCAGGTCGTCCGTGCGGAACCGGGCGCGGGCCCGGTCCTCGAAGACCAGCGAGGCGCTGCGGTGGCCCCGGACGCGGGTGGCGTCCTCCACCTCGCACACCAGCGCCACGTCCGGGGCGCGCGCCACGTCGGGGTCCGCCACCACGAGCGCCACGGCGCGCGTGCCCGTCTTCACGTTGGGATTGGTCCGCCAGATGGTGGGGAGGAGGAGCATGTCGATCATGCGGGAGAGCGGCTCCCGGGATCCGTCGGGCGCCGCGGCGCAGAGGCCGGGGAGGACCTCGGGCAGGCGCCGCGCGAGGATCTCCGCCGCCGACGCCGCGGCCTCGAGGGACGGGAAGAACACCGCCGCCGCGTTGGCGGGCACCCACGACGCGAGGCCGTCCCGGAGGGGCGCCGGACGCGCGCCGTCGGCGAGCCCGGCGGGCGGGAGGAGGGCGAGGAGGGCGAGGGCCGCGGCGACGGGCCTCCGCCGCGCGACGCGCCCGGGGGGCGGCGGTGCGCCCGCGCGACGCACGGTCACACCGACGGGTTTCCGTCGGGCTGCGACTCGCCGACCCCGCGGCGCCGCCGCCCCACCCACGACCGGCCCAGTCGCAGGCGCGTCTTCACCGCCGCCACGAGGAGTTCCGGGGAAATGGGCTTCTCCAGCACGTCGTCGGCGCCGTAGGTGTAGAGCCCGTCGCGGTCCTTGACCTCGGGCACGCCGGAAAGGACGAGCACGGGCACGTGGTCGAGGCGCGTGTCGGCGCGGACGGTGCGGAGCACGCCGGAGCCCGTCAGGCCGGGCAGCCAGAGGTCGAGGATGAGGAGATCGGGGATCTCCCGCTGGGCCAGGGCCAGCCCCACGGTGCCGTCCCGCGCCTCGAGGACCTCGAAGCCCTCCGCCTGGAGGGCCACGCGGCAGAAGATGCGGAAGGCGTCGTCGTCCTCCACGAGCAGCACCCGCGGCATCGCCCCTCCGAACCGGCACGCGGCGGGAGTCCGATCGGGCCGGGCGTCCGACCGATTCCCGTTCACTGCACGGCGGGGCCGCGCGGAACCCCCTTTTCCCTTCCCGGGGTCGTCGGAACCCCGGATCGCGGAGAGAGTCCGATACGCTCTCCGGCGCGTCAGCATAGCACAGGCGGTGACGGCCACGCCCTGCGGGGCGCCCGGTGCGGGAGGGAGCGGACCCATGGAACCGGCCCACGGAGACGCGCCGTCCCCGGTCTCCCGCGAGCAGGGGATTCTCCTGGCCGTGGCCGCCGCGCTGTTCGTCCTGCTGGGCGCGGACCCGGTGGCGGACCGGTTCACCTGGTTCCTGGAGAACGCCCCCGTGCTGGTGGCGGCGCCGGTGCTCGTGGCGACGCGGCACCGGTTCCCCCTGACCCCGCTGCTGGCGCGCCTCCTGCTCCTCCACGCGGCCATCCTCATGGTGGGCGGGCACTGGACCTACGCGGAGGTGCCCGCGGGACACTGGGTGCGCGACGCCCTCGGCCTCGCCCGCAATCCCTACGATCGCCTCGGCCACTTCGTGCAGGGCTTCGTTCCGGCCATCCTCGCGCGGGAGGTGCTGCTGCGGACCTCCCCGCTGCGACCGGGGGGGTGGCTCCGGTTCCTCGTCGTCTGCACGTGCCTCGCGGTGAGCGCCGTGTACGAGATCCTCGAATGGTGGACGGCGGCGGCGTCGGGCGAGGCGGCGGAGGCGTTCCTCGGGACGCAGGGGGATGTCTGGGACACGCAGTGGGACATGTTCCTGTGCGGGATCGGCGCGGTGGCCGCGCTGGCCCTGCTCTCCCGGATCCACGACCGGCACCTGGCGGCGCTGGGGCCCCCTCCGCCGTCCCCGTGACGGAGGTCACCCCGCGGCCCGGCGCCGCCCCGTTCCCGTGTCCGCCCCGTCGGACCCGCCCGCTATCGTGACGGCACTCCCAGCCACCCTCGATCCCGGAGGAACGCCCCCCATGCGCGCCGCCCGTCCCGCCTCCCTTCCCCTCCGCCTCGCCGTCGCGGCGCTCGCCGGTTGCGTCGTCGCGTCGCCGGCGCCCGCCGGCGAGGACGCCGACGTCCGCGAGGAGCTCCGCCGCACGCGCGAACTCGTGGAGTCCCTCCAGAAGCGCATCGCCGACCTGGAGGCGAAGGACGGCGGCGCCGCGGCACCCGCGGGCATCGGCAAGGCCGTGGACGAGTACCTCGCCGGGCGCCAGGTGGCGGGCGCGAACGTCTCCGCGCCGGGGGCGCGGGCGCTGCGGTTCTCGGGACACGTGGTGTTCTGGTGGGAGCGCTGGGACCGGGCGTACCGCACCGGCGACCCCGGCGGCGCCGCGGTCGAGGACATCGGCTGGCTCCGGACGTCGCTCCAGGCGGACGCCGACATCGCGCAGGGGCTCACCGCGCGCATCGAGATCCGGGACGACCGCGCCTTCGGCGAGGAACCGTCCACCATCGCGCAGCTCAACGGCGCCGGCACCGGCACCGACCTGAAGCAGGGGTGGTTCGAGGCGGCCGACTTCCTGGGGAGCGGCGTCACGCTCCGCGGCGGACGCATGACCCTCGCCTACGGGGACCACCGCCTGGTGGGCGATTTCGAGTGGCACAACTACGGCCGCTCCTTCGACGGCGCCCTGCTCACGCGCACCTTCGGGAGGACGCGCTTCGACCTCTTCGCGACGCGGGTCATGGAGCGCGGCCTCGGCACGGTGACGCCGGGAGTGGACGACGACGACGACGACTTCTTCGGCCTGTACACCCGGACTCCGGGCGCGCTGGCGGGGGGCGACCTGGACCTCTACCTGCTGGGGCTGCGGACCCGCGTCGACGCACTCGGCGAGGACGGACTCCCCGGCGACACGAAGTTCGCCACGCTGGGCGCGCGGTACGCCGGCGGCACCGGCGACCTCGACTGGGGCGCCGAGGGCGTGCTCCAGCGGGGCCACGTGGCGGGGGACCCGCTGCGGGCGTGGGCCGCCCATCTCGGCCTCGGCTACACGTTCGCCGACCTGGGCTGGCAGCCGCGGTTCGGCCTGGAGTGGAACGCCGCCACCGGCGATCACGACCCCACGGACGCGGAGCGGCAGACGTTCCAGAACCTCTTCCCCACCAACCACAACCACTACGGGATCCTCGACGCCATGGGCTGGCGGAACATGCGGGACGTGGCCCTCGGCGTCCGCGTGAAGCCGGCGAAGGACTGGACCATCACCGCGACCGCCCACCGCTTCCACCTGCAGGACGCCGACGACGCGTGGTACGCCGCCAGCGGGGCGCCGCTCCGCGCCGGCACCGCGGGCGGCTCGACCTACGTGGGGACGGAGTTCGACCTCGTGTTCTCCCACACCGTCTCCGAGCACCTCCGCGTGGACTTCGGCGGCGCGCAGTTCTGGGACGGCCCGTTCGTGCGGGACACCGGCTCCGGCGGCGACGGGCTCTGGGTGTACGTGCGGTTCACGATCTCGTTCTAGGCCCCCCTCGGGACGGGCTCCCGCGCCCGCGGACGGCGGCGGAAACCTCCACCACCGCGCAACCTGCGCGCAGACTCGGCATCGGCGGCGGCCTCCCCGGCCGCCCGCTCCGCCGACCCCGCCGAGGATCCCCGTGACCGATTCCCGCTCCCTCCCTTCCCGCGCCGACGCCGTCGTCGTGGGGGCGGGGCTCGCGGGCGCGGCGGCGGCGCGGTCGCTGGCGCTCCGCGGGCTGCGGGTGGTGATCCTGGAGGGGGATCGGGCGCCGGGGCTCCACGCGTCGGGGCGCTCCGCCGCCATCCTCCGGCGCGTCCTCGACGACGGCGTCACGGCGGCCATGGCGCGGGCGGGCGGCGAGGCGCTGGCGCGGCCTCCCGCCGATCTCGGCGCCGGGGGACCGCTCTGCGGCGGCCAGGGGCTGCTGCTGACGGCGGGGTCGGAGGGGCCCGCGGCGGAGGCGCTCCGGCGCGCGGCGGCGGCGGCGCGGGAGGCGGGACTCCCCGTGGAGACGCTGGACCCGGCGGCGGCGCTGCGGCGGGCTCCCGTGCTCCGCGGCGCGGCGCCGGCGGCGGCGGCGTGGCACGGCGGGGACGGCGTCGTGGACGTGGAGGCCCTCCTCGCCGGCCTCCTCCGCTCGGCGCGGGAGCGCGGGGCCGTCCTCGCCACGCTCTGCCCGCTGCTCGGCGTGCGCGTCGAGGGCGGGCGCGTGACCGCGGTGGAGACGGCGCGCGGCCGCATTGCGACGCCGCTCCTCGTGGACGCGGCGGGGTCCTTCGCCGACGGCGTGGCGGCGCTGGCGGGCCTCGATCCCCTGGCGCTCTCCCCCCGGCGGCGCCACCTCTTCCACGCGGGGCCCAGCGCGCTGGTGCCCCACGGGTCGCCCACGGTCTGGGACGTGGCGCGGGGCGTCTACGTGCGCTCCGACGGCATGGGGGCGCTGCTCTCCCCCTGCGACGAGGACCCCCACGGCCCGGCGTCGCCGAAGGTGAGCACGGCCCTCCGCGCCGTCCTCGGCGAGAAAGTGGGCCGCGCGTTTCCGGAGTTCGGCCGCCTCTGGATCCGGCGCGCGCGCGCCGGCCTCCGCACGCTCTCGCCGGACGGGCGGTTCGTCCTCGGCCCCGACCCGCGGCTGCCGGGCTTCGCGTGGGCCGCCGCCCTCGGCGGCCACGGCGTCTCCGCGGCGGTGGCCGTGGGCGACACCCTCGCCGCCCTCTGCCTCGACGGCCCCGCCGCCGTCCCCGACGCCGCCGCCCTCCTGCCCGACCGCCTCGTCGGGGTCAGACCCCCATCCCCCCCCGGGGTCTGACCCCGGGGTACCGACGGGGTCTGACCCCGGGGCAAGGTTCTTGCGGTGGAAGGCTGGTGGGTGCGGCGATTCCTGGCGCCGACGCTCGGATCTACCGCTGCCGCTCTCCGGCGCGGGCGGCGCCCAGGCGATCCAGGGCGCGCAGCGCCGCTTCGCGCACGTCCTCCTCCGGGTCGTCGAGCAGGCGGAGGAGCGCCGGGACGGCCGCCGGGTCGCCGAGGGCGGCGAGCGCGAGGGCCGCGCCCTGCCGTTTGATCGGATCCCCATCCGCCAGCATCGCCGCCGACCTGCGGAAGGCGTCGTCCGGATCACCGCCCAGCCACTTCCCGAAATCGGACTTGAGGCGGGAGAATGTCCGCAGTCCCGCCAGTGCGTCCGCCGCGGCGGAGCGGGCAGCCTCGTCGGGGGAGTCGAGGATCCCCAGCAGGAACGCCGGCGCGTTGGCGGTCCCGAGCACCCGCACCGCCCGTCTGGCGACGACGTGGTGGAAGGCGGGACGGCGTTCCTCCGCGCACCACGCCAGGAGGTCCAGGTCCCGACCGGTCTCCTTCAGCGCCGGAAGCACGTAGTCCGCCAGCGCCGGCGTGAACTCCGGCGCGGCGATCGGTCGGCCCGCGCCATCGGCCACCGCCCGTATCCCGTCCAGGTAGCGCGCCAGCGCCTCGCCGCGCAGCGCGGGCCCGTCGGGCGGAGGCTGGTGCTCCGGCGGAGCCGGCCGCAGCGGCGCCTCCGCGTTCCCGAGCCTCCGCGCGAGCGCCACGAGGTCCTCCACGCAGCCGTCCCCGAGGAGCGCGACGAGGTGCCGGTGGGCGTACGACCACCGGTCGTCCGCCATGCAGGCCCGCACGTCGGGGAGCGCCTCCCGCCCGGCGCATGCGACGAGGACATCGAGCGCGCGCCGGCGGCGATCCCAGTCCGCGCCGGGCGCCGCCATGAGCAGCCGCAGTTGCGGAGCCAGCGCCGGATCCGGGGCGAGGCTCGCCAACGCGAGCGCCCGGTGGCCGAGGTCGCCGCCGTCGGACCACTCGCCCGTGGTCACCGGCGGGAACGTGGACAGGAGGTCCGTCGCAAGATGAGGCAGTGCGGATGCCGGCGCCACGCCGCCCTCCCGCAGACCTCGCGCGCCGCCCCTCAGGAGGATTCCGTAGCCGAGCCAGCGGAGCGCGGGCTCTCCGGAGACCGCGCCGGGCATGCCCGCCTCCGCCGGCAGGAAGATCGAGTACCCCTCGCAGAACCCCATCCACGCCCGCTGCGCCCGCGGGTCCGCGAGGCGGGACAGCACCTCCGCCGCCGCGGGACCGGCCGAGGGGGAGTCCCGCACCGGGTCGAGGAACCTCTCCCGCAGCCGCATCAGCACGTCCCCCACCGTCGGCCCCTCCGCCGCGTCCCCGTCGCCGCCGGCCTCCCCGGCCCGCTCCTCCCCCCAGCGGGCCACCGTCTCCCAGATCCGGGCGAACTCGGCGCGGGGGAGCGCCGCGACGCGCGCGTCGTCGGCGATGCGGTAGGCGAGATCGATCCGATGGGCGAGCGGTCCGCCGCTGCGCCCGAGCCCGGACGCGAGGAGCGCGGCGACCTCCGGTGTCCACGGCCCCGGGTACGCGAGGAGGTCGTTCCCGACGGCGCTGTCGTACCGGTGGAAATCGCCCGACCGCAGCGCCTCGAGCACCTCGCGGACCTGCTCCGCCGCGGGGAGTCCCCCCCGACGGACGAGGCACCACTGCGCCGCCGATCGGACCCGCCCGTCGGCGTGGGCGAGGTGGCCGCGGAGGACGTCCACGGCGGCGCGCACGAGGATCGGCCGGGGGGCGGTGGCCTCCAGCGCCCGCATCAGCAGGCCGGCCTCGGAGTCGCGGAGGAGCCCCGCCCAGGCCTCCGCAAGCACCGCGTGGTCCTCCTCTCCGAAGTCCGTCACGCACGCGATCGCCCAGTGGCGGACCTCGCCGTCCCCGTGGCGGAGCCCGCGCGCGACGAGCGCGAGCGCCTCGTCCCGCTCGCCGTCGCGGTAGCCCCGGCTCAGGGGCTTGAGCGCGGCCCGCACGAGTTCGGGATCCCGCGAGTCGAAGAGCGCGCGCGCCACGCAGACGTCCGCCACGTTGCTGTTCCAGACGGCGTTGCGGATCACGCGCGGGAAGGCGGTGGCGGGGTCGCCAACGGCTTCCGCGAGAGCCACGGCCGCGGCGGCGCAGCGGTCGTTGGCCAGGGCCGCCAGCGCCTGCGCGGCACCGTCCACGAGCCCCACCGCGCGGCTCCGCAGAGCCGGGGCCAGGAACGGCACCGCCGCCGCCCCCACGCGGACGAGGTCGTCGCGCGCCGGGCCGCGGGCCTCCTCCGGCGCGTCGAGCCTGCGGACCAGGGCCATGACATGGGCCGCCAGTTCCGGGTCGGGGCCCGGGGAAGCGGTCGCCGCGTCCCGCGCCGCCAGCGCCTCGACGCTGGCGGGGTCCAGCGCGAGCGCCGCCTCCGCCGCGGCGCGCGCCTCGTCGAGCCGGCCCAGCGCCGCGAGGCAGCGGGAGCGGCCCGCCAGGGCACGCACGCGAACGGCGCCCGCGCCGGTCACCGCCTCCGCCACCGCCGCCGCCTCCCCGTAGCCCGTCTCGGCGGCGCGGAAGTCCCGCAGCGCGTTCTCCCGGTACCACGCCCGATAGAGCCGCTCCTCGGCGAGGCCCAGCGTGGGGAGTTCGAGGGTCTCGCCGTCCCCGCCCGCGATCACCACGCGATCCCCGTCCTGCGGCTGCGGCGGCGGGGGCGGCTCCGACCCGCCTCCTCGCGCGTGGACGGGTGCCGCCGCGAGGGCGACGACGGCCAGGACGGCGGCGACGGACGCGACGCGGCGCGGGATGGACGACACCGGGACCTCCTCTCGGCGCGGCGCGTCCCCGGCAGCCGGGGACGCCGTCCGCGACGCGTCCATGGGAACCGCCGGCGCTCCCGGACCGCGTCCCGGAGTCGTCACGGAGAGGTACCGCCGTCGTCGAGCCGGTAGCCGGTCCCGTGCACGGTGACGAGGAAGCGGGGCGCCGCGGGGTCGGCCTCCACCTTCTTCCGGAGGCGCGCGACGTGGTTGTCGAGGGTGCGCGTCTCGTGGCGGCCGGAGACGCCCCAGAGCGCACGGAGGAGTTCCTCGCGCGGCACCGCGCGCCCGCGCCGCTCGTGGAGGTACCGGAAGAGATCCATCTCGACGCGCGTGAGGTCCTCCGTCGAGCCGTCCGGTCGGCGGACGCGGCACGCGGCGAGGTCGACGAGGACGTGCCCGAGCGGCACGGCGCTCCCCGGGGCCGACGCGGGAGCCGCGGCCCGCCGCAGCAGCGCCGCCACGCGCGCCAGCAGTTCCGCCAGGCCGAAGGGCTTCTTGACGTAGTCGTCGGCGCCGGATCCGAGCCCCATGACGACGTCCGTCTCCTGCGCCCGCGCGGTGAGGCAGATGACCGGCGGCGCGGGACCGGCGGCGCGGAGTTCCCGGAGGAGATCGAGCCCGTCCCCGTCGGGCAGCGCCAGGTCGAGTACCACGAGGGACCAGGGTGCGGCGCGCGCGGCCGCGCGGGCGGCGGCGAGCGTGGCGGCGGTCTCCACCTCGTAGCCCTCCCGCCGGAGGTTGAACGCGAGCCCGCGGGCGAGGTCGCCATCGTCCTCCACCACGAGGATGCGCACCGTCACCGGACCTCCGCGGGGGTCGGGGTCCGCAGCGGGATCTCCAGCAGGACGACCGCACCGCCGCCCTCCCGCGCCGACGCGCGGGCGCGGCCGCCGTGGGCCGCGGCGGTCTCCCGCACGACCGCGAGTCCGAGGCCCGCGCCGCGGGTCGTCACCGACGGGCCTCTCGTGAACCGCTCGAACACGCGCTCCTCCATGCCCTCCGGGATCCCCGGGCCCGTGTCGGCGACCTCCACCCGCGCGACGCCGGCGGCGGCCGTCGCGCGCACGAGGACCTCCCCGCCCCCGCCGTGGCGGATCGCGTTGGCCACCATGTTCGCCACCGCGCCGCGGAGCGCCGCCGGGTCCCCGACCACGGGGAGCGGCAGGGCGGCCTCCACGACCATCCGGTCGCCCGCGCCGCGCAGCAGCGGACGGTGCGCCTCCGCCACGTCCCGCGCGACGGCGGCGAGGTCCACGGGCTGGCGCGCGAGGGCGGAGGCGGCGCCGAGGCGGGAGAGGTCCAGCGCCTGATCCACCATCTCGGTGAGACGCTCCGACTCGCGCGCGGCGACGGAGGCGAATTCGCGCGTCTCCGCGCCGTCGGCGGCGCGCCCCAGCGCGATGGTCTCCGCGTACATGCGGACCAGCGCAAGCGGCGTGCGGAGTTCGTGGCCCACGCGGGTGACCAGGTCCGCCCGCGAACGGGCGGCGCGCGCCTCCGCCCGCGCGGCCCGCACCGCCAGCAGCGCCGCCCCTCCTCCGCCCGCCAGGAGCAGGGCCAGCGCGGCGAGGGTCCGCAGTCCCCCCGCCCGCGCCCGCGCGTCCGCCACACGCCGGGGCAGCGACGCCCGGACCCGTGTCCCTTCGAGGGGCGCGGCGACGGAGGCGACCTCGACCAGCACGTCGGCGGCGGCGGCACCGGCGGCGGCCGGAAGATCCGGGGCCGTCCCCTCGGGAAGCGGCGGCAGGGAGACCTCCGCGAAGCGGACGACGCCGTCGACGGTCGTCCACGCGAGGATGGAGGCGGGTCCGAGGACCGCCCGCTCCGGCGCGCCTCCCGCCGCCGCCAGCGTCGCGGCCATGCGATCCCGGAGCGCGAGGCGGTCCCGTCGCGCGCGCGCGTGCGAGGCCCCGTCGGGCGCGAGGCCGGCCTCGGAGAGAAGGCGCATCGCCACCGCCTCGTCCGCAGTCGCCACGCGCAGCAGGAGGTCC
>CAZSIX010000014.1:0-76969 GCA_964607145.1 uncultured Planctomycetota bacterium | reverse complement strand
CGGCCGGCGGCGGAGGCCGCCGGCGATGGGCCCACCGGGGCTCCGTCGGGCGACGCGGCGATCTTCCCGGTCCCCGGGGCGGGGCCGGCGGCGGCGGCCGATCCCGGAGCGGTCCCGGCGCCCGCGCCGCCGCCCGGTCCCGTGCGGCGGATCCCCGTCGCGCGGCTCCCCGCCGTCGCCGCCCCCGAGGAGTCCCCTCCCGCGGGGGAGACCCTCGAGGCGGAGGTCGATGAACGCGGGGCGCTGCTGGTGGACGGCCGGCCCCTCGACCTCCCGGCCTTCCGGGCCCTCCTCGGGGAGCGCGCCGACGAGCGCCGCGAGGAGAGCGAGCCGAAGTGCTCGCTCCTCAACGTCGTCCTCCGCGTCGACCGCGACCTCCCGTGGCGGGGGGCGCAGTGGCTCATGCAGTCCTGCGCCTCCCCGGAGGTCCGCGTGGATCGCATCCACTTCGCCGCCGCGTCGGAGGCGGGAACGGAGGGGACGGTGGGGGCGTTCCTCCCGCGGGACCCGGGGCTCCGGGACGCCCCGCGGGAGCCGCTCCGCGAGGAGGAGGATCGGGACCCCCCGCCGCCGCCGCGCGCGAAACTGGCCGTGGCGCTCTCCCGCGCCGTCGGCGGGACTCCCGCGGCACCCGCCGATCTCCTGCCCTGGGCCCGGGCGCGGTTCCCCGACCACGACCCCGTCGCATTCACGTGGGAGATCGTCGCCCCGGCCCACGTGCCGACGGGGGACGTGATCGGGGTCGTGGCCGCCCTCCGGCGGGAGGGTGTCGCCACCATCGTGTTCAAGGGCGCGCCGGCCCCCGCCGCGGATTCGCTGGAGGACCTCCTGGCGACGGTGCGGCGGGAGAGCGGGCCGCTCACCCTGACGGTGAACGGGGAGGCCGTGGGCCCGCGGTAGCCCCGTTCTCCGCCCGCCGACGCGCCGCCGGTATCGTCTCCGCGATGAGCGACGAGACCGCGGCGCCCGACGAGTTCCCGACCCGCTACGACCCCGCCGAGGTGGAGGCGCGGCTCTACCCGGCGTGGGAGGCGCGCGGCGACTTCACCGCCGACGCCGTCGCCGTCCTCGACGGGCGCCGCCGGCCCTTCGTGGTGATGATCCCGCCGCCCAACGTGACCGGCGCCCTTCACATGGGGCACGCCCTCAACAACACCCTCCAGGACGTGCTCTGCCGCTGGCGCCGCATGGTCGGCGACGAGGTGCTCTGGCTGCCGGGCACGGACCACGCCGGCATCGCGACGCAGGCGGTGGTCGAGAAGCGGCTCTTCCAGGAGCGGAACGTCCGCCGCGTGGAACTGGGGCGCGAGCGGTTCCAGGAGGAGGTCTGGAAGTGGAAGGAGGAGTACGGCGGGACGATCCTCCGCCAGTTGCGCCGGCTCGGCTGCGGCTGCGACTGGTCCCGCACGAAGTTCACCATGGACCCGCCCCTCTCCGCCGCCGTGCGGAAGGTGTTCGTGGACCTCTTCCGCGAGGGCCTCGTCTACCGCGGCGCCCGGATCGTGAACTGGGACTGCGCGCTGGAGACCGCCGTCAGCGACGACGAGATCGAGCACGAGGAGCGCCGCGGTCGCATGTGGCACATCCGCTACCCGCGCACCGACGGGAAGGGGCACGTCGTCGTCGCCACCACGCGGCCGGAGACCCTGCTCGGGGACACGGGTGTCGCCGTGCACCCCGACGACGCGCGGTACGCCGACCTGGTGGGGCGGACGGTCCGGCTCCCGCTCCTCGGGCGCGAGATCCCCGTGGTGGCGGACGGGAGCGTCGATCCGGCGTTCGGGACGGGCGCCGTGAAGGTGACCCCGGGCCACGATCCCGAGGACTACGAGCGCGGCCGGCGCGCCGGGCTGCCGGTCCTCATCGTCCTCGACGCGCGCGGTCGCGTCACCGCGGAGGGCGGCCCGTACGCCGGCCTCTCCCGGGAGCAGGCGCGGGACCGCGTGGTGGCGGATCTGGAGGCGGCGGGCCTCCTCGAGAGGGTGGAGGACCACACGCTCCGCGTGGCCGTGAGCGACCGGAGCCGGACGGTCATCGAGCCCCTGGTCTCGGAGCAGTGGTTCGTGCGCATGGAGCCGCTCGCGCGTCCCGCCATCGCGGCGGTGCGGGACGGCTCGCTCCGGTTCCGGCCCGAGCGCTGGACGAAGGTCTACCTGGACTGGCTGGAGAACGTCCGCGACTGGTGCATCTCCCGCCAGCTCTGGTGGGGACACCGCATCCCCGTCTGGTACGACGGGGACGGCGTGCCGGTGGCCCTGCACGAGGATCCGGCGCCGGGCGCCGTCCACCCGGAGACGGGGAAGCCGCTCGTGCGGCGGGACGAGGACGTGCTCGACACGTGGGCGTCCTCCTGGCTCTGGCCGCTGTCCACGCTGGGGTGGCCCGACCGGACGACGGAGGACTACCGGGCGTTCTATCCGACGGCGTTCCTCTCGACGGCACGCGAGATCATCTACCTCTGGGTGGCCCGCATGGTGATGGCGGGCTACCACCTGGACGGCCGCTGCCCGTTCGACACCGTCTACATCCACGCCACGATCCTCGACCGGGCGGGTCGTCGGATGTCCAAGTCCGCGGGGAACGGCATCGACCCCGTCGACATGGTGGAGCGCTACGGAGCGGACGCGGTCCGCTTCACGCTCGTGGAACTCACCACCGAGGGGCAGGACGTCCGACTGGCGGAGAACCGCTTCGAGACCGGCCGCAACTTCATGAACAAGGTCTGGAACGCGGGGCGGTTCGCGTCCGCGTACCCCGACCCCGGTCCGCTGCCGCCGGAACGGGCCGAGGACCGGTGGATCCTCGATCGCCTGGCCGCCGTCGTCGCGCGGGCCGGCGCGTGCCTCGCCGACTACCGGTTCCACGAGTACGCGCGGACCCTCTACGGCTTCGCCTGGAACGAGTTCTGCGACTGGTACATCGAGCTCTCGAAGGGGCGCCTGGCCGATCCCGCCGACCCGGCGGCCCGTTCGACGCTGCACGAGGTCATGCGCCACCTGCTGCTCCTGCTCCAGCCGGCGTGCCCGTTCCTGACGCAGGAACTCTGGACGCGGCTCGGGTACGGGGGCGGCGACGGCGGCGTCCCCCTGTCGCGGGCCGCGTTCCCCCGGGATCTTCCCCACGCGTACCCCGAGGCCACGGTCGAGGTCGAACTGCTCATGCGCATCGTGGGCGCCGCGCGGAACCTCCGCGCCGAGTACTCGGTCCCCGAGACCGCCGAGGTCTCCCTCCGCGTCCGGGCGCCCGCCGACGGTGCTGCCGCGCTCCTCCGGCAGAAGGCCGCCGTCCTGCGGCTCGCCCGCGCCGGCTCCCTCGAAGCGGGTCCGTCGGTCTCCCGCGAGCGGCTCTCCGCCGTGGCCCACCTGGAGGGGGACGTCGAGGTGTCCGTCGGCCTCGAGGGCCACATCGATCCGGCCGTCGAGCGGGACCGGCTGTCCCGCGCGCTGGAGAAGGCGCGGGCCTCGGTCGCGGACGCCGACCGGAAACTCTCCAACGACGGCTTCGTGACGCGGGCGAAGCCCGAGGTGGTCGAGGGCGAGCGGGAGCGCCGGGCCGCAGCCGCGGCCCTCGCGGAGCGACTGCAGCGCAGCCTCGACGGACTCGTCGGCTGACGCGCGGGGGGCGCACGCGCGACGGCGTTCGGCCGCCGGGCGCCGGAGTGGTAGAATGGGACCACCCCGTCGCCCCCCCCGCGGAGGTTCCATGCACGCGCGTCTCCCCGTCGCCTTCCTCGCCGGACTCGCCGCCCTGGCGGCGCCCGCGGAGGCGGTCCGCAACTCGTCCTGGATGGGGACCTCGACGGCGAAGCTGAAGTTCTCCATCCTGGACGCCGTCGTGAAGAGCAACCGGAAGGGCAAGGCATCGGACCGGATCCTGGATGCGCTCCTCGTGGGACTGGACACGTCCTTCGTGCAGGCGCCCGGCAGCGGCCCCGCCCTGCGGGGAGGGGTGACGGAGGTCGACAGCCGCACCTGCCTGACGTCGGGCGCGGGCTTCGAGCCGCAGCTGGAGGGCTTCGTCGTCGACCGCATCCTGCCGGCCCTCTCCGAGGAGGCCGCGTCCGAGGTCCAGTTCGCGTCCATCGGGCTGGAGGGGGTGTTCAAGCTGAACCGCGCGCAGACGAAGGTGAAGGGGAAGCACACGATCACGTTCGAGGGGACCCTCCTCGGCGGCGTCGAGGCGGATCGCACCGTCGTCGGCACCATCCAGTCGAAGTACAAGGGGGTCCTCGGCGACGGCGGCCCCGTTCTCAAGGCGCGGTGACCGCGCCACCTGCCGTCAGCCTCCCGCTCCCGGGGGATTCGCCCCCGCGCCGGGCCCGCCGGTAGACTCTGCGCGGCGGGGCCCCGGTGGCCGCGCCGCCCGGGCCGGGAAGGGATATCGAGACCCATGAGCGCCACCGCCGCGGGGGAGACCTCGAGCCGCAGGTCGTTCTACCTGCGGAAGTTGCACTCCCTCACCGGCGTCGTCCCCATCGGCGGCTTCCTGCTGATGCACCTGTTCGAGAACAGCAAGGCGGCCCAGGGGCGGGAGGCCTTCAACGACGTCGTCACGGAGATCGACTCGCTGCCCTTCGTCCTCGCCCTCGAGATGGCGGGCATCTGGATCCCCATCGCGTTCCACGCCATCTTCGGGTTCGTCATCATCATCGAGGGCAAGTCCAACGCCCTCTCCCACCCCTACGCGCGCAACTGGCTCTACTCCCTCCAGCGGTGGTCCGGGGTCCTCGCCTTCGCGTTCATCGTGTTCCACTTCGTGAACTTCCGGGCCATGCCGCGGGAGGAGTTCCTGCCCGCGCATGGCAACGACCCCTACCAGATCGTGCAGGACCAGCTGCTCCGCGCGGCCTGGGTGCTGCCCTTCTACCTGCTCGGTCTCGCCGCCTGCGTGTTCCACTTCGCCAACGGTCTCTGGGGGTTCCTCGTCTCGTGGGGGTTCGTCATCGGCCCCCGCGCACAGCGCCTGGCGGGGCTGGCGTGCGGCGCGGCGGGCCTCGGGACGATGGCGCTGGGCATCAAGGCGCTGGTGGCGTTCCTCCCGCCCGAGCATGTCCTCCGGCGCGCGCTGGGGAGCGGCTGAGCATGGCGCGCACTCCCTCGATCTGCGTCGTCGGCGGCGGGCTCGCCGGGCTCATGGCGGTCATCAAGGCCGCCGAGGCGGGGGCCCAGGTGCGGCTGTTCTCCTCCGTCCCGTGCAAGCGGAGCCACTCCGTCTGCGCGCAGGGCGGGATCAACGCCGCCGTCAACACGAAGGGGGAGGGCGACTCCCCCGACATCCACTTCGACGACACCATCTACGGCGGCGACTTCCTGGCGCAGCAGGACCTCCCGCGGCGGATGTGCTACGCCGCGCCGGGCATCATCTACCTGCTCGATCGGATGGGCGTCCGCTTCAGCCGCACCCCGGAGGGGCTCATCGACTTCCGCCGCTTCGGCGGGACCCGGCACCACCGCACGGCCTTCGCCGGCGCGACCACGGGGCAGCAGCTCATCTATGCGCTCGACGAGCAGGTCCGCCGCTGGGAGGCGGAGGGGCGCGTCACCCGGTTCGAGAACTGGGAGTTCCTGACGTCGGTCCTCGACGGCGAGGGCCGCGCCCGCGGCATCGTCGCCATGGAGAACGCGACGCTCCAGGTGGAGGCCTTCCGGGCCGACGCCGTGATCCTCGCCGTCGGTGGCGTGGGGGCCATCTACGGGCGGTCCACGAACTCCCTCAACTGCACCGGGACCGCCATCGGCGCGGTGCATCGCCAGGGCGTCGTCTACGCCAACCCGGAGTTCATCCAGGTCCACCCCACCGCCGTCCCCGGCGAGGACAAGCACCGCCTCATCTCCGAGTCCGTGCGCGGCGAGGGAGGGCGGGTCTGGGTCCCGCGGAACGGCAAGCCCTGGTACTTCCTCGAGGAGCGCTACCCCAAGTACGGGAATCTCGTCCCGCGCGACGTCGCGACGCGGGAGATCTTCAAGGTCGTGTTCGAGGAAGGCCTCGGCGTGGACGGCGGGGAACAGGTCTACCTGGACGTCTCCCACCTGGACGCCGCGCAGACCCGCCGCAAGCTCGGCGGCGTGCTGGAGATCTACGAGAAGTTCGTGGGCGAGGATCCCACCCGCGTCCCCATGCGCGTCTTCCCCGCGGTCCACTACACGATGGGCGGCATGTGGGTGGACAACGAGAACGAGATGACGAACATCCCCGGGCTGTTCGCCACGGGGGAGTGCAACTACCAGTACCACGGCGCCAACCGGCTGGGAGCCAACTCGCTCATGTCCTGCATCTTCGGTGGCATGGTCTCCGGCCCCGCGGCGGTGAAGTGGGCGGGCGGGCTGGAGGTCGCCTCCGACGCGGTGGACGCCTCCCTGTTCGAGGACGCGAAGCGGCGGGAGCAGGAGACGAACCGGACGCTGGCGGCGCGGGAGGGGAAGGAGAACCCGTTCGCCCTCCACGACGAGCTGGGCCGCCTCATGACCAAGCACGCCACGGTCGTCCGTCACAACAAGGGCCTCCGCGAGGCGGAGGGCATGGTCGTCGCGCTCCAGGAGCGGTGGAAGGCCGCGCGCGTCCCCGATCGATCGGACTTCGGGAACCAGTCCCTGATCTTCACGCGGCAACTGGAGAACATGCTCATCCTGTCGCGCGCGATCCTGCGCGGGGCCCTGCTGCGCGACGAGTCGCGCGGGGCGCACTTCAAGCCGGACTTCCCCGAGCGGGACGACGGGAACTTCCTCAAGACGACGCTGGCGAGGTACGGGACCGACGGGCCGGAGATCACCTACGAGCCGGTGGAGCCGAAGTACGTGAAGCCGCGCAAGCGCTCGTACGTCTGAAGGGAGCATCCATGGCGCAGGCCGAGAACGTCCGGGTTCGCGTGGCGCGGCGGCGGAAGCCGGGCGAGGCGGCGACGTGGGACGAGTTCGACATCCCGCGCCGACCCGCCATGAACGTCATCGCGGCGCTGCAGTCCATCCGCAAGAACCCGGTCACCGTGGACGGCCGCACCGTGGACCCGGTCTCCTGGGAGTCGAACTGCCTGGAGGAGGTCTGCGGCGCCTGCACCATGGTGATCAACGGGAAGGTCCGCCAGGCCTGCTCGGCCCTCATCGCGACGCTGGAGGAGCCCGTCCGCCTCGAGCCCATGACCAAGTTCCCCGTGGTCCGCGACCTCGTCGTCGACCGCGCCTCCATGTTCGAGAACCTGAAGAGGGTGCACGCGTGGATCCCCATCGACGGGACCCACGATCTCGGGCCCGGCCCCCGGACCTCCGACGAGGAGGCGCAGGAGGGCTACATCCTCTCGCGGTGCATGTCCTGCGGATGCTGCCTCGAGGTCTGCCCGCAGGTGAACGAGCGGAGCGACTTCATGGGGCCGGCGGTCATGAGCCAGGTGGTCCTGTTCAACTCCCACCCCACGGGACGCCTGAACCGGCGCGAGCGGCTGGCGGCCGTGATGGGGCCCGGCGGGATCCAGGAGTGCGGGAAGTCGCAGAACTGCGTCCGCGCCTGCCCCAAGGAGATCCCCCTGACGGAGTCGCTGGCGCGCCTCGCCCGGGAGAGCACCGTGTTCGCCGTCACGGAGCTCCTGCGGAGGTAGCGGTCGGGTGTTCCGCAGCCTGGTCCTTCCCGCCGTCGCCATCGTGGTCGCGGGTCTCGTCGCCGCGTGGTGGATCTCCCGCCGGGGGGCGGCCGTGATCCCCGAGGCGCCGCCCGGGACCTCGCGCGTGGGTCCCCCGGACCCCGGCGTGGGGACGTCGCCGCCTCCGCCCCCCGCGGATCCGCCCTTCAGCGTGCTCTTCGCGGGGGAGTTCGACGGCCGCATCTGGGTGCCCCCGTGCTCCAGTTCCGGCGACGGCGGTCTCCAGCGCATCGGCTCCGCGGTCATCGAGGCCAACTCGATGACGCCCACCGGCCTCGTGGTCTCGACGGGCAACTTCGTCTCCGGGCCCGGCGCGCTGGGCGGGGTCGAGTACGACGTCGCCCTCACGGTGCTCCGCGAGGCGGGCATGGCGGTGTGCGCGGTGGGGGAGCGGGACCTGGCGCTGGGGCTCCAGCGCTGGCGCGACGTCAAGAACCGGGCCGGCGCGGGCGTGGCCGTCATCTGCGCCAATCTGCGGGACGGGCAGGGGCGGCCGCTGGTGCCGGGATGGAGCAGCCTGCGTCCCGGGAACCGCCGCATCGTCTGCGTGGCGACGCTCTCGCCCTCCTTTGCGCCGGGGCTGGCGCGTCTCGGCGTCGGTGTCACGCTGCTGGACCCCCTGGCCGCCGCCCGCGAGGCCCTGGCGGAGGCGGGCGCGGCGGACTTCCGGATCCTCATCTCCCACGCACCCCGCGCCGAGTCGGAGGCGCTGGCCGCGGCGCTCCCGGAGATCGACATCACCATCACCGCCCACGCGGGGGATCTCCCGTCGCTGGACGCGGAGCGCATCGGCGACCGCGTGTTCGTGGCGGCGGGCCGGGGCTGGCGGAACATCGGTCGGGCCGTGTTCGGACCCCCCGGGGACCGGCTCTCGCTGCTGGAGTACAGCGTCCGCAACGTCTCCCGTGCCCTGGAGGCGGCGACGCAGATCGGCTTCCACGAGATGCGCGCCCTGGACGAGTACCGGGCGCCGCGCTTCTTCGAGGGCGCCCTCGCGGAGCGGGCCGGCTCGGCGCAGAAGGGGGAGGTCTACACGGGGGACGGCGCCTGCGCCTCGTGCCACCCGACGGTCCACGCGGCGTGGCGGACGGTGGAGGATCCCCACTTCCGGTCCATGGATCGCGTCCGCGATCGGAGACTCGATCGCGCGCCCCAGTGCCTCCCCTGCCACACCACCGCCGCCGGCTTCCCGGGGGGGCACGCCACGCCCGGCGATGCCATGGCCCGCGTCTCCTGCGAGGCGTGCCACGGGCCCGGCGTGGCCCACGTGGAGTCCGGCGGTTCGACGCCCCTGCGCGCCGCCTCCTCGTCGTGTACGGCGTGCCACACGCCGGAGATGAGTCCCGCCTTCGACTTCCCCTCGGCGTGGGAACGCGTCAACCACGGCGAGTAGGAGCCGGGAGCCGCGCCCTATCGCCCCCGCCCCGCCGCCAGGACCGCGGCGCCGGCGGCACGGGCCATGAGGTAGAGGAGCGCGGCGGTCCCCGCCACGGGCAGGAGGGGCAGGGTGGCCAGGATCAGCCATCCCAGCGTCAGCGTGCCCCAACGCGCGGCCGCCGCGTCGACGCCGGTGAGCGCGGCCCCCAGCGTGCGCGCCTCCGCCACCATGCCCGCCAGCGCCAGCGCGGCGGCGAGCACGAAGGTCGTGATGGCCGCCAGCGAGAGGAGAGGGTGGGCCTGGCCGGCGATCCCCGCCGCGAAGCAGAGGAGGAGGAGGAGCCCTCCCGCGAGGAGCGCGCCGCCGGGGGTGTCCCGGAGCCGCCCCTCGACCGCGGAGAGCGGGCCCGGCAGCCGCGCGGAGACGAGGAGCGCCAGCGGCAGGGCGGCGGCGGTGAGGCCGCCCAGGACGAGCCCTCCCTGCCATGCGGCGAGCCATGAATCCGCCGCCGGTGGGGGAGCCACGGCGTCTACCGAAGCGCTGCCCGGCGCCGCTCCATGGCCGCCTGGGCGGCGAGTCCGCCCGCCACCAGCGCCGACGCGGCGGCGGCCAGGGCGGGAGAGACGGCGGCGCGCACCACTCCCACCGCATCGCCCACGGGCGGCGGGACCAGCAGGGCGGCGAGACTCGCCGTGTCCGCGGGAAGGGGGAGGAGCGCGGCGGCCGCCTCCGCGGGCGCGGACCCGAGGAAGGAGCCGCCGACCAGGACGACGGAGAGGCCGGTCACCGCCCCGCCCGCGAGGATCGCCGCGAACCGGGCGCGGGCGCGGGCGGGGACCTCCGGCTCGCGGACCGACGGCGCGCGGTCGAGGGCGCCCACGACGCCCTCCGTGAACCCCTCGGTCGGGGCGGGGACGGTCATGCCCGCCAGGAGGCCGTCCAGGCGGCGGAGGTGACCGTCCTCCGTCCGGCAGGGGTCGCACGAGCGCAGGTGGAGGAGGAGGCTCCTCTCGGTGCCGATGTCCACCGCCCCGTCCAGGCGATCGTGGAGGAGGCGGCGGGTCTCCAGGCAGGTCAGCGGGGGGTGCCTCACGGCCGCCCTCCGGGGCCGCCCCGGGTGCCCACGCGCGCCGCCACGGGCCCCGCGAGGGAGACCCGCAGCGCCTCGCGGGCGCGGAAGAGGCGCGTCTTCACCGTGTTCACCGGGAGGTCCAGCGCCTCGGCGATGGACTGCACCGGGAGGTCCTCGGTGTAGCGCAGCGCCACCACCGCCCGCCAGCCCGGCGGGAGTTCCCGGACGCAGCGGCGCACGAGGGCGGCCTCCTCGATCTGCGCCGCCGTGGCGCCGGGGTCGCGCGTGCGCGGATCCGCGGGGAGGGAGGCGCCCTCGGGGCGCAGGTCCAGGCTCAGCGCCGGCGCCCGCTCCCCGCGGAGCCGGTTCAGGACGACGTTCGTCATCACCCGCCGCATCCACGGCGGGAAGGGCCGCCCGTCGTCGTAGCGCCGCAGCACGTGGAAGAGGTGCAGGAAGACCTCCTGGGAGAGGTCCTCGGTGAGCGCGCGGTCCCCGGTCATCCGGTAGCAGAAGGCGAAGACACGGTCCTTCCATGCGTCGACGACGGTGCGGAAGGCGGCGCCGTCGCCGTCGGCGGCGCGACGGAGCGTCTCGCGGTCGGGGCCCGTGCGTTCCATGGTCGTGGACATGGTTCTACCACCCGTACACGGGCGGCGCCCCCGGGGTTCCCGGCACCGCCGCCCGCGGCGCCCGCGGGGCGGGGGATGGCGACCTGCTATGATCCCGCCTCGCAGCCGGGAGGGAGCATGCACGGGGGCCAACCGCAGCCGACGGAGGATCGCAACCCCAGGTCGGCGGGGCTGGACCGGATGGACTCCCGTCGGATCGTCGCCCTCATGCACGACGAGGACGTGGCGGCGGTCCGCTCCCTGCAGCCGGCGCTGGAGGACATCGCCCGGGCGGCGGACCTCGCCCGCGACGCGCTCGGGGGGGGTGGTCGCCTCGTCTACGTGGGCGCCGGCACCAGCGGCCGCGTGGCCGCCATGGACGCCGCCGAGGTGCCCCCGACCTTCGGACTCCCCGAGGGCCGCGTGGTGGCCGTCCTGGCCGGCGGGAACGACTCGCTGCTCCGCGCCGTGGAGGGGGCCGAGGATCAGGCGCTGGAGGCGGTGGCCACGATCCGGGACATGCTCGTGGGGCGGGCGGACTGTGTCGTGGGGATCTCCGCTTCCGGCACCACCCGGTTCGTGCTGGGGGCTCTGGGGGAGGCTCGGGAGCGGGGGGCCTCCACGGTGCTCGTCACCTCCGGGCGCCCTCCTGCGCGGGGCCTCTGGACCGTCTCCGTCGTCGTGGAGACGGGGCCCGAGGTGCTCACCGGATCCACGCGGCTGAAGGCGGCCACGGCGGCCAAGCTCGTGCTCAACATGATCTCCACGGCGGCCATGGCGCAACTGGGTCGCGTGCACGACAACCTCATGGTGGAGGCGGCCTCGCTCAACGCGAAGCTGGGGCGTCGGGCGGTCCGCACCGTGGGGTGGGCGGCGGAGGTCGATGCGACGCGGGCCGTGGCCCTCCTCCGGTCCTCCGATGGCGAGGTCAAGACCGCCATCGCCATGGAGCGCCTGAGCGTCGATCCCGCGGAGGCCCGTCGGCGGCTGGCGGCGGCGGGCGGGTCCCTGCGCGCCGTCCTCGGCGGACCGTGACCTCCCAACGCATCGGCGTCGGACTGATGTCGGGAACCAGCATGGACGGCGTGGACGCCGCCGTGTGCGCCTTCGGCGGTCCCCGCGCCGGCCCCGCCGTGCGGCTGCTCGCCTTCCGCCGCGAGCCCTACCCCCGTCGCCTGCGGGAGCGGCTGCGCGCCCTGGCGGAGGACGGCGGCCCGGCAGTGCGCGAGGTCTGCCTGCTGGACGGCGAGGTCGGGGATCGGTTCGCCGCCGCCGCGGAGGCGGCGCTGCGGTCCGCGGGACGGGACGGGCGCGCGGACTTCGTGGGCTCCCATGGCCAGACGGTGTGGCACGAGCCGGGGCGCGGTGGGCGCGCCACGGCGACCCTGCAGATCGGCGACCCGGCGCGCATCGCCGAGCGTCTCCGGTGCCCGGTGGTGTCCGACTTCCGGCGGCGGGATTGCGCCGCCGGCGGTCAGGGCGCCCCGCTGGTCCCCCTGGCGGACTGGCTGCTGTTCCGGCGCCCGGGGCGCGTCCGCGCCCTCCAGAACCTGGGCGGGATCGGCAACGTCACCGTCGTCCCCGGGGACCGGGAGGGCGTCTTCGCGTTCGACACGGGGCCCGCCAATCTCCCCCTGGACGAGGCGGTGCGGGCCGTCACGGGAGGTCGCGTGGCGTACGATCGGGGCGGCCGCCGCGCCGCCCGCGGGCGCGTGCGGGAGGACGTGGTCGCCGCGCTCCTCCGCCACCCCTTCCTCCGGCGGAGGCCGCCCCGGTCCTCGGGTCGCGAGGAGTTCGGCGCCTCCTTCGTCGCGGACGTGAGGCGGCGGTACCCGCGGCTCCGGGGTGACGACCTGGTGGCCACGCTGACGGAGTTCGTGGCCGCCGCGACGGCCGGTGCCTACCGCCGGTGGGTGCTCCCCCGGGCCGCCGTGGAGGAGGTGCTGGTCTCCGGCGGCGGCGCCCGCAACCCGGTGCTCATGGCGCGGCTGGCGGCGCTGCTGGCCCCTCTGCCCGTGCGACCGCTGGCACGGGCGGGCCTGCCGGGCGAGGCGAGGGAGGCGGTCGCCTTCGCCGTCCTCGCCCGCGAGACCCTGGCGGGCCGGACGGGAAACCTCCCCTCCGCCACGGGGGCGCGCCGGGCCGTGACGCTGGGAGTGGTGACGCCGTGAGCGGCGCCGCCCCCCTGGTCGTCCTTCCGTGCCGGCTTCCCGCCGACTACGCCCGCTACGACGACCTGGCCCGCGCCGTGGCGGAGGGGGGCATCGGCGGACTCCTCGTGTTCGGCGGGGATCTCGACCTGACGCCGCGGTTCCTGCGACGGTTGCGGGAGGCGGCGGGGGCGGATCTGCTCGTGATGTCCGACGTCGAGCGGGGCGTGGGGCAGCAGGTGGAGGGCTGCCTGCGGCTGCCGCCGCCCATGGCGATGGGCGCCCTGCGGGATCCGGCCGCGGCCTACGCCCTGGGGGCCGCCACCGCGGTCGAGTGCCGGCGCGTGGGATTCGATGTGGCCCTGGCGCCCGTGCTGGACCTCTACGTCGAGCCGACGAACCCCATCCTCGGGCCCCGTTCCTTCGGCGCCGACCCGGACCTCGTGGGCGCCCTGGGCGCCGCGTGGATCGAGGGCTGCCAGGACGAGGGCGTGCTGGCCTGCGCCAAGCACTTCCCCGGGCACGGGCGCACCACCGCGGACAGCCACGACGCGCTGCCCGTGGTGGAGGCGTCGGAGCGGGAACTCGAGCGCGACCTCGCGCCCTTCCGCGCCGCCGTCGCCGCCGGGGTGGCCACGGCCATGACCGCGCACGTCGCCTACCCGCACCTCCGCGTCGTGGCGGGGGAGGACGCCGGCCTCCCGGCGACGCTCCGATGCTCCCTCGTGGACGGCCTCCTGCGCAGCGAGATCGGGTTCCAGGGGCTCGTCATGACGGACGCGCTCCTCATGGAGGGAGTCCGCACCGGTCGCGGAGAGGGCGCCGCGGCGGTGGCGTCGCTGGCGGCGGGGTGCGACCTCCTCCTCTGCCCCACGTCGGCGGAGGACGTGCTCCCCGCGGTGGAGGAGGCGCTGCGGAAGGGCATCCTCCCGTGGAGTCGCCTCGACGCCGCGCTGGCCCGCCGCAACGGGGCGCTGGATCGGCTCCGCGCGCGGCCCACGGCCCGCGAGATCGGCGGCATGGACGAGTACCGGGCCTACGCCATGGCGGCGGCGGCCACCACGGTCCTGCGGGACGCCCGCCGAGTCCTCCCGCTCCGGCGGCGGCCCGGCGGGCTCGGCCTCGCCATCGTGCTCGACGACGACGATCGTCCGGGTCGCGAGGCGCCCCTCCACGAGCAGGGCGGCGCGTTCCCCGGTGGCATCCTCCGCGCCACCCCGGGGACGGCGGCGGACCGCGGCGACCTGCAGTGCGCGGCGGCGTCCGCCGACTTCCTCCTCCTCGCCGTGTACGGGGACACGCGGGCCTGGAAGGGTCGCGCGGGGCTGGACCCGGCGCTGGATCGCCTGCGCGGGGAACTGGAAGCGGCGGCGCCCCATCGGACCGTGACCGTCGTCTTCGGATCCCCCGCGCTCGCCGGGGCCGGCGGGCCGGCGGCGGCGGTCTGCGCATGGGACGACGCCCCGGTCCTCCAGCGGGCGGCGCTGGATCTGCTGCTGGAGGGACGCGTGCCCACGGGCCGACGTCCCTTCGGCCCCGACCCGCTCGGATGAGGCGGACGGGCGGTCTCCGCGGGCAGGGGTTTTCTGTTGACCCCCCTTCGGGCGTGGCTAGAATCCCGGACCGCCCGGCAGGAGCGGTGGGCAAGTCCGCCGCCTCGGGTTCCGGAACGGGCATCCGGACGAACCCCCGGCGGGTCAGCATGCCGGCGGTGTCCGGGAATTGGCCCCGGGGGCACTTCAGGAGCAGGAGGGGAGGGTCGATATGGGGCACGCGGGTCGCGCCTCGGTAGCCGCCTCGCTCGTCGTGGGTCTCGCGGTCGGCGGTCTCGGCGCCGGCATCCTGGCGCACGACACGGCCTTCGCCGGCGACGCTGCGAAGGTGAAGGAGTACTACGACGGCGGGATGAAGGCCCTCGAGCAGGGTGACTACCCGGCAGCCCTCGAGAAGTTCAAGATGCTCTTCCAGGAGGACCCCACGCAGGACCAGGTCGTCGACCTGATCCGCGGCACGGAGTCCCGCCACCTCCTCAAGATGCTCACCGCGGGGGGGGAGTACCAGCTGGCCGCGCAGCGGCTCATGGAGCTCGGCCACTCGCTGGACCGCTCCCGCAGCCGCGACGGGGACGCCATCCGCGGCCTCGTCGAGACGGCCATCAAGGAAGGGGACATCGAGAAGCGCCGCATGGCGTCGCGCTCCCTCATGGCGAACCACGGCGCCTTCGCCGTGCCCCACCTGGTGAACTACCTCGGCAGCAACGACACCGAGGAGCGGGTGCGCGCCATCATGGCTCTGGAGGACATCGGCATCGAGGCGGTCCTCCCGCTCTGCGAGTCCCTGAACAGCGCGGACGCGCAGGTGCGCCAGAACGCCCTCATCGTCCTCAAGCGGCTCGGGGATCCCCGGGCCCTCGGCTACATGGCCTGGATGGCCGCCGCCAAGGACCAGCCGGAAGGGGTCCGCAAGGCCGCCGTCGCGGGGCTCGAGTCGATCCGGGCCTCCTCCGGCATGAAGGCCGGCAACGCCCATGACGCCTTCCTCGACGCGGCGCGGCTGTACTACCTCCGCTCGCCCGAGCTGATGCGGGACCTGGGGGGCGCCTGGACGCTGTGGAGCTGGTCCGGCGGGAAGCTCGAGTACAAGGACGTCCCGCGGCTCATGTACCACCTCCGGCTCGCGGAGGGGGCGGCGCTCATGGCGGCGAAGGCGGATGCCGGGTCGGGCCGCGCGCGCGCCGTTCTCGGGCTGACCTACGCCGCCCAGGCCGTCGCCCTCCACGGGGCGGGGGCGGAGTTCCGCGACTCCGACGCCGGCAAGGCCGAGGCCACGCGGCTGGCGGGCGCCGAGGCGGGGATCCGCAGCGGCGGCGCCGCCGCGGTCCAGGCCGCGCTCGGCATCGCCATGGAGTGGGGCGACGGTCCCGTGGCGGTCCACATGCTGGGCACGCTCCCCGCGTTCGGGGCCGGCGTGAGCCTGGACGCCTCCTCGTCCGTCGTGAAGGCTCTGACCTCCGAGGACGGTGCCGTCCGCTGGGCGGCGGCCATCTGCTGCACCCGGCTCTCCCCCAGGGCCGCGTTCCCGCGCTGCGAACTCGTCCCGGACCTGTTGAGCCAGGCCATCGCCGTGGACAGCATCCGCCAGATCCTCATCATCGAGCCGGACACCAAGACCGCGGTGACGCTCCAGACGGACATCAACGCGGCCGGCATGCACGCCGTCGTGGCGCGCTCCGGTGCCCAGGGCCTCATCTTCTCCAAGCAGGCGAGGTACGACGCGGTCCTCGTCTCGTCGGGCCTGAAGGACCTTCTCGCGCAGAGCGTCGCCAACGAGATCAAGCGGGACGCCCGCACGGCGGGGGTGCCGGTCCTCGTCGTTGCGCCGGAGTCCGCCGCCGAGTCCATCAAGGGACTCATGGGCGACTCCATCGCCAACGTCGTGACGATGCCGCTGTCCGCCGGCGTCTACGTTCCCATGGTCCGTGAGGCGGCCAACGGCAGCCCCCTGAACGATCGGGCCCACGCCCTGGCGGTCTCCGAGGCGGCCTGCGCCGCGGCGGCGGGCGCTTCCGCCGGCTGCATCGACCTCACCAGGACGGCGGCCGCGCTGGTCTCGGCCGCGTCCTCGCCCAACAAGCCCGAAGGCCTGAAGCTCCAGGCGCTCGCTGCGCTCAAGAAGTGGGGGGGCACCGCCTCCCTGAAGGGTCTCATCGCCGTCGTGGCCGACTCCGGGAGTCCCGAGGCCGTCCGCGCCGGGGCCGCCGAAGCGGCGGGCCTCATCCTCAACGGGAACTCCCCGACGACCAACGGCTTCGAGACGCTTCTCGGCGGACTCTCCGACGGGTCCGTTGCCGTCCGCACCGCCTGCGCCGGGGCCCTCGGCTCCGCGAAGTTGACGGCGGAGCAGCGCGCGATGGTGCTGGAGAAGGCGAAGCTCTAGACGCCCTGACGCGATCCATCCGACGCCCCCGCCGGGGGATCCCGGCGGGGGCGTTTCGATTCCCGCGCGGATTGCGCCCACCGCGCCAATCCGTGCCCGGATTCCGTCGGTGCCCCGATAGAGTCCCGTCGTCGGTGGTCCAGTCCGAGGAGTCCGTGGGGCACCGCGGGCCGCGGTCCCTCGCGGACGGGTCGGGCTGAGGAGGGCCTGGGATGAGCAACAGCCTCATGGACACGCTCGCGGACATGAAGGACGTGGCGAGCATCCTGAAGCAGATCCGCGACGCCGCGAAGGAGGACGACGGAATTTCGCCGAACCCCCTGTTCGTGGCCAACGGCATCGAGGGCAAGAGTCCGAACACCCGCCGCGTGATGAAGTACCGGAAGATCAAGGCCATCGGGTCGTCGATCTTCTCCTTCGGCGGGAAGGCGGGGGCCGCGGGCACCGCGGGCGTCAACGTCGCCGATGCCGTGAAGCACGGGGCCGCGGCGGGATCCACGAGCGTCCACCTGTATCGCCTGAGCGCCATGGCGGAGAAGATCAAGGACGGTGGATCCCTCAAGGCGTACCTCGACCTCATCATCACGCTGAAGGGCGGAAAGCTGCTCACGCGGGGCATGTCCCTGGCGGCCGCCGTGATCCCCGTCCCCGGCCTCGGAATCGTCGCCACGGCGGGGTCGCAGTTCCAGAAGCGCGTCCTCGTCAAGTCCGCCGAGGAGGCCATCCTCCGCACGGCGTTCGCGCTCCACTGGCGGGCCTACCGGGAACTCGTCCTCGTCCGCGGGAGCACCAGCGAGGGAGGCCCCGCGCTCAGGATCCTGCGCGAACTCATCACCGTCTCCGCGACCAACGCGCACAAGCGGCTCAAGTTCCTGGACTTCGGGAACCTGCACTGCCCGCAACTCCTCAACGACTGCATCCGGGAGCCCGGCGGCTACCTCATCGTCAAGTTCAAGCTCGAGCAGATGTAGGCGGGTCCGGGGGAGGTGCGGACCCGCCGCATCCCCTCCTGCGGGCGCGCGCGAACCGCATCCCCGGGCCCGGCGGTCGGGCGTCGGGCCGGAGCGGTTGCGGGGTGTCGCGGAGAGCGGGAGGTGGGCGCGCCATGGACCTCCACTCGGTGGGGTTGTTCGACGACTGCATCCGGGAGCCCGGCGGCTACCTCATCCCCGTCTACAAGCTGGAGCGGACGTAGCGCCCGGCCCAGGGGCTGGCGCGGCGGGCCCGCGAGGGGCCTGACGGGAAGGCAGCGAACGGAGGCCGAACGGAGCGAACCGTGTGCCGGATCGGCGCACGCAAGTCAAGTGTGGCAAAGCACTTGCAGATTTGGATTTCGCTTCAGCGGCAGTTCCCGACGGCCGAGGAATCGGAGAGCCGGACGGGACCGCCGCCTTGCGGTCCCGCGGATCCGGCGATAGGATCGGACGGCACTGCGGCGGGGACGGTCCCCGGCGGCCGTCCCATCGCGCCCCGGAGGCTCCGAGGATGGGCAAGAAGAAGTGGTGCTTCGGCCGCGAGGACTTCGTCTGCCTGACCAAGGACTGCCCGTACATGTCGGACTGCATCAAGGTCGTCTGGGAGAAGAAGGTCTCCCGGATGATCACCAGGATGCGGCCCCGGGCGGTCGCCGCCGCCGTGGCCGACGACGCGCTGCACCCGCCCCCGGGCTCTCCCACGGGCCCCGTTCGTCGCGTCCTCCGCGGGGGGGCGTCGCGGTCGAAGTAGTTCCGCCCTACTCCCCGCCGCCGCCCGCCTCCGCGGGCGGAGCCTCCCGCGCCTTCTCGACCATGCCGCGCACGTGCGCGGCGGCGGCCTCGGCGCCGACGCGGACCTGCTGGTCCGCGTCCCCCTCGGCGATCCGCTCCAGCACACCCAGGGTGGTCTCCGAGGGAAACCGGGCGAGCGCGGCCACCGCCGCGCCGCGGATGGCGGCGTCGGGGTCGTTCTGCGCGAATCCCTGGAGCGCGGTCTCGGCGGTCGCCCCGCCGGCCTTCGCGACGCCGTCGACCAGCGTCCGGCGCGCGGCGGCGTCGTCCGCGGCGTGGGCGAGGCGGGCGAGGGCCTCCGCGGCGGCGACCCGGTCCGCCTCGATCATCGCCTCCACCAGGGCGGGCCGCAGCGCGGTGGGGGTCTGCACGTGGCCCAGGGCGTCCGCCAGGGCGTCGACGATCGCCGGGTCCTGGACGCCGCGGAGCCCGCGCAGGCACGCATCCCGCAGTTCCTCCCCGTAGGCACCCTTCACCCCGTCCAGCAGGCGGGCCCGGACCTCGGCGCTGGAGGGCGCGGTGGCGGAAAGGACCAGAACGAGCGCCCGCCGCGCCCCGTCGTCCGATTCCGTCGACAGCCGACCCGTCAACTCGCCGAGGGCGGCCCCCTCCTCCATGGGGCCGACTTCCACGGCCATCGACAGCGGCTCGCCCGTCGGGATGGCCCGCTTCTGCGGGGAGTCGAAGGAGAGCGAGCGGGCCAACCCGAAGGCGGCGGCGGCGCGGACCTCGCCCGCGGCGTCCGCCAGGAACTCCCGGACCAGCCCGCGGGCGTCCTGGCTGCCGTCGAATCCGAGACAGAGGACGAGGGCGGCGCGCAACTTCGCCGACTTCTCCGCGCGCGCCGCGTCCGCCACCGCGGCCGCCTCCTTCGGCTGTTCGACGAGCAGCGACCAGCCCCTGCCGACCACGGGCAGGTAGCCGCCGCGATGGGCACGGACGGCGGCGATGAGTTCCGCCGCACTCCGGACGACACCGGGTGCGGCCGGCGTCGTCTCGCCGGTCCCGGGGCGGGGCTTCGGGGGCGTTTCCGGGGGAGGAGCCACGGGACGGGGGTCGGCGGGACCTTCCGTGCGTGGAGGCCGGTGTCCTGGCTCCGGGACGCTCGACCGCACACCGCCGTCGACGCGGACGGCGGGGGCGGGGCGGAACGCCCACCAGGCCCCGGCGGCGCCTGCGGCGACGATGACTCCCGCCACGACGTACAGGCCGCCGCGGGACTTCCGTCGAGGCCCGCCGATCACGACGGAGCGGGGTGCCGCCCGCGCGGAGGCGGCGGCGACGGCGCGAGCCGTCTTGCGCGGGAGGGCGAACAGGAACGACGAGTCGAAGTCGGCGGCGAGCCGCTGCCTCGCCATGACCTCGCCCAGGTACGCCAGGTTGCCGCGCATCCGGGCGGACTCCCGCGCGCAGTTGGCGCACGTCTCGAGATGCCCATCGACGGCCGCGCGCTCGGGAGGGGGAAGCTCGCCGTCGGCGTGGGCGTGGAGGAGGGGGCCGACCTCGGCGCAGGAGATGGCGCGCTTCACGGCTGGCCCGCCTTCTCGAGGGCCATCCTGAACTCCCGTTCCAGCAGGCGACGACCGCTGTCGAGCGTGGTGCGGAGTTCCGCCGGCGGTCGACCGGTCTGCTCCGCGATCTCCGCGTGGGACATCCCCTCCACGAGGCGGAGGAGCAGGGGGACCTCGTAGTTCGGCGGGAGGCGCGCCAGCATCTCGAGCACCACGAGCGCCGCGTCGTCGGGGTGCATCCCGCCGAGCACGGCACGGAAATCGACGGCGCCGCCCTTGCGCGCGTCCTCCGGGGAGACGCGGAACATCTGCAGGCTGCGACCGTGCTCCCGGACGTGATCCCGCGCCGCCTCCGTCGCGAGATGCACGAGGTGCTGGTGGAACTTCACGCCGTCGGGCAGGGACTCGAGCCCCGCGTACGCCTTCTCGAACACCTGCCGCGTGATCTGGGCGGCGGCGTCGCGGCGCGTGGTGCGCGCGAGGGCGACGGCATGCACGAGCCGGGCGTATCGCTGGAAGAGGAGGGCGTAGCCCTCGCTGTCCCCCCCGAGGACCCGCGCGATGAGTTCGCCGTCGGAGAGAGCCATCTCAGCGATCCCCTTCGGAGGGTGTCGGCCCGGCCGCCGCCGGGTCCGGCGGGTCCTGGACCGGCCGGGCGATGCGGAAGCCGACGTAGGGCGCGCTGACGCCCCACTCCCACTCGACCGACGACTCCCATGTGCGCGCGTACTCCCCGCCCCGCTCGGGACCGTCCCGGAACGACGCGCCGCGGATCTTCCGGTAGACGGTGGGCGGGCCCGTGCGCGCCGCGTCGGAAGGCCAGGGCAGGTCGGTCCACTCGGAGACGTTGCCGCCCATGTGGTGGACGCGGAACGGGCTCAGGTCACGCAACGTGAAGTTCACGGGCTCCGGCGAGTCGCCGGAGACGACGGCGCACGGGCGCCGCTCCACCACGCCGCGGCGCTCGGACTCGTAGAGGAACTCCTCGCCCCAGGGATAGGTGCGGCCGTCGTCGCCGCGGGCGGCCCGTTCCCACTCGTCCTCCCGCGGGACCCGCGCGCCGGGCACGATGCGCGACTGGTCGAGCCACGTGCAGAAGTCCTGCGCCTGCAGGAACGTGACGCCGCGGACGGGGAGGCCCCGCGGCCACTCCTTGGGCCACTCCTCGGGGATGGCGGGGTCGCCCAGGACGGCCCGCACCGCCGGCAGGTCCGCCATCCAGGCGCTCCAGGTGGCGGGGATGGACGTCGACCACTTCCCCAGCGTCACCAGGTTCTGGCGACGCTCGAGGAGGTAGCGGTGCCACTGCTCGTTCGTGACCTCGCCGCGGAGGATGTCGAACTCGGGGAGCGCCACCTCCTCGCTCCAGTTCCGGCCGTCCGCGGGAGGACCGAGGCGGAACACCCCGGCCGGGATGCGCACCCACTCGAACTCCCGCGGCTCGTAGGCGAGGCTCGACGGCGCCGGCAGCGGGACCACGCCCGACGGCAGGGGAGCCGCGGCCTGATCGAGCAGATCCGGGTTCCAGGCGAGAACGCCCGTGGCCACGATGGCGGCGAGGAGGGCCGTGCCCCCGGCCACGATGACCGCCCGCTCCACGGCCCGACCTCCCCCCTGCCCCGGCGCGCCCTCGCCGGCGGCCCGGAGCGCCGTGATCTCGGAGGAGAGCACCCTTCCCTCGCTCCCCGCGGGGAGAGCGCACCCGGGGCAGAAGTTCCAGTCGGGCTGGAGGGCGCACTCGCAGCGCGGACACGCGACCCTCGCCTCCAACGGCATGGCCGGCGCCCGGGTCGTGCTCACGCCGGGGAATCTACCAGAGCGAGCGGGGGGCGGGTCCCGCCTGGCCCGGGCATGGGCACCTTGAACCGGCGCGGATCGCCGCGGGGACCGAGCGGCGAGGGGTCCGCGCGCGCGCCCACCTGACCGCCCCGGCGTCGTCCCTCACCGGGAACCGCGTCCGTGGCGCGTCCGTGCACGTCTCCCCGGGGAACGCGGGCTCCCGGCGCCCGACGGCGCGGGGGGGCGCGGGGCTCCGACTGGAGCCCGCGGTCGGATTTGAACCGACATCCTGCGCTTTACGAAAGCGCCGCTCCACCGTTGAGCTACGCGGGCTCCGGGGAGCCGGGGAGTGTACGGTGCCGGTCCCGGGAGGGGTCAGAATCGCCGGGGTCGCGGGACCTCAGCGCGGCGGGCGGACGTCGGTCCGCAGGCGGCAGGACACGATGGCGCGGAACAGTTCCACCGTATCGATGGGCACGTGCAGGACCGCCACGACGTTGAGGTTGCCCTTCTCCCGGGAGAGCGCCTCCCCGCGGTCCCTGGACACGACCACGGCGGGGGCGCTGAAGCCCAGTTCCCGGAGGTCCTTGAGCAGCAGGAGGCCGTCGCCGGGGTGGGACAACTGGTCGGCGATGACGAGCATCTGGTACTCGTTCTCGCGCGCCATCTCGAGGGCCCAGTTGTCCTCGGCGATCTCGACGACGGTCTCGTCGAACTGCTGGAGCGCCACCTTGACCAGGTCGCGCACCGGACGGTTCGCCTCGACGAGGAGGGTCTTCATGGCGGGGGAGGATCTTAGCGTCGTCTCGGCGCGGCCTCCTCACGGATCCCGTGTGCCGTGACGCTGGCGGGCATCGACGAGGCCGGCTACGGTCCCCTCCTGGGTCCGCTGGTCGTCGGCGGAGCCGCGTTCCGCCCGCGGGGAGACGGCGGCGAGGAGGACGCGGTCGAGCGTCTGCGGCGGGCGCTCGCCGACCCCGCCCATGGGCTTCGCGTGGACGACTCGAAGCGGGTCCATGTCCCGTCGCGGGGCCCCGGTCCGCTGGAGGCGACGGTCCTCCCGCTCCTGGCGGCGGCCGGCGGCGGCATCCCGCGGGACGTCGGGTCGCTCCTCTCGGCCCTGGGCGACGCGCCGCCCCCGGCGGATCATCCCTGGTACGAGTCCCTCGCCGGGACCGCGCTCCCGCTGGCCTGCGACCGGGGACGGGCGGAGGCGGCCGGTGCGGCGCTCCGAGGCGCGCTGCGGGACCGGGGATGGGACCCGCCGCTGCTGGTGGCGCGCGCGCTTCCGGAGGGCCGGTTCAACGAGCGCGTCGCCGCGGCGGGCAGCAAGGGGACGGTCCTCTTCGATCGCACCGCCCTCGTCCTCTCCGCCCTCCGGGCCGCCTCGCCGGGCTCGCCGGGTCCGCGGGTCGTCTGCGACCGCCACGGTGGCCGCCAGAGGTACGGCGCCCTCCTCGCCTCCCGCTTCGCGGGATGCGACGTCACGGTCGTGCGCGAGGGACGGACGCTCGCAGAGTACGTGCTCCGCGAGACCGGCGGCGGTGCGGGCGCCACGGTGCGGTTCCAGCAGGGCGCCGACGCCGCCGACCCCGTCGTGGCGGCGGCCTCCCTGGTGGCGAAGTACGTCCGCGAGGTCCACATGGCGGGCCTCAACGCATGGTTCCGGGAACGTCAGCCCGGCCTCCGGCCCACGGCGGGGTACTGGACGGACGGGCTCCGGTTCCTCGCCGACACGGCCGCACTGCGCCGCCGCCTCGCGCTCGACGACGGCCTGCTGGTGCGGCGGCGGTAGCGGACGCCGCGGCGGGACGGCCGCCGTCCGTCGGTGGTCCCGGGCGTCGCCGCATCGCGCGATTCCCTGCCGGCACGGGCCGCTGCTGTAGACTCCCCCATCCCCGGCGCGCCGCCGGGACCTCGTCCCCGGGAGGACCGCCGTGAAGGACGACCTCGCCATCGCCCGATCCGCGAAGCTCCGTCCCATCGAGGAGATCGCCGCCGCGGCCGGCCTGCTGCCCGCGGAGATCGACCCCTACGGACGAACGAAGGCGAAGGTCGATCCCGCCTGCCTGCGTCGTCTCGCCGATCGTCCCCTCGGGAAGTACGTCGTCGTCACCGCGGTGACGCCGACTCCCCTCGGCGAGGGGAAGACGGTCAACACCATCGGGACGTCGCTGGGTCTCGCGCGGCTCGGCCGCCGGGTGTTCACGTGCATCCGCCAGCCGTCCATGGGGCCGGTCTTCGGCATCAAGGGCGGGGCCGCCGGGGGGGGCTGGTCCCAGGTCGTTCCCATGGAGGACTTCAATCTCCACCTGACCGGCGACATGCACGCCGTGGGGTCCGCGCACAACCTGCTGGCCGCGTGGCTCGACGCGTCCCTGATCCACAAGAACCCCCACCGCATCGATCCCTCGACCATCCTCTGGCGGCGCGTGGTGGACATCAGCGACCGCGTGCTCCGGCGGATCCAGGTCGGGGTGGGCGAGGAGAACGGCGCGTTCCCGCGCGAGACCGGGTTCGACATCACGAGCGCCAGCGAGGTCATGGCGATCCTCGCCCTGTCGGAGGACCTGAAGGACCTCCGCCGGAGGCTCGGTCGGATCGTGGTGGCCTCGGACACGGACGGGAACCCCGTCACGGCCGAGGCGCTGGGCGCGGCGGGCGCGATGGCGGTCATCATGCGCGAGACGGTGAAGCCGACGCTCATGCAGACCATCGAGGGCACGCCCTGCCTCGTCCACGCCGGCCCGTTCGCGAACATCGCCGTGGGCAATTCGTCCATCATCGCCGACCGGATCGCGCTGCGGCTCGCCGACTTCGTGGTGACGGAGTCCGGCTTCGGCGCCGACATGGGTGCCGAGAAGTTCTTCAACATCAAGTGCCGCGCCAGCGGCCTGCGACCGGACGCCGCCTGCGTCGTGGCGACCATCCGGGCGCTCAAGATGCACGGGAGCGACGTGAAGGTCGTCCCGGGGAAGCCGCTGCCCCGCGCGCTGGTGGAGGAGGACCTCGGCGCCCTGGAGCGCGGCGTGGCGAACCTCGAGAAGCAGCTGGAGAACGTCGCGCTCCACGGCGTCCCCGCGGTGGTCATCGTGAACCGGTTCCCCACGGACACCGAGCGGGAGATCGAGTTCGTGCGCGAGCGGGCCATGGCGGCGGGGGCGTTCGCCGCCGAGGTGGGGGAGGGGTTCTCCCGCGGCGGGGCCGGGATGGAGAACGTGGCGCGAGCGGTCGTCGCCGCGGCGGAGAAGGGCGGCGACTTCCGCTTCCTCTACGACGCGAAGGCGTCCATCGAGGACAAGATCGCCGCCATCGCGACGCGGATCTACGGCGCGGCGGCAGTGGAGTACGCGCCCGCCGCACGCGAGAAGATCGAGCGGTACAGTGCATGGGGCCTGGCGGGGCTGCCGGTCTGCATGGCGAAGACCCAGCTCTCCCTGTCCCACGACGCCACGCTTCGCGGTCGCCCGCGGGGCTTCACGTTCCCCGTCCGGGACATCGGGCTGAGCGCCGGTGCCGGGTTCCTGTACCCGCTCGCGGGCGAGATGCGCACCATGCCCGGGCTGCCCTCCAGGCCGGGGCTGCTCCGGATGGACATCGACGACGACGGCGGCCCCGTGGGGTTGTTCTAGCCCGACGCGGCGGGCGGCGGGAGCGAGGAGCACGCGATGACGGCGGCGATCACGACGGCGGGCCCGGGGTAGCCGGATGTCCTGGGGGGAGTCCGAGCGACGGGAGTTCACGCGCCTGCGGCACAACGTGGGCGTCCGCTACAAGTTCATCTCCTCTTCCATCCAGGGCCCCGACATCGAGCGCGTCCACGACGGCACCACGGGCAACCTCTCCATCGGCGGGCTCCTCCTCGTGGGTCCCATCCCCGATCTGGGCTGGCTGCGGGAGCTCCTCGTCGGGCGCATGCACCTCGGCGTCAACGTGGCCATTCCGCCGGGCATCGAGCCCATCAAGGCGCTGACGCGCGTGGCGTGGATCGAGGCCGTGGACGACGCGGCGCGGGGCGTGCGGCTGGGCCTCCGGATCCAGGAGATGCCCGCGGACCACCGGCGGCGGCTCAGCGAGTTCCTCGTCAAGGAGACGGCGACTTGAAGGGGGGATCGATGAAGGGACCGTTCCTGTTCTGCGTGCTCGACGGCTGGGGCATCGGCGAGCGGGGACCGGGGGACGCGCGGGCGCTCGCGCGCACCCCCTTCCTCGACGGTCTCGCGGAGCGCTGGCCGACGGCCCGCCTGGCGGCCAGCGGCCGGGACGTCGGGCTGCCCCCCGGGGTCATCGGCAACAGCGAGGTCGGGCACCTCAACCTCGGCGCCGGCCGGATCGTTCCGCAGGACATCCTGCGCATCGACGACGCCGCCGACGGTGGTGACCTCCCGCGCAACGAGGTCATCGCGGAACTCGGCCGCCGGGCCGTCGAATCGGGCGGGCGCCTCCACATCCTCGGCCTGGTCAGCGACGGCTGCGTGCACTCCGCGGATCGCCATCTGGCGGCCCTGCTCCGGGCCGCCGCCGCCATGGGACTCCGCGGCGACCGCACGGTGGTCCATGCGTTCATGGACGGGCGCGACACGCCTCCCGACAGCGGCGCCGGCCACATGGGTCGCCTCGTGGCGGCGTGCGCGGAGGCGGGAGCGGGCGTGGTGGGATCGGTGGCCGGGCGGTATTGGGCGATGGATCGGGACAAGCGATGGGAGCGGACGCGCCGCGCCTGGGGCGCGCTCGTCCTCGGTGAGGGCCCCCGGGCCGGGGATCCCGTGGCCGCGGTGGAAGCCTCCTACGCGGCGGGCAGGACGGACGAGTTCATCGAGCCGGTCCTCATCCCGGGCCCCGACGGCGCGCTCCGCGTCATCGGGCCGCGCGACGCGGTGTTCCACGCCAACTTCCGTCCCGACAGGGCGCGGCAGATGGTGCGCGCGCTGGCGGACCCCGCCTTCGCGGAGTTCGATCGAGGCGGCGCGCCGATGCCCCTGGCGCTGGGGACGATGACCCTGTACGACGCGACGTTCCCGTGGCCCGTCGCGTTCCCGCCGCTCTTCGTCCGGGGGACGCTGGGAGAGGCGTGGTCGGGCGCCGGCATCCGCCAGTTGCGGATCGCCGAATCCGAGAAGTACGCGCACGTGACCTACTTCTTCAGCGGCCGGGACGAGAAGGCGTTCGACGGGGAGGATCGCGTCATCGTGCCGTCGCCCCGGGTGGCCACGTACGACCTCGCTCCCGCGATGAGCGCCGTGGATCTGACGGACCGCCTCCTCGCGGAAATCGCCCGCGGGACGCACGGCGGAATCGTGCTGAACTACGCCAACCCCGACATGGTGGGGCACACGGGGGTCCTCCCGGCGACCGTGAAGGCGCTGGAGGTCGTGGACCGGTGCGTGGAGCGGGCGGTGGGTGCGGTCCTCGCCGCCGGCGGGGCCGCCGTCGTGACCGCCGACCACGGGAACTGCGAGGAGATGCTCGATGCGGGCGGTCACCCCGTGACGGCCCACTCGCTGAATCCGGTACCCGCGATCCTCGCGGGGGCTCCTTTCGAGGGCCGCGCCGTCCGGCCCGGTGCGGCGCGCCTGGCGGACGTGGCGCCGACGGTGCTGCGCGCCATGGGGCTCCCGGTGCCCGAAGGGATGACGGGCGCGCCGCTGGTCTGACCCCCGGCGAGGGGACCCCGACCCGTTCCCGGGCGCCCGCGCGCTTGTTTCGAAGGGGTCGCCGGGCCCCGGGGGATACGCTATCCCCCGTCCATGGCATTCTCCCACTCGTTCTACGATCTGGAGACCGCCGGAGCCTCGGCGGACGTGATCGGGCCCGGCGCGGGTCTGACTCCCGCCGATCTCGCGTCCGCGTCGGCGCGCGTGGAGCAGGCCCTCCGCGCGCTGATGGACGCCCGGGAAGCCGGCGAGGCGGGGTTCCTGGACCTTCCGTTCCGATCCGATCTGGCGGGACCCTGCATCGAACTGGCGGACTCGCTCCGCGGTCGCTGCGAGACCCTCGTCGTGCTCGGGATGGGGGGGTCGGCGCTGGGTGCGCGAGCCCTCGTCTCCGCCCTCGCGCACCCGATGCACTCGCTGCTGCCGGCGGCGGCCCGGGGGGGACGTCCCCGCATCCTCGTGCTGGACACCGCCGATCCCGCCGCCCTGGTCCCCGTCCTCGACGGACTCCCGCCGGAGTCGACGTGGTGGAACGTGGTGTCGAAGTCCGGCGGCACCCTCGAGACGGTCGCCGCCTACGCGGCGCTGCGTCCGCGCCTCGAGTCCCGGCTGGGCCGCGCATGGCGGGACCACGTCATCCTCACGACGGATCCCGTCGCGGGGCCCATGCGCGAGGAGGCGGAGAGGGAGCGGCTCCCCTCGCTGATCGTGCCGCCGGACGTCGGCGGGCGGTTCAGCGTCCTCTCCCACTGCGGCCTGTTCCCGGCGGCCGCCGCGGGCGTCGACATCGCGGGCCTCCTGCGGGGCGCCGCCGCCGCCTCCGCCGACCTCGGCGACGTGGATCCCGCGCGCAACGACGCGCTCCGCCTGGCCCTCTGGCTCGTGCTGCTCGCGGAGCGCAGGGGCCGCCGGCACCACGTGTTCCTCCCGTACCGGTACGGCATGACCGATCTCGCGGCCTGGTGGCAGCAGGCCTGGGCGGAGAGCCTCGGCAAGGACGGGCGGGGCTTCGACGCGACTCCCGCCGTCGGGAGCGGCTCCCAGCACTCGCTCCTGCAACTGTGGATGGATGGACCGGCGGACAAGGCGTTCATCGTCCTCGAAGTGGACGACCCGGGCACCGACGCGGTGCTCGGCCCGCCGCCGCCGCCGGGGGCGCCCTGGCTCCTGCGCCGGACGCTCGGCGACGCCCACCGCGCGCTCGCCGGGGGTACGCGCGCCGCCCTCGCCCAGCACGGCCGGCCCGTCATCGGGATTCGCCTCCCCGTCGTGAACCCCGAGACCGTGGGCGCGCTCCTGCAGCTCCTCCTGGCCGCCACCGCGCTGGCGGGTCCCCTGTCGGGCGTGCACCCGTTCGGCCAGCCGGGGGTCGAGGCGGGCAAGAAGGCGGCGAAGTCGCTCCTCGGCGGGGATGGCGATGACCGCGCCGCGCGGACCCGGGTGGAGGCGCTGCTGGAGACGCTCCGCCGCCGTCCATGAAGCCGGGCCCGCTGCTCCGGGCGCTGCTCGGGCGGTTGTTCCAGGTCGTGCTGTTCTTCGCCGCCCTCGTCCCCATGCTCCTGGAGGGCGGCGGCGTGGCCCTTCCGGCGGCGTGGGTCCCGTGGATCCGCCTCGGGAACGTGGCCTTCGCTGGGTTCCTCGCGTGGGAGGAGATCCGCCGGCTCCGCGCCGCCGCGCGGCCCATGGAGCACCTCCGCGAGGAGGCCGTCGACTACGGGCTCCTGGCGGCCGTGCTGCTCCTCGTCCTCGAGGAACTGGCCACGGGGGGCGGGATCTTCGGGCTGCGAGGGGAAGCGGCGCTCGTGGGCCCGGCCAAGGGGTACATCCTCGCGAACCTGATCCTGCGTGTCGTGCGGCTGTTCCGCTTCATCGTGCGGGCGCGCGTCTCTTACCCGAAGGTGTTCGTCCTGTCGTTCCTCACCGTCGTCCTCTGCGGGACGATCGTCCTCTGGGCCTTCCCCGGCGCGGTCCGCCCGGGTCGCCAGATCTCGTTCACGGACGCGGTGTTCACGTCCGTCTCCGCCACGTGCGTGACCGGTCTCACCGTCCTGAACACGGGAGCGGACTTCTCGCGCTTCGGACAGGTGGTGATCCTGATCCTGATCCAGATCGGAGGCCTCGGGCTCATGACGTTCGCCGCCTTCTTCGCGATGGCCCTGGGGAAGGGCATCGGGTTCACGGATCGGCTCATCCTGCGGGACATGATGAACGTCGATCCGCTCAACACGCTGGGACGCCTCCTCGCCGGGATCATCGGGATCACGGTGCTGGCGGAGGGGATCGGCGCCGTCTCGATGTTCGGCCGCTTCCCCGACCCCGCCGACCCCGGGCACCTCCTCCCGGCGGGAGAGCAGGCGTTCTACGCGGTCTTCCACTCGGTGAGCGCGTTCTGCAACGCGGGCTTCACTCTCTACGACGGCGTGAACTGGACCCCCTTCGTTTCCGACGGCGTGATGAGCGGGGTCGTGATCGCGGAGATCGTCCTCGGCGGACTCGGCTTCACCGTCATCCTCAACCTCATGGGCCTCAGCCGGAGGGTCACCGATCGCCTCCGCCGCCGCCTCCGCCGCCGCCCGCTCACCGAGGAGGAGGAGGAGGAGGAGGAGCGGAGGGAGCCGGCGCGCGTCTCCCTGCAGACCAAGATCGTGCTCCGGTGGACGCTGGTGCTCGTGGGGGGCGGCGGCGTCCTGTTCTGGCTCTTCGAGCGGACCGGGGTTCTCGCGTCGTTCGACGGCAGGACGACGGTGCTCGCTTCCCTGTTCCAGTCGGTCACGACGCGCACCGCCGGGTTCAACACGATCCCCATCGAGAACCTCCACCCGGCGACGCTCTTCCTCTTCATCCTCCTCATGTTCATCGGTGCCTCGCCGGGCGGCACCGGGGGCGGCATCAAGACCGTCACCGCCGCCGTGATGATGAGGAGCATCGCCTCGCTGGCGGCCGGTCGGAAGCGCGTGGAGTTCCTCCGACGGACGCTTCCACCGGAGGTCAGCGCGCAGGCCATCGTGGTGACCACCGTCGCCTCGCTGGCGGTGTTCCTCGGCACCCTCCTCCTCACCCTCACGGAGGGCGGCGGGGCGCGCATCTCCGGCGACCCCCACGACTTCCCCTTCCTGTCGCTGCTGTTCGAGGCGGTCTCCGCGTTCGCCACCGTGGGCCTCTCCACCGGGATCACGCCGTCCCTCTCGGACGCCGGGCGGTGGGTGCTGGTGCTGCTGATGTTCCTCGGCCGCGTGGGACCCATCTCCCTGACCCTCGCGGTGGGTGAGCGCCGGCCTCCCGCTCTGGAGTTCCCCGAGGAGCGCGTGATGATCGGGTAGTCGCGGTCGGGGAGCGGCTCGCGCCTCGGGTTCCGGTCATCGACCTCGGCCCCGGGTTCTCCACCGGCCGCCGGTCCCTGCCCGGGTCGGTGTCCCGCGTCGGTGCTAGGATCCCCGGCCGGGGACGGAGTTCCCGGTCCTCCGGAGCCCATTCCATGCATCGTGCCGCCGTCATCGGCCTCGGACGCTTCGGCACGACGCTGGCGCGCGAACTGGTGCGCTACGGGGCGGAGGTGATCGCCATCGACACCGACCCCGACCACGTCGAGGAGGTCCGCGACATCGTCTCCGTCGCCGTCGTCGCGGACGGGTCCGAGGAGAAGACCCTCCGGGATCTGGGCGTCGCGGGCGTCGACGTGGCCGTCGTCTCCATGGGGGACAACTTCGAGGGGATGCAACTCGCCGTCCTGCTCCTCAAGCGTCGGCTGGGGGTCAAGCGTGTCGTGGCGAAGGCCACGAGCCCCCTGCGGGAGCAGATCCTCGGCCGCATCGGCTGCGACGAGGTCGTGAGCCCCGAGCGGGAGTCGGCCATCCGGCTGGCCCATCATCTCGTGCTTCCGAGGATCCTCGAGCAGGTCGCCCTGGGCCCTCGCCATTGCCTGGTCCAGGTCGTGGCGCCGCCCGCCCTGGTGGGCAAGGACCTGCGCGAGATCGACGCGCGTAACCGGTTCGGCGTCAATATCGTGGCGATCAAGCGTCGTGTCGGGCCCACGGGCGAGCCGCTCCCTTCGGGCGACAGGACCGCCGCGCTGAACGTCTCGAGCCTGTCCCGTGCCGAGCGGGCGGGCACCCGGGGCGGCGCGGGCGGCGCCGAGGTGGAGGCCCGCGAGGAGGTGAAGGTCGTGCCGATGCCGACGGATCGGATCCTGGAGGGTGACGTGCTGGTCGTGATCGGCGAGGACGCGGGCATCGCCCGCATGGTGGAGTGATGGTGACGCGGGCCCGTGCGCGAGCGTCGCGAGAGGAGGAGGTGACGACATGGCATCCCTGAACAGAGTCCTGCTCATCGGCAACCTGACCAAGGACCCGGAACTTCGCTACACGCCCTCGGGGACGGCCATCGCCAAGTTCCGGCTGGCCATCAACCGCGAGTTCACGGACAAGCAGGGGGAGAAGCGCGAGGACACCTGCTTCGTGGACATCTCCGCCTGGGGACGTCAGGGGGAGATCTGCAACCAGTACCTCCGGAAGGGGCGCAGCGTCTTCATCGAGGGTCGCCTCGAGTTCTCCGCGTGGGAGACGAAGGAGGGCGACAAGCGCAGCAAGATCGAGGTCGTCGCGGAGCGCGTCCAGTTCCTGGGCGGTCCCCGGGACGGCAACCCGGGCGATGGGGCGAGTGGCGGGGGTGGGGAGGACGCGGCGCGGCGGGACGGGGGGGGAGGCTCCTACCGGGGCCGCCGGCAGCAGCAGGGCGCGGTCGCCGGAGCGGGGGCGGCGGCCCGCCCGGAGGCTTCCGACGCCCGTGCCGGCGACGGCGGCGACGACCTGGACCTCGGGGACATCCCGTTCTAGCCCGACGCACCCGGGGCCGGGGGCCCCGCCTCAGCGGGAGGCCGCGGCGATGGCGATCCGCAGACCCTCCGTCGCCGGGTCTCCCGGGCGGAGCGACGCGGCCCGCTCGATCGCCTGGCCGGCGCCGCTGGGATCGCCCAGGGCGAGTCGGGTCCTCGCCAGTCCCCTCCACCCGCCGACGTGCGCGGGATCCAGCGCCACGACGGTCTCGAAGGCGTCGCGCGCCGCGGCGGCGTCCCCGCGCTGGAGCCGGACGGTCCCCAGGTTCATCCACGCGGGGAGGAACTCCGGGTCCACGTCGGTGGAGTGGCGGAATGCCTCCTCCGCGTCGGCCATCCGGCCACCGCGGAGATAGACGAGGCCCAGGGCCACGCCCGCCGCCATGTGGTGGGGGTCCGTCTCCAGCGCCCGCACGTACCACCGCTCCGCGGCGGCGAGATCGCCGGCCCGTTCCTCCACGGCGGCGCGGAGCATGATGGCGTCCATGAACCCGGGAACCTCCTCGAGGGCCCGATCCGTGAGCGCCCGCGCCTCGTCGAGGTCGTCCTCGCGGGCGGCCGCGATGGCGTCCCCGAGGGCGCCCTTCGCGCGGAACTCCGCGGTCATCCCGGCGCAGCCCCCGAGCGGAAGGCACGCGGCGAGGAGGCCGGCGACGATGGCGTTGCGCAGCATGGGCGGCTCCGGGAATCGAACGGGGGCGGCCGCCGGGCGGCCGCCCCCGTGCTCAGTCTCGTTGAACCCCTACTCGTCGGCGATCCCGCGGTCCCGGACGAGTTCCGCCCGGAGCTCGCTCCAGGTGTCGTCCGCCGAGATGTCGAAGGTGGGCGTGTGGTATCCGAGGCAGTTCTGGATGAACGTGACCGGGAACCAGCCCATCACGGCGTCCACGAACTCGATGGGGGAGACGTTCACGTCCGCGCCCAGGGCGAAGACGTAGAGCGAGCCGCCGAAGTCGGCCCAGTCCCGCTCCGCGGCCTTGGTGCGCTCCTCCCAGATGTCCCAGCCCGTGTACTCGTAGTCCTGGGCGAACAGGGTCTTCGTGCCCCAGCGGGCCTTGCGGTCGATCTCGAGCCAGTAGAACGCGGAGAGGCCGCGCTCGACGCGGGACTCGTCCCACCAGCCCCAGGACCGCTGGCGGCACCCGAGCTTGGACCCGTCCCACCAGCCGATGCCGGCCTGGAAGTACTCGGTCGGGCGGACGTTGACGCCGAAGCCGCGCCCCGCCGTCAGATCCACGGAGACGATGTCGTTGAGGTCGAGGAGGCGATCCTTCCAGTAGACGAAGAACCAGCCGAGGAGGCCGGGGTGGCGCGACTCGAACTCCTTGTCCACCTCCATCTTCACGGCCGAGGAGCGCAGAGGGTACATCGTCCGCTCGTACCCGTCGTGGTGGGTCGAGGGGTGGGACCCCACGATGTCCACCATCGGCACGGGAACGGGCTTCTCGGCGTCGGGGAAGCTCACGCACCCCGCGGAGAAGACGGCGAGGGCGAACGACCCGAACACGGCCGCGAACCCGCTGGTCTTGCTCATTTCTCTCCCTTCCGTGGTCTGCCGTCCCGCATGGATCGCAGGGCGGCCAGACCGGGTCGCGGGCCGCCCCATGGGGCGCGGCTCCGCCGGCCCGCCGGAGCCAGCCCACGCTCCACGCGCTGCCCTTGAGACGCGGGGAAACTCTAGCAGAGGGCAGGGGTGTGTCAACATCCTTTTGGCTGTCGACGGCGCCCCGATTCTCCCCATGGAACCGCCCCCCATCATCCATCCCACCGCGGTCGTGGATCCGGGGGCCGTCGTGGGCGCGGGCGTCCGAATCTGGCACTTCAGCCACGTGGCGGAGGGGGCCGTGATCGGACCGCGCTGCAGCCTGGGGCAGAACGTCTTCGTCGCCTCCGGGGCGGTCCTCGGCGCCGGCTGCCGCATCCAGAACAACGTGTCGCTCTACGACGGTGTCACGCTGGAGGAGGACGTGTTCTGCGGGCCGTCGGCGGTGTTCACGAACGTCCGCCACCCGCGCGGACACGTCTCGCGGCGCGGGGAGTACGCGCCGACGCTCGTGCGGAGGGGGGCCACGCTGGGGGCCAACTGCACGGTGGTCTGCGGCGTCACCATCGGCCGGTTCGCGTTCGTCGGTGCCGGGGCCGTCGTGACGGCCGACGTCCCGGATCACGCCATGGTCCTGGGCGTGCCGGCGCGCCGGAGAGGCTGGGCGTGCGCGTGCGGGGAGCGGCTGCCCCGCCCCGACGCCGCGGGGACCATGCGCTGCGGCCGCTGCGGGGTCGGTCACCGGCGGGACCCGGACGGGCGGGTGCACGTTGAGCCCTGACGAACCCCTGCGGTACCTCGCCCTGGGGGGGAGCGCGGCCCTCGGACTCGTGGTGGGGTCGTTCCTGAACGTGGTCATCCACCGACTGCCCGCGGGGAAGTCGGTGGTCACCCCCCGGTCCGCCTGCCCGGATTGCTCGCGGCCCATCCCCTGGCACGAGAACGTCCCGGTCCTGTCCTGGATCCTCCTGCGGGGTCGCTGCGCCGGCTGCCACGCCGGCATCTCCCCGCGCTATGCCGTGGTGGAACTCCTCACGGGAGGCCTGGTGGTGCTCGCCGCGTGGCTCCTGGTGGTCCGCCCCGCCGGAGGCGTCCGCGACGCGCGGGCCTGGATGCACTTTGCGGCCGGAGTGCCGTTTCTCGGGGCACTGGTTGCGGCGTCCTTCATCGACCTGGACCTCCGCATCCTGCCGGACCGGATCACGAAGCGCGGCATGGTGGCGGGTCCCGTGCTCTCCGCACTGGTGGCGCCGGGGATGCAACCGGTCCACTGGCTGCCCGGGCTCCCGCCCCATGGGGCGGCGCTCCTCCTGTCCGTCGCCGGAGTGCTCCTCGGGTGGGGCCTGCTGCGGGCGGTCGCCTGGGCCGGCGAGAAGGCGTTCCGCAAGGAGGCGATGGGGATGGGGGACGCCAAGTTCATGGGCATGATCGGCGGGTTCGTGGGCCCGCTCGCCGTGATCTGGGTACTCATGATCGCCAGCCTGCTGGGAAGCGTCGTGGGGATGGCCGTCCTCGTGGTCCGCCGGGAGAGGGAGATCCCCTTCGGCCCGTTCCTGGCGGCGGGGGCCATCGCGGTCTTCCTGGCGGGGGAGCGGATCCGGGAGTTCGTCGCGGCCCTCCTCGCCCCGGCCTGATCCCCCCGGCGCCTGTCCCTCGCCCGCGGTAGCCTGCCGCCGGCGGCGCCCCCGGTTCCGCTGCGCCCCCGGTGGGGGGACCGGCCTGCGGATCCCCCATGGGTAGGGCCCGGGTACTGCACTTTCCTCCCTGTTCGGACCCACCGGTGGTGGGGCTTTCGTGTAGCGGCCCAAGAAAATGTGGAATCCCCTTGACGGCCCCCGCGGGCGACGCTAGACTTCCGGGGTCACAAGGGGGCGTCCTGCGATCCGCCGGGGGGCGGTCGGGTACGGGAGCCCGCGGCCCCGCGAGGCCGCAAGTCGTGGCGGGAGGAGGGTTCCTCGATGCGCCGTGGCCTGATGGGGCGGATGTGGATCGTGGCGGTGGTCGGACTCGCCGGCGTCGGCTGCTCCTCCTCCGGTGCCGAGTGGCGGCAGCGCTACCTGGACAAGGAGCGCGACGCGGTGGACCTCCAGTCCCAGCTCTCCGACGAGCGCAACGCCCGCGCCACGGCGGTCCAGCAGCTGGAGGAGGCCAACACGCGCATCGGCGAACTGGACGTCGAGAACGCCGCGTTGAAGGAGCAGATCGCGGGCGCATCCACCGCCGCCGCCGCACCCTCCAACGATGGCATCGCGCGGACGCTGCGCGACCTCACGAGCGGCGGCCTCAGCGCCTACCAGACGGCGGACGGCAACATCAGCATCGTCCTCGCCTCCGACGTGACCTTCTCCCCCGGCTCGAAGGACCTCTCCGCGGAGGGCAGGAAGGCGGTGGACACCGTCGCCACCGAGATCAAGTCCCGGTTCCCCGGGTTCACCATCCGCGTCGAGGGGCACACGGACGCCGATCCCATCCGCAAGTCCCCCTTCAAGGACAACTGGGAACTGGGAGCGGAGCGCGCGCTCACGGTCTCCCGCTACCTGGAGCAGAAGCACGGGCTGGACGGGACCCGGCTCGTCCCGTCGTCGCGGGGACAGACGCTCCCCGTGGCGGAGAACAAGTCCGACGCGGGCAAGTCCAAGAACCGCCGCGTGGAGGTCATCGTCGTCATGCCGCGGGAGGCTGCGGCCGCGAAGTAGGTGGCACGGCTCCCGGCCATCCGAGGAGGACTCCCACTCACAGACAGACAGGGGTAGCCGAAGCGCCACCCCATTGACTTCCGGTTCGGGCGGGGCTCCCATCCAATCTCCCATCATCACTTCGCCCACTCCAACCCAACCCGCCTCGCCCACCGGAACCCCATCGTCGCGACAGGAGGCCGCCCCCCGGGGAGGCCTCCTGTTCGCTTCCGGGCCCGGTGCGACGCGCGGGCGCCGGAGTGCCGCCCCGCGGCGCCGCCGATCCTGACGCTGGCGCGTGCGGCCGCGCCGCCGGTAGGATGGTCACCGAGGCCCCGCCCCGATACCCCGGAGGACCATCCATGCCCCTTGGACCCACGGACGTCCGGACCGTCGCCCTGCTCGGACACGGCGACAGCGCCAAGACCAGCCTCGCGGAGGCCATGCTGTTCCGGGCGGGTGCCATCAAGCGCCAGGGCCGGATCGCGGATGGCTCGACCGTCTGCGACCACGATCCGGACGAAAAGGAGGCGCGCCACTCCATCGACGCCGCCGTGGTGCACATGGAGTGGAAGGGTCGTCGCCTCTACGTGGTGGATGCGCCGGGCTACCCGGACTTCGTGGGCGCGGCGCTGGCCTCCCTCGCGGCCGTCGAGACGGCCCTGATCTGCGTCAACGCCGCGCGTGGAGTCTCCGTGAACACGCGGCGCATGTGGGATGCGGCGACGCAGGCGGGAAAGGCGCGGGCCCTCGTGGTGAGCCGCATCGACCAGGAGAACCTCGACCTCCCCGCCCTCGTGCGGACGCTGCAGGAGGTCTTCGGGGAGCAGGTGCTTCCGGTGAACCTCCCGGTGGGAAGGGGGCCGGCGGTCTCCGGCATCGTCTCCGTGCTGGAACTCCCCCACGTGGGGCGGCACGAGAACGTCATGGGGGATGAGGAGGGCGCCCGCCGGGATCTCGTCGAGAAGGTCGTCGAAGAGGACGAGGACGTGATGGTGGCGTACCTCGACGGGGGGGAGCCCTCCCACGAGCAGCTGGTGGCCTGCCTGAGGACGGCCGTGCGGGACGGGAGCGTGATCCCCCTCCTCTTCTGCGCTCCGGAGAGGGGCATCGGGGTCGAGGAGATCCTCGACTTCATCGCGGAGGAGTGCCCCGGCGCCGGCGGCAACGTCCGCCACCCGCTCCGGGATGCGGAAGGCGCGGCGGCGATCACGCGGTCAGCGGAGGATCCCTTCGCCGCGGTGGTCTGGAAGACCTCCATCGACCCGTTCGTGGGCAAGTTGTCCTTCCTGAGGATCCTCTCGGGCGCGTTCCGGGAGGGCATCGACGCGCTGAACCCGCGCACCGGCCGCCTGGAGAAGCTGGCCCACGGCTACACGCCGCAGGGCAAGGAGGAGGCGCCCTGCCGCTCCGCCGTGGCGGGGGAGATCTTGGTGGCGTCGAAACTGGAGCACGTCGCCACCGGCGACACGCTGTGCGACGAGGCCGCCCCCTGCCGCTACGCGCCCATCGAGTCCCCGGAATCGATGGTCTCCCTCGCCATCGAGGCGAAGAGCAGCAACGACGAGCAGAAGCTGGGGCCGGCGCTCTCGAAGCTCTCCGAGGAGGACCACACCTTCCGCGTGGAGGTCCATCGCGAGACCCACGAGCGGATCGCATCCGGCATGAGCGGGCTGCACTTGCAGGCGGTCCTCGGCCGGCTCAAGCGGCGATTCCATCTCGATGTCGAAACGCGGACGCCCCGGATCCCCTATCGCGAGACGGTGATGGGGAAGGCGGACGGCCACCACCGGCACAAGAAGCAGACCGGGGGACGGGGCCAGTTCGCCGAGGTCTACCTGCGCGTCTGGGGCCGGCCGAGGGGCGAGGGGTTCGAGTTCGTCGACGCCGTCGTGGGCGGGGCCGTACCGCGGCAGTTCATCCCCGCCGTGGAGAAGGGCATCCGGGCGGCGCTCGAGAAGGGGGTCCTCGCGGGGTATCCCGTCGTGGACGTGGCCGCCGAGCTGTACGACGGCAAGGACCACGCGGTGGACTCCAGCGAAGCGGCGTTCAAGATCGCGGCATCCCGGGGCTTCCGGGACGGGTTCATGAAGGCCAAGCCCGTACTCCTGGAACCGGTCATGCGCCTCCAGATCGTCATCCCGTCGCGGTTCATGGGCGAGATCACCGGCGACCTCAACAAGCGTCGCGGGCGGATCCAGGGCATGGACTCCCGTGGCGACCTGCAGGTCATCGAGGCCCTGGTCCCCCTGGCGGAGATCTCGAACTACTCCACGGAACTGCGCTCCCTCACAGGCGGCGAGGGTTCCTACTCCCAGTCGCATGACCACTACGACGCGGTCCCCCACGGAATCGCGGAGGGGATCATCGCCCGGGCCAAGAAGCCCGTGGACGAGGACGACTGACCGGCGCGCGACGCGGGCCCCCGACGGCGGCGGGTCCCGCGCGCGGGGGGAGCCGTCCCTATGGCCGCGGATCCTCCAGGGCTGGCGTCCCTGCACCTCGGCCGCTGCGGAGATCGGCGCAGAGCCCCCCGAATCGAACCGGCCCCGCGACCAGGGGCCGCGGAGCCGGTGGGAGCGTTCTTCGGAGGCGTCGCTAGCGGACGGAGGCCGCCGTGACCTCGACGTGCTCGTTCCAGTACTGCTTCCACGCCTTGGCGTCGTGCGGCGCGACCCAGGCGTTGGCGCGGACGATGAAGGAGACGGGCCACAGGAGGCCGCTGCCCCAGGAGCGGGGCCCGCTCTTGACGTAGGCCTGACGCTCCCCCTCCATCTCGTCGTCCCAGGCGTAACCGTGGACATCCAGCGTCGCGCCCTTGTAGGAGTCGATGGGGTTCACGATGAGCGCGTCCACGCACCACGCCGCGGGGATGGACACCGCCGCGAAGATGACGACGGGGACGTCGCGGACCGACTTCGTCTCGGAGAAGTGCTCCAGGTTCCACATGGTCACCTCGCGGCGATCCGAGTGGATGGGCGAGAGGCAGCCCGGGACCGAGGACACGACGAGGCCGGCGGCCAAGGCGAGCAACCAGGCGTTCTTCATCGGGACGCGCCCTCCTTTCACGGGGTTGGCGCCCGCCGCAGGGACAGGCGCCGTGGGTACGCTAGCGGTGCGGAAGGGCGCCGGTCAAGCAGTTTCCGGGGGGGTCCCCCGCGGGAGCGAGGCCCGGTGCGGGTTGCGGGCGGAACCGGCGGGATGGTACCTTCAGCCGGGCGGGGGGGCCTCGCGGTGGGGCTCCCGGTGCCACCGGACGGCGTGCCGGCCGCGGCCGGAGGACCCAGGAGAGGCAGGGCTAGTGGTCACCATCGAGGAACTGCTGCAGATCATGGTCCAGCGCCGGGGCTCGGACCTCCACGTGACGGCGGGCGCGCCGCCCAAGATCCGCATCGACGACAAGGTCATGTCCTCGGAGCACGAGATGCTCACGCCGGACATGACGCAGAAGATCGTCTACTCGTTCCTGACCAGCGATCAGATCGCGCGCTTCGAGCGCGACCTGGAACTGGACCTCTCCTTCGGCGTGGACGGGCTCGGGCGGTTCCGCGTCAACGTGTTCCAGCAGCGCGGCGCCGTGGGTGCCGTGCTCCGGATGATCCCCTACGAGATCAAGAACTTCCAGCAGCTGGGCCTGCCCGAGGACGTGTGCTCCGGCCTCTGCAGCCTTCCGAGGGGGCTGATCCTCGTGACCGGCGCGACCGGTTCCGGGAAGTCCACGACTCTCGCCTCGATGATCAACCACATCAACGAGACGGAGCAGTGCCACATCATCACCATCGAGGACCCCATCGAGTTCCTCCACCGGAACAAGCAGTGCCTGTTCAACCAGCGCGAGGTCGGCTCCGACACGCGCTCGTTCAAGAACGCGCTCCGCAGCGTGCTTCGTCAGGACCCCGACGTCGTCCTCATCGGCGAGATGCGCGACCAGGAGACCATCGAGGCCGCCCTCACCCTCGCGGAGACCGGCCACCTCACCTTCGGCACGCTCCACACCAGCGACGCCGTGCAGACCATCAACCGCATCGTCGACGTGTTTCCCGCGTACCAGCAGCAGCAGATCCGCACGCAGCTCGCGTTCTCCCTGGAGGGCGTGTTCTGCCAGCAGCTCATCCCCAAGGCCGGCGGCAAGGGGCGGTGCATGGCGGCGGAGATCCTCATCACGACGCCCGGCATCCGCGCGCTCATCCGGGACGACAAGGCCCACCAGATCTACTCGCAGATCCAGATCGGCGGGAGGTCCGGGATGTGCACCATGAACCAGTCCCTGTCGCTCCTCATCAAGGCCGGGAGCATCTCCCTGGAGGACGGGATGGCCCGCTCCTCGGACAACGCCGATCTGAAGAACCTGCTCGCTCGCGGCTAGCCCGGGGAGGCGCACATGGTCTCGTTCAACCGCACGCTCGCGAAGTACCTGAGGGACGCGAAGGCCGTCAGCGACGAGGACATCCAGCGCGCGTCCGATGCCGCCGACAAGGAGGGGGGATCCCTCTCCGCCTCGCTGGTGAAGCTCGGGCTCCTCGGGGACCGGGACCTCCTCGGCGTGATCGCGGAGCAGGCGAAGTACCCTCCCATCGACCTCGAGGGGATCGTTCCGGAGAAGAAGGTGCTGGAGACGCTCGACGAGGACATGGCGAAGCGCAACTGCGTCTTCCCGGTGAGCCGCATCGGGAACGTCCTCACGCTGGCAGTCTCCAACCCGTCGGACGTCGTCAACCTGGACGAGATCCGCCTCATCACGGGATGCGACCTCCGCATCGTGCTCGCTCTGGAGGAGGCCCTCAAGCGGGCCATCGATCGCGGCTACAACCAGGACAAGCAGGCGATGCAGAGCATGATGTCCTCCCTCGACGACGAGCACGACCTCGAACTGCAGGAGGGGAAGGAGGAGGACGAGAAGGTCGACCTGTCGGCGATCTCCTCCGACGCCGACTCCCCCGTCGTGAAGTACGTGAACATGATGATCGCCGCGGCCATCCGCGAGAAGGCCAGCGATATCCACATCGAGCCCATGGAGAAGCGGACCCGCGTCCGGTTCCGTACCGGCGGCGTCATGCGGGAGGTCCCGCCGGCGCTGCCGAAGAAGATGCACGGCGCCGTGATCTCCAGGATCAAGATCATGGCGGACCTGGACATCGCCGAGCGAAGGAAGCCGCAGGACGGCAAGTTCCAGATGAAGGCGGAGGGCCGGCAGATCGACTTCCGCGTGTCCATCCTCCCGCTGGTGCACGGCGAGAAGGTGTGCATGCGACTCCTCGACTCCGGCAACCTGACTCTCGACCTCGGCAAGCTGGGGCTGGAGGAGAAGGCGCTGGCGGACTTCCGCGCCGCCATCGCGTCGCCGTACGGGATGGTCCTCGTGACCGGCCCCACCGGCTCCGGCAAGTCCACGACCCTCTACTCCGCCGTGAAGGAACTCCTCTGCGACGAGGACAACTTCGTCACCGTCGAGGATCCGGTGGAGTACCAGCTCGAGGGCGTCAACCAGGTGCCCGTCAACCCGAAGCGCGGCCTCACCTTCGGCGGAGCGCTGCGCTCCATCCTCCGGCAGGATCCCGACGTGGTCATGATCGGGGAAATCCGCGACCAGGAGACCATCGAGATCGCGATCAAGGCCGCCCTCACGGGCCACCTCGTGCTGTCGACGCTCCACACGAACGACGCGCCCGGCACGATCACCCGCATCATCGACATGGGTGTGGACCCGTTCATGGTGGCCTCCGCGACGCTGCTCTGCTCCGCCCAGCGGCTCCTGCGGAAGATCTGCCCCGCCTGCAAGATCCCGGCGGAACGGATGCCCGTGGAGCGCTACGTCGAGGCGGGATTCACCCCGGACGAGTCGAAGCGGCTGGCGGCCGGCGAGATCAACCTCGTCGCGTCCCCTCCCGGGGGGTGCCCGCAGTGCACCAACGGCTACAAGGGCCGGTTCGCCATCCTCGAGACGCTGCCCATGACGGAGGAAGTCAAGCGCGTGGTGATCGACGGGGGCTCCTCGCTGGACATCAAGAACGCCGCCCTCGCGCAGGGGATGGTCTCCCTCCGGCGGGTCGCGCTGCTGGGGTGCCTGGCGGGGAAGACGAACCTGGAGGAGGTGCTCCGCTCCACGCTGTCGGACGCCACCCCCGCGCGCAAGAAGAAGGGCGAGGCGCCCTCCGACAGCGACGTGCTGGAGCTTCCGTCTTGAGGGGGTCGGGTCGGGCCGGGGCGGCGCTGGCCTGTGCCGGGGCCGTGCGGTAGGATTCGCCCGGTTGCCTCGCCCACGCGGCGAGGACCGGCGGGACCGAGGGGGTAGACCGGATGTCGAAGTACACGTACACGGCGCGTACGGCGGGCGGGAAGCAGGAGAGCGGCACCCTCAACGCGAAGTCGCCCGATGAAGCGCAGGCGGAACTCAAGAAGCGCAACCTCCAGAACATCTCCGTCAAGCTGGTGACCGGGGGCGCGTTCGGCGTGAGGCCGGGCGCCACCCCCGAGGACCTGGTCATCTTCACGCGGCAGCTCGCCACGATGATCGGAGCCGGCATCCCCCTGATGGAGGCGCTGGAGATCCTCCACTCCCAGACGGCGAACCCGCGGTTCGCCATCGTGCTCGACCGCGTCGTCGAGGACATCCGGGCCGGTTCCGACCTCTCCGCGGCCATGAGCAAGTACCCGACGGTGTTCTCCAACATCTACCTCTCCATGATCCGCGCAGGGGAGGTGTCCGGCCAGATCGACGACATCCTCGTCCGCCTTGCCGGCTACATGGAGGAGGCCGAGAAGCTGAAGGGCGAGATCAAGGCGGCGATGACCTATCCCGTGATCTCGCTCACCATGATCGTCGGCATCACGCTCTTCCTGATGACGGCCATCGTTCCGCAGTTCGGCATCATCTTCAGCCAGATCACCGACAAGAACGGGAACCAGCTGGAACTCCCCACCATCACGAAGATCACCCTCGGGATCTCCGACTTCCTCATCAACCGGTGGTGGGTCCTCATCCTGGCCGCCATCGGCACGGTGGTCTTCTACAAGGTCTACACGAAGACCGAGCGCGGTGCGTACCAGAAGGACTGGATGTTCCTCAAGCTGCCCGTGTTCGGGCCCCTGTTCTCGAAGGTCGCGCTGTCCAGGTTCGCCAAGACGTTCGCCACCCTCATCAAGTCCGGCGTCCCCATCCTCGGCGCCCTGGAGATCGTGTCCGCGACGAGCGGCAACCGGGTGATCATGGAGGCGGTGGACGCGGCCCGGGACAGTGTCCGCGAGGGCAACACGCTGGCGGAGCCGCTCTCGCGCAGTTCCGTGTTCCCGCCCATGGTCGTGAAGATGATCGCCATCGGTGAGCGCTCCGGCGCGCTCGAGTCCCTGCTGGAGAAGATCGCGCTCTTCTACGACGAGCAGGTGTCGCAGGCGGTGAAGGCGCTCACGAGCATGATCGAGCCCATCATGATCGGGATCATGGGGTTCCTCGTGGGGGCCATCGTGCTCGCCGTCTTCTACCCCATCCTGAAGCTCCAGTCCGCGCTGATGTAACCCATACCCGGCGCCGTACAGTCACGCGCAACCCGCGCACCTCGCGCCGGTTGTGGCGCCCGGTCCGGCTCCCTTGACGGAGTCTTCGGCGGGCGGGTAGTCTTGCGTCGCCCGCGGCGACCGGTGGGTGTGAGGTACGTCCGTCGGAACCGGGGTGGGTCGGAGGAACGGATGCCACGTGCATCGCAGGCGGGGTTCACGCTGATGGAACTCCTGATCGTCATGGCGATCCTCGCCATCGTCGCGGCCATGGCGGTGCCCAACCTGCTCGCGGCCAAGGCCAACGCCAACGAGACCGCAGCCATCGCCACGCTCCGGAACCTCGTCTCGGCGCAGGCGCAGGTGGCGGTCACCGGGAAGGTGGATGCGGATCGCGACGGCAAGGGGGAGTTCGCGACCTTTCTCGAACTGACCGGGACGGTGGGCGTGCGGAGCGGATACATCCCGGCTTCGGGGACGGGACCGGCGGGGTCGGACTTCTCCTCCACCGGGGAGAAGCTGAACCCGGCCATCCTGTCCGCGACCATGGCCCATGTGAACGGCGAGGGCTTCGTCGTCAAGGCGGGCTACGCCTTCAAGATCCTGCTGCCCGACTCCGGCGGGGGGTCCGGCTCCGCCGCGGGGTTCGCATTCGAGCGGGGACCCGCCACCGCCATCGCCATCGGCGGAGGCACCGGGAAGATCGGCGTCGACCTCGCGGAGACCTTCTGGTGCGCCTACGCCCAGCCCCTCGCCTGGGGTACGACGGGAACCCGTCGGTTCTTCTCCTACCAGCGGGGCGATGTCATGCAGTCGGGCAACGACGTCGCCCGCGGAGCCGGCGTCGCCGCGGGGAGTCTGGATCCCGCCAGCGCCTTCCGAGGCAACGGGATCACGGCCGCCATCGCCGTCGCCGCGACCGGCGCCGACGGAGACGTCTGGAAGGTCGCCAACTAGGACGCCTAGGCCCGTACAGTCAGTCGCAACACATTGTCAGCAAAGGAGTTGAGTTCTGAATTGGGGGTCCCTTGACGGTGGCCCCGGGGGTACCGTACAGTTCCCCGTGTCGGGGCCCCCCGTGGGGCATGGGCCGGGCCGCAATCCTTGTCGGCGCCACGCGAGGCGCGTAGACTGCCGACGGGAATTGTGGCCCTGCATTCCGGGGCGTACGTCCGAGCGCAGGGCGCCGGGCTGTGAGAGGGGAGGTGCCGTAGGACAGGAAACAGGGGGAATTGCCGCCGTCGCCTGTGCGACGGCGGAAGGAGTGATACCTAGCGACGCTAGGTATGAAACGAAACAAGGTATCTGGTAGCCGTTCCATTCATTTCCCAAGGAGGGACGCAATGAAGAATCGCGAGTCTGGCTTCACCCTCATCGAGCTCATGATCGTCATCGCGATCATCGCCATCATCGCGGCGATCGCCATCCCCAACCTGCTGGCCGCGAAGCTGTCGGCGAACGAGACTGCCGCCATCGCGACCCTCAGGAACCTGACGTCCTGCCAGGCGCAGATCCAGACGTCCGGCAAGATCGACGTCGACAACGACGGCATCGGCGAGTTCGGCACGTTCCTCGAGCTCACCGGGACGCAGGGCGTGCGCAAGGGCTTCGTCGCGGCGTCGGGCACGGTGCCCGCCTCCGCCTCCGTCGGCACGGGCGGGACGAAGGTCACCCCGGCCGTCCTCTCTCCGTCGCTCGCGAACGTGGACACGAACGGCTTCGTCACCAAGGCCGGCTACGCGTTCATGATCTTCCTTCCGGACAACACGGACGTCGCCACGGCGTCCGCGAAGTTCGCCCACGAGACGAACACCGCCGGGGCCTACGGCCTCAGCGCGAACGTCGCCATCGACCTCTCCGAGCAGATCTGGTGCGCGTACGGGCAGCCCGTCGCCCGCGGCAACTCCGGCAACCGCCGGTTCTTCGTCAACCAGGCCGCTGATGTGATGCAGAGCAGCAACGAGAACGCCAAGGCCCAGGGCACGGGCGCCGTCATCAACGGCAACTCGGGCTTCCACTTCCAGCTGTCCGGCGCTGGCATCACGGGCCGCATCGCGGTCGGTGCGACCGGCTTCGACGGCGACGTCTGGAAGGTCACGAACTAGAACCGTTCCGCGGCCTCGCGCCGCGTACCGGGACTCGGGATTAGGGGGGGCGGTCCTCGGACCGCCCCCTAGACTTTTTCAGGGCGGGCATCGTTCAAGGAGCGTCGGCATGGGCGACCGGAGGCGCGACGCCGGCTTCACGCTCATCGAACTGATGATCGTCATCTCGATCATCGCCATCCTCGCCAGCATCGCCATCCCGAACCTCCTCTCCGCCAAGTTGTCCGCCAACGAGACCTCGGCCATCGCCACGTTGCGCAACCTGTACACGGCCCAGATCATGCTGCAGACCACGGGGCGGATCGACGCGGACAACGACTCCGTCGGCGAGTACGGCACGTTCCTCGAACTCTCCGGGCGGTCGGGTGTGCGCAGCGGGTTCGTGCCCGGCGTCGTGAACTCCTCGTCCTTCTCGACGCAGAGGCCCGCGCTGAATCCCCCCATCCTCTCCGCCTCGCTGAGCGCCGTGACGGGCACGGGGTACGTCACGAAGGCCGGCTACGCGTTCATGATCTTCCTGCCCGACGGCAGCGATCCGGTCGTCCGCTTCGTCCACGAGGTCAACACGGGGAGCATCTCCGATCCCATCGCCGGCTTCTCGTCGTCGGGCCAGCCCGCAGGGACCAGCAACGTCAACATCGACTACTCCGAGCAGACCTGGTGCGCGTACGCGATCCCCGTGAACCGGACGACGTCCGGGAACCGGTGCTTCTTCATCGGGTACACCGGTGACGTGCTCCAGTGCGGCAACGACACCGCGAAGCACAGCGGCGCGGCCGTGCCCCTGGAGGGTCGCAGCGCCTTCCTGGGCGACGGGATCACCTCCCCCATCGCCATCGGGCACACGGGCAGGGACCAGGAGATCTGGAAGATCACCAACTAGCCCCGGGCGGTGCGGCCGGAGCGGAAGGACTCGATGGCGGAGGGACGATCGACCCGGGAGCCGGGCCGGGAAGGCCGGTGAGCGGCGGCGCCACCGGCGGTGGGGGGGCTCCGTCCGCCCCGCGGATCTCCGTCGTGATCCCGGCGCGGAACGAGGCCGGGGGTCTCCCCGCCGTCCTCGACGGGCTGCGGGACGTGCTGGGCACCGTCGGACCGGCGGAGATCGTGGTCGTGGACGATGGGTCCACGGACGGCACCGGCGACCTCGCCGCGGCCCGCGGGGCGCGCGTGGTCCGGCGCCCCTACGGGATGGGGAACGGCGCCGCCGTGAAGGCCGGGATCCGCGAGGCCCGGGGAGACCTGGTCGCGCTGATGGACGCCGACGGCCAGCACGACCCCGCCGATCTCCCGCGACTGCTGGCCGCCATGGACGAGGGAACCGCCATGGTCGTGGGGGCGCGATCCGGGGACTTCGGTGGAGGGCTCCATCGGGCCCTCGCCAACCGCATCTACGCCGCGCTCGCGACCTGGGTGGCCGGGGTCCGCGTTCCCGACCTCACGTCGGGGTTCCGCGTGGTCCGCCGGGCGGAGGCGCGGCGGTTCCTCTACCTCCTGCCCAACACGTTCTCGTACCCGAGCACCCTCACCCTTGCGCTCCTCCGCACGGGCCGCCCGGTGAGGTTCGTCGCCGTCACGGCGCGACGCCGCACCGGGAAGTCCAAGATCCGCCTCCTCCGCGACGGCGCGCGGTTCCTCCTCATCATCCTCCGCGTGGCGACGTTCTTCAGCCCCCTCCGCGTCTACCTGCCGGTCTCGCTGGGACTGGCGGCCGTGGGGCTCGGGTGGTACGGAATCCGCTGGTGGCTCACGACATGGCTCCAGTTCACCACCGGCATGCAGCTCATGCTCCTGCTCGCCGCCATCGTCTTCGCTCTCGGGCTGCTCTCCGAGCAGGTCGCCGCCCTGCGGTTCGACCGGAGCGAGGACGCGTAGCCGCGCCGGAGCATGAAGTGAGGCTGCTCCTGTTCGGCCACCACCTTGCCGGCGACGGGTACCCGCGGCTGGCCGTGCTCGCGGCGGGACTGCGATCCCACGGGATCGAGGTGATCGAGGTGCGGCGGCCGTTCCTCGCGGGAGGCGACGCGCGCGCCCGGGCGGCGTCCTCCCGCACCGGCCTCGTCGGCGTGGCGCTGCGGGCGGTGGGAGGCGCGGTGCGACTGGCGCTCGCGTACCTGCGCGCCCCGGCCCATGATGCGGTCCTCGTGGGCTACCCCGGGCACGTCGCCGTCCACGTGGCCCGGCTGGGAAACCTCCTCCGCCGGCGGCCCGTGCTGCTGGACGGATTCCTCTCGCTGCACGACACCGTCGTGACGGACCGCGGTCTCGCCGCGCCGGGCTCGCTGCGGGCGCGGGCGCTTCGCGTGGCCGACTGGGCGGCATTCCGCGCCGCGGATCTCGTGCTCGTGGACACGGCCGCCGACGGCGAGTTCTTCCATCGGGAGTTCGGCGTGCCCCGCGGGAGGCTGCGCACGGTCCTCGTGGGCGCGGAGTCGCGCGGGGAGCGCGCCGCGGAGGCGGAACGCCCCGTCGCCGCCGGGGGGGCCGCGTCCCGGCCGCTGGAGGTCCTGTGGTTCGGGACCTACGTCCCGCTCCAGGGCGTCGCCACCATCCTCGACGCGGCGGCGCTGCTGCGGGAGGACGAGATCCGTCTCACTCTCGTCGGGCGCGGGCAGGAACTCGCCGTCGCGCAGCGGCGGGCGGCGGACCTCGGCCTCGGACCCCCCCGCGTCCGCTGGGAGGTGGACTTCCTCCCCCGGGCCGTCCTGGAGGAGCGGATCCGCGGGTCCGACGTCTGCCTCGGGATCTTCGGCGCCGGACCCAAGGCGCTGCGCGTGGTCCCCTGCAAGGTCTACGACGCCCTCGCGGCCGGGTGCCCCGTCATCACGTCCGATACCCCCGCGGCGCGGGAGGTGCTCACCGACGGGGAGGACGCGATCCTCGTCCCGCCGGGGGACGCGGCCGCGCTGGCGGCGGCGCTGCGGCGCGTCGCACGCGACCCGGCCCTGCGGGGGAGGCTCGCGCGCGGCGCCGCCCGGCTCTACGGGGCGCACCTGAGTCCGCCGGCGGTCACGGCGGCTCTGGCGGAGGAACTGTGCGGAACTCCCCCAAGGACCGCCTGATCCGCGCCACGGCGTGGCACGCCGCCGGCCGCATCGCGGCGGGGGTGCTGGGGATCGCCAACATGGCGTACGCGTTCGCCGCCCTGGGGCCGGAGCGGTACGGGCTCCTGAACATCGTGTCCGTTCTCGCGCTGGCGCTGTCGCTCGTGGAGTTCGGTCTCAAGACCGCCGTCGTCCAGCTGACCTCGGCGGACGCCGCCCGCGGCGATGTGCTGGCCGTCCGCGGGGTCCTGGGGACGGCGACCCTCGTCCACCTGGTCGCCGGCACGGTCGTCTGCCTTCCGTTCGCCGTGGCCTCGGGGCCGCTGGTGGACTGGTTCTCCGTGGAGGAGGCGCTCCGGTCGGAGGCCTCCCTCCTGCTGCTGGCCATGGCCGTCGCCACCGTGGCGGGGAACATCGCGTTCTCCTGGACGGGTGTCCTCGTGGCCCTCCAGCGGACCGGGGCGGTGGCGATGGGCATGGCCTGCGGGGGGGCCGCCCAGCTCGCCGGCACGATCCTCGCCGTGCGGGCAGGCTGGGGTGCGCCCTCCCTGGCGGTGGGTCTCGCCGCGGGCACGCTGGTGCGCTCCGCCATCGAGTCCGTCGCCGCCGCGCGCGCGCTGCCGGGCTGCTCCCTCTCGCCGGTGCACGCGACGCGGGCGTCCCTCGCCCGGGCCGCCGCGCTCGGGCGCCCGCTGCAGGTGGTCCGCATCGCGGACGTGGTCGTCTTCCAGGTCGACCAGATCCTCGTGTCGCGGTTCCTGGGGCTGGGCGTCGGCGGCGTCTACCGCCTCGCCAACGAACTGGTGGTGAAGCTCCGGGACGTCCCGCTGCTGCTGACGGGCGGCGTCATCCCCGCCGCCACCGAGGTGCGGGACGCGGACGGTGGCCAGGCCCTCCGCAACCTCTACCTGCGCGGCACGAAGTACGTCGTGGCCGCCGCGGCGCTGGGAGTCGCGTTCCTCGTGGGAGCCGCGCCGCAGGTCGCGTTCGTGGCCGGGGGCGCCGAGGCGGCCGCGGCCGCGCCGGTCCTCGCGGTCCTCGCACTGGGGTACCTCGCCAACGTGTCCGTGGGGGTCGGCTGCCAGGTGGGACTGGTCCTCGGGCACGCGCGGCTGCAGGCGTGGTCGGCGGTCCTCTCCATGGCTGCCTCGCTCACTCTCGTGCCGGCGGCTCTCCTGCTGGGCCTCGGCCCCGTGGGGGCCGCGCTGGGCACGACGATCGCCCTCGTCGCGGGGCCCGCCTGGTACGCGGTGCGGCTGCACGCCGCCCTCGCGCTGCCGCACGGCCGCACCCTCTGGTCGGCGTACGGCCGCGCCCTGCCGGCGGCGGTGGTCCTGGGCGCGGGCGCGGCGCTCGTCCACGCGGCCCTGCCGCCGGACCTCGCCTCCGGTCGCGCCGGCGTGCTGGGGCTCCTCGCCGTCGAGGGTGCCGTGGCGGGCGCGCTCTACGGGGTCTTCCTCCTCCGCTCCGGCTGGCTGGATGCGGTGGATCTCGATGTCGCGCGGCGGGTGCCCGTGATCGGCCGGCTGGCGGGTCGGGGGGAGCGGTGAGGGCTCCGCTGCTCAGCATCATCGTGCCCACCCGGGACCGGGCGCCGCTGCTCCTGCGGACGCTGGACGCGCTGGCACGCCTGCGGGGGCCGCTGGATCGCGTGGAACTGGTCGCCGTCGACGACGGCTCCCGGGACTCCACGGCCCGGGTCCTCGCGGAGCGCCTCCCGTCGCTCCCCTTCCCCGCCCGGGCCCTGACGGGGGAGGGACGCGGCCCGGCGCGCGCGCGGAACCGCGGCATCGACGCCGCCACCGGGGATCTCGTCGCCTTCCTCGGCGACGACACCTTTCCCGAGGAGGGGTGGCTGGAGGCCCACCTCGCCGCGCACGGGCGGCGTCCCGGCCACATCGTGCTGGGCGACATCCGGTGGCACCCGGAGTGCGGGGAGGATCCGTTCCTCGAGTTCCTCGCCCCGCGCGGCCCGCAGTTCGACTACGGCGATCTCTCGGACCCGGAGGACCTCGGCTACGGCCGCTTCTTCACCGCCAACCTCTCCCTGCGCCGCGGGCCCCTGGCGGAGGAGCGGTTCGACGAGCGGTTCCCGGCGGCCGCGTTCGAGGACGTGGAACTCGGGTGGCGGCTGGAGCGCCGCGGGATGCGCATCGGGTACGAGCCCGCCGCCGTCGTGCTGCACCTCCACCGGTACGACCTCGCCGGCTTCGCGCGCCGGATGGAGGCCGCGGGCCGCTCGGCGCGACTGCTCGCCGCGGTCCGCCCGGAGATCGCCCCGCGCATCCGACCGAGGTGGCCCGCGGTGCAGCGGGCCGCGGGCGCGGTGGCGCGCGTCGTTCCCGGGGGGCTCGTGCCCCCGCCGTTCCGCCGCCTCCGATGGCGCGCGGTGCTCGGCGCGGCGTTCTGCCGCGGCTTCGCCGCGGGAGGCGACCGTGGGTGAGCGCGTCACCGCGGTCCTCCTCAACTGGAACGGTCGCGCCGACACGGAGCGCTGCGTGCGCTCGCTCCTCGACGACGCCGGTGCGGCGCGCATCGTCGTCGTCGACAACGGGAGCCGCGGCGGCGAGGCCGCGGCGCTGGCGGCCACGTTCGCGGGGGAGCGAAGCGTCCAGGTCGTCCCCCTCCCGCGGAACCGGGGGTTCGCGGGGGGCGTGAACGCGGGCGTGAGGGTCGCACTCGACGGCGGGGCGGATCGCGTGCTGCTGCTCAACAACGACGCCGTGGTGGAACGCGGCGCCGTGGCGTCGCTGGGCGCGGCGCTGGACGGGGACCCGGGGGCGGCGGCCGCGGGACCGCTCATCCTCCAGGACGACGGCTCCCGCCGCGCGTGGTTCGCCGGCGGCGGGCTGCTCCTCCCGCTCGGGCAGGCGCTGCACCCCGGCCACGGCGCGCGCGCCGCGGCTCCCGCGGGTCCGACGGTGACCTCCCGGTGGCTCACGTTCTGCGCCGTCCTCGTCCGGCGTTCGGCCTGGGAGCGGGTGGGTCCGCTGGAGGAGGCCTACTTTGCGTACTTCGAGGACGTGGACTGGTGCGTTCGCGCGGAGCGCGCCGGGCTGCGGCTCCTGCACTGCCCCGCCGCCGTGGTGCTGCACCGCGGCAGCGGGAGCGCGGGCCGGAGGAGTCCGCTCCAGTGCTACCTGGTGTACCGCGGCCGGGTGACCCTCGTCCGCAGGCACGTCGGCGCGCTGCGGAGGCTGCTCCTCTTCTGGCCCTGGCTGCTCCTCGTCCGTCTGCCGCACGACGCCGTCAAGTTCCTGGTCCTCCGCGGACCGGCGACGTCGATCGCGTGCATCGCCGGCGTGATCGACGGCGTCCGGGGGGGCCCGCCGCGCCGGTTCCGGGATCTGCTGGGACTCGACGGGGATACGGCGTGAGGGTCGCGCTGGGCGTCCACGCCGGAACCCTGGGCGGTCCCCGGTCCTACGGCCTCGGCCTCCTCCGGGCGCTCGCCACGGAGTTCCCCGAGGACCGCTGGATCGCGGTCACCGACCGGCCCGACGCCGTCGCGGACGTCCCCGGCGTGGAGGTCGCCGCGCTCTCCATCCCCGCGAGGGTCCTGCGGCCCGCGGTGGAGGCCCTCCTCCTGCCGCGCCTGCTCCGCAGGCTCGCGCCCGACCTCTACCACGGGACCAAGCACTCGGTACCGGCGCGGATGGGGTTCCCGGTCATCGCGACCATCCACGACCTCGCCTACGAGGTGCTGCCGGAGACCTTCGGCGCCGCCGCGGGGGCGTACCTCCGGCGCGAGACGCGCTGGGCGGTGACGCGGGCGCGCCGCCTCGTCGTCCCCAGTGCCAGCACGGCCCGGGACCTGGAGCGCCTCCTTGGCGTGGAGCGGGAGCGCATCGTCGTGGTTCCCAACGGGGTGGCGGACGCGTTCCACCGGTCCGTGGACCCCGCGGAGGTGGCGCGGGTCCGGACCGCGCACGGACTCCCCGATCGGTTCATCGTGTGTGTCGGCACGCTCCAGCCGCGGAAGAACCCGGAGGTCCTCCTGGACGCGTTCCTCGATCTGCGGACCGCCGGCCTCGACCCGGCGGTGGGCCTCGTCTTCGCCGGGAGGCGGGGCTGGAGGATCGAGGGTTTCCTGCGGCGGGTCGGGCACCTCGGTGCGGCGGCCGGCGTGCGCCTCCTGGAGGATGTCCCCGACGGGGACATCCCGCCGCTCCTGGCGGCGGCGGAGGTCTTCGCGTCGCCCACCTCGTACGAGGGGTTCGGGCTCTCCATCGCGGAGGCCATGGCCGTGGGGACGCCCGTCGTGGCGGGAGACGGCTCCTCCGTTCCCGAGGTGGTGGGGGACGCGGGCATCCTCGTGCCGCCCCGGGATCGCGCGGGCCTCGGGGCGGCGCTGCGGACCCTCCTCGACGACGCGGGGGAGCGAAGCCGCCTCGGTGCGGCGGGCCGCGCGCGCGCGGCCGCGTTCACCTGGTCCGCCGCCGCGCGGGCGATCCGCCGCGTCTACGCGGAGGCGACGGCGTGAGGCTCCTCGCCCGCGTGCCGTTCGTCCTCGTGGTCATCCTGGCGACGCTCGCGGCCCACGCGGGGGCGCTGGGGGGGCGGTTCCACTACGACGACGACCACGTGATCCTCCTCAATCGCCGCAACCTGCAGGACCCATCGACCGTCCTCGCCATGTTCCGGGACCCCTCCGTGTTCAGCGGCCTTCCCGGCAACGCCATGTTCCGCCCCACCACCTACGCGACGCACGTCCTCGATGCCGGGGCATGGGCGTGGGAGGACGCAGGGCCGGACCCGCGCGGCTGGCACCTGACCAACCTCCTCCTCCACGCGGCGACGGCGGGAGCGCTGTTCCTCCTCCTGCGGCGCGTCCTCCGCGCTCTGGCGCCGGCGCCCCCGGCGGCGCCCGGGGCCGTCGAAGGCCCCGCCCTGGCGGCGCTCGTGGGCGCGCTGTGGTTCGGACTCCACCCCGTCAACTCCGAGGTCGTGAACTACGTGTGCGCGCGCAGCGAGTCCACGGCGGCGCTCTTCTTCGTGCTGGCCCTGCTCCTCCACCATCGGGCCTGGGACGGGGTTGCCCCTCCCCTCCGGCGCGCCGCGCTCGTGGCCGCCTCGTGCGGAGCCGCGTTCCTGGCGTTCGGCGGAAAGGAGACGGCGCTCCTCCTGCCCGCCGTCGCGGGAGCCCTGGAACTCTGGGCCCGGCCCCGGGACCAGCGCGCCGTCGCGGCGCGGGTCGGTCGCGCCGCCGCCAGGGCGGTTCCCCTCGCGGCGATCCTCGTGGTGGTCCTGCTGCTCCGCCGGTCCGCGCTGGGAGCGGCGACCGTGGATCTCGCCGCGCGCCCGGAGATGTCCGGCGACGGGAGCGACCCGTTCCTCGGCGGGGGCCGCACCTGGGCGGCCCACTTCCCGACGCAGGCGCGCGTACTCGTGCAGTACGCGCTGTTCCTCCTCTTCCCCGTGGACCTGTCGCCGGACCACCACGTGCGCGTCTCCGCGTCCCTCGCCGACGGGGCGACGCTCGGGGCGCTGGCCCTCCTCGCCGTCGGCGGCGGGCTCCTGGCCCGGAGCCTCCGGCGCGGGGAGAGGCTCCCGGCGCTGGCGACGACCTGGACCGCGTGCGCGCTCGCGCCCTCGGTCCTCGTTCCGCTCAACGTGGTGCTGAACGAGCACCGGCTCTACCTGCCGACCACGGGGCTGGCTCTCGCGTTCGGGTGCGGGGCGCTGGCGGTCCTCGATGCCGCGGGCCGATCCCGGTGGCCGGCGCTCGGCGCGGCTCTCGTCTGCGCCGCGTTCGCCGCCTTCGGCGCGCTCGACGGGGACCGCGCCCGGGCGTGGTCCGACCCGGAGGTCCTCTGGTCCCGCGCGGTGGAGGCGTCGCCGGGCTCGTGGCGGGCCCATCACCACCTGGGGGTCGCGCGGTTCGCGGCGGCGGAGCGGGCGTTCGGGCAGGCCGACGGCCTGGAGGGGATGGATCCCGAGGGTGCGGCCGCGGCGCGCGGGCGGGGGCTCGCCCTCACGGACGCCGCGCTCGCGGAGTTCGGGCGGGCGCAGGAGATCTACCCGCGCGCCTTCTCCACGCGTCTCAACCTCGGCTCCGCCCACCTGACGCGCGCCCGCGTGCTGAACCACGGCGCCCACCCCGACGACCCGCCTCCGCACTCCGCCGACCTGGAGGCGGCGATCCGCTGGTTCACCCTCGCCGAGGAGGCTTCCCCGGGCTCCGGGCGGGCGCAGTACTACCGCGCGACCGCGCAGGCGGAGCGGGGCCTCGTGGAGGAGGCGCTGGCGGCGTTCCTGGAGATGGACCGGAAGGACCCGGCGCACGCGCACCTCTACGACTTCCCGCTGGCGGACCTGCTGCGTCGGAGCGGCCGCACCGACGAGGCGATCGCGCGGCTCGACGTGGCTCTGGCGCGGAACCCGGCGGACGCCGGCACCGTGGCGCTGAAGAAGGCGGAGGCGCTGACGGGGGCCCGCCGCTTCGACGAGGCCGACGGCGCGCTCCGTGCCGCGTGGGACGCGCTGGGCCCCCGGGACGCCCGCGTCTACGTCTACATGGCGCGCATGCTGGCCGCCTCCGGCCGCGCCGACGTCCTGCCGAGGATGCGGGAGTTCTGGGGCTCCGCGCTGGCGCTGGGCCACCGCCCGGGCCCCAAGGACCGTGAGGTCCTCGCGGCCCTGGGGCGGTGAACGGCCGTTCAGCGGGGAGCGACCTCCTCGACCACCTCGTAGATGACGTCGCCGTGCTTCACGACGACCTTCCCGAGGGCGAAGAACCGGGCCAGCGCCCGGTCGCCGCGCACGAGGGCCATGTACTCGTCGGAGAACTGCACGACCCGGCGGCGGGTCGCGTCGCGGTCCACGCCTCCGTCGAACCACACGCCGTTGCGGAGGTAGAACGTGCGCCCCTCCACGGTGCGCATCAGGTCGCGCAGCCGCTCGCCGGCGGCGCCGCGCTCCTCCGCGTCGTCCGCGTCCTTCAGCCCCTTCGCCTCCATGCTGCGCCCGACGGCGGCGGCGCCGACCGGTGCCCCCGCTCCGCCGTCGGCCGGGGCCGAGGGGGGGGCCGGCTGTCCGGCCGCCGGGCCCCCCGTCCATCCGGAGTCCGCGCCGCCGCCCGCCGCCGCCTCGCGCGCCGGGGCGTCGACCTCGCCGCGCAGGCGCCGCAGGAACTCGTCGGACTGGGGGCGGTCGCGGCCTTCCGCCGGGAGATCCGCGCGTCGGCCGTCCCGTTGCAGGAGCCGCTCGTCCTCCAGCACGAGGTAGGACGTGTAGGGCGTCAGGATCCCGTGCCGCTTCGCCAGGCGGACGACCTCGTCCTTCAGTTCCGCGGTCTCGCCACGGAGGCGGATCTCGTCCATGAGGAAGCCGACGCGCCGCAGCGCCCAGAGCCGCCCGACGGAGGGCGTGTCGCCGGCCTTCGCGGGGAAGTTCACCTCCTGCACGAACTCCCGGGGGCCGGCGGCGGAGCGGCCGCGGACGCGGACCACCGCGGGTCCGCTCCCCGCGTACCGGCCGAGGAGCGCCAGTTCGCTCCCCCGGAAGAGATCGGGGAGGCGGCGCGGGTAGATGTCGTGGACGGCGACGCCCTCGACGGAGAGCGTGACGTCCGTGAGCACCGGGTACGACGTCTTGGCCACGAGGGCGGAGACGCGCACCTCGATGTCCTCGGCGGGGGCGACGTAGTCGCGCGCGCCGCGCAGTTCGTCGGCGAGCAGGTCGATGAGGCGCGTGTTCACGTCATGGCCGACCCCGAAGGAGAAGAGCCGGACCCGCGCCGGGGCGAGTCCCTTCGAGCGGGCGAGGATGGCGGCCGGGTCCCGCTCGCCGATGGTGGGGCAGCCGTCGGTCGCGAAGAGGACGACCCCGGGGCGCGCGGCGTCCCCGTCCGCGAGGAAGGCGAGGGAGCGGGCGAGGGCCTCGTCGATGGCGGTCCCGCCGACGGCCTGGATCCCGTCGATGAACGCGAGGGCCGCCTCGACCTCGTCCTTCGAGGCCGGGACGAGCGCGTCCCGGAAGGTGCGCGGCTCCGTGGCGAAGGTGACGATGGCGAACCGGTCCCCCGGCGACAGGGAGCGCACGCCGTAGCGCAGCGCGCCGCGGGCCTGCTGGATCTTCTCCCCGGCCATGGAGCCGGACGTGTCGAGGCAGAAGACCACGTCCCGCGGGATGGGCTTCACGTCGGGATCCACGGAGGGCGAGACGAGGAACAGGAAGCTCCCCTCCTCCCCCGCCTCGCGGTGGGGGAGGAAGGAGAACCCGAGTTCCGCCGTCGGTTCCTGCCACACGAGGGCGAAGTCCCGCTCGGGCAGCACGTCGGCCGCCTCCCACGACGCGCGCGCGGCGCGGTCGCCGCGGCGGACCACGTCCAGCGGGTGGGTGGGGGAGTAGACCGCCGCCAGGGGGCGCGGGGTCTCCAGATCCACGACGACGGTGGCCCGCCCCACGGGCTTGCCTCCATGGCGGGCGTTGCCCAGCGGGAACCTCCACGTCACCGAGCCCGTGTCGCCGGAGAGCATCTCCGTGTACGAGAGCCGCACGCGCTTGTCCGTCCGGGGCGGGATGGGGAAGATGCGCGCGCGGAAGAGCCGCGTTCCGACGAACTCCAGCAGCGCCGGATCCCGTCGCGCCCGGACGATGCCCTCGTAGATGGAGCGCGCCCGGTCGGCGTCCAGCAGTTCGCCCACGAGCTCCTGTCCGTCCACGAACATCGTGAAGCGCTCGATGGCCGCGCCCTCGGGGAGGGGGAACAGGTAGGTCCCCTCCAGTTGCGAGGAGGACGGGTTGAAGAAGACCTGGTCGATGGTGGTCGTGGCCACCCGGCCGCGGATGCGCGTCTCCACGGCGAGGCTGCGGACGTCCAGGTCGACCGCCCCGGAGGGGGGCGGGGTCGGGTCCGTGGGGATGCGGTCCGGCGGCCGGATGACGATGTTCTGGGCGCGGGCGGTGGCCGCGAGCGCGAGGACGGCGACGGCGGCGAGGGCGGCGGCGGCGACGGTCCGTGACATGGCTCACGCTCCTCCGGCCCGCGGCGGGCGGGACTTCCGCGGGCGATCCTGCCTCCGGCGTCGAGGCTCTCCGGTTGGACGCGCCGGGACCGGGCGCGGTTCCCGCCTCCCCGCTCGTCGCCCGAGGGAGGCGGCCGCACGGCCCGCGGTTCCGGGTAGGTTGGTCGGCGGCACCGGCGAGCGGAGGAGTCCGTGGCGAACTTCTACATCGACAACGAGGACCTCCGCCGGAGCCTGGCGTCGGCCCCTCTGGAGGAGCTGGCCCCGCTGCTGGAGGCGGGCTTCCGGGACGCGGCGACGGACCCCTCGGCCCCCGCGGACGCGGCGTCCTACCGGCAGGATCACGAGATGATCGCCGAGATGGCGGGCGCGCTCTGCGCCGAGGAGATCGCCCCGCACGCCGCCGCGGTGGACGTGGCCGGCGCCCGCCTCCTCCCCGACGGGACGGTGGCCTACGCGCCGGAGACGGCGGCGGCCCTGGCGAAGCTCGCCGAGAGCGGACTGACCGGATTGACCCTCCCGCGACGCTTCGAGGGGATGGGGCTCTCGACCTCGCTCTACACGGCGGTGGTGGAGATGGTGAGCCGCGGGGACGCGAGCCTCATGACGCTCTACGCGCTGCAGTCGTGCGGCGAACTGCTGGCGGAGCACGCCCCCGCGGACGTCGCGGCGGAGGTCGTCCCCGCGCTGGCGACGGGCCGGGCCTCCGCGGCCATGGGCCTCACCGAGCCCCAGGCCGGTTCGGCGCTGGGCTCCGCCCTCACGCGCGCCGAACCCGTCGACGAGGCGGCGGGCCGCTGGGCGCTCACCGGGGAGAAGTGCTTCGTCACCAACGGCGGCGCCCGCTACATGCTCGCGCTGGGTCGCACGGAGCCGGGGACCGACGACGGCCGCGGACTCTCCCTCTTCCTGCTCGACCGGCAGCCCGGCATCCAGGTCGTCCGGCTCGAGGAGAAGATGGGCCTCCACGGATCCCCCACGGCCATGGTCCACCTGGCCGGCGCCGAGGGGAGACTCCTGGGGCGCCGCGGGCGCGGACTCTTCCCGCTGGTGCTCGGACTGCTGCACGCCGTGCGCCTCGAGGTGGGCGCGCAGGCGGTGGGGATCGCGCAGGCGGCGCAGGCGGCCGCCGTGCGGTACTCGCGCGAGCGGCAGCAGTTCCACCGCACGCTGGACCGGTTTGCGCCCATCCGCGCCATGCTCCTGGGGGCGGAGATCCGGCTCCGCGCGTGCCGCGCCGTGGTCTTCGAGGCGGCGTTCTGCGTCGACCGCATCCGGGGCCTGCGCCGGACCCTCGACGAGGTCGAGGATCTGGGAGAGGACCGGCGGAGGGAACTCCGCAACCTCCTCCGTCGGGAGGAGCGCCGCGAGAACCTGCTCACCCCCTTCGCCAAGTACGCGTCGACGGAGATGGTCAACACCGTGTGCTCCTCCGCGATCCAGGTGCACGGCGGCTACGGGTACTGCCGCGACTACCCGGTGGAGCGGCTGGCCCGCGACGCGCGGATCACGAGCATCTACGAGGGGACCTCCCAGATCCAGGTGGGGGCCGTCATCGACCCGCTCCTGGACGGCGGTCTGCCGCTCCTGTTCGACGACATGGACCGCGACCCCGAGCCGCCGGCCCCCCTGGCGGGGGGACGCCAGGTGCTCCGGGACGCCGCGGCGCGGCTCGGCGAGGCGTGCGAGGCGCTCCGGGAACGGAGGGAGGATCGCCTCCTCGTGCAGTTGCACGCCCGGGACGCGGTGGACGGCGCCGTGGACCTGCTGGCGGGGCGCCTGCTGCTGCGGGCCGCCGCCGCCGGCGGGCCCTCGGAGGCCGTGGCGCGGGTCCACCTGGAGGGTCTCGAGGGCCGGAACGCGTTCCGCGCCCGGCGCATCTCCCGCGCCGACCGGCACGCGCTCGACTCCTTCGACGCCGCCCTCGCCGCCTACGACTGAGCCGTCGTTCAACAACAAGCGGAACGCACCGAGGCCCAGCGAGAAGCCCGCGGGCAAGGCGCGAGGAGGGCCGTGGCCCCTCCAGGGCCACAACCGACGAGCAACGAAGCCCCCGGGCTTCGTAGCGGGCCGAATGCTTTCAGTTGTTGTTGAACGGCGACTTACTTCGCCGCGAGGACGTCCCCGTTGACGCGGCGGAGGATGCGCTGCAGGACCTCGAGGTTTGGGGCCGAGAACGCCGCATCCTCGACTCCGCCGGTCCGGGCCCAATCGGGGAACTCCCGGACCGCCCGATCCAGCTCCGCCGCGGCCGCCCTGTACGCGCGCCCCGCGTCGGCCATCCCGGCGGAGTCCCCGCTCTTCTGCGCGCCCCGGTACCGCTGTCCCTCCCGGTCGCAACTCCAGAACGCCCGGGACAGGACGATCCGCGGATGGGGCTGGCTCGCCTCGACCCGAAGGACCCCGTCACGGATCTCCCTGACGATGCCGTCCACCTGGCCCGCGATGGTGAGAAGGGCCTGCTGCCAGGGGACGTCGAGGAACCGCACCGTCAGCCGGCAACCGGCCTCGTACAGTTCGCGGGAGACGATGATCGTGGCCTCCGAGGCCGCGCGCACCGGGTTGAGCGCGGCGTCGAGGGGCTGGTCGCGAATGTCGACGGTGACCGTTCCCGGGCCCGCGCTCCGGGGCGCCCACTGCCAGGGCCAGGGCGGAGCGACCACGCGCCGCTCCTCCAACTCCTCCGGCGACCACATCACGATCCGCAGGACCCCGCCATCCTCCCGGACCCCGCAGTCGATCCGGAGGGCCAGTTCCTCGAGGGCGGACTTCCAGGGGAAGTTCCGGACCCTCAGGGTGACCGGTCGGTCGCGAACCTCCGGCGGGACCAGGATCTCCCGGGTCGCGGCCTTCCGGACGTACTGGTCCAGGACGCGATCGAAGGGAACGTCGCGGACGTCGAATTCGAGTCGCTCGCCGGACTCCTCCTGCTCCGCGGCGGCGGCGTTCGCCGCGGGAGGTCCCTGCGTGATCGCCGGGTCGCCCGCGCAGGCGGCGGTCACGGCGGCGAGCAGCGGAAGGAGGCGGCAGCGGAGGCGCCCCGGGCCGGGGAGCACCCTGGTCTCTGTCATCGGTCGTTCCTCCGGGGGGCCGGGCCGGGATCGCTCTCCTCCCGGCCCCGCGTCCGATCTCCGCCGCCGCGCCGTCGCGGGGGCCGCCCGCGGCGGCCACGGGATTGTATCCGTCCCGCGGTTCCGGCGGCCGCGGGGTCCGGACCGGTGTCGGCCCCGCGGGGCTCCCCCGTCGTCGTCCGCCGAGGATTCGTCCGCCCCCCGGGGCCAGGACGGGGCGCCCCCGCCCCCTCCGGACGGCAGCGGACTCTCCCTTCCCTCCATCGTCCGCTGGAGCCTGCACGGCCCGCATGCGCCCGGCCCGCAGCGAGGGATACCCCTGACGCGCGGCCTGGGATAGAATCCCCCCCGGAACGGGAGGTCCCGGGTTGGGGGAGAGGCTGCGCGCGGCGGTGGCGTGGCTCATCATCGCGGTCCTGCTGCTCGGGGGCGTGTGGTCCTTCGTCCTCGGGGTGGACTGGGCGGAGCGGAACTTCGAGCGCGCGGGGGCGGATCGTCCCCTCCAGCGCATCCTCTATCTGGCGGCCGGCGCCTGGTACCTCGTGCTGGCACCGATCCTCCTCCTCAGGCCGACGACGGCGGCGGCGCTCTCCCTTCGCGGCGCCTGCGGGGCCGTGCTCGTGCACGCCGGGCTCGTGGTGCCCAGCGCCGCGCTCGTGGCCATCGGGACGGGCGTCGTCCTCCACGCCGTCGGCTGGCTCGTGGGAGCGCGCCGCAACGGGGGCGGGCTGTTCGCGAAGCGCCGGCGCCACCGCGTGGTGCGGCTCGTGGCGAGCGTCATCGCGGTGGCGGCCCTGGAGTGCGTCGTGCTCCTGGAGGCGCGCCCGGCGCCCTCCCGCGCCGGCGATGTCCTCCTCGCGCTCGCCGCCTTCCTGGCGGGCGCCGCGGCCGCCGCGGGGTGGTACCCGCGGCCGCGGCGGCGGCCCATCCTCCGGTCGCTGCGATCGGTGTTCCGGCGGAGGGGGGCGGCGCGTCTGCTCGGGCTCCGACTCGCCGTGGTCGCGCTGGGCGCGACCGCCGCCCTCGGGGCGTGGAGCGCGATCTCGGGCGTCGGCGCGGAGGAGGGCCCGTTCCGGTCGCGATTCCGCGCGTGGGGGGCCCCGGCGGCCGTCACGGGGCTCCTCGTCGGGAGCGCCGGCGTCCGGAGGTGGCTCCCGCGGCACCGCTCGCGTCACCGCCGACCGGCGCCGCGCCCGCTGGTGGCCGGGGAGGTCTCGGAGTGAGCCGGAAGTTGCCCGCCGGTCGCCGCCGGGCGGAGACTGTCCCGGGGCAGGGGCGCGGAGGGCCGCGGACATGAAGGCGCTCGTGACGGGGGGGACGGGTTTCGTCGGAAGGGCGCTGATCGCGCGACTGCGCGGGGCCCGCGTCCTCAGCCGGGACGCCGCCCACGCCGGGCGGGCCCTGGGCGGCGTCGAGGCGTTCTCCTGGGACCCCGCGGCGGGCCCGCCCCCGGCGGACGCGTTCGCGGGCGTCGACGCCGTGTTCCACCTCGCCGGTGAGCCCGTCGCGCAGCGCTGGAACGAAGCGACGCGCCGCGCCATCCGCGACAGCCGCGTCCTGGGCACGCGGCGCCTCGTGGAGGGGATGCGCGCGCTGAGTCAACGGCCCTCCGTGCTCGTCTCGGCGTCCGCCGTGGGCTGGTACGGCGATCGCGGCGACGCGGAACTGGACGAGGGTGCGTCCGCGGCGAAGGACTTCCTCGGCGAGGTGTGCCGTGCATGGGAGGAGGAGGCCGCGGCGGCGGAGTCCCTGGGGATGCGCGTCGTGCGCGTGCGGATCGGCGTCGTGCTCGGACGCGGCGGGGGGGCGTTGCGGGAGATGCTGCTCCCGTTCCGCCTGGGCCTCGGCGGCCGCATCGGGCACGGGCGACAGTGGATGCCGTGGATCCACATCGAGGACCTCGTCGGGATCCTCCTCCACGCCGCCGCGACGGAGTCCATCTCGGGCCCCGTGAACGGAGTGGCCCCGGGAGTGGTCACGAACGCCGCGTTCACGGCGGCGCTGGGGGCCGCCCTCCACCGCCCCGCGTTCCTTCCCGTGCCGGTCTTCGCGCTGCGCCTCCTGAAGGGGGACTTCGTGGAGGTCCTCACGGCATCCACCCGCGCGGTCCCGCGCGCGGCGCTCCGGAGCGGCTACGTCTTCACGCACCCCGAAGTCGAGGGTGCGCTCCGCGCCTGCGTGTAGATTCGCGGACCGCCGGGGCCAGGGTCCGCGGGAGGGCATCGCCACCGGCCCGGGGGGGACGTGTCCGGATCCGACGCGGCGTCAGGCGTCTTCCGCGGGGATCCCTCCGACGATCCCGAGTTCCTCGAACTCCGGCGGGAGTACCTCGCCTCCCTGGTGGCGGACCTCGCGTTCCTCCGCGAGTCGCTCCGCGGCGGCGCCCCCGGGCGGGACACCCCGCAGGGCCGCGAGTTCCGGCGCAAGGCCCACAACCTCCGGGGGACCGGCGGCGCGTACGGGTTCCCCGGCATCACCGAGGCGGCGGGAGCCGTGGAGGACCTCCATCTCGGCGGCCGCGGCGTCGCGGCCCTGCGGCGGGCGGTGGAGGCGCTGGCGGGGCAGGTGGACGCGGCCGCGCGACGGGTGTAGCCGCCGCGTCCCCGGGTCGCCCGCGGGGGCCCGGCGTGGCGGGCGCGTTCGCGCACATCCTCGCAGCGGTTCGCGCGTGGTGCCGTACAGTGGCGCCGCCATGGCCAGGGTCCTCCTCGTGGATGACGATCCCATGCTCCTCCGGCTCGTGGAGCGGGAGTTGCGCATGGAGGGGATCGAGACCGTGTCGGCGGTCTCCGGCGCGGACGCGCTGCGCGTCGTGGACGAGGAATCCCCCGCGGCGGTCGTGCTCGATCTGCTCCTCCCGGACGGGGACGGCAAGGACCTCCTCTCCCGGCTGACGGCGGAGCGGCCGGACCTGCCCGTGGTCGTCCTGACGGTGCAGGATGCGGTGGACGAGGTCGTGGAGTGCATGCGCCGCGGCGCGGTGGACTTCATCCACAAGCCCTTCGATCGCGCCCGCCTGGTGGCCAGCGTCCGCAACGCGGTCACGCAGGGGAGCCTCCGCAGGCGCCTCGCCCACCTCGCCGACGCGCTGCGCTCGGGGGAGGGGTTCGGCGCGCTCCTCGGCGGATCCGCGGCGATGCAGCGCGCGCTCGAACTGCTCCGCCGCGCCTCCGAGAGCGACGTCACGGTGCTCCTGGAGGGGGAGAGCGGCACCGGGAAGGAGGTCGCCGCGCGGGCCATCCACGCGGAGGGGCCGCGGCGCGCCGGACCGTTCGTCGCCGTGAACTGCGGGGCGATTCCCGAGGGGCTCATCGAGAGCGAACTGTTCGGGCACGAGCGGGGCGCGTTCACCGGCGCCGTCGCGATGCGCCTGGGCTGCTTCGAGTCCGCCGACGGCGGCACCCTCCTCCTGGACGAGGTCGGCGATCTCCGCGCCGACCTCCAGGTGCGCCTGCTGCGCGTGCTCCAGGAGCGGAGGATCCAGCGCGTCGGCGCGACCGCGACGCGCGCGGTGGACGTGCGCGTCGTCGCGGCGACGAACCGCGACCTGCGGAGCGAGGTGGCGGCGGGCCGCTTCCGCGAGGACCTCTACTACCGGCTGGCGGTGTTCCCCGTCCGCCTTCCCCCGCTCCGGGACAGGGACGGGGACGTGCCCCTTCTCGCCGCCGAGTTCCGCCGCCGCTTCGCCGCGCGCCACCGGCGCCCGGCGGCTGCCTTCACTCCCGAGGCGGCCCGCGCCCTCGCCGCGTTCCCGTGGCCGGGAAACGTCCGGCAACTGGAGAACGCGGTCGAGCGGGCGGTCATCCTCGAGGACGGACCGGCGGTCTCGCTGGCTTCCCTTCCCGACGAGGTCGTGATCGGACACGAGGGGGCGGCGCCGGTGATCGGGGACGGGACCGGGCCCGCTCCGGGGCCCGCGGCGGACCCCGCGGGCGCGGCGGGGATCGTTCCCCTGGACGACGAGGAGCGCCGCATCATCCTGCGCGCGCTCTCCCTCACCGGCTGGAACGTGCAGGAGGCGGCGCAGCGCCTGGGCATCAGCCGCGCCACCATCTACCGGAAGATCGAGCGCTACGGCATCGCGCCGCGCGACGCCCGCCCCTAGGCCGACGTCGGGCTAGGCGTGGAACTCCCCGCGCCGCGCGGCGCAGGGATCGCAGAGGACCACCACCTCGGACGCGCGCCCGCCGGTCAAGCCGACGACCTCGACGGTGGCGGGCCGCTTCCCGCAGTCCTGGCAGCGCGGCCGCGTGAGGGAGAGTCCCGTGGCGGCCTGCGCCTTGGCGAACAGGGTCTGCAGGTGCTTCTGGAGCACCTCCGCGGGGATGCCCGTCAGTTGCGCGATCTGCTCCGCCTGCACCGCGCCGGGAACGTCCACGGCGCGGCGCGCCTGCGTCCGCTTGCGCGTCGACGCGACGGCGGAGCGGATGCGCGCGAGGGCCTCCTCGCGCCCCTGCTCGGGACCGTCCCAGAGGAACCCGAACGTCCCGTGCGCCGCCTCCATGAGTTCGCGGGAGGCCTCGAGGCGCTCGAAGGCGTCCTCCGACTGGAGGCGGGGCAGCAGCGACTCGACGCGGTCGGGGTCCACGCCCCCATCATGGCCCCGCAGCGCCGGGATTCCCAAGCGGCGATCCCGCGGTGCGACGCCGTTCCGCTCACGGCCCCTCAGCCGCGGGTGCGCAGCACGTCCTCGAGCACGCCGGCGGCGGTCGCGCCCTCCGCCTCGCCTTCGAAGCCGAGCAGGATGCGGTGGCGCAGCGCGGGGCGGGCGACGGCGAGGACGTCCTCCTCCGCCACGTGGGCCCGGCCCGCGGCGAGGGCGCGCACCTTGGCCCCCAGCGCCAGCGCCCGCGCGCCGCGGGGGCTCGCGCCGTAGCGCACGAACCGGTTCACCGAGGCCGGCGCTCCCACGCCTCCCGGCGACGTGGCGGCGACCAGGGCGGCCACGAGCGCGCGCGCCGGTCCGGCGAGAACGACCTCGCGGACGAGCGCCTGGAGGCGGAGGACCCGCGCCCCGTCGAGGACCTGCGGCGGCGCGGGGTCGGCGGCCCCGGTGGTGCGGTCGACGATCCGCAGCAGGTCCTCGGTGCCCGGCGGCGTGAGCAGCACATGGAACAGGAACCGGTCCAGTTGCGCCTCCGGGAGGGGGAACGTCCCCTCCATCTCGACGGGGTTCTGCGTCGCGAGCACGAGGAACGGCTCGTCCACCGCGTGGCGGACCCCGGCGACGGTGACCGCGTGCTCCTCCATCACCTCCAGCAGCGCGGACTGCGTCTTGGGCGTGGCGCGGTTGACCTCGTCGGCGAGGAGCAGGTTCGTGAAGACCGGACCGGGCCGGAACGCGAAGGAGCGGCGCCCCTCCTCCTCGACCACGACCGTCGTGCCCGTGACGTCGGCGGGCATCAGGTCGGGCGTGCACTGGATCCGCGAGAAGCGGACCCCCAGCGCGGTGGCGAGCGTCCGGACGAGGAGCGTCTTCCCGAGTCCGGGAACGCCCTCCACCAGCACGTGGCCGCCCGCGAAGAGCGCCGTGAGCACCTCTTCCACGGCGGGGGCGTGACCGACCACCACGGACGCGACCGCCGTGCGGAGGTCGGACCAGGCGGAGCGGAACGCGTCGATGTCCCCGCGGACGTCGGGGGGGAGGCTCACGCCAGCACGGTCGCCGGGAGGCGGAACGCCGCGCGCGCCGCCGCGGTGGTCGCTTCCGCGACGGTCTCGACGCGGACGCCGTGCACCCGCGCCAGCGCCTCCGCGGCGTGGACGACGAAGGCCGGCTCGTTGCGCTTCCCGCGGACCGGCTGCGGGGCGAGGAACGGGCAGTCGGTCTCGACCAGCGTGCGGTCCAGGGGGACGACGGCGGCGGCCTCGCGCGTGGCACCCGCGTTGGGGAACGTGATCACTCCCGAGAACGAGACGTGGAAGCCGAGGTCGAGGCTGGCGCGCGCCTCGGCGGGGCCTCCGGAGAAGCAGTGCATGATGCCGCGCACGCCTCCGCGGGCCGCCTCGTCGCGGAGGATGCGCAGGAGGTCGGGGTAGGCGTCACGGCAGTGCACGACGAGGGGGAGGTCCATCTCCCTGGCGAGACCGATCTGCCAGCGGAACACCTCCTCCTGCGCGGCGGGCGGGGAGAGGTTGCGGAAGTAGTCGAGGCCGCATTCCCCGACGCCGGAGCAGGCGCCGGAGCGCACCATCCCCTCGATGGCGGCGCGGTCCTCGGCGGTGAGCGTCGCCGCGTCGTGCGGGTGGACGCCGGCGGTGGCGGCCACGCCCGGCCGCGACGCCGCCAGCGCCAGCGAGCGCCGCGAGCCCTCCGCGCCCACGCCGACGTTCACCAGCGCCACCAACCCGGCCCCGCGCGCCCGCGCGAACACCTCCTCCCGGTCCCCGTCGAAGCGGTCGAAATCCACGTGTGCGTGCGTGTCCACGAGGGGGGGCGGCATGGGAGCGAAATCCTACCGATGCCCCTCCGCCCCGCCCCCGAAAGCACCCTCCCCGCCGCCATCTCCCGCCGGGGTCAGGCACCGCCGGGGTCAGGCCCCGCGCGCAAGTCGCTGGTTTCCCGGGCCGCGAGTCGCCGGGGGAGTGAAACGAGCCCCGACACCAAGCAGCGAGGGCGCTTCGCGGAGTGGGGCGGGAGGCCCTCACCCCCCGTGCCCCTCCTGGGTCGACGACCGCAACCCTGGGAAGGGCCAGGAGTTCGGCGGAGACGGTGAGGTTCCGCCCCGGCGCCGGCGGCGTGACGTGGCCGAGCGCGACTTGCGCGCGGGGTCAGGCACCTCCGGGGTCTGACCCCGGGGTAGGATGCCGGGGATGGGCCACCGACCCCTCCTGCTGCGGGCGCGCACGGTGGTTCCGGACCCGGGGTCCGCCATCGACGACGGAGCGGTGCTGGTGGCGGGGGACCGGGTGGCGCGGGTGGGGAGGTTCCGGGGGGACCTGGAGCACGAACCGGCGCGCGTGCGGGACCTCGGCGACGTGGCGCTCCTCCCCGGACTCGTGGACGCCCACGCGCACCTGGACCTGACGGGTGCCCGCGGCCGTCTCCCGCCGGACCCGGACTTCGCCCGCTGGATCTCCCGCATCAAGCCGCTGCGCGAGGAGTTGCGCCCGGGGGTCGCCGCCGCCGCCGAGGAGGGGGCGCGCGAACTCCTCGCCGGCGGATGCACGCTGGTGGGGGACGTCGTCGCCGAGACCGACGCGCTGGCGGGACTCCGGACCGCTGGCATCCGCACGGTCGCGTTCCTCGAGGTGCTGGAGATGCCCCGCGCCGTGGTGCGCCCGCTCCGCGAGGCCCTCGACCGCGCCGCCGCGGGCGACTGGTCGGAGACGCTCCGCGCCGGTCTCGGACCCCACACCCCGTACACGTGCATGCCGGAGACGCTGGATCGCTGCGCCGCCGCCGCCCGAGCGCGCGGGCTGCCGCTCACCCTGCACGTCGCGGAGACGCGCCACGAGGTGGACCTGTTCGAGCGGGGGGAGGGGGCCTTCGTCGACCTCCTCCGTCCGTTCCTCGGGGACGACTGGGCGTCGCCGCGCCGCCGCCCGCTGGACTGGCTCGCGGAGCGGGGCTTCCTCGCCGGGCCCTGCCTCCTCGTCCACGCGAACTACCTCTCCGCGTCCGAGCGCGTCCGGGCGCGGGACGCGGGCGCCGCCGTCGCGCACTGTCCCGGGAGCCACGCCTTCTTCGGCCACGATGCCCACCCCGTGCGCGACCTCCTGCGCGACGGCGTGCCCGTCGCCCTCGGGACCGACGGTCTCGTCTCCCACCCCGACGGGGCGCTCTCCATGCCCGGGGAGATCCGCCGCCTCGCGGCGCGGGAGCCGGACCTCGACCCCGCGCTCCTCCTCGCCATGGCCACCACGGCGGGGGCCGAGGCGCTGGGCCTCGCCGGCCTCGCGGGAGCGCTGCTGCCCGGCGCCTTCGCCGACCTGGCCGCGTTCACCGTGCCCGGGGGGTGGCGAGGAGCGTCGTCGCTGCTGGATCCCGGGCTACGATGCACCGCGACGTTCGTGGGAGGGGCGGAGCGGCACTCCGTGCGGTGACGCGACGGACACCCGCGCCCCGACCCCGCGATCGCCGGAGACCGCCGCACCCGCCACCACCCCGCCGCCGCGGCCCGCCGGCCGCCCCAGGAGTCGCCATGCACGGCCTGACGGAGGTTCGCGAGGACCCGGACCGCTACCGCCGCGGCATCGCCCGCAAGGGCGGCGGAGCCGCCCTCGCCACGCTGGAGGCCGTCCTCGCCGACGACGCCGAGCGGCGCCGCCTCCTGGCGGAGGTGGAGGACCTCCGCGCCCGCCAGAACGCCGCGTCGCGCGAGATCCCCGTGCGGAAGAAGGCCGGCGAGGACGTCTCCGCCCTGCTGGCGGAGATGAAGGCGGTGAAGGAGCGGGAGCGCGCCGCGTCGGCGACGCTGGCGGAGATCGAGGCGCGCGTGGACCGCGGGCTCCGGCTCCTCCCCAACCTCCCCGACGAGGACGTGCCCGACGGGCCCGACGCGTCGGGCAACGTGGAACAGTCCCGCTGGGGCGCGCCACCGGAGTTCCCGTTCGCGCCGAAGCCCCACTGGGATCTCGCCGCGGCGCTGGGCATCCTCGACGCCGACACGGCGGGTCGCATGAGCGGGAGCGGGTTCACGCTGCTGCTGGGCGCCGGGGCGCGACTCGAGCGCGCGCTGGGCCAGTTCCTCCTCGACCTCGCCACGGGCGCCCACGGCTACCGCGAGGTCTCCCCTCCGGCGATGGTCCGTCCCGAAGCGGTGGACGGAGTGACCATCCTGGAGAAGTTCGGCGGCGACATGTACCGCGTCGGCGCCGGCGACGAGGCCGCGCTGCCGGAGGACGCGCCCTTCCTCATCCCCACGGCGGAGCACCCGCTCTCGAACCTCCACCGGGACGCCATCCTCGACGGCGACCGCCTGCCGCTCCGCTACACGGCGCTCACGCCGTGCTTCCGCCGCGAGGCCGGCGCCGCGGGCCGCGACACGCGCGGGATGCTGCGCGTCCACCAGTTCTGGAAGGTGGAGATGATGACCTTCGCGCACCCCGATCGCTCGCGCGAGGAGCACGAGGCGATGCGGGCCCACGCGGAGGCGGCGGTGCGCGCGCTGGGCCTGTACTTCCGGACCGTGCTCGTCTGCACCGGCGACCAGTCGGCGGCGAACCGGCGGCAGTACGACCTCGAGGTCTGGGCCGCGGGCTGCGGCAAGTGGCTGGAGATCTCGTCGGTCAGCAACTTCGGCGACTGGCAGTCCCGCCGCCTCGGGACGCGCTGCCGCGACGGGAAGGAGAAGCCCCGCTTCGTCCACACTTTGAACGGGTCCGCCCTCGGCATGCCTCGCGTGCTCGTCGCCATCCTCGAGAACTACCAGCGCGCCGACGGCGGCGTGACCGTGCCCGAGGCGCTGCGCCCCTACATGGGCGGCCGCGAGGCCATCCTCCCCGGGGAGGGGTAGGACCCTCCGTGCGATCGCGAGCGCGCCCCGGCGTCTCCGCCGCGACGGTCGTCCTCATCGTCGTGGGCATCGCGTCGGCGGGCGGACTCACGGCGATGCTCGTCCGCGTGGCGGCGCGGGAGCGGGAGCGCTCCGAGCGCTCCGAGACCGGCGAGCGCACGGCGCGCACCGAACTGGAGACGTCGCGGCACCGCCTGCGCGAGGCGGAGGAGCGCGTGCGGCGCCAGGAGGACGAGCGGGCGCGGCGCGAGGCCGTGGTGGAGGGGGAGACGGCGCGGCTCCGGCGGGAACTGGCGGATGCGCTGGGGGAGCGGGACCGCCTCCAGGATCGCTACCGGGCCGCCGCCGTGGAGCGGGACCGGTCCGTGGAGGACCTGATGGCGCTGCGGCGGGACGTCGAGTCCCTCCGGACGGATCTGGCGCGCATGGCGCGGCGGGCCGGCGACGGCGAGGCCGCGGCGGCGGAGCGCGCGAAGCGCCTGGAGGAGACGCGCAAGCGGCTGGACGACGTGCAGGCCCGCGTCCCGCCCCTCCTCCGGCTCCTGCTGGAGGACCTGCGGAGCGCGGACGGCTCCGTCCGCGTGCGCGCCCACGAGGCGCTGTGCGCCTTCGCGTCGCGGCAGTTCCCGTTCCGCCAGAACGGGACCGCCGAGGAGCGGGAGGCGGACGCCGCGGCCATGGCGGCGGTGCTGCTGCCGGCGCGGTAGGAGGCCGGCCGGGCCCCCGTCATCGCCCCAGCGTCACCTTCAGTTCGACCTGCGGGTCCACGCCCTCCAGCGTGCGGGGGGCGAGGAGGGGAACGGGGGGGATCACGGGCGGCGTTCCCGGGAGGAGCGCGACCCGGACGCGCACCCGCTGCCCGCGGGGGAGGGGGATCTCGAACTTCCCGTCCCAGGGCGTGAGCCCCTCCACGGAGAACGGCGGCAGGTCGCCGCTCCCGTCCCCCTCCACGGTCACGTGGGCGCCCGGAACCACCCGTCCGGAGCCCCCGTCGAGGACCGTCCCCCGGAGGAGTGCCGGCGGCGGGAGCACGAGCGAGAGGGGCCCGTCGTCGGGATGGGCGCGGACGCGCAGGACGTCCCGGCCGTGGGCGGCGATGGAGACGAAGTGGGGGACGGAGGAGAGTCCCCCCAACCGGAAGACGCCGTTCCCGTCCGTGATCGCCACCACCGGGGCGCCCGGGAAGAGGTCGAAGAGCGAGTCCGCCGGGGGAGTCGCCAGGAACGGTTCCGGCGCCGGTGCGGCGCGGACGACGACTCCCTCGCGGGGCGCCCCGTCGCCGTCGCGGAGGATGCCGCTGATGCAGCGCTCCGGCACGAGCACGAGGTCCGGCGCCGGCGGGAGGGGTCCCCCGGGCCTTGCGGAGACCCCCGCGAAGGCACCCGCGCTCCCCGGGGCCCGGGCCGCCACCATCCACGGGCCCGGTCCGCCGACGACGACGGAGTAGGAGAATCCCGACGGGTCCGGTTGCACCAGCGCGCGAACGGGGGGCGGGTTCACCATGGTGGAGGCGGGCCCCGGCGGGAGCACGGACCTCACGACGACCTCCGGGATCGCACCGGGGACCGTGGGCCCGCTTCCGGCCTGCCACCGGACGGTGCCCCGCAGCACGGTGCCCCCGAGGAACGCCCCCGCGGCCGTCGCCGGACCGACCGCCGCTACCGGGAGGGGGCGATCGGTCCGGACCACGACCTCCGCTCGCAGGCCGGGCACGACCACGGCGGACGGGTTCGCCACGCGGAACGTGCGCTCCCGGAGAGTGACCTCCACCGAGGTGACGCGGGCCGCCGGCAGGTGGCGGAACGAGGCGGTGCCGTCGGAGCCGGTGTGGGAACGGGCGCGGATCTCCGTGATGTCCCCTTGCAGCGGACGGAGGGCGACGGCGACGATGGCGCCGGCGATGGGGGTGGCCCGGACGGGATCGCGCACGCGCACGTCGAGCCGACCGGCGCCCCCCGCGGTGAAGTCGGCGGTGTCCTCCCCGGGCACGCGCACCGTCGGTCCGAGGAACCTCACGCCGTCGCGGCGGACGAACTCGAGCCGCCAGGTGCCCTCCTGCAGTCCGCCCAGCGCGTAGTCCCCCCGGGCGTCGCACGGGACCTGGTGGCCGGGGAAGAGGGGGGACGCGCCGGGACCGGCGGGACGGGCCGCGACGGCTCCCCCGATGGCGGCGACGCTCCGGCCCTCGGCGTCCCGGACACGGCCGCCGACGGCGTGCGCCGCGGGGAGGATCACGGTCACGCCGACGGGGGCTCCCTCGGGGACCGCCGCCCCGCCCGCCGCCGGGGCCGCCCACGCCACCCGCGCCGCCGACGCGGTGAGGGCCTCGTCCTCCACCGGCGGGACGCACACCGTCGCCCGCCCCGGCGCGCGGACCGTGAGCGTCACCGGCGTGTCGGGGATGGAGTCGATGCGCGCGCTCCCCGTCCCGTCCGTCCTTCCCAGTCCGAGGAGCCCGCCCTCCCCGGCGGCGCCCGCCGCCGGACCCTCCTCCCCCTCCCATCCCCCGGCGGCGCGGAGTCGCACGTGGACCGTCGCCCCGACGACGGGGGCGCCCCCCGGGTCCCTCACGGCGACGAGGAGGGACATCGTCGGAACCGCGGGGAGCGCCGACGCCGCCGCCCGCGCGCGGGCGACGGCCGCCTGCTCCTCCCGCTCCGGCGCCGCGGCCGCCCACCGGACGAGCCACGGGACTCCGAAGTCGACGCAGAGGACGAAGGCCGACGACGCGCACACCGCCTTCCACGCCATGCGCTCCCGGGGCCCCGGGATGCGCGATCGGCGGGCCCGCGCGACCGTCGCGTCCACCCCGCTCACTTCCCGCCCCCCGCCACGCGGAGCACCGCGTCCTCCGCGGGGGCGACGACGGAGCCGAGGGGAGTGGATGTGCCGTCGGGGGCGAGGTAGAGGAGTTCCACGGGCCCGGGGGCGAGGCCCCCCAACTGGAAGGTGCCGTCGCGGCGGACGGCCCCGCCGCCGGTCCCCGTCGCCACGCCGTCCCGTCCCGCGGTGACGATCCCCGCGCGCGCGGGCGCCCCCTGCGCGTCGAGGACCGTCCCCGTGATGGTCGCCGTGCGTCGCACGACGAGGGTGACGCCCGCCGTGCCCGCGGGGACGTCCCTCAGCGGCTCCGCGGTGACCTCGTCCCCGTCCACCTCCACGAGGAACCCGCCGGGACGCAGTCCGGTCACGAGGAACGAGCCGTCCTCCGTCGACCACGCCACGCCGGAGCGACCGGCGGTCCCCCCGTCCTCGTCCCCGTCCTCGTCCCCGCCCGCCTGCGCGGTGGCGTGGACGACGAGGCCCGCCACGGGATCGCCCGACGCGTCCGTCACCCGACCGGAGATCGTCTCGCCGCGCGGGATACGCAGCACCACGTCCGACGCGCCCGCGGCGACCCCCTCGACGCGGGCCGGCAGGCCGACGTAGTCCCACCGGTGGTTCACGAACCACGCCTCCAGCGTGAAGGTCCGCCCCGCGGCGAGGGCCGGCGTCGTGAAGCGGCCGTCGTCCTCCACGGGCGCGTCTCCCCGGTCGATGGCGGTCCTCCGCTCGCCGTCCTCGTGGAACGCGAACACGTTCACGCGCCCCAGGGGGAGCGGGATGCCCTCGGCGACGACGCGCCCCGACACCGCGAGCCCGCGGGGGAGGACGACGCGGAGATCCCGCGTGCCCGCGGCGACACGGGGCAGTTCGATGGAGGGGAGCCAGGTCCCGTCGGAGTCGTCGGCGGGACCCGCGCTCAGGCGGTAGTCCCCCGGCGGGAGGGGAGAGAGGCGGAACGGCGTCGGGCCGGAGGCGAGGCGGACCGCGCCCCAGGCGCCGTCGCCGATCTCGTCGTTCTGCGCGCCGATCTCCACGCCCGCGCCCGGCCGGGAGCCGGGGGGCGGGACCAGCACACCCTCGATGGCGAGACCGCGCCGCAGCGGCACGCGCAGCCCCGTCGTCCCCGGGACGACCCCCGGCACGGACTCGGGGAAGTGGTCCGCCATGCCGTCGGGCCCCGCGGGCCCACCGACGTCCACCTCCACCGCGGTGGAGGTGGTCACGGCGAGCCGGAACCCCCCGTCCGCGCCGGAGCGCACGGCGGCGTGCTGCTCCCGCCCGCCGCCGTCGGTCCAGTGGGTGCTCACCATCGCGCCGGGGAGCGGCGCCGCGGTCTCCGCGTCCACGACGTGGCCGGCGATGTCCCGCGGTCGCGGGAGCACGAGGACCACGTTCGTCTCCCCCGCGGCGGCGGGGACGTCGAGGAGGACCTCCCATCCGCGGAGGACCTGCAGCCGGAACCCGCCCGGGGAGAGCCCGTCCAGCGCGAAGGTCCCGTCCGCCGCGGAGGTCGCCGAGACCCGCGGGCTCCACGTGGGGTCGAAGGCCGCCCCCGCCGGCGGGATCCACCGGGCCTCCTCCCAGCCGTCGGCGGGGGCCAGCGTCACCGGGACGCCGGCCACGGGCGCGCCCCCATCGTCCACCACGCGACCCGCCACGCCCATCCCCGCGGGAAGCACGACTTCCACCGGCGGCGCGTCCGCCGCGGGGGGGCCGTCCACGCGCACGTGGGCCACGGCGGTGGAGCGGTCCCGCGCGAAGATGACGTGGGGCCCGTCCCCCGCGAGGGGGGCGGCGAAGGTCCCGTCGAGGGCGACGGGGACGAGATCGGCGCCGCCGTCACCGAAGCGGACCGGCGCCTCCTCCATGCCGCGATGGACGACGGCGACCTGCGGTTCGAGCAGCGGCGCGCCGTCGGCCCGGCGCAGCCGCCCCCGCGCGACGGGAATCTCCGCGAGGACGATGCGGAGGGGCTCCTCGCGGAGCGCCTCCAGCGGCACCGCGGCGACGGACCCGGATCGCCCGTCGGGACCCTCGGCGGTGATCCAGGTCTCCTCTCCCGGCCGCAGCCCCTCGAGGCGGAAGCGGCCGTCGCCCCCGGTGGACGTGCGCCGGCCCGGGTCCCAGGTCGACACGGTGACACCCGCCACGGGGACGCCCGCGGGGTCCTCCACCAGGCCCTCCAGCACCGCGCCGGGCCCCAGCCGGAGCGCGACGCGCACCTCGGAGCCGGGCGCGAGGCGGACCACCGGACCGAGGCCCTCGTGGCCCTCCGGGTCCTCCGTCTCCCCCTGGGTGAGCGGCGCGAACCCGGGTGCGTCCGCGCTCACGGCCACCGTCCCCGCGCCGAGGCCGGTGAACCGGAACTCCCCGGCGCCGTCGGTGCGCGTCGCGAGGCCGTCGGGGTCCGCGTCCTCGGGGGACTCCCGCCAGTGCAGGAACACCGCCGCGCCCGCGACGGGGGCGCCGTCGGGCGAGGAGACGCTCCCCGCGAGCGCGGCGCCGGGGAGCAGCGCCGCGGCCACCTCCGTGACGATTCCCGGGATGACGACGCCGTCGGTCCACGGGAACGGCTGCCAGGGCGCGTGGTCGGGGTGGGTGACCCGGACGCCCAGCAGGCCCTCCGGGAGTCCCGTCACCGTCGCCAGGCCCGCGGCGTCGGTGACCGCCGTCGCGTCCGTGTAGCCGGCGGAGGCCCCCTCCGGCCAGACCTGCACCCTCACGCGGGCGCCTCCCACGGGAACGCCCGTCAGGGCCACCGTCGCCCGCACGCGCACCGACCCGTCGCCGCCGAGCACGAGGTCCAGGGGGTCGGCCCGGGGCACGTGGTGCGTTCCGCCGTAGGTGACGGTCCCGTCGCCCGCTCTCACCACCAGCGCCCACGTCCCCTCCCGGAGGCCCTCCAGCCGCCAGCCCCCGCTCCCGTCCACGGCGGCGCGGGCGGCCGGAGGCTCCCGGTCCTCCTCCCAGCCGGCGACCCAACCCAGCACCTCCGCCCCCGCCAGCGGCGTGCCGGTCATGGTGCGGACGGTGCCCCGGAGGTCGTGACCGGGCGGGAGCACGAGGAGGAGGGGTTCCGTGCGCGACGACGCGGCGGTCATCCCGTAGGACTCCGCGGCGCCGTGCCCGCGCGCCGTCGCGCGCACGACGACGGTCGCCGCCGGGAGGCCCGTCAGCCGCGCGAGGCCGTCCCCGTCGGTGGCGGCGGACGCCAGGGGCGCGGGAGGCGCCGGTCGCACGGACCAGGGCACGTTGCCGTCCAGCGCGTGGGCGCGGAGCGCCGCGTCGGCGGGGACCCCCTCGAACTCCTCCGCTCCGCGGCGCACCTCGACCCGCGCGCCGGCAATGGGCCGTCCGCGGCCGTCCACGACGCGCACGGAGACGGCCCCGTCGCCGGCGGGCTCCGCGGGCGCCGGTTCGTCGGCGGGGACGCCCCCGGGAGCGGCGGGCGCGGCTCCGCCGCCGCCGG